>NZ_JBVJFF010000005.1:0-33580 GCF_055587985.1 Streptomyces sp. NPDC046335 | reverse complement strand
AGGGGGCTTGGGGTGGTTGACCCCACCCCCCCCCCCCCCCCCACCACCCCCCCCCCCCCCCCCCCCCCCCCCCCCCCCCCCCGCGGCCGTCGGTGTCACCAGCTGAAGTTCGGGTCCACCTTCATGCACGCCTTCTTGTCGGAGCCGCTGAGCGCGTCCGCGGACTCCGGCGTGGAGTCGTTCTTCTTCTTCGCCTTGGGCGGCGCGTCGCCCTCGCGCCAGTCGGCGCCGACGACCAGCGTGACCCCGGAGACGTCCGTGGACTTCTTCGCCGAACTGAGCGGAAGGCCCAGGGACTTGGCGACCCGCTGGGCATCGCCCTCCAGGTCGACACTGGGGTAGCGGACGACGGTCTTCGCCTCGGTCAGGGCCGACGTGGTGTCCGGCGTCGCCTTCGCGAAGCCCTTGCCCGCCAGGAGCTGCGCCACCGTGCTCGCCCGGCCGCTGACCGCGGGCTCGGCCGTGGTGCCCGTGCCGTTCTGGACCTGGATCGCTATCCGGTCGTCCGCCGCCGCGGGGTCGTCCGACGGCTTCTCCGCGGCCTTCTTCTTCTTGCCCTTGCCGTCCAGGGAGACGTCGTCGCGGACCAGCCGGAAGAGCTGCTCGGCGTCGCCCGGCTTGGGGATGACGCGCGCGCCGACGTACTCGTACGGCATCGTCGTCATCGTCGTGCGCTCCGGCGAGACCTTCTTCAGCTCGTTGCCCAGGTCGTAGAGCTTCTTGATGCTGCCGAGCCCGTCGTCGACCTTCAGCGCGCTCGTGGCCTCCTCGGCGAGCTTGCGGAGCTGGTTCGGGCTGGTCAGACCGGTGTTCTCGCGGAGCTTGCGGACCAGCGCGTTCATGTACATGTGCTGGGCCTTGGCGCGGCCGATGTCGCTGCCGTCCTCGAAGCCGTAGCGGGTGCGCAGCCACTGGAGCGCCTGCTCGCCCTGGATCTCCGTGGTGCCCTTCTCCAGCTTCAGGCCCGAGCCGTGGCCCTGGCTGTCGCGGGAGTGGATGTTCTTGTCCACGCAGACCGGGACGCCGCCGATGGCGTCGGCCATGGAGACCACACCCGCGAAGTCGACCATCATGAAGTGGTCGATGTGGATGTTGGTGAGCTTCTCCCAGGTGGCGACCGTGCAGCCGGGACCGCCGCGGCCGAGGGACTCGTTCGTCATGTTGCGGGGGCCGGTCTGCTCGTAGACCTTGCCGCTGTCGGGGTCCGTGCACTTGGGGATCTGGAGCAGGGTGTCCCGCGGCATGCTGACCACCGACATGTTGGTGCGGTCGGCCGAGAGGTGCAGCAGCATCTGGACGTCGGCGAGCGGCGGGGAGCCGAACGTGTCCTTCGCGCCGCCGAGCTTCTGGTTCTCCTTGGAGTCCCGCGCGTCCGAGCCGATGAGCAGGATGTTCAGCGGCGTCTGGCCCGCGGCGTTGGGCGTGGGCGCGGGGGCCCGGTGCTCGCCGATGTTCAGGTCGGAGGTCTCAAGGTTGCCGTTGAGGTGCTGGTAGTAGAGGAAACCGGCGCCTGCCGTGCCCAGTATCAGCACCGACAAAATCGTCGCCGACCAGCGCAGCACGCGGCGCTTGGGCTTCGCCGGCCGGGCGCCGCCGCCCGCACCGCGGCGCCGCCGGCCCGCACCGGCCGGTGGCGCGCCGCCGCTCTTCCTCGCGGTGGCGCCGGGGCCGTCCTCAGAACCGTCGGGAGGCGCGTCGCCCTCGTTCGGGCCCTCGTCCCAGCCATGATCACTCGCGTGCGGGGCACGTTTCCTCGCCCCCTCCTTACGCACGCTGCTCTGCCTCATCCCCAGCCCCTCCCCGCCCCAGTCCCGAACTGCGCCCGCTCCGCGACGCCTTGGCCCATTGTTAGACGCAGAACGACCGCTTCAGGTCACTTGGCACAGACAGTCTTGTCTGCTTCAACCTTCTGAATGCCCTCCGGCGCCTTCGTCGGCGGGGCGATGGGCTTCCCCGCGCCCTTGAAGTCGCCGCCGAGCGTCAGCTTCACGGCAGGAAGTCCCTGGGCGTTCTTCTCGCTCTTGCCCGGCTTCAGGGCGGAGCCGGGCAGACCCATGATGTCGGCGAGCCGACGGGCCTGGTCGGCCTCGTCAGGGCCGTACTCGAGCGTCGTCTTCTTGATGACCGCGGGCGCGTTCCCCAGTTGGGTGGACTTCAGCACGCCCTCATTGTTCTGCAGCCACGTGAGAGTTGTCTGAGCGGCGCCGGTCTTGCCGCTGCCGTTGTAGACGTCCACCCGGACCTCGGAGGCGTCGGCCTTGGGGCCCTTGAGGCGGGCGGCCACCTCGGCCTTCTCCTTCTTCTCCTGCTTCTTCACCGCGGTCAGCGACTGGTCGGCGCGCAACATCGCGAACAGCGGGTCCGCCTTGCCGGGGTCGAGCACGACCGTGGTGTGCACCTTCTCGGCCGGGTTGTCGACGACCGGCGTCGTGGCGAAGCTCAGGTTCTTCACGTTGAGCTTGCCGAGCTCCATGCCGAGGTCACGGAGCTTCATGATGTCCCCGATTGTGGAGTCGACCGTGAGCGCCTTGGTGCCCGCCTCGGCGAGGTCGAACATCTTCTTCGGGCTGGTGAGCGTGTCGTTCGACTTCAGCTTGCGCATCAGCGAGCTGAGGAACTGCTGTTGGAGCTCGATCCGGCTCAAGTCGCCGCCGGTGCCCACCGAGTGGCGGGTGCGGACGAACGCGAGCGCCTCCTCGCCGTCCAGGGTGTGCTTGCCCGCGGGCAGCTTGAGGTGGGAGTCGGGGTCGTCGATGTCCTTGGCGAGACAGACGTCCACGCCGCCGACCGCGCTGGAGAGCGTCTTGACCGCGTTGAAGTCCGCCACCATGAAGTGGTCGGGTTTTATCCCCGTGATCTTGGTGACCGTACGCATGGTGCAGCTCGGCGTGCGCTCGCTCTGGCCGAGGCTCTCGTTGAACCGGACGTTCTTCGAGCCGGGGATGGTCTTCGTGCTGCCGTCCTCCTGCGTCGTCGGGCAGTCCGGAATGTCGGTGATCATGTCGCGCGGGATGCTCAACGCGGTGCCGTTCGTACGGTCCTTGGAGACGTGCAGCAGGATCGTCGTGTCGGCGTGGCCGAGGCTGCCCTCGTCGCCGTAGCCCTTGTTGCCGTCACCGCTGCGCTTGTCGGTGCCGATCACCAGGACGTTGATGGCCCGGTCCTTGCTGAAGCCGCCGGTGGACGCGCCGTCGGCGTCGACCGCGTTGATGTTGTCGTTGAGGTGCTGGTAGTAGAGGTACCCGCCCACACACCCTGTGACCAGCAGAAACGCCAACGAGCCGCCGGTCCACACCAGGAGCTTCTTGCCCTTGGACTTCTTCGGCTTCTGCTTGCGTCTGCCGCCCGCGGTCTCCGGCTCCTTGACCCGGCGCCTGCGCTGAGGCGGCACCTCGGGGCGCTCCTCGCGCTCGCGCCGGCGCGGGCTGTCGCCGTTCGGCGCGGAACGGCCGCGGCCTCCCCGGCGGGGCGTCGATCTACGGGGTGCGGGAACCGACGACTGCCCAGCGGAAGGGCTCAGTCGCAGTTCGTAATCACCGGTTTCCGGGTTGAGCACCCACTGGTCCGCGGGATCGATGTTCTCCGCCCGCCCACCGCCTTGCGCGTCCACGGTTGTCTGCGTCCTCCGTCGGGGCCACGCGGCGCCATTCCCCCCTCAAGAAGGCGCCCGGTCATTCATTCAGCGGTGCGCGGCCCACAGGCCCGGCGCACCGGATCGCTCACACTATCCGCCCAGTTCAGCGCCGGACGACGCCGGTGACAAATTCCACTCCCCTACAACTGGGCAATCCGCCCTATTTCTTTGTACGGAGGGGTGTTGCCTTGAGAATCGTTTTACTCGCAGGGAGGCTCGGCGGCCGTATTGCCCTGGAATGTCGGCGCGGGTGACGACGTATGAGTGGGGTCGTCGAGCTTCTCGCCGGTGCCGGTGCCGGTGCCGGTGCCGGTGCCGGTGCCGACGCCGGTTTCGCCCTCGCCCTGGCCCGCGTCCCCCTGCGGGACCACCGCCACGGGGCCGTCGGTGCGGAGCCGGGTGAAGAGTTTCTCCGCGGCGGGCTCGACCAGCTCGTCGCGGTTCGCGTCGTAGATGTACGACTTCCTGGGAACGGTCAGGAACTGCACCCGTTCCGTGGGGATATTGCGCATGCCGCGCACGAGTTGGTACAGACCTCGCAGGCTGGCCAGCGCCGGGTCGGTCGTCAGCGAAGAAGTCGCCGCGTCGAGAACGGGATAGAGCTTCCCCGGATTCAGCAGGACGTCATTGCTCTGGACCTTGTTGACGAGTGCCCCGAGGAACTCCTGCTGCCGGTCCATCCGGTCCGTGTCGCTGCCGTTGCCGAGGCTCTTGCGGGCCCGTACGTAGCCGAGCGCCTGCTCGCCGTCGAGGGTCCGCAGGCCGGGGGCGAGATTCACCTGGGCGTCGGGGTCGGTGATCGGCGCCGTGAGGCAGACCTCGACGCCGTCCACGGCGTCGACCATGTCCTTGAATCCCGCGAAGTCGACGACCATGTGGTGGTCGACGCGGATCCTGGTCAGCTTCTCGACGGTACGGATGGTGCAGGCCGTCCCGCCGAACTCGTACGCGAAGTTGAACTGGGCGAACCGGGGCCGCGTCCGCGAGCCGTCCGACGTGAGGCAGCCGGGGATGTTCACCATCAGGTCCCGCGGGATCGACACGGCGGTCGCGCTCTGCCGGTCGGCGGCCAGGTGCAGCAGGATCGTGGTGTCCGAGCGCTGGGTGCCGGGGTCCCTGCCGTACTTGCGGTTGCCGTCACCCGCGCGCGTGTCGGAGCCGATCACCAGGATGTTCTGCGCGCCGTTGACCAGGGGCGTCGGGCGCTCCTTCTCGTACCGTTCGAGCTCGGCGGCGGCGTCGGTGTCCCTGGTGATGTTGCCGTCGAGCTTCTTGTACGCCGCCCACCCGAGGCCGGCCGCGGCGAGCACCACGACGGACACACCGAGCGCCGCCGAGTGCAGCCAGCGGCGCCTGCGCCGCCCCAGGCCCACCCCGGTGGGGGTCGCGCCCGCGCCGGGCCCCTGCGTCACCCGCTGCTCCGGTGCCCCGTCCTCCGGCCCGCCGGGCGACCCTGCGGTGTCGGTCACGTGTGCGTCCACCCCTCATGGCTGCGTGGCTACGACCTGGTGCGTATCTACGACCATGGCCCGCCGCGCGGCCGGGGGCCTGCGGGCCCGGGGGCGGCGTGGGCCGGACGGGGGAAAAAGGGGGGTGGGTGAGGGGCGTGGGGCGTGGGGCGGGGGTGACATCGAGTGTCGGCCCGGGTCGGCCCGGGTCGGCGTCTGTCGGCCCGGGCCGGCGTCGTGCGTCAGCTGGGGCCGGCGTGCTGGGGTCGACGCCGTGCGTCAGGCCGCGCCCGGCGTGTCGCGCCGGCCTCCGGCCGACGCCACGTCAGCAGCGGCCGACGCCACGTCAGCCGGGGCCGGTGGCGCAGGGGGCCGCCCGTGGTCGGCGTCGGGCTCAGACCGCGGTCGACGTGACGCGTTCCGTCTCGATGCGCTTCGCGAGGCTGTCCTCGGGGAGTTGGTCGAGGTTGCGGCAGAGGACCACGGAGCCGCCCGACGCGAGTGCCGCGTAGAGCCCGGCGCTCAGGCCCCGCCAGTCGGTGTACGGCAGGCCGGACAGCACGCGCGAGCCGGGGCCGAGCCCCTGCCCCGACGCGTCGGCGCGGGCCCGCTCCACGATCTCGGCACCGGTCAGCTCCTCCCCGTCGACCGCGAGGGCGGCCCCCGCCGGGTCGACGGGGGCGAAGGGCACGAACTGGTCCCCCTGCCCCGGCACCTCGACCGCGTAGTCGGCGAAGCCCTCGGGCGGCTGCGGGAAACGCCCGCCGAGCGGCCGCAGCGCGAGCGCGACACGCTCCCCGGAGCAGGCGCGCGCGACGTCCAGCGTCTCGGGCCCGCTGACGACGAGGTCCGCCGCGGCCGGGGCGCCGCCCACGTCCGCGACCACGCCCACCGACGAACAGGCGAGCAGCCAGACGGCCGTCTGCCAGTGCGCGGGCAGCAGCAGCGCGACCCGGTCGCCGGGCTCGGCGGCGAGGTCGCCCTGAAGCAGATTGGCGGTCTTGGCCACCCAATTGGCGAAGGTGGCCACGGACAATTCCACGCGCTCGCCCGTGGCGTCGTCGTAGAAGGTGACCAGAGGGCGGCCCGGATCCGCGGCGAGCGCGGATCGCAGCAGGTCGGCAGGGGTGCGGTCGTTGGCGTTCACGGGCGCAAGAGTACGCGGACACCTCGGCGCCCATCGGCGTGGCGGAGGAGCGGAGAACACCGGAACGGCCCTTCTGGCCGATGGTCCGTCAAATCCCCAATGGACATATATGTCCCACATTGAGGAACATCACTTGTATGCGTGGATTCCTTGCTTCCTCGATCGGCGTCGCGTGCGCGGCCGCCCTGGCCCTGCCCCTCACCCTGCCGACGTCCGACGCCCGGGCGTCGACGCCCGGCGTTCCGCCGCCCGCCGGGCCCGCCGGGCCCGCCGCGGAGGCGGTCCCCGGCAGCACCCAGTCGCTCCCGCTCGGCCCGCTCCGCTCCGAGCGCTCCCTCGGCCCCACGGAGGTGCGCGAACAAGGCCTGACCCGGCGCGACGTACACCCGTACTCCCTGGTCGGTGTCGTCTGGGACGACCCGGAAGACGAACTGCACGGGACCGTCCAGGTCCGCACCCGGCCGACCGGCGGCTCCGCCTGGTCGGGCTGGCAGGACGTCGAGACGCACAACCACGAACACGCGGCCGACCCGGAGGCCACCGAGCGCGCCATGGGCCGGGTACGTGGTTCGACGGCACCGCTGTGGGTCGGTGACTCCGACGGCGTGGAGATCCGCGTCCGCCCGGAGCCCGCCACCGGCGCGCACCGCGCCGCGGCTCCCGCCCTGCCCGGCGGCCTGCGTCTCGAACTGGTCGCCCCCGGAGACGAGACCCCGCCCGAGGGCACCACCCCGGGCAACACGGTCCAAGGCGCCTTGTCGCTGGGCGTCCTGCCCGAGGTGTCGAAGATCTCCGCCGGTCTGACCGCCGAGTCCGCCGCGGCGTCGGCCGTGAACAAGGAGCTCGCCCATCTCGGCGCCTCCGTGATCCCGGAACTGACGAAGCAGCAGACCGTGGCGGACCTGCTCGCGCCGGGCAAGCAGACGGGCAAGCAGACAGGAAAGCAGACGGGCAAGCCCGCGACAGGCAAGCCCGCGGCAGGCAAGCCCGACGCGGACAAGGCCAAGCCCTACATCGGCCCACGCCCGCGCATCGTCACCCGCAAGGGCTGGGGCGCGGACGAGAAGCTGCGCGAGAAGAACTTCGGGTACACCAAGACGGTGAAGGCCGCCTTCCTGCACCACACCGCTTCGGGCAACAACTACACCTGCGCACAGGCTCCGTCCGTGCTCCGCAGCATCTACCGCTACCACGTCAAGAGCAGCGGCTGGCGCGACCTCGGCTACAACTTCGCGATCGACAAGTGCGGAAACATCTACGAAGGCCGTGCCGGAGGTGTGGCCAAGCCGGTCCTCGGGGCCCACACTCTCGGTTTCAACACCAACACCACCGGGATCGCCGTCATCGGCTCGTACAGCACCGTCAACCCGCCGAAGGCGGCCGTGAGCGCCGTCTCCCGTCTGGCGGCCTGGAAGCTCGGACTGCACGGGCGCAATCCGAACGGCACCACCACCCTGAAGTCCGGCGGTGGCAATCTGTACAAGAAGGGCGCGAACGTCCGGTTCCGGGTGATCTCCGGTCACCGGGACGGATTCGCCACGGCATGTCCGGGCGCCCGCCTGTACAAGAAGCTCGGCACGACCCGGTCAACCTCGGCCCGCCTCCAGGGCCGCTGAGGCCGGCCGCACGGCACCAATCGCACTATCTGCACGATCTGCACAGCCGTCTGCATACACTGGCCGGCCGAAACTCAAGTTCGGCCGGCCCCAGCAGGAAGCAGAGACGACAGGTGACAGAAGCGATCCTCCTGGTCGGCGGCAAGGGAACCCGGCTCCGACCCCTCACGGTCCACACCCCCAAGCCGATGGTTCCGGCGGCGGGCGTCCCGTTCCTCACCCACCAGCTCGCGCGGGCCCGCGCGGCGGGCGTGGAACACATCGTCCTCGCCACCTCCTACCTCGCCGAGGTCTTCGAGCCGTACTTCGGCGACGGCTCGGAACTCGGCCTCCACATCGAGTACGTCACGGAGACCGAACCACTCGGCACGGGCGGCGCCATCCGCAACGTGGCGTCGCGGCTGCGCTCGGCTCCCGACGAACCGGTCCTGATCTTCAACGGCGACATCCTCACGGGCCTGGACATCCGCGCCCTCGTCGACACCCACGAGACGTCCGGCGCCGACGTCTCCCTCCACCTGACCCGGGTCGATGACCCCAGGGCGTACGGCCTGGTCCCCACCGATCCGACCGGCAGGGTCACGGCCTTCCTGGAGAAGCCGCAGACCCCGGAGGAGATCGTCACCGACCAGATCAACGCCGGCGCGTACGTCTTCCGGCGCTCGGTCATCGACACGATCCCCGCGGGCCGCCCCGTCTCGGTCGAACGCGAGACCTTCCCCGACCTGCTCTCCTCCGGCGCCCATCTCCAGGGAATGGTCGACTCGACGTACTGGCTCGACCTGGGCACGCCCCAGGCGTTCGTACGCGGCTCCGCCGACCTCGTCCTCGGCCGTGCCCCGTCCCCGGCGGTCCCGGGCCGCTGCGGCGAGTACCTGGTCCTGCCGGGCGCCTCGGTCGCCCCCGACGCCAAGCTGACCGGCGGCACGGTGATCGGCGCGGACGCCCGGATCGGCGAGGGCGCCCGGATCGCGGGCAGCGCGGTCCTGGCCGGCGCGGTCGTCGAACCGGGAGCGGTGATCACCGACTCCCTGATCGGCGCGGGCGCGCGGATCGGCGCCCGTTCGGTGCTCGCGGGAGCGGTCATCGGCGACGCGGCGACCGTCGGCGCCGACAATGAACTCCGCGACGGCGTACGCATCTGGTGCGACGCCAGGCTGCCGCAGGGAGCGGTCCGCTTCTCCTCGGACCAG
Source organism: Streptomyces sp. NPDC046335 (assembly GCF_055587985.1). Lineage (NCBI taxonomy): Bacteria > Bacillati > Actinomycetota > Actinomycetes > Kitasatosporales > Streptomycetaceae > Streptomyces > Streptomyces sp. NPDC046335. The sequence continues at coordinate 24,542 of NZ_JBVJFF010000005.1, read as the reverse complement.
TAGGAGCAAGTGGTCAGTGAGACCACGTGACGAGTGAGAGCACGAACAGCGGCCTCCGGGCGCGGCCAACCGGCCCGCGTCTCGGCCGCTGCCCCGTTACCCTCGTACAAATGTCGTCCCGTTTCGCCCCGCGCCCCACTCGCACCTCGGTGCGCGGTGGCGGGACGGCTGTACCCGGGGGAGTGCCGCGCCAGGACTCCGCGCCCCGGAGCCGTACGTGGCAGCCGCCCTTCCCGCTGGACCTCGGCCTGACTCTGGGCCCCCTGCGGCGGGGCCCGGGAGACCCGACCTTCCGTACGGCCCCCGACGGCTCGGTGTGGCGCGCGAGCCGCACGCCCGAGGGCCCGGGGACGCTACGGGTGGCGATGCGCTCCGGCACGGTGGAGGCCGAGGCCTGGGGCGAGGGAGCGGACTGGCTCCTGGCCCACCTCCCCACCCTCCTCGGCGAGGCGGACGACCCCGCGGCCTTCGAACCCCGCCACCGCCTGGTCGCGGCCTCGGCCCGCCGCCGCCCCGGCCTGCGCCTGGTGCGCTCGGGCCTGGTCCTGGAATCCCTGATCCCCTCCGTCCTGGAACAGAAGATCACCGTGGAGGAGGCCTACCGGGCCTGGCGCCTCCTGGTCCGCGGCCACGGAGAGCGGGCCCCTGGGCCCCATGCGGACCTGTACGTGATGCCGGCGCCCCGCACCTGGGCGCTGATCCCTTCCTGGGAGTGGCACAGGGCGGGCGTGGACGACAAGCGGGCGTCGACGGTCCTGCGTGCGGTACGGGTGGCGCGGCGCCTGGAGGAGGCGGCGGAGATGGAACCGCCGCAGGCCCGGAGCCGCCTGGAGCTGATCCCGGGCATCGGCCCCTGGACCTCCTCGGAAACGGTGCAGCGCACCAACGGGGCCCCCGACGCGGTGACGGTGGGCGACCTCCACCTCCCGGGCATCATCGGCCACGCCCTGGCGAACAACCGGGAGGCGGACGACGAAGAGATGCTGCGCCTCCTGACCCCCTACGAGGGCCAACGCCACAGAGCGGCCCGCCTGATTCTCCTGACGGGCCACACCCCACCCCGAAGAAAACCCAAAATGCCAAGAACAAACATCGCCCTACTCTGAGCCCCCCGCCAAGCCCCCCGCCAAGCCCACCGCCCGCCCCACCCGCCCAGGGGCGCGGGGAACGGCGCAAAAAACGACGACATCCCGCACCCAGGAACCGGGCGAAGCCAGGCAGATCCAGGGGCGCGGGGAACGGCGCAAAAAAGCAAAGGACGGCCCGCACCCAAGAACCCGGCGAAGCCACGCACTCCCAGGGGCGCGGGGAACGGCGCAAAAAACGAAGAACACCCGCACCCAAGAACCCAGAGAAGCCACGCACAGCCAGAGCCACGGGCCCCGCCGCGAACACCCAACGACGGCCCGAGGCCAAACGGCCGCCCAAGGCCAGAGGCCAGCTACCGCACGGCCAAGAAGCCGTCCAGGCCCCGCACCCCCCGAGCCGGAGGCGCAACCGCCGGATGCCCCACGGCCACCGCCCCCATCGGCTCCCACGAGGCCGGCAGCCCAAGCACCTCCCGTACGACATCCCGGCAGAACATCGTCGAAGAGACCCAGGCGGAGCCAAGCCGCTCCCCGGCCAGCGCGACGAGAAGGTTCTGCACCCCGGCCCCGGCCGAGACGACGAACATCTCCCGCTCGGCAGCGTCCCGCCGAGCGTCCCCGTACGCATGGGCCCCGTCCATGACCATGCAGGGCACCACGAGATAGGGAGCCTTCCGCAGCACGTCCCCCCGCCGCACCCGCCGAGCGATCGCCTCCTCGGACTTCCCGTCCCGCCGCAGGTCCGCGACCCACGCGTCCCGCATCGCGTCGAGCAGCCCGACCCGAGAAGAGGCGGACTCCAGAAGCACGAACCGCCACGGCGTCGTGTGATGCGGCGCGGGCGCCGTGACCGCCGCGGCGACGGCCCTGCGCACGGCCTCCGGATCGACCTCCTGGTCCGTGAACTCCCGCACGGTCCGACGGAGCGTCACCGCCTCCCGCACGGCTTCGGACGTCCCGAGCCGGAACATGTCGTCCCGCGCGTCACGCACCAGCGCCCGCGCCCCCACGTCGGCCTCGGCCTCGGCCCCCGTGGAGCCGACGACATGCGGCAGCCCTCGTACGACCGCGACGGGCAGCCCCGCGGCCTTGCCCTTGACGAGGTCCCCCGCGGCGGCCAGCTCGTCGGCGGTGGCGACGACGGTCGCGGTCAGCGGATTGCCGTACGCGTCGGTCCCGCCCCGCAGGTCGTCGAGGACCCGCACCCCGGCCGCCCCGATGGCGACGTCGGTGAGCCCGGCGCGCCAGGGCCGCCCGAAGGTGTCGGTGACGACGACTCCGACGTCCACGCCCAGCGCGTCCCGCACCCCTTCCCGCACGGCGCGGGCCGAGGCGTCGGGGTCCGAAGGCAGCAGAAGCACCGTCCCCGACGGCGTGTTCGAGGCGTCGACCCCGGCGGCCGCCATCACGAGCCCCTGCCGGTTCTCCACGATCCGCAGGGACCCGCGGCGCGCCACGACCCGTACGGTCTCCGCGTCGATGGCCGCCTCGCGGTCGCCCGCATCGACGACCCGCCCCTCGGCCTTGCTGACGATCTTGGAGGTGACGATGAGCACGTCCCCGTCGGCGAGGCCCGGCTCGGCCGCGACGATCATCTTGGCGAGGTCGTCGCCCCGCCGCACCTCGGGGAGTCCGGGGACGGCCCAGACGCGGTAGGACGGCGACGTCACGCCCGCACCTCCGAGGCGAGGGCGAGGGCCTGGCGGGCCATCTCCGCGGCGGCGTCGAGGTCGGTCATCATCAGCGGTATGGCGCGGCACCGGATGCCTGCGCTCTCCACCCGCTCCACCGACTTCTCGTCGACGGTGTCGACGAGCCAGCCGTCCAGGAGGCCGCTGCCGTAGTGCTCGGCGACGGCGGCGGCGCTGGTCTCCACGCCGACGGCGGCGAGCACCTTGTCGGCCATGCCCCGCACGGGCGAGTCGCCCACGATGGGGGAGAGCCCGACGACCGGCACGCCCGCATCAGCGATGGCCTCGCGGATGCCGGGCACGGAGAGGATCGTCCCGACGCTCACCACGGGGTTCGACGGCGGGAAGAGCACGACGTCGGCCTCGGCGATGGCCTCCAGGACGCCGGGCGCGGGCTTCGACTGCTCGGCGCCGACGGGCACCACGGCATGCGCGTCCACGGAGGCGCGCAGACGCACCCAGTACTCCTGGAAGTGCACGGCCTTCTGCTCGCCGTCGACCGTGACGGCCACGTGGGTCTCGACGCGGTCGTCGGACATCGGGATGAGCCGCACCCCGGGCCGCCACCGCTCGCAGAGCGCCTGCGTGACGGCGCTGAGCGGATATCCGGCGCCCAGCATCTGCGTACGGACGATGTGCGTGGCGAAGTCGCGGTCGCCGAGCCCGAACCACTCGGGTCCGACGCCGTACGCCGCGAGCTCTTCCTTGACCTTGAACGTCTCGTCCGTACGCCCCCAGCCCTGTTCTTCGTTGATGCCGCCGCCGAGCGTGTACATCACGGTGTCCAGGTCGGGGCAGACCTTCAGCCCGAACAGGTGGATGTCGTCACCGGTATTGCCGATGACCGTGATGTCCGCGTCGGGCGCGGCCTTCTTGAGGCCGCGGAGGAAACGGGCGCCGCCGATGCCGCCGGCCAGAACCACAATGCGCATGCGTCCAGCATGTCAGGCGGGTACGACAGTCCGTCAGGCGGTCACGACATCCCCGCTGATGTCGTCGCTGATGTCGTCGGCGATGTCGCCCGCGTGGCGGCGCACTGCGCGGCGTGCATCGGCATCTCGGTCAGGCCGGGGGAGTAGACGTGCAGGCTGACGGCCGGTTCGAGGGAGTCGTTGACGACCTCGTGGACGTAACCCGGCGCGAAGACGCGCTGCGCGCCGGCCGCGAGCGCCTTCGCGCCCCGCTCCGTGCGCTCGGTCAGCTCCCCGTCGAGGACGGTGAGCACGCCGGACGAGCGCCCGTGGCCGTGCGCGCCGCTGCCCTGTCCCGGCACCCAGGAGAGCAGCCACACCTCGTAGCCCGGCCCGGTGCGCAGGCGGTGGTACCAGCGGGTGACGGCGTCGTACTGGACGAGGTGCTCCCACTGGGAGCGGTCGGCGGCGATGGCGCGGGCCAGGCCGACGAACTCGGCCACGGTCTGGGGGTGCTCGCGGGCGGGCTGAAGGAGGTGGGGGACCTCAAGGAGGTCGCCGGCGATCTGGAGGTCGCTGTCGCTGTTCATCGTGCGGTGGTTCCTCAACGTGAGAGTGCTGGGAATGTCAGCGGGCTCGAAGGTCCTACCGGCAGAGGGCTCTGCCCGGCAGAAGGCTCTACAGCTGGAAGGGATCAACAGCTGGAGCAGGAACAGCAACAGCGCGCGTGGGCAGCGTCGACGGAGCCGCTGGTGCGGGTCATCGAAAGAGCCAGGTTCGCGAGCATGCCCACCAGAACAGCGGCTCACACCTCCGGTGTCAACTCACTGTCCGTTATGTGAGACATGTTTCACCTCATCCGGTTCATCTGTCAGGTGAAAGGTTTGTGCACCCGGCTCTCCGGACACATGGCGCAGCAACCGGCACTCAAACATGCACGTCTTCACGGATGGATGTGGCGAGTGTCGGGGGCCGCTGGCGGGCGCGATGATTTATCCCGATTTGAACACTTTCCGCAAAGCCTTGGTTCCGCAGAGTGAATAAGGGGCCCAATAGCAGATCTCGGCTTGACTGGCCCGGATCGGCACACTTGTAATTTCACTCGTGTCGTTCAGCCGAAATCGGTAGCGGCAGCACCACGGGGACGCACAGACAGACGAGGGGCGCAGATGACCGAGCTGGTTCAGGAACTGCTGGTCGAGGACGCGGACGAGGAACTCGGCTGGCAGGAGCGCGCGCTGTGCGCCCAGACCGACCCCGAGTCCTTCTTCCCCGAGAAGGGCGGCTCCACGCGCGAGGCCAAGAAAGTCTGCCTCGCCTGTGAGGTCCGCTCCGAGTGTCTCGAATACGCGCTCGCCAATGACGAGCGTTTTGGTATCTGGGGCGGCCTCTCGGAGCGCGAGCGCCGCCGGCTGAAGAAGGCCGCGGTCTGACGCGTCAGCGCACATACGCACGTGCCACCGACGAATTCGGCACACATCTCCGTCAAACAATCCATGACCAACGGCCCGTCACCCTGGGGTTATCCACAGGCGGCGGGCCGTCCTGTTGTCAGCCGTTAGTGTGGGGCCCCGTCCGAGACGCCCCGGCGCCCCCGCAGGGCGCAGGCGTTTACCGCAGTCCATCGAACCGGGGCCCGTACCTCGATGTCCGTGCACAGCCATCCGGCAGCCCACCACGACGCTGCCGCCCCTGAGTTCCCGCGGCACGTCGTGACCGCCGTCCTGGTCACCCACGACGGCGCTCGCTGGCTGCCCGACGCCCTGGCCGGGCTGCTCGGCCAGGAGCGGCCCGTGCAGCACGCCGTGGCCGCCGACACCGGCAGCGCGGACGACTCCGCCCGCCTCGTCACCGAGGCCCTCGGCCCCGACCAGGTGCTGCACCTCGCCCGGCGCTCCGGCTTCGGCACCGCCGTCGAGGAGGCCGTCCGCGCCGCCCGGGTGCTGACCCCCGAAGAGCTGCCGTACCTCAAGCGGCCCAGCGGCTGGGACCCGGTCACCAGATCCTGGCGCGACGACGCCTACGACCTGCCCGAACTGCCGCACGGCGAGCCGGTGCAGTGGCTCTGGCTGCTGCACGACGACTGCGCGCCCGAGCCCGAGGCCCTCACCGAACTGCTGCGCGCCGTGGAGAACGAACGCGAGCTCGGCAAGGACGTCGCCGTCGTCGGCCCCAAGCTCCGCGGCTGGTACGACCGCAGGCAGCTCCTGGAAGTCGGCGTCTCCATCGCCAACAGCGGCCGCCGCTGGACCGGTCTCGACCGGCGCGAGCAGGACCAGGGCCAGCACGACCACGTCCGGCCCGTCCTCTCCGTCTCCACCGCGGGCATGCTGATCCGCCGGGACGTGTACGAACAGCTCGGCGGCTTCGACCGCCGCCTGCCGCTGATGCGCGACGACGTCGACCTGTGCTGGCGCGCGCACGCCGCGGGCCACCGCGTCCTGGTCGCCCCCGACGCCGTCGTGCGGCACGCCGAGGCCTCCTCGCGCGAGCGCCGCACCGTCGACTGCGTCGGCCGCACCGCGACGTCGCCGCACCGCGTGGACAAGGCGGGCGCCGCCTACACCCTGCTCGTCAACGCCCGTTCCGCCGTGCTGCCCTGGGTGCTCGTCAGAATCGTCCTCGGCACGCTCCTGCGCACGTTCGTGTACCTCGTCGGCAAGGCGCCCGGACAGGCCCTCGACGAGATCACGGGCCTTTTGACCACGCTCCTGCGGCCCGGGCGGATCCTGAACGCCCGCAAGCAGCGCGGCAGATCCGCGCTGGACGCCGGCGAGCTGCGGGCCCTGTTCCCGCCGCCCGGCGCGACCGTGCGGGCCACGGTCGAACAGACCGCGGGAAGCCTCTTCGGCAGCTCGGACGCCGAAGCCCCCGCGGGCGCGGGACGGCACGGCGTCGTCGAGTCAGGACCCGGCGGGGACGACGCCGACTTCCTGGAGATCGAGCAGTTCGCCCGCCTCAAGCGCATCGCCCGCAAACCGGGACCGATGCTCTTCGTCGTACTGCTGTTCATCTCGCTCATCGCCTGCCGCGCCCTGCTCGGCAGCGGCGCCCTCGCAGGCGGCGCCCTGCTGCCCGCGCCCGCCGACTCCTCAGAGCTGTGGGCGCGCTATCTGGACGGCTGGCACGCCGTCGGCACGGGCGGCACCCAGCCCGCGCCTCCCTACCTCGCGCTCGTCGCGGCCCTCTCCTCGCTCCTCCTCGGCTCCACCGGGCTCGCCGTCACCGTGCTGCTCGTCGCCTCGGTGCCGCTGGCGGGCTTCGCCGCGTACTTCGCCTCCCGACCGCTCGTCACCTCGCGGCTGCTGCGAGCCTGGGCCTCGGTCGCCTACGCCCTCCTGCCCGCCGCCACGGGCGCGCTCGCGGGCGGGCGGATCGGCACCGCGGTCCTCGCCGTCCTGCTGCCGCTCATCGCGCGTGCGGGCATCGCGGCGAGCGGCCTCGCGACGTCGGGTGACGCCCGCGGCACCTGGCGCGCCACCTGGGCGTACACACTGCTGCTGACCCTCGCCACGGCCTTCACGCCGGTCGTCTGGCCGATCGCCCTGGTGCTCGGCCTCGGGCTCCTCGTGGTGCACCGCGGCGACATCGTGGCCTACGGACTGCGCTTCCTCGCCGCGCTCGGCACCCCGCTGCTCGTCCTCGCGCCCTGGTCGCTCTCGCTGCTGCCCTTCGGCTTCTTCACGGAGGCCGGCCTGGAGTTCGGCACCGGCTCCGCGACCGCGCGGGACCTGCTCGGCGCAAGCCCCGGCGGCCCCGGCACCGTGGACGGACTGCTGCTCATCGGCATCGTCCTCGCCGCGCTCGGCGCCCTGCTCCGCACCGAACGGCAGCGCGCGGTCCGCACCGCCTGGTGCGCCGCCCTGGTCTCGCTGGTCTTCGCCGCCCTGTCGAACGCCTCGGCCTGGGCCGGACCCGCCACCCTGGCCTACGGCATCGCGCTCCTCGCCGCCGCCGCGCTCGGCGCCGACGGGGCACGCGCGCGTGTCGCCGAACAGAGCTTCGGCTGGCGCCAGCCGGTGGCCGCGCTCATCGCGTTCGCCGCGGCGGCAGGACCGCTGCTCGTCGCCGCCGGATGGATGATCCGCGGCGCCGACGGCCCGCTGGAGCGGCGGGACCCGGTGCAGGTGCCCGCGTTCGTCGCCGAGGAGAGCGGCACCCAGGACCAGGCCCGCACCCTCGTGCTCGACAGTGAGTCGGCCGCCGAGGTGTCGTACACGCTGGCCCGCGGCTCGGGCGCCCGGCTCGGCGACGCCGAACTGGCCGCGGCGGCCGGTGCCGACGACAAGCTCGACAGGACCGTCGCCCGCCTCGTCGCGGGCTCCGGCGCCGACCAGGCAGACCAGCTCGGCGGCTTCGCCGTGCGCTACGTCCTCGTACGCGAAGGCGCGCCCCGGCAGATGAGCCGCACCCTGGACGCGACGCCCGGCCTGACCCGGCTCAGCCAGGAGGACGGCAGCGCCCTGTGGCGTGTGGACCGGCAGGTCTCCCGCGCCGCCATCGTCACGAAGGAGGGCGACCCCGAGCCCGTCGCCGCGGGGCCCGTGGAACTGCACACGAAGATCCCCTCGGGCGATCCGGGCCGCGTGCTGCGGCTCGCCGACTCGGCCGCCCCCGGCTGGACGGCGACCCTCGACGGCCGCCCGCTCACCCGGACCACCGTGGACGGCTGGGCCCAGGGCTTCGAACTGCCCACCGCGGGCGGCCGGCTCGACGTCACCTATGACGTGCCGATCGGCCACACCGCCTGGCTGTGGGCGCAGGGCGCGTTCGCCGTCGTCCTCGTCGTGCTCGCCCTGCCGGGACGCCGCCGTGACGTCGACGACGACCTGCCGGAGGAGCCCGTGATCCCCGCCCAGGCGGTCGAGGGCGAGGGCCGCAGGGCGCGCAGGCTGCGGGCCCAGAGCGAGCAGGCGGCGCAGGAGACCGGCGCGGACGTACCGCCTCCGCCCGCCTACGAAGGCACGCCCCCAGAGGGATGGGGCGCGCCGGTGCAAGAGGGCCAGCAGCAGTACCAGGGAGACCAGTACTCACCCGGGGCGTACGAACAGCAGGCCCCCCAGGCGGACGCGTACCAGCCGGAGACCTATCAGCCGGAGACTTACCAGCCGGAGACCTATCAGCCGGAGACCTATCAAGGCGGGCAAGAGGTCTACCAGAACGGCCAGTACGACCCATACGCCTCCTACGGCGCGCAGCAGTACGGCGGCGGACAGCAGTACGAAGGTGCCCAGCAGTACGAAGGTGCCTACGGAGACCCGTACGAGCAGCAGCGGCCTCCGATGCCACCTCCGATGCCGCCCCCGCCCCCGCAGCCGCCCCACGGCACCGACAGTGAGCGCCCCGACGGGAGCCAGCAGTGAACCGCACCACCCAGTCCCTCATCGCCGTGGTCGTCGCCCTCGGCGCCGTCACCGGGTACGCCGCGTCGACCGGCACCGGCACCGGCGGCGCGGACGACGGAAAGGCGAAGGCCGCCACGCGGCTGCCCGTCGAGCGGACCAGCCTGCTCTGCCCGGTGCCCAGCGGCTCCGACCTCGCCGAGACGACGTACACCGCGTACACCCCGAAGTCGAGCGGCACCGAGGGCACGGGCAAGGCGGAGCTCGTGCCGGTCCACAAGCAGCTCACGGACGCCCCCGAAAAGGAGAGCGAGGGCAAGGACGCCAAGCCCCTGCTGACCCAGAAGAAGCAGGGCGAGGCGGTCGGCGGCGAGCAGTCGGGCGCCGAGTCGCCCGCGCTCATCGGCACCGCCGACGGCCCGCTCGCCCCCGGCTGGACCGTCCAGCAGACCACCACGTACGCGGCGGGCAGCGGTCGCGGCGCCCAGGGCACCAACTGCACCGCACCCGACACCGACTTCTGGTTCCCCGGCGCCAGCTCGGCCAAGGACCGCAGCGACTACATCCACCTGACGAACCCGGACGACTCCGCGGCCGTCGTCGACGTCGAGCTGTTCGGCCCGGACGGCGCGGTCACCTCCGAGGTGGGCGAGAACATCCAGGTCCAGCCGCACTCCAGCATCCCGGTGCTGCTCTCCACGCTCGCCGACAAGGCGTATCCGAACCTCACGATGCACGTGACCGCGCGCAGCGGCCGGATCGCGGCGGCCGTGCAGTCCTCCGACGAGAAGCTCGGCGGCGACTGGCTGCCCGCGGCGGCCGACCCGGCGAGCGACGCGGTCCTGCCCGGCATCCCGAAGGACGCCACCTCGGTGCGCCTCGTCGCCTTCGCGCCCGGCTCCGAGGACGCGGACCTGAAGATCCAGCTCGCCTCGCCGACCGGCACGATCACCCCGGCCGGAAACGAGACCCTGCACGTCAAGGGCGGCATGACGGCCGCCGTCGACCTCGACGACCTCACCAAGGGAGAGGCCGGTTCGCTGCTGCTCTCGCCGACCGACAAGGCGGTGCCCGTGGTGGCCGCCCTGCGCGTCACCCGAGGCAAGGGCACCCGTCAGGAGACGGCGTTCATCCCGGCGACCGCGGCGGTCGCCGCGCGGGCGACGGTCGCCGACAACCGCGCCAAGGGATCGACGCTCTCCCTGGTGGCCCCCGAGAAGTCGGCCAAGGTGAAGGTGACGGCCTCGGCCGGCACCGAGGGCGGCTCGCCGGCCACGAAGACGTACACGGTCAAGGGCGGCACGACCCTGGACGTCGACCCGCCGAAGCCGCAGGGCCTGAAGGGCACGTACGCCCTCACGGTCGAGACGGTCTCCGGTGGCCCGGTGTACGGCTCGCGGATGCTGGCCCTGCCCGAGAGCGGCATCCCCATGTTCACCGTCCAGACGCTGCCGGACGACCGGGGGACCGTCCTGGTGCCCGAGGCGGAGCGGGATCTGACGGTGCTGCAGAAGTGAGCCGCGGGGAGGGGCGCGGCCGTCAGTCCTCGCGCGGGCGTCAGTCCTCGTCCCCGTAGCGCGGGTCGACCGACTCGGGGGAGAGGCCGAGCAGGTCGGCCACCTGTTCGACGACCACCTCGTGGACCAGGGCCGCGCGCTCGTCGCGTCCCTTGGTGCGGATCTCGACCGGGCGGCGGTAGATCACCACGCGGGCGGGCTGTCCGTCGGCCGCCGTGATGGTGCCGCCGAGCGGCACGACCTCGTCGAGCCACTCTCCGTCCGGGCCGCCGGGACCGCCGAGGCCGCCGGAGCCGCCGGGGCCGCCGAGGGGTGGCACCTCCAGTACGAGGAAGTCGATCTCCGCGAGCTGCGGCCAGCGCCGCTCAAGACGCTCCACGGAGTCCTGCACGAGGTCCGCGAAGGTCTCGGCGCGGCTCGCCGAGAGCGGTACCTGCGGCGGCGCCACGGGGCCGCGCATGCCCCTGCCGTGGCGGTCGCGACGGCGGGGCCTCGGTTCTCCGGAGGGGGTCTGTACAGGGTCGTCCATCACTGACGCAGCGTAGTCCTCGAGATCGCCCTTTCCGTACGGAGCGCGGCATGTCGCTTCCTGACCGATCAAGACGGACTTGGACTCGATTCCGTATCTCTCCGTGACCGTCCTGCCCGTGCCAAATGACTCGTTTCAGGCCAAGTGGTGACCGGATTCAACACCACCCGCCCCTGCCGTCACTGGCGTCCCCGCAGGTCAACGAGGTGGCCCGGCGTCACTCCCGGCCCAGGGGCACGTCACGACACGGTGGGGTGACGTCGTCGAGAGTCGTCGCGGCCCGCTCAAGAGTGCGGTACCGTCCAACGCTGTGAGCCCTGTACGTCGCTGTTCGCGCACCGCTTGCGGCCGTCCCGCCGTCGCGACGCTGACGTACGTCTACGCCGACTCGACCGCGGTCCTCGGCCCCCTCGCCACCTACGCCGAACCCCACTGCTACGACCTGTGTGCCGAGCACTCCGAGCGCCTGACCGCGCCCCGCGGCTGGGAGGTCGTCCGGCTCGCCCACGCCTCGGGCCCGACGCGCCCCTCGGGCGACGACCTCGAAGCGCTCGCCAACGCCGTACGTGAGGCCGCGCGCCCGCAGGACCGGGCCGCCGAGGGCGGCGGCCCACGCGCCGCGGACCCCATGGAGGTCGCCCGCCGGGGCCACCTGAGGGTGCTGCGCTCCCCGGACTCCTGACGGGCCCGCCGGGCCCCTGACGCACGCGCCATACGCGCGGCGTCATCGCCGGGCGCCTGACGCCTCGCTGGGCTCTGGCCCGCCGGACCCCTGACGCAGGCGAGGTCACCGGACTCCCCGCGCCGTCGGCAGACCCTCACCAGGCAGACCGGGAGACCGCCCCGCCCCGCGGAACGCCGCCTTCACTGGATCTTCTCTGTCCCATTCCGTCCCACGCGTTGACGCCCGTTCACCGGCGCGACGACGATTTCGCCACCCACAGCCCGGGAGGCGTTCCTTGTTCGTCCAGCAACTGGAGCCCGTCGCCGACTCGCTCGGCCTGTCCGCCCTCGTCGCGACCCTGCCCCTCCTGACCGTCCTCGTCCTGCTCGGCGCCGCCCGCATGAAGGCCCACCGCGCGGGCCTCATCGGGCTCGCGGTCGCCGTCGTCGTCGCCTGGCTCGCGTACGGGATGCCGCTCGGCCAGACCGCCTCCAGCGCCGCACAGGGTGCCCTCTTCGGCCTCTTCCCCATCCTGTGGATCGTCGTCAACGCCCTGTGGGTGTACCGCATGACGGTCCGCACCCGGCACTTCGACGTCCTGCGCCGCTCCTTCGGCCGCCTCTCCGACGACCCCCGCATCCAGGCGCTCGTGGTCGCCTTCTGCTTCGGCGCGCTCCTGGAGGCGCTCGCCGGCTTCGGGGCGCCCGTCGCGATCTGTTCCGTCATGCTCGTCGCCCTCGGCTTCGACCCCGTGCGCGCCGCCGTCGTCGCCCTCGTCGCGAACACCGCGCCCGTGGCCTTCGGCGCCATGGGCACCCCCGTGGTGACGCTGGCCCAGGTGACGGGCCTTCCGCTGGACACCGTCGCCACGGTCGTCGGCCGCCAGACCCCGCTGCTCGCCCTGGTCGTACCGCTGCTCCTGGTGTGGCTCGTGGACGGGCGGCGCGGGCTCCGCGAGACCTGGGTGCCCGCGCTGGCCTGCGGCTTCGCCTTCGCCGCCGCCCAGTTCGCGGCCTCCAACTACGTCTCCGCGCAGCTCGCCGACATCGGGGCGGCCCTGATCGGCGCGGGCGCCCTGGTGGCCGTGCCGCACGCCCGCAGGCCCGCCGCCGAGCCCGTCCGCGCGGCGGTCCTCACCGGCGCCCGCAGCGAGGACCTCGACCACGACGACCCGCGCCCCGAGGTGCTGCGCGCCTACGCCCCGTACGCCCTCATCGTCACGGTCTTCTCGCTCGCCCAGATCCCGGCCGTGAAGGATCTCCTCGCCAAGGCGACGCGGACCTTCGACTGGCCCCTCCTGGACGTCGCCGACCCCTCCGGGGACCCGGTCGGCGGCAACGTCTTCTCGCTGCCCCTGATGGCGACCGGCGGGACGCTCGTCCTGCTCGCCGGCGTGGCCACGGCGGCCGTCATCGGCGTGCACGCGCGCGTGGCGGTGCGGGAGTGGGCGGCCACCGTCCACGAGTTGCGCTTCGCGATCCTCACCGTGACGTCCGTGCTGGCCCTCGCGTACGTCATGAACCTCTCCGGGCAGGCGGCCACGATCGGGCACTACGTGGCCGCCGCCGGCGCGGGCCTCGCCTTCCTCTCGCCGGTGCTCGGCTGGTTCGGCGTGGCCGTGTCGGGCTCCGACACCTCGGCCAACGCCCTCTTCGGCGCGCTCCAGGTGACGGCGGCCGAGCAGTCCGGGCTCTCGCCGGAACTCCTGGCCGCCGCCAACAGCTCCGGCGGCGTCCTCGGCAAGATGATCTCCCCGCAGAACCTGACGATCGCCTGCGCCGCCGTCGGACTCGCGGGCAAGGAAGGCGATCTGCTGCGCAAGGTGCTGCCGTGGAGCCTCGGACTGCTCCTGGTCATGTGCCTGATCGTGGTCGGCCAGAGCACGGTGGTCCTCGGCTGGATGCTGCCGTGAGTGGCGCAGTTCGTTGTCGGTCGTTGCGGGTAGTTTGGGATGCCCGACGTGGGGTCACCGACGTGGGGAAGGATTGGCGTAACTCCCGGGGTTCCAGGTGGCTCCGGGACCGCTGAGTTCGCAGGATCTCCAGAGAGTCTCCAGAGAGGGTTGGCCGTGACTGCTGATCTGTCCCAGATCGTGAAGGCGTACGACGTCCGCGGGGTGGTCCCGGATCAGTGGGACGAGTCGATGGCCGAGCTGTTCGGGGCGGCTTTCGCACAGGTCACGTCGGCGGACGCGATCGTGGTCGGCCACGACATGCGCCCCTCGTCGCCGGGCCTCTCGCGGGCCTTCGCGCGCGGCGCGGCGGCCCGCGGCGTGGACGTCACGGAGATCGGCCTCTGCTCCACCGACCAGCTGTACTACGCCTCGGGCGCGCTAAACCTGCCGGGCGCGATGTTCACGGCCTCGCACAACCCGGCGCAGTACAACGGCATCAAGATGTGCCGCGCGGGTGCCGCCCCCGTGGGCCAGGACACCGGCCTCGGCGAGATCCGCGCCCTGGTGGAGGGCTGGCTCGCGTCCGGCGCCCCCGAGGACGCGGCGAGCGCGGGCACTCTCACGCGGCGCGAGACGTTGACGGACTACGCGGCGCACCTGCGCGGCCTCGTCGACCTGACCGCCATCCGCCCCCTGAAGGTCGTGGTCGACGCGGGCAACGGCATGGGCGGGCACACTGTCCCCACCGTCTTCGAGGGCCTGCCGCTCGACGTCGTCCCGATGTACTTCGAACTGGACGGCACGTTCCCCAACCACGAGGCGAATCCGCTGGACCCGGCGAACATCGTGGACCTCCAGGAGCGCGTGCGCGCGGAGGGCGCCGACCTCGGCATCGCCTTCGACGGCGACGCGGACCGCTGCTTCGTGGTCGACGAGAACGGCGCCCCGGTCTCCCCCTCGGCCATCACCGCCCTGGTCGCCTCCCGCGAGCTGGCCCGCCACGGCGGCAAGGGCACAGTCATCCACAACCTGATCACCTCCTGGTCCGTCCCCGAGGTCGTCAAGGAGAACGGCGGCACGCCCGTGCGCACGCGCGTGGGCCACTCCTTCATCAAGGAGGAGATGGCCAAGACCGGCGCCATCTTCGGCGGCGAGCACTCCGCGCACTACTACTTCAAGGACTTCTGGAACGCGGACACGGGCATGCTCGCCGCCCTCCACGTCCTCGCGGCCCTCGGCGGCCAGGACGGCACGCTCTCCGCGCTGGTCCAGCAGTACGACCGGTACGCGGGCTCCGGGGAGATCAACTCCACGGTCGACGACCAGACCGCCCGCCTCGCCGCGATCAAGACGGCGTACGACGGGCAGGACGGCGTGACCCTGGACGATCTTGACGGCCTGACGGTGACCGCCGCCGACTGGTGGTTCAACGTCCGCGCCTCCAACACCGAGCCCCTGCTGCGGCTCAACGTGGAGGCACGGGACGAGGCCACGATGGCGAAGGTCCGCGACGAGGCGCTGGCGATCATCCGCGGCTAGGGCCTGTCGTCTCGATCAGCCCGGCGTCGCGGGGGCGCGCCCCGGTCCGCCCCCGCGACGCCGGTCCGGCCCCGCGCCCGTCCGCCCCCGCGCCCCGCCCCGCACGGAGGTAGGCTGACCAGGCCGCGCCCTGCCCCGCGCAACCCGTACCGCAGGACCGCGAGAACCCACCACATCAGCTCGAAGGGACCCACCCCATGGCGCTCGAAGCCGGCCTCCTGGAGATCCTCGCCTGCCCGGCCTGCCACGCCCCCCTCAACGAGACGGAGACCGAGCTGGTCTGCACGGCGGACGCCAAGGAGTGCGGCCTCGCCTACCCGATCCGCGACGGCATCCCCGTCCTCCTGGTCGACGAGGCCCGCCGCCCCGCGTAACGGCACGGAACCCCGTAACCGCACGGAACCCCGCGCAACGGCACGGGAGTCCGCGCAACGGCACGGGAACCCGCGTACGGAACCACCTCGCGTACGGCACAAGCGCCCCGCGCGGCACGCGTCGTCCAGGAAGCGCCCGCCGCCGCTCGAACGGAACGGCGCACGTGCCCTCGCGACACCGCACCGCGCAGGGGGAGCGCCGGCCACTCCACGTACCGGCGACGCGCCCCGCACGACAACGCTCCGTGCAGGAAGCCGCGCACGGCGATCGGAGGCCTGACCCATGCTCGACGAGTCGCTGCTGGACGACCCGGAGGCGCTGGCCCGCGCCGACCGCCGAGGGCTGCTGCGGGGCGCCGCGGAGGCAGGCGCCCGCGTCCGCACCGCGGTCCGCCACGCCACCGAGGCCGGGCTCACGGAACTCAAGCCCGACGGCCGCCCCCGCGCCATCCTGATCGCGGGCCCCGGCACCGCCGCCGTCTGCGTGGCCAACGTCCTCGACGGCCTCGTCAGCGCCGGCTGCCCCGTCATCCGCCTCGCCCCGACCGGCGTCGCCCCCGCCGCGGGCGCCCTGCGCTGGGCGCTGCCCGGCTGGGTGGGACCGGTGGACCTGCTGCTCATCGCCACCCCCGACGGTTCCGAGCCGGGCCTCGCGCTCCTCGCCGAGCAGGCGTACCGCCGGGGCTGCACGGTCGTCGCGGTCGCCCCCGCCCGCACCCCGATCGCCGAGAGCGTGGAGGGCAGCCACGGCCTCACCGTCCACATGGCGACCTCGCCCTACGGCGCCTACGAGGGCGCGCACGACGAGGCCGCGCGGTCAGCCGTCTCGTACGAGGCACGCCGGGTCGAGGACGAAGCCGCCCCCGGCGCCCCCGGCACCCTGTGGGCACTCCTCGTCCCGCTCCTCGTGCTCATGGACCGCACGGGCCTCACCGCCGCCCCGGTCGACGCCCTGCACAAGCTCGCCGACCGCCTCGACCGCGTCGCCGAACGCTGCGGGCCCGCCATCGCGACGTACAGCAACCCCGCCAAGACACTCGCCGCCGAGCTGGCCGACGCCCTCCCGCTGATCTGGACCGAGGGCCCCACCGCGAACATCGCGGGCCGCCGCTTCGCCGCCACCCTCGCCGAACTGGCCGGGCACGCCGCGCTCGCCGCCGAGCTGCCCGAGGCGCTGCCCGCCCACGGCGCTCTCCTCGCGGGCAACCCCGCCGGCGGCGACGGCACCGACGACTTCTTCCGCGACCGCGTCGACGACCCGGCGGCCCTCCGCGCGCGCGTGGTGCTGCTCCGCGACCGCCCCGTGGACGCCGGCGGCCTCACCGCGGCCCCGGCCGCGCGCGAACTGGCCCACGGCCACGACGTCGCCCTCAGCGAGCTGGAACCGGAGGCGGGCGACGAGCTCGACGCCCTCGCCGACCTGATCGGCATCACGGATTTCGCCGCCGTTTACCTGTCGCTCGCCGACAGCCCCCGATCATGACCCTGCGGTCCATCGCCGTGCCGCCACCGGTCGACCCCGCAGCCCAGCCTTCGCGTACGTAAGGGAGAGCCCCTCCGTGGACCGCCTCACCAACACCATTCGCCCCTACGCCTGGGGTTCCACCACCGCCATCGCGCAGCTCATCGGCGCTGAGCCGAGCGGCGAACCGCAGGCCGAGATGTGGATGGGCGCCCACCCGGGCGCGCCCTCGCGCACCGCGCGCGGCCCGCTCAACGAGGTCATCGACGCGGACCCGGAGCGCGAACTCGGCAAGGCCGCGGCCGACAAGTTCGGCCCCCGCCTGCCCTTCCTGCTCAAGATCCTCGCCGCCGGCGCCCCGCTCTCCCTCCAGGTCCACCCCGACCTCGCGCAGGCCAAGGAGGGGTACGCGGACGAGGAGCGCCGCGGCGTCCCGATCGACGCCCCGAACCGCAACTACAAGGACGCCAACCACAAGCCCGAACTGATCTGCGCCCTCACGCCGTTCGACGGCCTGTGCGGATTCCGGGCCCCCGCAGAGACCGCGGACCTCCTCGAAGGCCTGGGCGTCGACTCCCTCAAGCCGTACGTCGACCTGCTGCGCGCCCACCCCGAGGACGGCGCCCTGCGCGAGGTCCTGACGGCCGTACTGACCGCCGACCCCCAGGAGATGGCCGAGACGGTCACCGAGGTCACGGCCGCCGCCCGACGACTCGGCGGCGCCTACGCCCCCTACGCCGGCATCGCCCACCACTACCCCGGCGACCCCGGCGTCATCGCCGCGATGCTCCTCAACCACGTACGACTGGAGCCGGGCGAGGCCCTGTTCCTGGGCGCCGGCGTCCCGCACGCCTACCTCGACGGCCTCGGCGTCGAGATCATGGCCAACTCCGACAACGTCCTGCGCTGCGGCCTGACCCCCAAGCACGTCGACGTCCCCGAACTCCTGCGCATCGTCCGCTTCGAGCCCACCGACCCCGGAATCCTGCGCCCCGAGGCCGCACCCGACGGCGAGGAGGTCTACGAGACGCCGATCGACGAGTTCCGCCTCTCCCGGTACGTCCTGCCCGAGGGCGCGGCCCCGCACGACCTCACCGCCGCGACCCCGCAGATCCTGCTCTGCGCCGCGGGCTCGGTCCGCGCGGGCGAACTGACGCTGGCACCGGGCGAATCCGCGTTCGTCCCCGCGGGCGAGAAGGCCGAAGTGTCCGGACCCGGCACGCTTTTCCGCGCCTCTGTGGTGGCCTGACGCACCGGCACCCCCTCGTGCTGCAACAATGGCCCACCGCAAAGGCCGGGCACAGCACTGGCCGGGCAAAGCACTGCCCGCAGTCAACGGCCGAGAACGTACGAAGGCGAAGGGAACCCGGGCACACATGAGCGCGTCAGGCGGAACAAAGGCGATCGTCGCGGCACTCGTCGCGAACCTCGCGATCGCGGTGGCGAAATTCGTCGCGTTCATCTTCAGCGGCTCCTCGTCGATGCTCGCCGAGAGCGTCCACTCCCTCGCCGACTCCGGCAACCAGGGACTGCTGCTCCTCGGCGGCAAGAAGGCGCAGCGCGAGGCGACCCCGCAGCACCCCTTCGGCTACGGCCGCGAGCGGTACATCTACGCCTTCCTCGTCTCGATCGTCCTCTTCTCGGTCGGCGGCATGTTCGCGATCTACGAGGGCTACGAGAAGATCAAGCACCCGCACGAGCTGGAGCACTGGTACTGGCCCGTCGGGGTCCTGGTGTTCGCGATCATCGCGGAAAGCTTCTCCTTCCGGACCGCCATCAAGGAGTCCAACCAGACGCGAGGCAAGCTGTCCTGGACGCAGTTCATCCGCCGCGCCAAGGCCCCCGAGCTGCCCGTCGTCCTCCTGGAGGACCTCGGCGCGCTGGTCGGCCTGATCCTCGCCCTCGGCGGCGTCTGCCTCGCCCTGGCCACCGGCGACGGCATCTGGGACGGCATCGGCACCCTCTGCATCGGTGTCCTGCTCATCCTGATCGCGATCATCCTGGCCGCGGAGACCAAGTCGCTGCTGCTCGGCGAGGCCGCAGGCACCGAGGAGGTCGCGAAGATCGAGAAGGCCCTGGTCGACGGCGACACCGTCACCAAGGTCATCCACATGCGCACGCTCCACCTCGGCCCCGAGGAGCTCCTCGTCGCCGCCAAGATCGCCGTCCAGCACGACGACACGGCCACCGAGGTCGCCGCCGCCATCAACGCGGCGGAGGAGCGCATCCGCGCCGCGGTCCCGATCGCCCGCGTGATCTACCTCGAGCCCGACATCTACAGCGAGCGGGCAGCCGCCGCGGGCGAGAACCCGGCGAAGTCCCCCGACACACACTGAGCCGTACACGGTACGCAGATGGGGCCCCGCACCGGGCAGGTGCGGGGCCCCTCCGCGTACCGCGTCCCCCTGCCGGCAGCCCACCGACCCCGGAGGCGGGCTGGGGTTCACGGGGTCGACCGGTGTAGCTTTGTGACCGAGCCAGACGTCGCTGCTGATGGCGGTCGGGCGGTCCTCGCACGGACCGGCCGAGGGAGAGAGGGCCTCCGACGGACTGCGCTGCGCGCGCCGGTGCACCCTTGTACCTGACGCCGCAGATCAGCCATGCCCACCCCTCGACCCATTCACGAGGAGCAGCTCACACATGACCACTGCCATCAACGGCCAGGACTTCAAGGTCGCCGACCTCTCCCTCGCCGCGTTCGGCCGCAAGGAGATCACGCTCGCCGAGCACGAGATGCCCGGCCTGATGTCGATCCGCAAGGAGTACGCCGACGCGCAGCCGCTCGCCGGCGCCCGCGTCACCGGCTCCCTGCACATGACCGTGCAGACCGCCGTGCTCATCGAGACCCTGGTCGCCCTCGGCGCCGAGGTCCGCTGGGCCTCCTGCAACATCTTCTCCACCCAGGACCACGCCGCCGCCGCCATCGCGGTCGGCCCGAACGGCACGCCGGACAACCCCCAGGGCGTACCGGTCTTCGCCTGGAAGGGCGAGACCCTCGAAGAGTACTGGTGGTGCACGGAGCAGGCGCTGACCTGGCCGAACACCCCCACCGGCGGCCCGAACATGATCCTGGACGACGGCGGCGACGCCACGCTCCTGGTCCACAACGGCGTCAAGTACGAGAAGGACGGCAAAGTCCCGGCCGTCGAGACCGCCGAGAACGACGAGCACCGCGTCGTCCTGCAACTCCTCAACCGCACCATCAGCGAGGGCTCGCAGAAGTGGACCCAGCTCGCCTCGGAGATCCGCGGCGTGACGGAGGAGACCACCACCGGCGTCCACCGGCTCTACGAGATGCAGCGTGACGGCACCCTCCTCTTCCCGGCGATCAACGTGAACGACGCCGTGACGAAGTCGAAGTTCGACAACAAGTACGGCTGCCGCCACTCCCTCATCGACGGCATCAACCGCGCCACCGACGTCCTGATCGGCGGCAAGACCGCCGTCGTCTGCGGCTACGGCGACGTGGGCAAGGGCTGCGCGGAGTCCCTGCGCGGCCAGGGCGCCCGCGTGATCATCACCGAGATCGACCCGATCTGCGCACTGCAGGCGGCGATGGACGGCTACCAGGTCACGACGCTCGACGAGGTCGTCGACAAGGCCGACATCTTCATCACCACGACCGGCAACAAGGACATCATCATGGCCTCGGACATGGCCAAGATGAAGCACCAGGCGATCGTCGGCAACATCGGTCACTTCGACAACGAGATCGACATGGCCGGCCTGGCGGCCATCCCCGGCGTCGTCAAGGACGAGGTCAAGCCGCAGGTCCACACCTGGACCTTCCCCGACGGCAAGGTCCTGATCGTGCTGTCCGAGGGCCGCCTGCTCAACCTGGGCAACGCGACCGGTCACCCCTCCTTCGTCATGTCCAACTCGTTCGCGGACCAGACGCTGGCCCAGATCGAGCTGTACACCAAGCAGGAGGAGTACCCGATCGACGTCTACGTGCTCCCCAAGCACCTGGACGAGAAGGTCGCCCGACTCCACCTCGACTCGCTCGGCGTGAAGCTCACGACGCTCCGCCCCGAGCAGGCCTCGTACATCGGCGTCCAGGTCGAGGGCCCGTACAAGTCCGACCACTACCGCTACTGACGGTCCCGCGGGCCGCCGGTCGGCCCCCGCACCACGGACCAGCCGCAGCCGCAGCCGGCCACCGGTGACCAGGCCAACGGCCAGTACGCATCAGCAGGCCCTCGCCCCCCCGGCGGGGGCCTGCTCCGTACCCTGGCCCGAACCGTCCGATCAGACCCGTCCGATCAGACCCGAGCGGACACGCCCCCACCAGGACTGCGCGGGCACGCCCCGATCAGGACTGCGCGGGCACGCCCCGATCAGGACTGCGCGAGCCCGCCCCGATCAGACCCGCACGGATCAGATCCGCCCCACCCGACCGAGGACCCAAGCCCATGCCCCGCGGCCGATATTCGCTCCATGACGTGCACGATCACACCCCCCTCGGTGAAGAACACTTCCACTGCGCACCCGGCCCCTCGGGCTGGCGCTACGTCTCGCAACGCACCACCCCCACAAACCCCCAGGCAGGCTCCGTCGACCTCGCACTCGACGACCGCGGCCGCCCCATCCGCCTCGAACTCCACGCGGGCGACTGGCAGGTCCGCGCCGCCGCCCTCAACGGCGTCACCTGGGTCCGCACCGACCCCACCCACGCACACGCCACCGAGGACAGCGCCCCCGCCCACGCCTTCACCGGCACATCCCCCGCCTTCCTCATCGCGACGGCCAGGCTGCTGCGCCTCACCCCCGCTTCCCCCGCGACCCGCATCCGCCTGGTCGCCTTCACGGACCCGGTCCTCGCCCCCCGCACCCTCGACCAGTCCTGGGCCCTGCTGAAAAGCGAAGCACACCCCACTGACAACGGCCCTCTGACCGTGGACGAATACCAGGTCACAGCCCTGGACACCGGTGAGCAGCACGCGGTCCACATCGCCGGCGACGTGGTTCTCGCGGCCCCCGGCATCGAGCTCGAACACCTCGAAACCCCGCCGTCCACCTTCGCCTGACGCTCCGCGCCCGCACCGGCCCGAACGTCAGGCAGGCGGCACGAACCCTGTGGGGGAACCGCCCGACCCGGCACCCTCGCGCGGCGGGACCACAGTCCCCGCGCCCTCGCTCGGCGGAGCCACAGGGCTCGCGGCGGGCACGTGCTGCTGGGACGGGTGAACAGGCGCGGCCCACGACGCCTGCACAGCACCACCGGCACCGCCAACTCCAGCAGCACCGGCGGCTTCGACAGGCCCAGCCGTCACGCCGAAGGCGCGCTCCGCGTCCCGCGCCTGCCGCTCCTGCACGACGGCGGCCAGATACGCGGCCGGCGGCACGTCCGGCGGCACCGGGGCACCCGTCCGCGCGGCCAGCTCACCCGCCAGCCGCTCAGCCATCGCCCAGCCCACCTGCGGGTC
This sequence comes from Streptomyces sp. NPDC046335, assembly GCF_055587985.1. Lineage (NCBI taxonomy): Bacteria > Bacillati > Actinomycetota > Actinomycetes > Kitasatosporales > Streptomycetaceae > Streptomyces > Streptomyces sp. NPDC046335. The sequence continues at coordinate 2,105 of NZ_JBVJFF010000005.1, read as the reverse complement.
GAGCTGCCCCATGCGTGTCAGGTACTGGCGAATCGACAGCCACAGCTCCTCCGGGACACCGGACAGATCGGCGCCGGCGAACCGTCCAACGAGCCAGGGCGGCGGAGGAGGAACAGCAGCCGCCCGCCCCGCGGGAACCCGCTCACGTACGACCAACGTGCCCGCGAAAACATCCCCGAGCCGTCGCCCACGCGCCGACACCAGCGACGCGATACACGCGACGACTCCGAACGTCATCAGGATTTCGACGACTCCCACGGCCCCCCGCACCAGCGCATGCCGGAATCGGATCGGCCCACCGTCGTCCCGCACCACCCGCAGCCCGCACGCCAGCTTCCCGAGCGACCGCCCATGGCTGAGCGTCTCCACAGCGATGGGAATGCCGACGAGAATGAGAAGGAAACTGGCGACCGCGACCGCGGCAGCCGCCGCGTCGTCCAGAGAAGCGGTGGAAGCGACGATCGTGATGGTCACCGCCAGATAGACGCCCCACGCCACGGCCAGATCGATCACCAGGGCCAACGCCCGGCTGGGCAGCTTCGCCGGACGCAACTCCAGCGCCACCGCCTCACCTGTCACAAGCTCACTCACGACTGCCGCCCTTCCCCGCCCTGCCGTAGGACTGACCAGTCTGCCAAGCTGAGCCACCACGCGCCGCAGTACGAGGAGCAGCCCCCCATGGACCTCGACGTCTTCGTGACCGCCCACCGAGCCGAGTGGGACCGCCTGGACGCCCTGCTGCGCCGCCAGCGCAAGCTCTCGGGGACCGAGGTCGACGAACTCGTCGCCCTCTACCAGCGCACTGCCACCCACCTCTCCCTGATCCAGTCCAGCGCACCTGATCCGCAACTCACCGGGCGCCTGACGAACCTGGTGGCACGCGCGCGTGCCACGGTGACAGGCACGCGCCGCGCCTCATGGCGGGACGTGACCCGTTTCCTGACCCAGGGCTTCCCCGCAGCGGTCTACCGCGCCCGCCACTGGTGGGTACCCACCGCATTGCTCTCGACGGCCCTCGCGGCAGTCATCGGCTGGTGGATCGCCACCCACCCCGAGGTGCAGTCGTCGATCGCGGCCCCCGCAGAGCTACGGGAACTCACCAGACCGGGGGGTGAGTACGAGACGTACTACTCGAGCCACCCGGCGGCCTCCTTCGCCGCGCAGGTCTGGACGAACAACGCTCAAGCCGCCGCCATGTGCCTCGTGCTGGGCGGCTTCTTGTGCTTCCCAGTCGTGTGGATCCTCTTCCAGAACATGCTCAACCTCGGGGTGGGCGCCGGTCTGATGTCGTCGGCAGGCCGGCTCGACACGTTCCTCGGCCTCGTCCTGCCGCACGGTCTCCTGGAACTGACCGCGGTCTTCGTGGCCGCGGGCACGGGCCTCCGCCTGGGCTGGACGCTCATCGACCCCGGCACGCGCAGCCGCCGCACCGCCCTCGCGGAGGAGGGCCGCGCGGCCCTGGGCATGGCCATCGGTCTGGCACTGGTCCTTTTCGTCTCCGGCGCCATCGAAGGCTTCGTCACGCCCTCGGGCCTGCCGACCTGGGCCCGCGTCGCCATCGGAATCGCCGCCGAGCTGGCCTTCCTGGCGTACGTCTACGTGCTGGGCGGGCGAGCGGCACGCACGGGCGAAACCGGCGATCTGGACCGGACCGACCGCAGTGCGTCGGCCCCCACCGCGGCCTGATGTGCGTCACGCCCCACAGAGCTGCTAGTGTCCTCATCGCCCCGGGAAAACCGTTGACACGGAGGATCCAGGGAGGTAGATTCGAACAGTTGCCTAGAGCTGGACAAGATCCAGCGGTGGCAGTTAGTATCAGCCTGCTTCTTGAATTTCATTGATCGAGAAGCCGCCCCGATCATTCGGAAATCTCAGCCGGTAAGACCGGCCGAAAACTTCTGATAAAGTCGGATCAGCCGAGAGGCAAAGGCCCTCCAACGGCCACCGGAAATGAAATCCGAACCGGAAACGGAACGGAAAACGGATCTGGTAGGGTTGGAAAAACGAAATACCGAAGGGAAGCGCCCGGAGGAAAGCCCCAGAAAATGTTCTGAGGGTGAGTACAAAGGAAGCGTCCGTTCCTTGAGAACTCAACAGCGTGCCAA
>NZ_JBVJFF010000004.1:614190-649747 GCF_055587985.1 Streptomyces sp. NPDC046335 | reverse complement strand
CCACCGCCTGGTCGACGGAGCCGACGCCGCCCGCTACCTGACCGCCGTCAAGGCGATCCTGGAAGCCGGCGAGTTCGAGGTCGAACTCGGCCTGTAACCCGGCCGCGGAACGCAGTACCACTCCCAACGCCCAACCAGGAAAGGCGCAACACCGTGCGGAGTTCCCGCCAGGCACGGATCCTGCTCTGGATCCTCATAGCAGCGGTCGGCGCGACCGGCTGGTCCGTCCTCGCCCTCTCCCGGGGCGAGCGGGTCTCCGCGATCTGGGTGGTCGCGGCGGCGGTCGGCTCGTATCTGATCGCGCAGCGCTTCTACGCCCGTTTCATCGCGCGCCGCGTGCTCGGCGTCGACGACCGCCGCGCGACCCCCGCCGAACGGCTCGACGACGGCGCGGACTTCCACCCCACCGACCGGCGCGTGCTGTTCGGCCATCACTTCGCCGCCATCGCGGGCGCCGGGCCACTGGTCGGTCCGGTGCTCGCGGCCCAGATGGGGTACCTGCCGGGCACCATCTGGATCATCGTCGGAGTGATCTTCGCCGGTGCCGTACAGGACATGGTCACCCTGTTCTTCTCCATGCGGCGCGACGGCAAGAGCCTTGGCCAGATGGCCCGGGAGGAGATCGGCCTGGTCGGTGGCGTCGCCGCACTGATCGCGGTGTTCGCCATCATGATCATCATCTTGGCGGTGCTCGCCCTGATCGTGGTCAACTCCCTCGCCCACTCGGCCTGGGGCACCTTCTCCATCGCGATGACCATCCCCATCGCGCTCTTCATGGGTTTCTACCTGCGTCGTCTGCGGCCCGGCAGGGTGAGCGAGATCAGCGTCATCGGCGTGGTGCTGCTGCTGGCCTCGATCGCCGGTGGCCGCTGGGTCGCCGAGTCGTCCTTCGGTGACGCCTTCGTCCTGTCGCCGAAGACACTGGCGCTGACCTTGATGGCGTACGGGTTCATCGCCTCGGTCCTGCCGGTCTGGATGCTGCTCGCGCCGCGCGACTATCTGTCGACCTTCATGAAGGTCGGTGTGATCGTGCTTCTCGCGATCGGTGTCCTCGTCACCCTGCCGGACATGGCGGCGGCGCCCCTGACCGACTTCGCGCGCGACGGTGACGGGCCGGTCTTCGCGGGCAGCCTCTTCCCGTTCGCCTTCATCACCATCGCGTGCGGCGCCCTGTCCGGCTTCCACGCGCTGATCTCCTCGGGCACCACTCCGAAGATGATCGAGAAGGAGTCGCAGGTCGCCGCGATCGGATACGGCGGGATGCTGATGGAGTCATTCGTGGCCATCATGGCGCTGATCGCCGCGTGTGTGATCGACCCCGGGCTCTACTACGCCATGAACGCCCCCGCCGGGCTCCTCGGCGACAGCCTCCAGTCCGCGTCGGCGGCCGTCGGCTCGCTCGGATTCACCATCAGCCCGGACGAACTGGCGGCCGCCGCGAAGGCGGTCGGCGAGGAATCCGTGGTCTCACGCACCGGTGGCGCTCCCACCCTCGCCATGGGTGTCGCGCTGATTCTGTCCGACACCTTCGGCAGCAGCGGGATGATGGCGTTCTGGTACCACTTCGCGATCATGTTTGAGGCGCTGTTCATCCTCACCGCGGTGGATGCCGCGACCCGGGTGGGCCGTTTCATGCTCCAGGACATGCTGGGCAATGTGATCCCGCGCTTCGGCGACAAGGCGTGGCGGCCGGGACTCTGGATCACCTCGGCCCTGGTGGTCCTGGCCTGGGGCTACTTCCTGTGGGTGGGTGTCACCGACCCACTCGGCGGGATCAACCAGCTCTATCCCCTCTTCGGCACGGCCAACCAGCTGCTCGCAGCCATCGCCCTCGCCGTGGCGACCGCGCTGCTCATCAAGTCGGGCCGCCTGAAGTGGTCCTGGGTGACCGGCGCCCCGCTCGCCTGGTGCCTGGCGGTGACCATGACCGCGAGCTGGCAGAAGGTGTTCTCCGGCGACCCGGCGGTGGGCTTCTTCGCCCAACGCTCCCGGTACGCGGATGCCCTGGCCGAAGGGCGACTGCTGGCGCCGGCCAAGAGCGCCGCCGACATGGCGGCCGTCGTGCGGAACTCCACGGTGACGGGTGTGCTGTCCGTCGTCTTCGCCGTGCTGACCATAGTGGTCGTGGCGGCGTGCGCCCACGTCTCCGTCAAGGCGATCCGCAACGGCGGCCGGCTCCCTCTGAGCGAGAGCCCGCACGTGGAGTCCACGCTCGGCAAGCCCACTGCCGGAGACCCTCCCCGCCGGGTGACCGACAAGGAGCCGGTCGGCTGACGCCGCACGGCTGCGCCCGGCCCGCATCAGGGCGTCGCGCCGAGGATGCGTTCGCGTTGTGCGGCGGCCCAGCCGTAGGACGGGTCCAGAGCGAGGGCGCGGTCGAGATCGGCCAGGGCGTCCGCCCGCCTGCCCAGTGCCTCGTTCGCCATCGCGCGGCTGCCCAGTGCCCAGGCGTAGCCGGGGTCGAGCACAAGGGCGCGGTCGTACTCGTCGATCGCCTCTTCGTGGCGTCCCTCCTGTCGTAGCAGCTCACCGCGTTCCCCGACGATCCACGGGTTCTTCGGGGACACGGCGTGAGCATTGTCCAGGTCGGTCCAGGCGCCGGTGGTGTCGCCTGTCGTACGCCGTACCTGAGCGCGGCGCACCAAGGACCAGATGTGGTCGGGTTTGATGTCGATCGCGAGATCGAGGTCGGCGAGCGCTGCCGCGGAGCGCCCCTGGGTGTGCGCCGTCCACGCACGGCTGGCCAGCGCGTAGACATGGCCGGGATCGATGGCGAGCACCTGGTCGAAGTCCGCGATGGCCTTCTCGGCGTTTCCCGCCAGCCGGTTGGTCTCGCCCCGGTGCCAGTAGGGACGCACACCGTACACACGCCGTTCGACGGCGCGGTCGTGGTCATCGAGCGCCTGCTCATACCGGCCGAGTGCGCGGTGGACCATCGCCCGGCCCGTGTACGGGCGAGCACGGTGCGGGGCCAGTGTGATCGACCGGGTGAAGTCCTCGAAGGCTTCCTCGTGCATCCCCGTGTCGAGACGTCCCTCGCCACGGACCACGAAGGCGTCGGCACGGGCCTCGTCGTCGAGTTCCGCGCGGGCCAGGAGCATTCCCAGCAGCCTCTCGACACCTCGATGCTCGTCCCCCAGGAGGGTCAGGCAGTCGGTTCCCCAGTCGCGCAGCGTGTCGTCCGCCGCGGCTTCACCGGCTTCGCCGATCACCTGGGCCCAGCGTCGCGCCGACTCCGCTCCCATGCCGCACGCCGCGGGGCCGTCCCGCAGGGCTTGCGCGAAGGCCGGCCGCGGTCGCGCGCACAGCAGGTGGTAGGTCTCCTCCAGGCGCTCGTCCCACCAGGCCTCCTTCTCCACCTGCTCCCAGCGCCCCAGCCCCGCCCCTGCGAGCTCGCGCCGCTTCGCGAAGGACTCCGCCAACCGACTGTGGGCCGCGCGCCAGCGGTCGGGCGACATGGAGCGCTGGAGACGCAGCATGGGGTCGCGCACCACGTCGTGGTAATGGGCGAGTCCCGCGCTCTCGGCGACGAAGGGCAGGCCGCGCAGCCAGCCGTAGAGAGCCGTCGCGTCAGGACCGGACACATCAGTGACAGCGCACTGGAAGATGTCCTCGTTCAACCTCCGCGGCAATGCTCCGTCGAGTGCGGCGGCGCGGCGGACCGGATCCTGCTCCCACTTCAGGAAGCGCTCGACGGCGGTGGCACTGGGGTCGTCCACACCTCCCGGGCGAGCGGCGTTCTCGGCGAGGGTCGACAGGAGCACGGGGAGCCGTCCCGACAGCGTGAGCACGTCCCGGACCACCTTCTCGTCCCGCACTCCCTTGGCGGCGAGGAGCTGTCGTGCCTCGGATTCGCTGAAGGGGGTGAGCGGGATCTCGGTGACCAGGTCGGCGCAGTCCGCCCAGCGGTTGGGGTCGAGTCGCCCCTGTCCGGACAGGACGATCAGGGTGTTGGCGGGCAGCGAGCCATGGCGTCCGCTGATGATGAGGTCGCGCAGCCAGGCGTCGAGAAACGAACTGGTCCGCTCGTAGGTGTCGAAGAAGAGCGCGATCCAGGGAACATGCCCTGCGACACGGTCCAGTTCGGAGACGAGGGTCGGGGTGAGTACCTGGAGCGGGTCGGAGAGGAGCTGCGCGTCTTCCTGCCTGCCGGCTCGGGCACCGAGGGACGTCCGTACGTGGTCCGCGCCGCGAGCGAGCTGGGCGGGGTCGACGGCCCCGGCGAGCGCGCCGACCCCCGGCACCATGCCGAGGCCGATCAATCCGGCCTGCGCGGCAGCGAGTGATCCTGCCGCCGGGCTCTGCGCGGGCTGCGCGAGGGAAGCGGCCGACGCCTCTTCCCGGCGGCGCCGATAGGTCACGAGAGCCCGTTCGAGAGCCTTGAGCGGGTGTCCCAGCCGCGCGAACTGGACGCTCACCGCTTCGAGCACCTCCGGCACGCTGTTCACTGCCTCGTCGACAGTGGCGGTGAGTGCTTGGCGCTCGCGTGCGGTGCGCACGAGTTCGCGTACCAGCGTGGTCTTGCCGACGCCGGCGTCACCGTGGACATGGAAGACGAAACGGTGTTCCAGGTCTTCCGGCCGCGTATCGAAGTTCTCGCGGAACAGGGCGAGTTCATCGCGGCGCCCCACGAACCCCGCCTGTCGGCGCTTGTTGATGAGCTCCTGCATCGACGGACGCGCGTTCCCAGCCATGCCCGCCAGTCTGGCAGCAGGGCAGCGGCTCCGGCTGGTGATCGCCGAGGTCGGCTCCTCGGTTACCCGCTCGGCCTCCGGTCAGCCGTACATCGCCACGCGGTACAGGCTCGCGAGCGCGTCGTCGATGGGGTGTGGCTGCGGCTTGCCGGAGGAGTCGAACTCGTTCCACCTCTGGAGGTTCACCGCGACGGACATCTGCCGCTCGCCGTCCTCGCGGATCAGGGCCAGCACTCCACCGCCCCAGACCGTACCGCCATGGCCCCAGAAGGTGTCCTGTCCGGGGGCCTCCGTCGGGTACAGGCCGAGGCCGTAGTCGATCATCTTTCCCTCCTGGGAGACGATCGGGGCGGTGCGTCGCATCTGCGCCAGCGACGACGGGCCGACGATCTCCCCGGCAAGCAGCATGCCGAAGAAGCGGTTGAGGTCCGTGACGGTCGATATCAGCGAGGCCGACGGTCCCGCGTACGACATGTCGAAGACGCTGTAGTCGCGCGGTGGGTCGATCATGCCGAACCATGACTCGTAGAGCCGCGAGTGCGGGCCTTCGACGTATGGTCCGGCGGGGAAACCGGTGTCCCGGAGCCCGGCGGGCTCGATGACGTTCCGGGTGATGCACTGCTCGGCCGTGGTGCCGCTCACCTCTTCCAGGAGTTGGGCGAGGAGCAGGTAGTTGGTGTTGGAGTACACCCCCGGATCGCCGCCCGGGACGCCGACGGCAGGTGCGGTGACCCCCATCTCGATCAGCTCGACGGGGTCGAACCGCGTGTGCCGGTGGTCGTCCAGGCTCTCGGGCCTGGTGTCCGCGACGACGGGGAGCCCCTTGAGCGAGGGATAGGCGTACGGGAGGTACTCGGCGAGGCCGCTGGTGTGGTTGATCAGCATCCGGACGGTGATCGCTTCACCGCGTTCTCCCGGAACCAGCTCGGGAAGGTACCGGCCGACCGGTGTGTCGAGACCGATCCGACCGTTCTCGACCTGCTGGAGGACCGCCGCGGCGGTGAAGGTCTTGGTGATGCTGCCGACGCGGTGCCGCATGTCGACGGTGACGGGGCGGCCGGTGGCGACATCGGCGACCCCGGCGGCGCCGCGCCAGACCTGGTCGCCGTCTCGCACCTCGGCGAACAGGCCCGGCATCCCGGCGCGGCGGACGTTCTCGATGGCCGCGTCCAGTGCCGCGAAATCCAGAGGGTTCTTCACGTCATGCGTCCTTTCGTGTTCCCCGGGGGTGGGCTCCGCATCGGTCGCCTGACCCGGGCAACAGGGCACGAGTGGCGTGCCGGCCCGCCCGGCACGCTCATGTCCTCATTATGCACGCGGTGCGTGCAACACCAAGTGCACAGGTAAGGTGAGATCCGGTGAGAGGAGCACGATGGCAGGCAGAAGGCGTTGGTCGACCGAAGAGATCCTGGATGCGGCGGCGGAGCTGCTGCGCACCAGCGACGCGGATTCGTTCAGCGTGCGCAAGCTGGCCGCGGCCCTCGGCACCGATTCCTCCAGCCTCTACCGGCACTTCCGCAACAAGACCGAACTGCTGCGCTCGGTCGCCGACCGGATTCTGCTGGCTTCCATGGACGGCTACCGCGCCGAGGGTGACTGGAAGCAGCGCATCACCGCCCTGGCCCTGCGCGTGCGCGAGGCGTTCGGACAGCAGCCCCAACTCGCCGCGGTCTGGGGGCGGTACGCGTCAGGCGGCGCCGGTTCCCGGCTTGTCCTGGAAGAGGTGCTTCAGGCCCTGCGCATGTCGGGGCTGCCCGACGAGGAGATCCCGGCGCGCTACCACCGGCTCGCGGTCCTCATCGCCGCGCTGATCACCTCCGAGGCCGGATTCAGCTCCATCACCCCCGAAGAGTACGAACAGGGCATGGAGCAGTTCCGCGTCGCGGTGCTCGGCGCCGACCCCGAACGCTTCCCCGCCCTGGCCCACTTCGCCCGCGACGTCCGCCCCCTCGGGGTGGATCGCCGCGCCGCGTTCGAAGAGATCATCGCGGCCCAGCTCGCCGACATCGAGGCCTCGGTCCGCCCGAGCCGGTAAGCCTGCCCCGGACCCCGCCCGGCCTGCCCCGCGCCCCTTCAGCCCCGCGCCCGTTCACGCACCCGTGCGCGGAAAACTTAACAGTGTCAAGAAAACATAGCCCTGCCAAAGAACGCCCCATCTGCCTAACGTCGTACTCGGCGACGAAGAGCGCGACACCGCGTTTCCGCCCCGATGTGGGGCGATGAGCCTCGACAGGCGCCGGTTTCCCAACCCCCCAGCCGTTTCACGTTGCTTCGCGCCGTTTTCATCGTAGGGACGCAGAAGGAGATCGTTCATGTTTGAACGCTTGGCCGAACTGGTGATCCGCCGGGCCCGGTTGGTGCTCGTCGTCGCCGTCGTGGCCATGGCCCTCTTGGGCGCGCTGGGCGCCGGGGCGTTCGGCAAGTTGCTCGGGGGCGGTTACGAGGATCCGTCCTCCGAGTCCACCAGGGCCGCGCAGGTCATCGACGAGAAGTTCGGCGGGGAGACGAATCTGGTCCTGTTGGTCCGCGCCTCCGACGGCCGTATCGACACCCCGGCCGTCGAGCGCGACGGCCAGGCCCTGGTCACCGCGCTCAAGAAGGAGAAGGCCCTCGCGAACGTCGTCTCGTACTGGGACACGGACAGCCCCGGCCTGCGCTCCGAGGACGGCCGCGAAGCCATGGTGCTCGCCCATGTGACAGGCGACGAGACCGAGGAGAAGGAGAACACCCAGAAGATCCTCGACGCCTACACCGGAACGTACAAGGGCTCCCTCACGGTCGAGGCCGGAGGCCGCGCCGCGGTCGGCAGTGACCTGTCGAGTCAGGTGGTGAAGGATCTCGTCCTGGCCGAGGCCATCGCCGTTCCGCTGACCCTCGTGCTGCTGCTGTTCGTCTTCGGCAGCGTGGTCGCGGCCCTTCTGCCGCTGGCCATCGCCCTCCTGGCCATCACCGGCTCGTTCGCCCAGCTCTCCGTCCTCGGCGGCATCACCGACGTCTCCAACTCCGCGACCAACCTCACCACGGCTCTGGGTCTCGGCCTTGGCATCGACTACGCCCTGCTGATGATCAGCCGCTTCAGGGAGCAACTCGCTTCAGGGGCAAGCGTGGACGACGCCGTCCGGCGCACGGTGAGCACGGCGGGCCGCACCGTCGCGTTCTCCGCCGCGACGGTGGCCGCCGCGCTCGGAGCACTGCTGGTCTTCCCGCAGTACTTCCTGCGCTCGTTCGGGTACGCCGGTGTGGGCGTCGTCGCCATGGCGGCCCTCAGCACCTTGTTCGTGATGCCGGCGCTGCTCGTCGTCCTGGGGCACCGCGTCAACAGCGGGCGGATGCCGTGGGCGAAGCGGGACCGCTCCGGCACCCGGTCCTCCGTGTGGGGGCGCCTCGCCCGCACCGTCATGCGGCGCCCCATGGTCACCGCGCTGCCCGTACTCGGGGTGCTGCTGCTGGCGGCGAGCCCACTCCTGGGCATCTCCTTCGGCACGCCGGACGAACGCGTGCTGCCCGAGGACGCCACGAGCCGCCAGGTCGCCACCTCGCTGCGGGAGGACTTCGGCGGCAGCGAGGACGCCGCCCTGCGTGTCGTCATCAGCGGGTCGGTGGGCAAGGCTCCGCTGGAGACGTACGCGCTCGAACTGTCCCGGCTCGAGAACGTCGTCCGTGTCGAGGCCGGCACCGGCACCTACACCAAGGGGCGGTCCACGAAGCCCGGCCCTGGCAACGCCGCACTGGAGCGGCCGGGCGCGCAACGGCTCAATGTGGTGAGCGCGGCGGATCCGAAGTCGGACGAGGCCCAGAGCCTGGTCGAGGACGTGAGGGCGGCCACCCCGCCCTCCGGATCACAGCCCCTGGTGGGCGGAACGGACGCGGAGCTGGTCGACTCCAAGGATTCCATCGCGGGCCGGCTCCCGGTCGCCGTGGCCCTGATCGCGCTGACCACGTTCCTCCTGCTCTTCCTGTTCACCGGCAGTGTCATGCAGCCGTTGCGTGCGCTGGCCCTCAACGTGATCAGCCTGGGGGCGACCCTCGGTGTCATGACCTGGATCTTCCAGGACGGCAACCTCTCCTCCCCGCTGGGCTTCACGGCCCAGCCGATGGAGGTCTCGATGACCGTGCTGATGTTCTGCATCGCCTTCGGTCTTTCGATGGACTACGAAGTGTTCGTCACCAGCCGGATCAAGGAACTCCACGACCAGGGCGAGGACACCGAGTCCGCCGTGGCCAACGGCCTCGGGCACACCGGACGCATCGTCAGCGCGGCGGCCTGCCTGCTCGCGGTGAGCTTCTTCGCCTTCGGCACCGCCGAGATCAGCTTCATGCAGATGTTCGGCCTGGGCAGCGGGCTCGCCATCCTCATCGACGCCATCGCCGTACGCGGCGTACTCGTTCCCGCCGCGATGCGGCTGCTCGGCCGCTCGGCCTGGTACGCACCCGGATTCCTGCGGAAGTTCCACTCCCGGTTCGGTCTCAGCGAGGGCGGCCCACAGCCCGTGCCCGCGCCGGCCGCGGAGACCCGACCGCCCTACGCGACGAACTCGACGGGCGTCTGACAGCGCGGCTCTCACCCGCTGCTCCGGGACAGGCTCCACGCGCCGAAGCTCCGCCCGGACCGCCCCCCCAGCGGTCCGGGCACATGCGGTGCCTGCCGTCACGAAGCCGACGCTCCCCCGCTCCTGCGCCGCTGTGTCGCCCAGACGGCAGCCCCCGCGCCGATCGAGGCGATTCCCACCCCGATCGCCGGCGGCAGACCGATGGACGAGCCCTCGTCCTCATCGGCGGCCGTGCCGGCGGGTTTCGCCGCGACGGATGGCGGGGCGGACTACGGGGCGGCGGCTTCCCCGGTGACCGGCTTCGGGGTGTCGGCAGCCTTACCCGGTGCCGGGCCGGCCTCGGGGTTGATGACGAGGACCGGGGCGGGGCGGTCCGGTTCCTTGTCGCCGGTCTGCTTCTGGTTCCATACGGCGACCGTGCCGTTGGAGTAGGTCTGCTCCGTGTCGAAGGCCAGGGAGTACCGGTCCGGTACGGGCCCGACCTTCACCTTGAAGGTCCGGCTGGCGGCCGGCTTGATCTCGTGCCCCGCTTCCGCCGTCCAGACCACTTGGGAGCCCTTCCCGGCGGAGCCGGTGACGGTCTTCTCCGTCCACCCGTCGAGCGCGGGCACCGAGGTGACCGAGAGCTCACCGCTCGTCCGGCGGTAGACCCAGGTCTCGTCCAGCCCGCCCATGGTCAGGTACACGAACTTCCCTTCGCGGATGTCGGCGAACTGCGGGTGGTTGGTGTCGGGCCCGGTGTCGAGGACCGTGACGACCTCGCGGCGGTCCAGGTCCACCACGGAAACCCTGGCCTCGCTCTTGTGGGAGACCCACAGTTGCCTGCCGTCGGGGCTCATCAGCACCTTCGACGGGAACTGCTTGCCGTCGGCGGTGAAGCTGCCCTCGTGGGCGGCCCGGCCCACGTCGGTGGTGTTGAGGACCTTGTTGGTCCTCGTGTCGATCATGTGGACGGTGTTGCTCGTCACGCTCACCACGGCCAGGCGCCGCTGGTCCGGCGAGATCGCCAGGCCGTGCACCCCGGCGTCGCCGCCGTACTGCGGGCTGAAGACGCGGCCAACCCGCTGGTCGGCCTGCGCCACGGAGGTGGCGGCAAGTGCTCCGCCACCCACGCGTGCCTGGTGTGCCGGTGTTTTCGGGCATGCCGGGCCGCCCGAGCGCCCATACGGACTCGGGCGGCGGGAAGCCGGTGTTTCGGCTGTCAGCCGGAAGTGGACGGCGCCACGGGTACGCGGGTCACGACCCGTCCGTGCTCGTCCTCGACGATCAGAGCGGTGATGGTGTCCTTGCGCATGGCGGTGACCATGTGGGTGGTGACCCGCTCGTCGGTCGCGGCCCGCACAGTGCCGCTGGGAATACGTGTGCCCTTGGCGTTGACGGTCATCATGCGGTAGACCTTCCCCGCCTCAAGCCCCGACAGGGCGACAGGAACCTCCGTGCCGCCGGGCCGTTCGACCATCTTTCCTTCGCGGACGAGCTCGACGGCCGAGGCGGGCGATGCCTGGTTCCGGCCCTGATCCTGGTCCAACGAGAGCGGGACGACCACCGCGGCCGCCGTGACGAAGGCAGCGGCGACACCCAGGGCGATCCGCCGACGATGCCGGAGCTTCGGCCGGGGCTGATGCCGGGACTGGGCCTGGGGCCGGTCGGTTGCTGTTCCGGCCACTTCCCGGCGGATTCGCTCGCCGAGGTCCCTCGAAGGCCGTACACGCGTTTCGGGAGTCCGCGCGTCGATCCAGCCGACGAGAGGGTCCGCCCTCCGCAGTGTCCGCACCACGTCATCGGTCTCGGAGACCTCACGGGCGCAGTCCGGGCACTCTTCGAGATGCCGGGACACCTCCTCCGGCAGCGGCGTTCCGCGAAGCAGGCACTCGGTCAGCAGCGGGCGGAATCGGAAGCATTCCTGGTTCATGACGCGAGCCACCCGTTCTCCTCGAGGATGAGCCGCAGTGAACGCACCCCGTAGTACAGGCGGCTGCGCATGGTGGACGCCGGGACACCCAGCTTCTCACCCAGTTCGGCGCAGGTACGACCGCCGAAGTACACCTCCACCACCGCCTCCCTGTGCTGCGGACTCAAACGCTCCAGTGCCTCCCCGAGCTGAATGCGCTCAAGAAGCTGATCGACCAGGTCGAACGTCGAGGACGGCTCTGTCACGGCGTCCCACGACGACTGGCCCGGCCCTTCCCGGACCTTGCGCCGCCGCATGGCGTCCACCACCCCGTTCCGGGCGATGGCGAACAGCCAGGTCCGCAGGCTGCCCTGCTCCGGATCGAAGCCGCGGGGCGAGCGCCAGGCACGGACGAACGTCTCCTGCACCACGTCCTCCGCGAGCTGCCGGTCGTCGAGCGCCTTGAAGGCGAACCCGAAGAGTTCACCGCCGTAGAGGTCGTAGGCAGCCTGCACCTCACGCTCGGTCCGCATTCCCGCGGGCTCCTGGGCTTTCGCCTCGGACCGCCCGCGGAACCACCGCAGCCGACCACCGCTCACCGCCACGGCTGCCCGCATTCGAATCCACGCCACGCTGTCATGGTGCTTTCCATTCCCGGAGACGCCGTGTTCATCAGGGGATACGCAGGCCCTGCCGCGGGTGTTGAACGACCGGGAAAGAAATGACCGGGAAAGATTTGTCGCCCCCCGCACGGACATGGGCTGCCGGTTCAGACCGGCGCCTCGTCGGCCGGTATCCGGCCGTGGATGTCCCGCAGCATGACCTGCATGGCGATGCGGAACACCTCGGCCTGGTGGGCGCCGATGAACGTGGTGTGTCCGAACACCTCCAGGACGACGAGACCGTGCATGTGCCCCCACGCGCTCAGGAAGAGGGCCGCCGCGGAAGGAGAAAGCCCTCCCAGCCCCAGGAGCGGCAGTTCCTCCAGGTGTGTGCGCAGGGCGGGCGAGAGCGCGGGTGTGTCGGCGGCGGCCAACTGCGCGGCGGTGAACCCGCCGAACAGTTCGTACCGGAAGATCGCGCTCATCCGGCGGACGGCCTGGGTGCTGGAGCCCTCGACGGGTGCTCTGTAGTACCGCAGCGGAGCTCCGTGGATGAGCTGGAACCGCTCCGGGTGGTCGACGGCCCATTGCCGGTAGCTCTCGGCCGCGACCACGAGTCCGGGCACGCCCGCGTCCTTCGGCGCGGTGTCGACGGCGTGGCGCACGGCGTCCGCCTGGTCCTCGTACGCCTTGGTGATGAGCGCGGTGACGAGATCGTCCCGGCTCGGGAAGTAGTGGTAGAGCGCCTGCACGGTCATACCGAGGCTCCGGGCGACCGCGCGCAGCGACAGGCCGGCCGGCCCGTTCTCGGCGATGTGCTCCTCGGCGGCGGTCAGGATCTCACCGACGGCGACGGCCCGACGCCGCTGACGCAGGGTCAGTGCGGCGCCGGTGGATTCGTCTCGGCTCATGAACGGGACCGTACGGCGGTTCTCTCACACCGGCAAGGTGTGTTGAGGCTGTTGAGGAGACCTGACACTGCCAGGTGTAACTGTTGACACGTACGTCGGCGTCGTGGCCGGCCCCCGGTCAGCGCGGTTGCGCCGACGTCCCTGCCGCGGTGAACGCGTCGTCGATCGGCGTGATGAGCGAGGCGAGGCGGCGGGCGCCCGCGTCGCCGATCGGCGCCCACAGCGCGGCGCAGTGCTCGTCGGTCTCGACCTCGATCCGTTCGCGCGCCGCACTGCCGGCCTCGGTCACGGTGCATTCGGCGTCGAGCCAGCCGCGCGCGGCGAGACGTGCCGTCGCCGCGGCCCACTCCTCGTCGTTCCACTGGCGGGTCGCGCGCATGAGGCCCGTCGGGAGGCGCCCCGTCGCGGTCTGCAGGACGGTGCAGTCGCACGGGCCGAGGCGGTTGTCGGCGAGTACGACGAGATGCGCGTCGCCGCGCCACTCGCGCAGCACCGTGATCTGCTGCCACAGCGCGACGAGCGGGTCGGACGGGAGCTCGACCGACGCGTTCGCGGCGGCCAGCGGCTTGCCCGCGTAGTCGGCGCCGGCGACGACCGGGTCGATCAGCGACCGGGCCTCCGCGAGCTGATCGGTCGTCAGTTGTACGCCGACGCGCCGCAGAACACGCTCGGCGACCACGAAGCGGGCGGCCTGCCACCGCTCGGGGGGCGCGGCGTCCCAGACGCCCGTCATGGACCGCACGGCACGCGGGCTGAAGTTGTAGAAGGCCGCGAGCGTGACCTGCCACGGGACCGCGCCCAGGGCGGCCGACCGGAACGCGAAGTACGCCGGTCCGCGGTCGGTCACGCCGAACTCGGCGGCTTCCTGGGCGGCCTCGGGGGCGAGGTAGACGATCCGGTGGGCCGCGTTGACGGCGAGGCTGACCTCGCGGACGGCGTTCAGGTCCATCGGCGGGCTGCTCGGGCGGCGGACGCTGTCGCAGGTGGTGGTGAGAGGCATCGCTGTTGTTCTCCTGGCGAGTTGAGGGGGGTCGTCGGGTGGGAGAGCTGTGGCGCGGGGAGAGGGAGGCGGGGTCGCCGACGGGTACTGAGAGCGGTCGCGTCGACGGGCGCCGAGGCCGGTTGCCTCGACAGGCCCCGAAGCCCGTCAAGGCCCCGGAGCCCATCGCCTCAACGGATGCCGAGGACGACCTTCCCAATCGACCATAGCAACAATAATCGATTATTACTCTCATCGTCTATGCTGACGTCATGACACAGACGGCCGCCGCCTCCGCTCCCCCGCCGGGGAAACAGATGCTCTCCGAGCAGGTCTACGCACGCCTGCGGGACGCGATCATGCGCGGGGACTACGCACCTGGCGCGGCGCTCAAGCCGCAGGACCTCGCCCGGGAACAGGGCGTGAGCCTGGCCGTCGTGCGCGAGGCGCTCGTACGGGTGGTCGGCGACGGCCTCGCCGACCGGCTGCCCAACCGCGGCTTCGCCGTCCCGGCCTTCTCCGACCGCCGCTGGCAGGAGATCGGCGAGGCCCGCCGGACCATCGAACCGGTCATCCTGCGTATGTCGGTCGAGCGCGGCGACATCGACTGGGAGGCCCGCGTACGAGCGGCTCACCACCGCCTGGCCCGAACCGCGGTGTTCACGCCGGAGGAGAGCAAGTACTACAGCGGAGCCTGGTCCGAGGCCCATCGGACCTTCCACCGCACGCTGCTGGAGGGCTGCGGCAACCCCGTCCTGCTGGAGACCTTCGACCGGCTGTGGACCGCGAGCGAGCTGGCCCGGCGCTGGTCGGCGCACCGCAACCCCGACCGGGACGGCATCGACGAACACCGCCGGTTGGAGGAGGCGGCGCTGGCCCGCGACGCCGACACGGCGGCCGAGGTACTGGCCCGGCACCTCACCCTGACCGCGGCCGGACTGACCGGCCCGACCGGCCCGACCTGCCACGGACCGGAGTAGAGACGCTCAGCCGCAGAGCGCGGTGTCGAGGGCTTCCTCGACGTGTTCCGCGGCGGGGAGCGTCGTAGGAAGCGCGGTGACCGCGATGGCGGCCGCCCTGCCGTCCGCCGTCACGGCATTGCGTGTGGTGAAGCCGGGGGCGTTGCCTCCGTGGGTCCAGGCGAAGCCGCCGCAGCTCAGCTTGAAGGTGGCGAGGCCGAGGCCGTAGCGGCCGTCGCCGACCGTGTCGAGGTCGGGGGCCTCGACGGTGGTCCGCATCTCCTTGAGCTGCGCGGGCTTGAGCAGCTTGCCGTCGAGGAGCGCGGCGAGGAAGCGGTTGAGGTCGCTGGGGGTGCCGATCAGCTGGCCGGCGGCCCAGCTCGCGGACGGGTCACTCTTGGTGACGTCGGTGTACCGCGTGTTCGGCCCGGCCGCGAAGTAACCGTGCGGGTGGCGGCCCTTGATCGTCTGGTCGCCGACGCCCGGCCAGTACGTGTCCCGCAGGCCGATGCGGTCGATGACCCGGTGGGTGATCTCCTCGCCGATCGGACGGCCGGTGACCTTCTGCACGAGGAGGCCGGCCAGTACGTAGTTGGTGTTGCTGTAACTCCAACCGGTTCCGGGGGCGAAGATGGCCTTCTTCGCCAGGGCCAGATCGAGCACCTCGCGCGGTTCGAAGTAGCGGTGCCGCTGCTTGGTGAGGTAGTCCCGCACGACCTCCTCGTCGTAGTCGGGCAGGCCGCTGGTGTGCTGGAGCAACTGCCGCACGGTGATGTCCCGGCCGTCGATCCCCTCGCCTCGGACCAGGCCCGGCAGGTATGTGTCGATCGGTGCCTCGAGGTCCACCTTGCCCTCACCGACCAGTTGGAGGACGACGGTCGCGGTGAACATCTTGGTGTTGCTGGCGATCCGCAGCCGTCCGTCGACCGGCACCTTGGACCCCGTCTTCAGGTTCCCCACGCCGGCGGTGAAGTTGCGGGTGTGCCCGTTCCGGTCGCTCAGCGAGGCCAGCGCGCCGGGGAAGCCGTCCTTGGCCACCAGTGCCTTCAGGCTTTTGCGCACGGCGGCGTCGGTACGGTCCTCCCGCGTGTCCTGACTCTTCTTCACGGAGGCGTCGGCACGGCCGCCCTCCAGCGCGTTCGCTCCGGGCACGGTCAGCGCGAGAGCGGCGGCGACACCGCTCAGTGCCAGCAGCGAGTTGCGACGGTTGGACATGGACATCCCCTTGCGAGTGGTGAAGGTGAAAGGTGGTGAAGGTGGTGGTGGGTGGCTGCACGTCCGGGTTTCAGCTGCTCCGGCTCCGGCAGCTTGTCTCCCCCGCAAGGCGGTGAGGACGCGGTTGATGTCGCTCGGGCGGGAGGTGAGCTACCCGGCGGTCCCGGCACAGGAGGCGGCCGTCGGGCCGTGGCCGCCAGGTCCGGGCCACGTCCGGCAGGTACTCGTCGGCCCTCGCGGCCGAGGTCGATCCGGCGCTCGCCGACCAGTTGGAGGGTGACGACCGCCGTGGGCGCCTGCTGTTCCCCCGGGGCCGTCACGGTGTGCGCAGGGCCTCGGCCGGTGGGGTGCGCAGGGCCTGCCTGGTGGGGAGTTCGATGGTCAGGAAGGCCGTCGCGGTGAGGACGAGAACGGTGACCGGCAGCAGCCATACGGGGCCCGCCGGCCATGGGCGGCCGAGGAATCCCTGTCCGAGCAGCGCCAGCGGCACGGCCGACAGCACCAGCCCCGCTCCGCACGCCGTCGCGGCGATCACGGCTGCCTCCCGGCGCATCATCGCGCGGACCTGTTCGGGCGTCGTACCCGCCAGGCGGAGCGCGGCGATCTCGGTGCGCCGCTGGACGGTGGACGCGACCAGTTTGTTGGCGATGCTGAGCAGCAGGTAGGCGAGCAGGACGACGATGACCGCCAGGTTGATCCACACCTCGGGCGGAGTGTCCTGCTCCGTGCCGGACGGGTCCGTGTCCGACAGGACAAGCCCTGGATGCTCGCCGGCCAGCGCGGTGAGCCGGTCTTCGGCGGCGGCACTGCCGTCGGTCCGTACGAGGACGCTCTGCGGCGCGGCCGCCGTGGTGTGTCCCGCCGCCAGGTCCTGGGAGAGGACCACCGGGCCGAAGCCGAGGCCCCGGTCGTAGACGGCGACGACCCGCGCCGTCACCGGCGTGCCGTCCCCGAGGATCAGCCGCACGCGTTGTCCGATCCCGGCATCACGTGAACCGGCGGCCTCGCTGCTCACGGCGACGGTGGCTCCCTTCAGGCGCGCCAGGTCGCCGTCCCGCACGCCGAGGTCGTACACGCCGGCCGCGCCGGGGGCGAGGATCATCGCGGACGCCGACTCGCTCGTCGTCTCGTCGAACTCCTTGTACTGCCACACCGCGGTGGTGGTGCTCACGGGTTCCGCGGCCCGTACGCCCGGCAGCCGCCGCACGGCCGGGAGGGTGTCCGCGGGCACTCCGCCGAGCTGTGGCGCGCTCAGTGTGTGCTGGGCGAGGGTGCCGACCCGTACGTCCTGCTGGGTCGCGGCGAGCACCGTGGTCTGGGTCAGTGTGTACGTCAGGACGAAGACGACCCCCATGGCCAGCGGGCTGATGACCCCGGCGAACCGGAGAGCGTAGGCACGGATACCGGCCACCGCCAGCCAGCTAGGCGCGGAGGCACCGGGCCGCATGCGCCGCAGCGCCGCCCCGCCCGCGCTCTTGACGAGCGCCGGTCCCGACAGGGCCAGACCGATCGCGGCCATGATGCCCGCGATGGACGTGGTCGTGGCGCCCAGCGCGGTCCGGACCAGCAGCGGGGTGACCGCCGCCACGGTCGCGGCCACGATCAGCAGCAAACCGATCAGCGTCCGGGTACGGGACGGGGTGCGGGGCTCGCTGCGTGACTCGGCGACCGCCTCGGTGGCAGGCAGCTTGGAGGTGCGCCAGGCGGCGGCGCGGGCCGACACCTGGACGGCGGCCAACATCAGCGCGAGAGTGGCGAGCGCGGGCAACGGGCTGTAGGTGAGGGGCAGTTCGGGCGGCAGGAACGCCCGGTCGACGAGTACCTGCGCGAACTGCCCGGCCAGCAGGTAGCCGAGGGCGATGCCGGGGACGGCGGACACGACCGCGACCAGGGTGGCCTGGAAGGCGGCGAGGCGGCGGATCTGCCGGGGCGTCGCACCGACCGCGCGCATCAGCGCCAGGTCCCGGCGCTGCCCGGCGATCGACACGCCGAGCGCGCCCGCCGTGACGAATCCGATGACCATCAGGAGGATCCCGGCGAGCGAACCCGCCAGCAGAATCAGCAGAGAGCGCGCCGCACTCACTCCGGGAGCCACGGCCGTACCGCGGTCGTCGCCGGTGAGCACCTTCAGCCCCTTGTCCGACACCTCGTCGCGCACCGCGGCCGCCACCGACTCCTCGGCGCCGGGGGCGGCCCGCAGACCGATCAGGTCGACGGTGCCGGCCCGGGGCCCGCCCGCACGGCCGCTGTCGGAGGTGCCCTCGCGGCCGGACAGCCGCCGCGCGGTGCCGTCCGCGAAGTAGACGCCCGCGCCGGGCGCGTCCACGACGGCGGACACCCGATAGGAGGGTGACTTCGGCGTGCCGGAGGCGGCGGGGAGCCTGTCGCCGGTGACGACCCGGATCCGGTCACCCACCCGTACCCCGGCCGAGGCGGGCACCGCGACCTCACCGGCACCGGACGGACGGTGACCCTCGATGCGCGGCTTCGGCAGCAGCGCGGTCGAGGTCCAGCCGTGGCCGGAGGCCTGCGGTTCCTCGACCGGCAGCACCCGGCCGCGGGCATCGACGAGCGCGGCGGGGAACCCGATGTCGCCGACCGCCGCGGTGACCCCCTTCACCTCGGCCAGCCGGCCGACGAGACCGGCCGGGACCGTGGCGCGTTCGGGGAGCGCGATCGGCAGGTCCCCACTCGGATGGAACTCCTGGTCGGCCGCGACGACCACATCCGCGCCACCGAGTCGGCCGGGCGGCATCTGGGACCGCAGGCCCGACTCGGCCAGTACGCCTGTCCCGGTGAGCAGTGCGGCGCCGCCGAGTACCGCGCAGGCCACGGCGAGCAGCGCGGTGAATCTGTGCGCGGCCATCCGCAGAGCAAGGTGCAGCATGGTCAGTGCTCCCCGAGTGTGATGAGGCGGTCGGCGAGCGAGGCGGCGGTCGGGGCCTCGATGGCCTCGACCACCCGGCCGTCCGCCATCACCACGGCGTGGTGGGCCCAGGCCGCGGCCGCCGGGTCGTGGGTGACCATCACCACGGTCTGACGGAACTCGTCGACGAGGCCCCTGAGCAGCCGCAGAACCTGCCGGGCGCTGTGCAGATCCAGCGCCCCGGTCGGCTCGTCGGCGAACACCACTGCGGGCTTGGCCGCCAACGCCCGTACGACAGCGGCGCGTTGCTGCTGGCCTCCGGACAGCTCGGCGGGCCGGCGGTCCAGGCAGTCGGCGATACCGACCCGTTCGACCAGGGCGTGCACCCACTCCCGGTCCGGGCTTCGGCCCGCGAGGCGCAGCGGCAGCGTGATGTTGTCCTCGGTGGTCAGCGACGGAATCAGGTTGTACGCCTGGAACACGAACCCGACGCGGTCGCGGCGCAGTTGGGTACGGCGCGTCTCGTCCAGTCCGGCGATCTCGTGGCCGTCGACGCGGACGCTGCCCGACGTGGGTGAGTCCAGTCCGGCCGCACAGTGCATCAAGGTGCTCTTGCCGGAGCCCGACGGGCCCATCACGGCGACGAACGTGCCCGGCAGCACCGTCAGCGACACGTCGTCCAGAGCTCGCACTCCGCCCTCGTACACCTTGCAGACCTTCGCCAGCGCGACGGCCGGTCCCACTACCGCGGTCGGTCCCACTGCGGCGGTCGGTCCCGTCTCGGCGGTCGGTCCCGTCTCGGCGGGTCGCGCACGTACGTCGGTACGACGGCTCAAACCCCAGGTGCTCATCGGCTGTTCCGCATCCGGAGCACGACCAGCAGGGTGGCGCACACCGCGGTGACCCCGGCGGCGACCAGGTGCACCCCGATCCCGGCTCCGGTGGACGAGGCCACCGTGTTGCCGAGCACGCCGACCACGAGGACCACCCAGAGAAGAGTGCGGGCCACGCCCAAACCGCTTGACCGGTCCGGCGTCTCCTTGCGGCCGTCGGCCGGGGTGAGACGGTAGGGATCCGGGTGCGTCATGTGAGCTCCTTCAACGGCGTGTTCGATGAGGTCGACGCTACGGATCAGCGGCCTTCCGGCCGATCCCATGGGCTGCCCGACCGGTGGTACAGCAGGCTGTACCGTCCGCCCGCCCTTCCCGCGCGAGGGCATAGGGTGACTCGCGTATCGGCACGCTCGGCGAAAGGCGGAATGAGTGCCCAGCCGGCGAAACCCAGGCTCCGGCCACCGGACCAAACCCCGTACGACGGAGTCCTTGAGGGATGCCGGCGTCGATGCCGCCCGTGCCGCCCGGGCCGCGTGGAGGCAGCTCGTGGGTGGGTTGGGCACGGCTCTGCCGGCCCTGGCGGTCACCGTCCTGCTCGTGCTGACGGCCGCTGCCTGTCTGGTGGGCGTCGGTCTACTCATCGCGCCGACCGCGCTGCGCGCCCTGCACGCGCTCGCCGGGCGGGAACGCGCCCGGCTCGGCCGCCACGGTCTCGACGTCGTGCCCCCGCAACCACCGCCCACACAACTGCGGTTGGCACTGGCCGATGCCACCACCCGCCGTGAGTTGTGCTGGTTGCCGGTGCACGCCACGTTCGGTCTTCTCCTGGGCCTGCTCGGCACGCTGCTGCCGTTCGCCGCCTTCCGCGACACCACCTTCCCCCTGCTGTGGCCGTTCGCCCCGGAGGGCGCCACCAGCACGTCACTCGGGATCGGGACCGCGGACTCCTGGGCGCAGGCCTGCGTGGTGTCCCTGCTCGGCCTGGGCTGGATCGCCATCATCCTCGGCCTGAGCCCCGCCCTGGCCCGGCTCCAGGCCCGCCCGGCCGTGGCTCTCCTCTCGGCCGGGCCGGACGCCGACCTCTCGTTGCGCGTCGCCGAGCTGACCGCGACACGGGCCGCCGCACTCGACGCCCACGCCGTAGAACTGCGCCGCATCGAGCGCTCCCTGCACGACGGCGCCCAGAACCGCCTCGTCACCGTCACCGTGCTGCTCGGTGCCGTACGCCGTATGGTGACCCGCGACCCGGCCGGCGCCGACGAACTGCTCGAACGTGCCCAGTCGGCCGCCGAGCAGGCGCTGGCCGAACTGCGCACCGTCGCCCGCGGCATCCTGCCGGCCGTGCTCGCCGATCGCGGGCTTGCCGGAGCGCTCTCCGGGCTGGCCGCGTACTGCGCGGTGCCCTGCCGGACCGACGTCGACCTGCCGGAACGTTGTGCGGCATCGGTCGAGGCCACCGCCTACTTCGTGGCTGCCGAGGCCCTCACCAACATCGCCAAGCACAGCGGCGCCACGCAGGCCTCCGTCACCGTCCGCAGCCGCGGCGGCCGGCTCCTGCTGCGCGTCGTGGACGACGGCCGGGGCGGCGCCGACGAGGACGGCGGCTCCGGCCTGAGCGGCATCCGCCGCCGCATCGCGGCCCACGACGGTGTGCTGCATCTGACCAGTCCGCACGGCGGACCGACCATACTTGAGGTGGATCTACCATGCGGATCGTGATGGCCGAGGACGACCCGTTGCTGCGCGAGGGCGTCGCCCTGCTGCTGCGCGCGGAGGGACTGGACGTGGTGGCCAAGGCGGGAACGGCTGACGAAGCGCTCGTCGCCATCGACACGCACCGTCCCGACGTCGCCATCCTCGACGTACGGATGCCGCCCACGCACACCGATGAAGGCATCCGTGCCGCCGTCGAGGCCCGGCGCCGCCATCCCGGTCTCGCCGTCCTCGTCCTGTCGGCGTACGTGGAGCAGAGCTTCGCCACCGACCTGCTGACCGGCGGTGTCGGCGGCATCGGCTACCTCCTCAAGGAGCGCGTCGGACGGGTCGAGCAGTTCCTCGGCGCGCTGCGACGGGTGGCGGACGGCGGCACCGCCATCGACCCGGAAGTCGTCGCCCAACTCTTCACGCGCTCACGCGAGGACACCCGGCTGGAACGCCTCAGCCCCCGCGAACGGGACGTTCTCGCCCTCATGGCGGAGGGCCTCGGCAACAACGCCATCGCCGCCCGGCTCGTCGTCACCGACGGCGCCGTCCACAAACACATCCGCAGCATCTTCGCCAAGCTGGACCTGGCACCGACCCAGCAGGTCGACCGACGGGTCGCCGCCGTCCTGCACTACCTGGAGGACACCCGCCGCCGTCCCTGACAACCGGCACCCGGGCACCCGGGGGATCACTTTCGGACGGCGCTGATCGGTGCCGGGTTCTCGGGGAGCTGCCAGCCGCCGCCGCGGTCCTCCTTCGAGAAGCGCGCGACGAGATCGGGGACGCGCAGAAAGCAGGCCAGCCGGGTGGCGGCCTGGAAGGCCGCGATCGCACGCCGGGTCTTCGGCATGGCCAGGCGCAGGAGGCGGGGATTCACCTCGCCCTGGATCTCGTCGACGAAGGGCCGCAGCAGGGTGTCGTAGTTCGCCAGTGCGGTCGGCAGGTCGCCCGGGTGCCGGTTGATCTCGCCGGCCAGGACGTGGGCGCCGACCAGGCCGCCGGAGATACCCATGCCGCTGTAGGGGGAGGCGCAGTGCGCGGCGTCGCCGACCAGCACCACGCGGCCCTTGGACCAGGTGTCGGTACGGACCTGGGCGACCTCCTGGGAGTAGAAGAACGGGCTCGTCCTCATGCCCTCGATGAAGCGCTCGGTCTGCCACCCCGCGTCGCGGAACCTGCCCGCCCAGAACTCCCGCCGGCGCTCGGCGGGTTCCCGGTGAATGGCCGAGGCTTCCTCGGACTCCTCGCGCAGCACGAAGTACACCTGGGTCTCGGTCGGGTTGTGGCTGCGACGCATGATCTGACGGCCACCCGGGGCCATGTAGGTGTCACGGATATCGCTGTCGGACGCGATGCGCGGGACGAACCAGTAGGCCATGTGAATGCCGACCCGCCAGTACGGGTCGAAGCCCGCCGGGAGGATCGCCCGCCGGATACGTGAGCCCTGCCCGTCCGCGCCGACCAAGAGGTCGAACTCGCCCGAAGACCCGTTGGAGAAGTGCGCGACGACCTTGCGTTCGTCCTGCTCGAAGCCGTCCACGCTCAGGCCGAAGACGTACTCGGTGTCGTCCTTCGTCACGTCGTGCAGGATGCGCACCAGGTCACCACGCATGATCTCGTACTCGGACGTGAGGGTCTGCCGCCCCCGCCCTGAGGTATTGGCCATGATCGTCGCCTTGGCCTTGCCCCGGGCGTCGACGAAGGCGACACCCGCCTCGTCCACGCGCTTGCCCCGGACGGCATCGAGGAGCCCCATCCGTTCGACGGCTTCGATGCCCTGCCCTCGGAGGTCGACCTGTGCTCCGGTGGCCCGCAGCGCGTCGAAGCGTTCGACGACGGTCACCTGGTGGCCGCCGCGCGTGAGCCAGAAGGCCAGCGCCTGCCCGGCGACACCGCCGCCGACGACGAGGACCCGCAGGGGCTTAGCTCCCGATTCGTTGGTGACGTCGTTGATCGCGTCGTCGGTGACGTCGATGGTCACGTCGTTGGTCACGCTGCCCATCACTCTTGCCGTTGCCATGCCCATCACTCCGAAAATCTATCGGTGAATGGTTCTCTTCGGAATCACATTCACCTATCAGTGATAGATTGTCAACGTGACAAAGGTGAACCGCGAGACCGTCGTCTCCGAAGCTCTCGACCTGCTCGACGAGGTCGGACTGGACTCCGTCAGCACACGGCGGCTGGCGAAGCGGCTGGGCGTCGAACAGCCGTCGCTCTACTGGTACTTCCACACCAAGAAGGACCTCCTCGCCGCCATGGCGGAGGCCGCGATGGCGCCCCATGCGACCGCGCCGCTGCCGACCCCCGATGACGACTGGCGCGACTGGTTCCTGGACAACACGCGAGGATTCAGGCGCACGCTGCTGATGCGCCGGGATGGCGCACGGCTCCACGCCGGCACTACCCCCACCAGCGACTTTGACCGTATCCGCCACAAGATGGACTTCCTCGTCGCCTCAGGTGTGCCGGTGAAGGACGCGCAAATGGCCATGCTGGCCGCCGGTCGCTTCACGGTCGGCAGCGTCCTGGAGGAGCAGGCAGACACCGGCTTCGAGACCGGCATCGGTGCTGGTACTGGTACTGGTGCGGATCTGCCGGAGGACATGCCGGTGATCGACCACGAGTCGGCGTTCGAGGCGGGCCTGGCCCTCATCCTGGACGGCCTGGAACACCGCACCCGCGACGCGGCCCTACCGTCTCCCTGACGGGAAGTGATCGCCTGCCGATAGAAATGCCGAACCGCAGCGGCCATGCCCGCCTCTGGCCGGCGGCGGTTCACCTCCCTGGTACGCCTGGCACAGGCCGCCCGGGAACGCCAGGTCACAACACCGGCCGGTGCAGGCGTCGCTCGGTTCAGGGAATCAGGACGGTCTTGCCGGCCAGCTCGCCCGCGGCAGCCGGGGCGCGGACCGCGGCCGGGTCGGCACGCAGTCGCTCGGCCAGGTCTCCGCCCTCGGCCCGGGCGGCCAGCTCGGCGATCCGGGCGAACCGGCCTGCGGCGCGGGCGTGGACCATAGCGAGGTCGGCCAGTGGCAGCCGCTGGGCCACCTCGATCGCCAGATCTCCGGCGTCGACGCGGGCGACCAGGCCGGCGAGCCGGCTGGCCTCGCTGCGCCCGAACACGTGCATCGTGCGCACCCTGCGCCCGGCATCCTGGGGGCCGGGAGTGGTGACGCTGACGAAGGCTCCGCCGTCGGCGACCAGGTCCACCAGCCGCGCGTTCTCCTCGGGGCCCGCGGGAGCCAGTTGCAGCACCGCGTCGAAGTGCTGCCCGGCCAGCGCCTGCACGACGGGAGTCTTGGCGTAGTCGACGATCCGGTCCGCTCCGTAGGAACGGACACGGTCGCGGCTGCGCGCACCGGCGGTCGCGGTCACGGTGGCACCGGCCTGCGCGGCAAGCTGGACGGCGTAGCCGCCCACTGCGCTGCCTGCGCCGTTGATCAGGATGTTCTGCCCGGACTCCAGGTCGGCGTGCTCGAACAGGGCCTGCCATGCCGTCAGCCCGACGAGGGGCAGGGCCGCGGCATCGGCCAGTTCGACAGTACGGGGCGCGGGGGCCAGCGCCTCGGCGGATGCGGCGACGTATTCGGCGGCCGCGCCGGGAGCGGCCGCCGGCAGAAGTGCGACCACCGCGTCCCCGACACTCCAGTTGGGCACGCCCTCGCCGACCTCGGTGATGACTCCGGCGAGGTCGAGGCCGGGAATGTGCGGCAAGGCCAGTGGGATCAGATCCTGCCGCAATCCCGCGCGCAGGCCGGAGTCCGCGTCGTTGTACGAGGTACCGGCCACCTGCACCACTACTTGGCCCACACCTGGCACCGGCCGGCCTGCCTCCTCGTAGACGAGGACGTCGCTGCCGCCGTAGGAGTGGTAGCGCACTGCCTTCATGATTTCTCCCCTTCGCTCGCTTGCATGGCTCATCGGTCATCTCCCCGGCGGGTCTGTTCAGCGCAGGGTGAGCGGGGCCACGGATCTCACGTGCGTCAGCTTCTCGGGGTTGCGCACGTAGTAGAGGCCGGTGATGCGGGCGTCCTCGACACTGATCGCCATGACGCCGTCGATCTCGCCGTCCAGGCGGACGAGTAGTGCCGGTTTGCCGTTGATCACGGTCAATTCGGTGGCGATCGTGCCTTCGACCTTGCCCATGCCGCCGGCGAACATACGGGACACCCGCTCGGCGCCGGTGACCGGCCGCAGCGCGGCGTGTTTGATGCCGCCGCCGTCGCTCATCAGGACGACGTGGGGAGCGAGCACGTCGAGGAGGGCCTGCGGGTCCCCGGTTTCGACGGCGTGCTGGAACGACTCCAGGACCGCCTTGCCCTCGTTCGATGAGACCACCCTGCGGGGGCGACGCGCGTCGACGTGCCGGCGGGCGCGGTGGGCGATCTGGCGGACGGCTGCGGGGTTCTTGTCGACGGCGGCCGCGATGTCGTCGTAGCCGATGTCGAAGACCTCGCGCAGCACGAAGACGGCACGTTCGGTCGGTGACAGCGTCTCGAGGATGAGCATCAGCGCCATCGACACGCTCTCGGCGAGTTCGATGTCCTCGGCCACGTCCGGCGCGGTGAGCAGCGGCTCGGGCAGCCAGGGACCGACGTATGCCTCCCGCCGACGCTTCATGGTGCGCAGCCGGTTGAGCGCCTGGCGGGTGGTGATCCGGACCAGGAAGGCGCGCTCGTCGTGCACCTGCCCCTGGTCGGCCTTGACCCATTGCAGCCAGGTCTCCTGGAGGACGTCTTCGGCGTCGGCCGCCGATCCGAGTATCTCGTAGGCGATGGTGAAGAGCAGGTTGCGGTGGGCGAGGAACGCCTCGGTCGCCGGGTCGGTGGCATCGTCGCTCAACTCTCGTCCCCTTTCCTGGTCCTTCACGGTCGACCGTGGCGGCTGACCACGTTCACGTGCGCCCACAGCACAACCCTCGCAGCACGCATCGGTCAGGCTGCCCGGTCGGCGGCGGCCGGTGTCTCGACGCGGTCGGCGCTCAGCAGCTGCCGGCGCTTCGTGACACCTCCCGGCGTGCGGTGCAGGCGGAACGAACCGGGCTTGTGCGCCTCTTGGGCCAAGTGCTTGATGATGCCCGTGCAGACCATTTCCTTGATCCTGGCGCCCAGGCCGTCGTCGATGTGTAGCCCCACCGCGACGTCGGACCTGTTGGCGAACTGGTAGATGCCTGCCCTTCGGCCCAGGCTGACGCACTGGGCGTAGAACCCCTGGTGGAGGTTGTCCGGCTGCTCACCCGTGAGCCGGCTGAGCACCGTGTCGGCGGCCCGCGCGCCCAGCGGCGTCGCGTTCAGGCAGCTCATCCGCAGCGGCAGGCCGGACGGCGCCGCCGAGTCCCCGGCCGCGACGACACGCGCGTCGTCCACGCTCGTCAGCGTCTCGTCCGTGAGCAGACGGCCCACGGTGTCGGTGCTCAGCCCGCTGCGCGCGGCCAGGTCAGGAACGCCGAAACCGGCGGTCCATACGGTGACCTCGCTCGGCAGCTCACGGCCGTCGGCGAGCCGCACGGCGTCGCGGGTCACCACCGTCACCTTCGCATCGGAGCCGTCGATGACTGTGACGCCGAGCTTGGCCAGCCGCTTCGCGACCGAGCGCCGACCTCGCGTGTGCAGGTACGGGCCAAGCACGCCGCCGCAGACCAGCGTCACCGGACGGCCCTGTTCCGCCAGCTCGGCGGCGGTCTCGATGCCGGTGGGACCGGCGCCGACCACCGTCACCGGAGCCGTCGCGGGAGCAGCGTCGAGGACCGCACGCAGCCGCTGTGCCTCCTCCAGAGTGGCGAGCGGGAAGGCGAACTCAGCTGCTCCGGCCACGCTCGGTTCGGCGCTGCGGCTGCCCGCGGCGTAGACCAGGTAGTCGTAGTCGAGCGTGCCGCCGGCCGCCGCCAGCGTCACGCTGCGCTCGGCCACGTCGATCCGGGTCACGGTGTCGACCACCAGACGGACGCTTCCGGCCAGGACGTCCTGGTAGGCAACGACCGCGTCGTCGGACCCGCCCACCAGCCGGTGCAGGCGGACCCGGTGCACAAGGTCCGGGCGCGGGTTGATCAGCGTCACGATGACGTCGTCGCGCAGCGTCAGCCGGTTCGCGGCCATCACGCCCGCGTATCCGCCGCCGATCACGACCACATGCGTCTTCCCCGTCATGATGCCTCCTCTGGTTCCAGGTGTTCGGCCATAAGTCACCGCACCACCGGCCGCTGTGACAGGGTGTGAAGCAGATCACTTCACTGAGGCCGGGGGGTGCTGTGACCGCATTGGCTCGAGTGGGCCAGTCCGCGGCCTCGGTGGCGTCCCAGCAGTTCACAGGACAGGGCCCGTCACGAGTACGTGGGTTCGACGGAAACCGTGGGGGGCTGCGAGGCGGCGGGCTTCGGCCGTGACCTCGGCATCGACCTGGTCCAGGGTTCTGTCGCCGTATCGGTGATCGCCCTCCACGGAGCCGGCGGAAGGGCCTGCTGCTGGACGCGCGCACTGGTCGCCCCCGTTCCGGCAGGTCAGCTCCAGTGGGCCGACCTCGGGGGCCGCGCGGGAGCCGGGGCCCCGCGATGTGGCGACCTCGCGCAGGCCCGAGGCGAACATGCGGGTGAGGAACGGGCGGTCGTCGGGTGCGTAGAGCTGTCGCGTCGCGGGGTCGGTGAACCACCGGTAGCCGAGGCTGCGGGCCGGACCGGTGTGAGCGGTCAGGTCTCCGGTCAACGCGATGGCGAGCGGGGTCTGCCGCAATGTCTCGCCGAGCTCGGTGACGATCTCCGCCGGGGTGTCGTGCACGCGGTCGAGGATGCGCAGCAGGCCAGGACTGATGTGCTGGGTGTCCGCGCCTCGCGTGGATGGGTGATGTCCGGCGAGCCGGAACAGGTGGTCGCGCTCATCGTGGGACAGGTGGAGTCCTTGCTGCCCGCCCCGAACTCGGACGTGACAGAGACACCCTCGGCGTACGCGTGATCCGGGCGATGTCAGCCCGTGGCATCCTCGTCGGGACGGTCGAGACCGCATCACTCCCCACCCTGTACGCCGCCACCTCCCCCCAACGCCGGGCGCGGCGGCTTCTGCGGGCCCAGCGGCCCCGGCCACCTCGGCGGCCCTCCCGGAGAGCAGAAGTTGCACTCCCGCCTTCGCAGCGCCTCTGAAGCCCGGCGCGTCTGGCCAGTCTCCGGAGAGCTCACCGGCGTTCGCCTCCAGGGGTAACGCCGCCCAGGCGCCGTGTCGGAGCCGGAACCAACCTGACGAAGCGCAACTAGGCTTCGTCGGTGAGCATGTGTCACTGAGGAGGTTCGGCGATGCGCATTCCCGGTCCGGAGCCCCGTGCCGACGGCGGGGTCGGCGCCGTGACGGCAGCAGGGGGACTGCACAACTACCAGTTGCGCCTGCATGCCGAGTACGGGCCCGTCGTACGGTTTCAACTGCCCGGCTCCGAGACGGCCGTATCGGTGGCCGACCCCGTGCTGCTGGAAGCCACGGCTCATATCGACAAGCGCCCGGAGCAGCTTTTCGAGTTTCTGGCCCCGCTGTGTGAGGCGGGGAACTTGCAGGTGCTCAACGCCGAGGAGCATGGCCCCTGGCGGCGCCTGTTGCTGTCGGTATTGGCCGGACGCCCCGCCCACGAGCGGCACTTCGCGCAGTTCACGGAGCTGACCACGGCTCTCGCCGACCGGTGGGCCGAGCGGTCATCCGAGCGGTCATCCGAGCAGAGCGTGCGAGAGCCCGACGGTCCCCGGCAACTCGACGCGCCCGTCGCGTTGCAGAAGGATCTCACCGCGCTGACGCTCCGGATGATCTGCCGGTTCGCGCTGGGCGGTGACGTCCCGGACTCCGACCGTGTCATCGCGGCGTTCGAGGACGTGCTCACCGAGTATCTCGGACGCCTCTACCAGGTGCCCGTCCCCGGTACTCAAGAGGAACGGGCCACGCAGGCCGACGAGGCCCTCACCTACCTGCGGGCGACGGTCGACGGGGTGATCGCCGCGCACGGCTCGGGCAGCCGTGCGGACGCGTCCGATCTGATCGGAGCGCTCGTCGAGGCGGGTGAGAGTCCCGCACGCATCCGCGACACCGTCATGGTGACGATGCTGGCGGCGCACCACACCACCGGAGTCGCCGTCTCCTGGACGCTGCATCTGCTGGGCCGACACCCGGAGGTGGCCGAACGCGTCGCGGAGGAGCTGGACCGCGTCCTCGGCGACCGCCCGGCACCCGACTACGCCGACCTGCGCGAGCTCACCTATCTCGACATGACCCTCAAGGAGTCGATGCGGCTCTATCCGCCCGGCCCCTACGGCGCGCGGGAGACGACGGAAGCACTCGTCCTGGGCGAGTACGAGATCCCGGCGGGGGCGACGGTCTTCTATCCGTTCTGGGCCGTCCACATGAACCCCGACTACTGGCCCGAGCCCGCAAGGTTCATGCCCGAGCGGTTCAGTCCCGCCGAAGTGGCCAAGCGGCCGAGGCTGGCCTACATCCCCTTCGGGCTCGGTCCCCGTAGCTGCGAGGGCGCCGCCCTGGCCATGGTCGAGGCCGAACTCGTCCTGGCCGTACTGCTCAAACGCTTCCGCTTCAGGCCCGTACCGGGTCATGAGGTGACGCCCATCGAACGATTCGTCCTGTGGGCGGCGGACGACATCCACATGACACTTCATCCCCGCAGCCGAAGCTAGTGTCGAAGGCGGGTCCTGGGCGGTGGTGGTCCCGTCACAGGGTGCTCCAGAAGTCCGACAGCACGCGGGCCGTTCGTGCCGGGTCCTGGAGCATCCACCAGTGGCCGAGTCCGTCGAGTTCAACGGTTCGGGCGCCGGCGCGCCGGGCGGCGCGATGGCGGAGGGCGGCGCTGCCTGCCGTGTGGTCGTCGGTCGCGATGGGGACCAGGCCGGGCGTGGCGGCCGCCGCGGGCAGATCGCGGCCGCGTTCGGTCAGCACTGCCGGGGGCGCGGACCGGTACAGCGCGAGGATGGCCCTGCCCATCGGCGGGCCCTGGCCGAGCGCCACCTCGCCGGCCGTCGGCTGGGGGATGCCCCAGTCGACCATGCGTGCCGCCCGTTCCTCGACGTCACCGGAGAAGATCTCCTCGATATGGCGCTCCCCCTCGCCCGGCGTCTGCCAGAGCCTGGCGATCTCGTGCCATACGAAGTCCGGCTCGTAACCGCCGATGGTGTCGCTGACCCAGCTGCGGAGCAGGTCGGGGCGGGTCATCGCCACCTCCAGGGCGTAGCCACCGCCGAAGTCGTGGCCGACGACGTCCACGGGTGCCTCGAACCGTGACAGCTCGTCGATGAGCCAGTCCCGGTAGTCGGTGAAGGTGGCCCCGAAGCCCGGAGGGAGTGGCGCGCCGAAGCCCGGCGGGGAGAGCACGACGGTTTCCTGTCGCTGGGACGCGGACAACTCGTTGATCAGCGGGGTCCACACCGCGGAGGTCACGGGAACGCCGTTGACGAAGACAAAGGTCATGGTGAGATGACAGCAGCGGCCCCCGGCGGACGTCCAAGTCCCGTTGTGCACCGCGTCATGCCGGATTTGCATGACGCGTAGAGTGCCGACATGCTTCCCGATCTGGATCTGCGGCTGGTCCGGTACTTCACGGTCGTCGCCGAGCACCTGAACTTCGCCCGTGCGGCCGAGGAGTTGCGGGTCGCCCAGCCGTCCCTGAGCCGTCAGATCCAGCGGCTGGAGAACGTCCTCGGCGTGCGCCTGCTGGAGCGCACCACCCAGGGCAGCCGGCTCACCGCCGCCGGTGCGGCGTTCGTTCCCCGGGCGCAGCAATTGCTGCACGAGGCCCAGCAGGCGGTGTCCACCGCGCGGGCCGCGGCACCGGCGCGCACGATCACCATCGGTTACGTCGACGATCTGATCGTCACTCCCGCCGTACGTGACCTGCGTCAGCGGCATCCCGACGCCCATGTCCGCACCCGGCACTTCAGCTCCCAGGACGCCGGCGCCCTGACCGATCGGCAGGTCGACGCCTGGGTCGTCCGCACACCGCTGCCGATACCGGACGACGGCCTCGACACGACGGTCCTCTACACCGAGCCCCGAGTCCTGCTCGTGTCCGCATCTCACCGCCTCGCCGGCAGGGAATCGGTCACCGCCGCCGACATCGCCGCGGAGCCCCTCGTGGGGTGCACCGGCATGAGCCCCGAATGGAGCGCCTTCTGGCGCCTCGAACCACGGCCGGAGGGTCCCCCGGCCCCGCTCGGCCCCACCCTTGCCGACACCTACGACGACAAGCTCGAAGCCATCGCCGACGGCACCGCCATCGCCGTCGTCCCCGCGGGTGACCGGCGTTTCGCGCTCCGCCCCGGCCTCGTCGCCGTCTCCATCGACGGGGCCGAACCGTGCCAGGTCGTCGTCGCCACCCGTACCGGCGACACCAGTCCTCTCGTCGCGGAGTTCATCAAGTCGGCGGTCAACTTCCTCGTCCGCCCCACCTGAACCACCTCATCGCCTGTTACCCCCGCGCGCGCATTGACCCATGACCCACTCCGCGCTTTCATCGCGTGAGCCCTCCGCACAGACGGTGTTGAGGCGTTACCGGGCGCGAGGGGTGGCTGTGGCCGTCCTCGGCCGAAGGGGGAACCACCTGATGAGACCTTCGTTACGCAACTCCATGACCGCCGCCCTGGCGACCGCCCTGGCCTGTCTCACCTGGCCCGCGGGGGCAGCGGACGGCGACCGGGCCCCGTACACCGAACGGATCAGCGTGGCGCCCGGCGGCGCCGGCGGCAACAGTCACTCGGTGGATCCGACCGTCAGCGCGGACGGACGCGTCGTCGCCTTCATGTCGTCGGCGACCAACCTGGTCCCGGGAACGGACGCGCCCAACAACGTCTTCTACCGGACGGCTCCCGGTGCGCCTCTCAAGCGCGTGGTGCTGCCGGGTGAGTCGACGATGCTGCCGCGGGTGTCCGATTCGGGGAACCACCTGACTTTCACCTCGTACTCGGCCACCACCCAGAAGTACTCCGTCCACGTGATGAACGTGCGCACCGGGCACGTCGAGCCCGTGGCGCCCGCGCTGGAGGGCGGCTATCGCGCGGACTACGGCGCGGCCCCGCTCAGCGCGGACGGACGGTACGTCGCCTTCGTGGCCGAGACCGCCGCCGACGAAGACGGGGTGTCCCGCTGCCGGGTCATGCTCCTGGACCGGCGGACCCAGCGCCTGTGGCGGGCCGGCCCGTCCACGACCCGTGACTGCCAGGACATCTCCATGAGCGCCGACGGCCGCAAGGTGGCCTACCGGGTCGGTTACTCGGGGCCGTCCGACGACGACAAGGCGGACATCCTGGTGTACGACCGCGTCACGCGGAAGACCGTGCAGGCCGATGTCACCCATGACGGGGCGCCGGCCGACAGGTCGGCGCTCTCCCCGGTGCTGAGCGCCGACGGCTCCACGGTCGGCTTCAACTCGGTGGCCACGAACCTGGTCCCTGGCACCGACCCCAACGGGGCCACCAGCACGTCCTGGAACGCCTTCGTCCGCGACCTGCGCACGGGCACGCTTCAGCGGTACGACGGCCACTCCCCCACCGATGTCACTCTGGTGTCGGATCTGTCGGCGGACGGTTCGAAGCTGCTCCTCAACACGGCCGACGCGGACCGCAGGACGCTGGGTCTCGTCCTGCGCGACGCGCGCACCGGCCAGGAGGAATTGCTCTCGCCGGGACAGGACGGCAAGCCCGTCACCGTGGGCCGAGCGGCGCTCAGCGCGGACGAGTCGACGGCCGTCTTCGACTCCTACTATCCCGGTCTGGTCCCCGACGACACCAACCTGATCGGTGATGTCTTCGTGCGCGCCCTGCGCTGATCCGCCCGGTCCCTCCGCGTCCGCCGTCATCCTCAGGTAGGAGGCAGCGTCGTTGTCTCGCACTAGGCCGGTGCCCCGTCTGGTGTCCAGCCACTAAGCCGTAATGACGGCACTGGCACGATGCTCCGGCCCGTCCCTGGAAGGCAGCCTTGGTACCTACCTGAGACCGGACCTTGGAGAGACCTTTCCCGTGGCTACCTTCCTGTACCGACTGGGCCGTACCGCCTTCCGGCGACGCTGGCTCGTGACCTTGCTGTGGGTGGTGGTCCTCGGCGGCGTCGGGCTCGGCGCCGCCAAGGCGCCCGCCGCCGGTGACGACGGCACGTCGTTCATGCCCGGCATAGAGGCCCAGCAGGCGTTCGACCTGATCGGAGAGCGTTTTCCCGGCTCGGACGCCAACGGTGCCAACGCTCGCATCGTTTTCATCGCCCCCGACGGGGAAAAGGTGACCGCCGCCGACAACCGCGCGGCCATCGACGAGCTGGTGTCCACCGCCGGCGAGGATTCCCAGGTCGACCAGGCCGTCAGCCCCTTCCGGGCCAAGGCGGTCAGCAAGGACGCCTCCACCGCGTACGCCACGGTCACCTACAAGGTCAAGGCCGACGACCTGACCGACGCCGGCAAGGACGGCCTCGAAGAGGCCATCGGCAAGGCACGCGAGTCAGGCCTCACCGTCGAGGTGGGCGGCACCGCGCTCGCCTCACAGCCCGCTGCCGGAGGCTCCGCCGAGGCCATCGGCATCGCGCTCGCCGCCGTGGTCCTGCTGATCACCTTCGGCTCCCTCGCGGCGGCCGGGCTCCCGCTGCTCACCGCCGTCATCGGCGTCGGGATCAGCATGTGCGCGATCCTCGCCCTCGGCAGCGCCCTCGGTCTTTCCATGACCACCGGCACGCTCGCCTCGATGCTCGGGCTCGCCGTCGGCATCGACTACGCCCTCTTCGTGGTCTCCCGCTACCGCGAGGAGCGCGCGAACGGCCACACTCCGCAGGAGGCGGCAGGCCTCGCGGCCGGCACGGCCGGCTCCGCCGTGGTCTTCGCCGGGCTGACCGTGATCATCGCGCTCGCCGGACTGACCGTGATCGGCGTGCCGATGCTCACCAAGATGGGCCTGTGCGCCGCCGCGGCGGTCGCCGTCGGCGTTCTGATCGCCCTCACCCTGGTGCCCGCCCTGCTCGGAATATGGCCGAACGCCGTCCTCTCCCGCAAGGACCGTAAGGCCCGTATAGGCCGTACGGACGGCAAGACCCGTAAAGCCGGAAAACAGGGTGCCGCCGCGAGCCACCACTCGGGGGAAGCGGACAACGGCGGCACCCGATGGGCCCGCTTCGTGATGCGCCGCCCCGTGGCCGTCCTGATCCTCAGCGTCGTCGGTCTGGGGGCGCTGGCCCTGCCCGCCGCCCATCTGGAGATGGGTATGCCGGGCGACGAGGCCAAGCCCACGTCGACAACGGAGCGACGTGCCTACGATGCGCTGGCCGACGGCTTCGGAGCGGGCTTCAACGGTCTGCTGACGATCGTCGCCGACGTCAAGGGCGCCGCGGACCCGAAGGCCTCCGCAGCCGAGATCGCCGCGGAGATCAAGGACACCGAGGGCGTCGTGTCCGTCACGCCCCCGCAGTTCAACGAGGCCGGTGACGCCGCGCTCTTCTCCGCGGTCCCGACCACCGGCCCGAACGAGGAGGCCACCAAGGACATCGTGCAGACCATCCGCGCGGAGCGCCCCGGCCTGGAGGCGGACACCGGGGCCACCTTCGAGGTCACCGGCAGCACCGCGATGAACATCGACATCGCGCAGGCCCTTCAGGACGCCCTGATGCCCTACCTGACCGTCATCGTGCTGCTGTCCCTGTTGCTGCTGCTCGTGGTCTTCCGTTCCGTACTGGTGCCCCTCAAGGCGGCCCTCGGCTTCCTGCTCTCGGTACTCGCCTCACTCGGCGCGGTCGTCGCGGTCTTCCAGTGGGGCTGGGGCGCCGAACTGCTCGGCGTCGAGCAGACCGGTCCCATCATGAGTCTCATGCCGATCTTCCTGGTGGGTATCGTCTTCGGCCTGGCCATGGACTACGAGGTCTTCCTCGTCTCCCGCATGCGCGAGGCGTACGTGCACGGCGAGCGGCCCGGACAGGCGGTCGTCAGCGGCTTCCGGCACAGCGCCCGGGTGGTCACCGCCGCCGCTGTGATCATGATCGCGGTATTCTCCGGCTTCGTCGGATCCGGCGAATCCATGATCAAGACGATCGGCTTCGGCCTCGCCATCGCCGTGCTGTTCGACGCGTTCGTCATCCGCATGGCCTTCGTGCCCGCCGTCCTCGCCCTCCTCGGGGACAAGGCCTGGTGGCTTCCCCGTTGGCTCGACAAGGTGCTGCCACGCGTCGACATCGAGGGCACCGGACTCACCTCCCGGACCTCGGCGTTCGTCCCGGTGGGCACGGAGGCCAAGCCCCAGGAGCCGGCCCGCACCTGACCCGACGGGAAGTGCCCTCAGCGCGGCGGGGGGGGGGGGGGGGGGAGGGGAGACGAGCGCCCAACGCGGCGTCTACGCCACCTATATCTCCCCCCC
>NZ_JBVJFF010000004.1:464536-614180 GCF_055587985.1 Streptomyces sp. NPDC046335 | reverse complement strand
GGGAAAGGGAGGACAAAACCAAGGGGACCACCCCACCCTAAACCAAAAGGAGCTTCCCCCCCCCCCTCCGCTTCCCCCCCCCCACCCCCCCCCTCGCGCCTCTGTCACCCTGTAACAGCTGGTCTCACCTCGGAGTATGACAATGAGTGGACAATGGCGGAGCCGGGCGGCGGACCGCCCCCAGACGGTCGAGGCCGTGACGTTGGGCCTGGTGCTCGCCGTCACGCTGGGCGGCGTCTTCCTCACCCTCGCGGTCGCGAAGGAGCAGTCGCTCGCCCTGTGGCCCGGCCTCGCGCTGTCCGTGCTCGCCTGCGCCGCACTGCTGCGCCGCCGCAGCCACCCGCTCCTCGTGCTGTCGGTGACCACGGTGTGCATCGCGGCGGAGGGCCTCCTGGGCTACCTCCTGACGCCCTTGCTGATGGGGCCGATGCTGGCCGCGCAGTACACCGTGAGCCTCCGGCCGGACCGCAGGACCACCTGGTACAGCGCCATGACGGGCGCGGCCGTCATGGCGCTCACCGGTTTCACCGTCATGGACTCCCCGCACGAGTGGATCCTCGGCCTGGTCAACCCGGCGGCCTGGGTCCTGCTCGTCGCGTCCTTCGGCAGCTATGTGCGGGTCCGCCGTGAGTACGCCGTCGCCCACGCCGAGCACGTCGCCCTGGAGCGGGACGAAGAGGCACGCCGCCGGGTCATCCAGGAGCGCATGCGCATCGCCCGTGAACTGCACGACGTGGTCGCCCACCACCTCGCGCTGGCCAACGCTCAGGCCGGCACCGCGGCCCACCTGGCCCGCACCCACCCCGACCAGGCCGCCGACATCATCGAGAAGCTGCCGGAGACGACGGCGGCGGCCCTGCGTGAACTCAAGGCCACCGTGGGGCTGCTGCGCCAGGAGACCGACGCCGACGAGTTGGCCCCGGCGCCGAGCCTGGCGCAGTTGCCGGACCTCGTCGAGGCCTGCGCGGCGGCCGGTCTCGACGTCTCCGTCAGCACCCGGGGGCAGCCGCGGCGGCTCACACCGGGGCTTGACCTCACGGCGTACCGGATCGTCCAAGAAGCACTCACCAACGTCACCAAGCACGCCGCCACAGGAACCGCGAAGGTCCGGCTCGCCTACACCGCCCACTCCCTGACGCTCACCATCACCAACGAGACCGCCGGCCGGCCCCCGGCCGCGCCCGGCTCCGGCCGAGGCGGATCCGGCCGGGGCGGCTTCGGGCTGCTGGGCATGCGCGAGCGCGCGTTGTCCGCAGGCGGAACCTTCCACGCGGGACCGCGTACGGAAGGCGGCTTCGAAGTAGCCTGCTCGCTCCCCCTGCCCAGCTCCGACGAAGGCACCACCACATGACGATCCGCGTCCTGCTCGCCGACGACCAGACTCTGCTCAGAGCCACGTTCCGCGTCCTCATCGACTCCGACCCGGACATCCGCGTCGTGGCCGAGGCCGCCGACGGCCAGGAGGCGATCGACCTCGCCCTCGACCACCGGCCCGACATCGTCCTCATGGACATCCGTATGCCCGGCACCGACGGACTCGCGGCCACCGCCGAGATCTGTGCCCGACCCGAGTTGTCGAACACCCGCGTACTGATCCTCACCACCTTCGAGAACGACAAGAACGTGGCCAAGGCCCTGCGGGCGGGCGCCAGCGGCTTCCTCGGCAAGGACGTCGGACCCGAAGTCCTGTTGGCAGGCCTTCGCACGGTGGCAGCCGGGGACTCCCTGCTCTCCCCATCGGCCACCCGTTCCCTGATCACCCGCTTCCTGGCCACACCGGACGACGACTCATCGCTCGCGGCGCCGGAACGCCTCGCCCTGCTCACCGAACGGGAACGCGAGGTCATGGCCCTGGCCGCACTCGGGAAGTCCAACCACGAGATCGCCGACCAGCTCGTACTGAGCCCGCTGACCGTGCGCAGCCACATCTCCCGCGCCATGCACAAGCTCAACGCCCGCGACCGGACCCAACTGGTCGTGATCGCCTACCAGAGCGGGCTGGTCCACCCCGGCATCGGCGGTTGACACCCGAACGGGCCTACAGCGGCTCCCTACGGTGCGAGCTGCGGCTGCGGCCGGGCGTGGGTTGACCGACCGGGACCGTACGCGATGACATCGCCGGGGCCGCTGCACGCCCGCGCCCAGCCCCGAAGGCAGAACGCACCATCGTCGGCGACGTCACCGCCGCAGCTTCGGCGGGACTGCCGTAGGGGATGCCGCGCGTTCCGGCGGCAGGGTGGAATTGCCGTTCTAGCAAAGCGAGTTGTCATCTTGGGCACTGACGGCGCAGCCTGGATTCCTGCCCAGGCTGTCGGAGATGTGGAGGCTGCAACCATGACGATTCACGCAGGCGTCGGAAGCGCACAGGGCTCTGGTGACGACGCGCCGCTGAACAACCGTGTCCACCGCGTTCGCGCCGATGAGCTGGACGGTTACGCCGCCATCAGCGGCGGCACGGTCGGCTCCAAGAAGCTCTGGATGGGCATGGTGGTGAACCCACCTCTGAGCGCGACGGACAATCACCATCACGGTGATTCGGAGGCGGGTATCTACGTGGTCAGCGGTCACCCCGTGTTCGTCTACCACGACGGCACACAGGAGGTGCGGCTGGCCGCCGGCCCCGGTGACTTCTTCCTCGTGCCGCCGTTCGTGCCGCACAGAGAGGAGAACCCCGACCCGGACGAGCCCGCGGTCGTCGTGATCGCTCGGACCACTCAGGAACCGATCAAGGTCCCCGTGCCGGAGCTGTACCGGCTCGAAGAGACGGACGCCCGGTAGGAGGCGGACCCGCCGGGGGGGACGGGGCGGACCGACCACGGTCCGCCGCGTCCCACCCGGCCGTTCGTTACGGAAGGCTGTGCACCTTCGGGCCGACGGAGTTGGACCACGTACTGCCCGCCGTCGCGTCCCAGTTCGTGGACCACGTCATCGCGCCACGCAGCGCCGGGTACGTCTTCGACGGCTTGAAGGAGCCGCAACCGGTGCCTCGGGTCAGGCAGTCGAGGGCGTTGTTCACGATCGACGGGGCCACGTAACCGCTGCCCGCGCCACGCGTCGACGCCGGGACGCCGATCCCGACCTGCGAGGGATCGAGGCCGCCCTCCAACTGGATGCAGGCGAGCGCGGTCAGGAAGT
This sequence comes from Streptomyces sp. NPDC046335, assembly GCF_055587985.1. NCBI lineage: Bacteria > Bacillati > Actinomycetota > Actinomycetes > Kitasatosporales > Streptomycetaceae > Streptomyces > Streptomyces sp. NPDC046335. The sequence continues at coordinate 611,045 of NZ_JBVJFF010000004.1, read as the reverse complement.
CCACGCTGCCCTGGCTGTAGACCTTGCCGTCGCAGCCCAGCATCGAACCGCTGTTGTAGTACTGCATGTTGACGACCGTGAGGATGTCCTTCACGTTCAGAGCCGTCTGGAAGTACCCACCGGACGTCGACTGCATGTCGATGGTCTGCGGCGCCATCGTGAGCACCATCTTCGGGCCCGCCTTCGCGGAGAGCTGGCGCAGCGCCTTCGTCATGTAGGTGGGGTTGAGGCCGTTCTCCAGGTCGATGTCGACGCCGTTGAACCCGTACTCCTGCATCAGCGCGTACGCGCTGTTCGCGAACGCCGTCGCGGAGGCGTCACTGTTGACCGAGATGGTGCCCTTCTCCCCGCCGACCGAGAGGATCACGGACTTGCCCGCGGCCTTCTTCGCGGCGATGTCCGCCTTGAAGTCGGCGGTGGAGGCATAGCCGACGGCCGGGTCGAGGTTGAAGGTGATCTGGCCCGGTGTGCTGGTGGCGTCGGCGAAGGAGACGGCGATGATGTCGTACTGCGACGACACGTCCCGCAGCTTCTGCACGGTCGCGCCGTTGTCGAAGTTCTGCCAGTAGCCGGTCAGCGCGTGCTTGGGCACGGTGCCGCCGTCACCGCCGTCGCTCCCCTTGGGGGTCCGCACGGACACGGCCGTCGACTTCGCGGACTCACCGGCCGCGTTCGTGGCGCTCACCTGGAAGCTGTACGTGGTCTCCGGCGCGAGGCCGGTGACGGTCGTGGAGGCGCCGCTCGCCGAGGCGACCTTTGTGCCGTCGCGGTAGACGGTGTATCCGGTGGCCGTGGACACCGGGGTCCAGGACAGGTCCACCGACGTGGACGTCGCCGTGCCCGCCTTCAGGCCGGCCGGCACCGCCGGTATCTCCACCGGGTCGGTGCCGCCGCCCCCGTCGGGTCCGAGGACGCTCACGTCGTCCACGTAGTACGCGCTCTGCCCGTACCAGCCGTGCGTGTACACGGTGACCGACGTGGTGTTCGCGCCCGTGGTGAAGCTGGTGGAGAGCTGCTGCCAGGACGAGTTGCCCGGCGTCCAGGTCGACACGTCGGTGGTCCCGGTGCCGCGGGCGCCGAGGTAGGCGTAGCTGCCCTGCACCCAACTGCTCAGCTTGTACGTCGAGTTGGGCTTCACCGTGACGATCTGGGAGCACTCGGCGGTGCTCTGGCCCGACGGGGTGGCCTTGAGCGCCTTGGCGCCGCCGTGCACGGGAGACGTGACGGCGGCGCCGCTGCTCGCGGCGCAGGTCCAGTTGGACAGGTCCGACTCGAACCCGGCGTTCTTGGCGACGTTGACGTCCGCCGCCCGGGCGTCCGCCGCTTTGGCGTCCGCCGCTTTGGCGTCCGCCGCAGTGGTGTCCGCCGACTGCGCGGGCGCCGCGAGCCCGGTGACGGCGAGCGCGGCGGCCGCACCCACGGCGATCACCGCGCCGATTCTCCGGCGAACGCCGGGTCTGCCCTGACGTACACGGTGACGTACACGGTCCATGGGGGTGCCTCCAGGAGGTGCGCAGGACGGAAGTGAACGACGGTGGCCACCGCTGCTGTGCGCATAGTTGGTCCAGACCAATAGAGTTGTCAAGACCTCCGGAGGTACGAACCAGTACCGTCAGTCCTCCAGGCGGACCGGCATCAGGATCGAGAAGCTGTCCTCGTCGTCGGGCCGACGGATCGCGATCGGCGTCGTGGGGTCGCCGATCTCCAGGATCAGCCGGTCCCGGGCCCCGGCGGTCAGTGCATCCAGCAAGAACTCACGGTTGACGCCGACGCGGTACGGGTCTTCGGCACCGTCGGCGCACACGGTCACCGCACCGCCATCCTCCATCCTGAGCACACTGACGTCATGCGCCGCTCCGGCCTCTCCGGAACGGTCGGAACCGCCCGAACGGTCAGAACCGCCGGAACGGACAGGACCCGTTTCCAAGGCCTTCCGGAAGGCCGCCACCTCTATGACGGCGCGACGCCCCGCGGCCTGGGGAAGGAGACGACGGTAGTCGGGGAAGTCGTGGTCGAGGCACTTACCGGCTGCCTGCCTGTCCCCGGCCTCCAGCGCCACGCGGTCACCGTCGACGGACAGCCGCACGGGGCGCTCCCCGTCCAGTAGCGCCCGCATCGCGCCGACGACCGGCGTGGGCACGATGACCTGCACTCGGCTGTCGTCGTCTCCGGCGATACCTGTCCGCGCGACAGCCATTCGGTACCGGTCGGTGGTCACGACGTGCAGGCTCTCGCCCTCGATGTCGAACAGGACCCCGCCGAGCATCGGCAGCTCCGGGTCGGTGCTCGCCGCGAAACGGACCGTGTCCAGCGCGGCCGCCAGCTCTGACGGCGCGACGGACAGCCTGAGCGCGGTGATACGAGGCGAAGTCATGATGTTCTCCCTGCGGTCGAGTAGTGCTCGGAGCGCGGAGAATTCGCTGCGGGCGTCGGAGAGCCCCTGGTCGAGACGGAGCAGGTGCGCCTTGAGCAGCTTCCGGACCAGATCGGTGTCCGCACCGGACCAGCCGGCCAGCACGAGCCGGATGTCCGCCAGCGGCATCCCCGCCCGGCGCAGGCGAGCCAGCAGCTGAGCCTCCTCTAGCTGCTCGGGCTCGTACCAGCGGTATCCGCTCACCGGGTCCACCCATGCCGGGACCAGCACACCCGCACGGTCGTAGAACCGCAGGGCGCTCACGCCCAGGCCGCTGTCGCGGGCCATCTCCCCAATGCTGCGCATGTCGTTCTCCACGCCCAGCACTCTGGGCCCTGCACAAGGTCGAGGGTCAACCCGTGGCTTCGGCTCACGGCGTGGCAGGTGACCCGGCAGTCGGCTCGCCATCCGTACTCTCGGGGAACGAGAGGTCGAGCGCGCACTCCTCCGGGATCTCAGCGGCGGAGGTCGCACACTCCGCGGGATCCCCGCTTTCATCAGAGGCAGAGGCAGGCTCCGGGGAAGCAGACTCCGCGGAGGCAGGCTTCGTGGAGGCCGACTCCGTGGAGGCAGCGGGACCGGCCGGCCGGGTGGTGTCCGCGGCATCCGACGAGGACGAACAGGCCGCCGCGCCCGTCGTGGCGCACAGGACGAGTACGGCGGAAGCCGCGATGGCACGAAGACGCATGAAGATCCCCCTGTGCGGACGCTCCGCCATCCGGAGCTTCAGTCGGCCCACTGTGCCATATGCCGCCGACAGCCACGGCCGCCACCCGGTTAGCCCCCGGCCGCACCGCTTTCACCTGCGGTGACGCAGCGAGCCGGGCGCGAGGTGGGCGGCACGAGGTCACACTGGTGATATGCGCGACGTCGACCGACCGGAGACTGTGTCACAGAGGTTCCCCGAGGCACCGACCAGCGCGGCGGCGGCTCGGCAGCTCGTACGGGCCGCGCTCGAAGACGTCCCCGCCGAGCCGGCCGACACCGCTCGGCTCCTGGTCGGCGAACTGGTGACCAACGCGGTGCTGCATGCGCGCACCGAGGCCGAGGTATCGGTCCGGCTCCACGACGGCAGGATCCGCGTGCAGGTCAGTGATGACCGGCCGGACCGCAGACCCGTACCGCGGCACTGCCCTCCGTACACCGGCGCGGGCCATGGGCTGGTCCTGGTCGAGCACCTGGCCTCACGACACGGGGTGGAGGTCGACGCCCAGCGCAAGACCGTGTGGTTCGAGCTGTGGATGGACGGTCCCGCACCACCGTCACCCGGGTGGGGGACGGCCGCGCCGCGCGCCGCTTCCAGCAACACGGTGACGCTCATCGACGTGCCCAGTGCCCTGTTCTCGGCGAGCCAGCAGCACCGGCACTCGATGCTGCGGGAGCTTACGCTCGCCGTGGCCGGCGGTGGCGAGCCAGGAGTGCGCCCCGAGGACCTGGCCACCGCCAGAGACATCGACCACGTACTGAATGCCTGTACGGCGGCCGTGTCGGCAGGGTCGCTCCCCGACGCGCCTCTGCGCTCCCTGCGGCTGCCGATGCCGGCCGACGCCGCGCCGGCGGTGCGCATGCTGCGGCACGTGCTCGACGTGGCCGAAGAGGCGGCGCGGGAGGAACGCCTGCTCACCCTCCCCGTCCTGCCGCGCGGCGCCGCCTTCCAGGAGTGGATGTTCGACCAGATCCTGGGCCAGCTCGCCGGGGACCGCCCCACGGCCTGGACCGTGGTGCCCCACGAGCCGGAGGTCAGCGTCTCGGAGCCGCTGCCCTGGGACGCCAGTCATATCCGCACCAGCAGGTCCCCCACCATCGCCGCCGACGAGAACAACCGCATCATCGCGGCGAACGGGCCCGCCGCGGACCTGCTCGGCTGGCAGCCGGACGACCTCGTGGGGCGGCGGCTCACCACGCTCATCCCCGAGCACCTGCGCCGCCGCCACAGCGCGGCGTTCACCTCACTGCTGCTCACCGGGCGAGCCCGCATCGTGGGCCGCTCCGTACCGCTTCCCGCGCTGCACCGCGACGGCCGGGTCGTGCCCGTGCGGCTGTACATCGAGACCCAGGAGATGGACGACGGCCGCACCGTCTTCGTCGCCCGCCTCGCGCCCCGGGCGGCGGCCTCCCCCGACACGCCGGGCCCTCATGACCAAGTGCCGCCGCTCCCCGGCGATGCCGGGGCGCCCACGCCCCCTGCCCCGGAGCTTCCCCGCGGTACGAGCGGCGGCCGGGCGGACATGCACGCGCTGGAGCGCCTCACCCTGCTGGCCGACACGGGCACCTCGCTGAGCAACAACCTGGACCTCAAGGAGGGACTGCGCTCGGTCGGCCGGCTCCTGACGCAGCGGCTGGCCGACTGGTGTGTGGTGGATCTGTTCACCGAGGACGCTCAGGTGGACCGGGTCTGCGTCGTCCTCAGCGACGTACTGGGGCCGCCCGCCACCTCGTACGAGGGCAGACTCCCGCCGATCTCCGAGGCGTCCCGGGGGCCCCTGGCCCGGGCCCTGCGCGGCGCGGGACCGCTGCTGCTCACCGACGCCCCGCCGGCGAACCAGGACGGCAGCGCGCTGGACGCCGACTACCTGGAACTGTTCCGGAGGCTCGGTGCGGGCAGCTCCGTCGTCGCGCCCCTGAGCGCCCGCGGCGAGATCTTCGGCGCCCTGACCGTGACCCGTACGGCCGGACGGAGTGCGTTCACGGAGGAGGACGTGTCCCTGATCGGCGACCTGGTGCGCAGTCTGGCCCTGGGCGTGGACAACGCCCGCCTCTACCAGGAGACCCGCAGCATCGCCGAACGCCTCCAACGCTCCCTGCTGCCCCCGCTGCCGCAGGTCGACAACCTGCAGCTGGCCGCCCGCTACGCCGCCTCCTCCACCACCGCGCAGGTCGGCGGTGACTGGTACGACAGCTTCGGCCTGCCCAGCGGTGACACCGCCGTGGTCATCGGCGACGTCACCGGGCACAACCTCGACGCGGCCATCGCCATGAGCCAGTTGCGCAGCATGCTCCGCGGCATCGCCGTGGACCGCCAGGAGCCGCCCGAGGTGGTGCTGCGCCGCCTGGACCTGGCCAACCACAGCCTGTACCGGGAAGCCACCGCCACCTGCCTCTACGGCGTCGTCAAGGAAACCGCACAAGGCCCGTGGGAGCTGACGCACTCCTCCGCCGGCCATCTGCCGCCCCTGTTGACCACCTGGGAGGGCGACGCCCGCTACATCGCGGGCGGTTCGGGTCTGCTCCTCGGCGTGGAACCCATGATGCCCCGCCGTACGGCCACCACCGTGCTGCCGGCCCATTCGACCGTCCTGCTGTACACCGACGGCCTGATCGAACGGCGGGACGAGTCCATCGACCGCGGTCTCGACCGGCTGTGCCGGCACGCGGCGAGCCTGGCACGTGAACCTCTCGAAACGTTCTGCGACGAGCTGCTGATCGGTCTGGGGGCCGACAGCGCCGACGACATCGCCGTCCTCGCCATCCGCCCCACGTCACCGCCCGGAACGACACCGCCCGGAACGTCACCGGACTGATCGCGCAGAGCGATGAGTTCGGGCGCCGGATCGGGTCTGCCCTGGTATGACGCGCATCATCACTGACACCACTGTCCACGCCAATGGGACCGACCTGGGCATCGAGTCGTTCGGCGCCGAGGACGCGCCACTCGTTCTGCTCGCGGGCGGGACCACGATGCTCTCCTGGCCCGTCGCACTCTGCGAACGCCTCGCCGCGGGCGGGCGCCGAGTGGTGCGCTACGACCTGCGCGACAGCGGGCGGTCGACGACGAAGGACCCCGAGGCGCCCGCCTACACCCTGCGCGACCTCGCCGCCGACGCGGCGGCCCTCGCGGACGCGCTCGGCAAGGGGCCCGCACACCTCGCGGGCATCGGCGTCGGCGGGATGGTCGCCCAGGTGGCCGTGCTCGACCATCCGGACGCGTTCTCGGCGCTCACCCTGGTCGGCACCCGCGCGGTCGCTCCTGGCCCGCCCGACGACGACCTCCCCGACCATGACCGGGCGACCATGAGCCGGCTGTTCGCACGCCCGATGCCCGACTGGACCGACCGCGAGGCGGTCGCGGAGTTCGCCGCCGCCGGCGCGGACATCCTCGGCGCCGACCCCGTCGCCGCGTACGCGGTCGCCGCGCGCGTCTGGGACCGCACGCCAGGCACCGCGCCCCCGGTCCAGATGGCCAACCAGATGGGCATGGTGTTCTCCCGGCTCGACTGCGAACCCCGCTGGCGCGAACGCCTGCCCGAGATCGAGGTCCCCACGCTCGTCGTCCACGGCCGCCGCGACCGGTTCTTCCCCGTCGGCAACGGTGAGGCGATCGCGCGCGAGATCCCTCGAGCACGGCTGCTCGTCCTGGAGGAGGCCGCCGCAGCGATCCCCGACGCGGCGGTCGACGAAGTCAGCGAGGCGATGCTCGGGCTGGGTATCGGGCCCGGGCCCGGATAGAGCACGGCAGGGCCCGCCGCATTCGCAAGAGGGCTGACGAACCGATGCCACCTGGTGCGCCCGGGATGAATGTGCTGAGCTGCTCGCAGCCCAGGAACCCTCATCCCGTGCTCCCCGGAGAGTGACCGTGACCGTGCGCAGCCTGACCTTCGTCATCGGGACGGGCCGCAGCGGCTCGACCGCGCTGTCCCGTATCCTCAACACCCATCCCGATGTGCTCAGTCTCAACGAGTACATGGCTTCGGTGGGTGACGCGACTTTCCCCGAAGGGCAGTTGTCGGGTGCGGACTTCTGGGAGGCCCTCTTCCGGCCCACCCCGTACTTCGCGAGCATGATCCGCAGTGGGTTGCTGATGCCGGAGTTCCTCTACACGCGCCGTCCCGGGCGGTACACGGCTGATCCCGCCGGTATCCCCGCCCTCTCCCTCATGGTCCTGCCCCACCTCACCGACGACCCGGACAGCCTGCTCGACGAGCTGCGCGCCGCCGTCGTCTCCTGGCCCGAGCGGACCGCCGCCGGGCACCACGAGGCGCTGTTCGCGTGGCTCGGGGAACGGTTCGGACGCACCGCCGTCGTCGAACGCTCCGGATATTCGACGGGCTGGGCCTGGGGGCTGCGAGCCGCCTTTCCGTACGCGAAGTTCGTGCACCTCTTCCGGGACGGGCCGGACTGCGCCTTGTCCATGAGCCGCCACCCCGGCTACCGCGTGATCACGCTGATGCGTGAGATCAGGGAACGGACGGGCGTCGACAGCTTCGGCGACCTCACCGACGACATGGTGCGGTCGCTGCCGCCGGAGCTGGCCCCGTTGCTCGCCGAGAGTTTCGACCCCGCCCTCGTACGGGACCGGGACCTCCCCCTGCGACGCTTCGGCGACCTGTGGTCCGAACTCGTCACCGAGGGCACGCGGTTCCTCGCCGGTCTCCCCGCCGGTCAACGCATGACACTCGCGTACGAGGATCTCCTCGACGCCCCCGATGAGGAACTCACCCGGCTGGCCGCGTTCGTCGGGATCGATCCTTCCGCGCGGTGGCTGGACAGCGCACGCGCCACGCTGGACGACAGCCGCCGCGGTTCGGCGCAGAAGCAGTTGACGGCCGCCGAACTCGATGACCTCAAGGAGAGCTGCGCCCCCGGCACCCGGGTCCTGGGCGGGAACCCGACCTGACGAAGGGGGGACGGCCCGGCTAGCGCGCCCGCGACGCCGCGGCCCGCCCCATCCGCGTGATCGCCTCGGTGAGGATGGCCTGGGATGTGGCCAGGTTCAGGCGGACGTGCCCGGCTCCGCCCGTTCCGAAGATGTGGCCCGAGGACAGGGCCACCTTGGCATGTTCGAGGAACAGCTTCGCGGGGCCGGCCAGGTCGGTGACCACCGCCAGGCCCTCTCGTACGGCGTCCTGTTCCGGGGCGAGGCCGAGGGGCCGGCAGTCGAGCCAGGCCAGGTAGGTTCCCTCCGGCCGGGTGTAGCCGACCGTGGGCAGGTGCTCCGCGACGAGCCGGCCCAGCAGAGCCCGGTTGGCGTCGAGCCCCGCCAGCAACGCGTCGAGCCACTCGTCCCCGTGACGGAAGGCCGCCGTGTGTGCGATGACGCCGAGGTGGCCGGCACCATGGTGGACCTCCTCGGGCATCCGGCGCAGATCGCCGGCTGCCGCGGGCCCCGCGACGGCGAGCGCCGCCTTGATGCCCGCGAGGTTCCAGGCCTTGGTCGCCGACATGAGCGAGAAGGCGTCTTCGGCCCCGGGCACACTCAGGTAGGGCGTGAACCGAGCGCCGGGCAGCACGAGCGGGGCATGGATCTCGTCGGCGACGACCCGGACTCCGTACCGGTGGGCCAACTCCGCGACGGCCGACAGCTTTTCGCAGGTGTGCACCGTGCCGGTCGGGTTGTGCGGATTGCTGATGAGGTACGCGATCTTGCCGCTGCCGCTCCGCTCCCGGGTGAGCCGGAACGTCTCCTCAAGTGTGCCCAGGTCGAGCCGGAGGTCCTGCCCGAGCGGCGCTTCGACGATCCGGCGGTCGTCGTGCGTGACGAAGGCGTAGAACGGTGCGTAGACCGGCGGGTTGACGATGACCGGGTCGCCGGGGTCGGTGATGAGGCGCAGCACCTGGACCGCGCCCATCATCACGTCCGGGATCAGGGAGATGCGGTCGACTTCGAGACCGTCCCAGTTCCAGCGCCGGGAGGCGAAGCCGACGAGCGACTCGGCGAACGCGGTCCCTGCCGGATAGCCGGTGTCGCCGCTCGCGATGGCTTCGCACAGCGCGTCGGCGATCGCCGGCGCGAGCCGTACGTCCATCTCCGCCACCCACAGGGGCAGGACGTCCGCCGGGTGTGTGCGCCATTTCAAGCTCTCGCGCCGACGCAGTTGGCCGAGCGAGAGCTCCTCCAGAGGGTTCGCATGCTTCCGTGGCCCGGCATGGGCGCCACCTGCTGAGGCGTATCCGTCGACAGAGGTCATCCTCCGTATTGGACCGCCATGTCGCACCCGACGCAAGCGTGGTGCTGGATCCCGGGGTCGGTGTCGGTGTCGAGTATGGGTCGGGGTCGGGTCGGTCAGTCGTTGCGGAGTCTGCCGAACTCCTCGATCAGTACGGGATACTGCTCTTTGCCGTGTCCGGCGGCGATCGCCCGGTCGGCCATGGTCTTGAGCAACCTCGGCAATTCGGCGTTGACCCCTACTGCCTCGCTCTCCTCGATCAGGTGCTCCATCGCCCGTGCGTCGGTCTCCAGGGCTGACACCTCGGCGGGGAAGGAACCCCTGTCGATCTGCTCGGCGTATCCGGGCAGCCATTCGGCCACACCGGCGGCGATCTGCCGCGCGAACGGTGCATACGTCGCGGCGTCGACGCCGACCGTCCTGAGCATGGCCGTGCCCTGGAGCCAGGCGTTCAGAATGCTCCACATCATGGCCAGGCCGGCCACGTCGTACAGCGACGCGAGCCCGTGGTCCGCCCCCAGGTAGGAGACGGTGCCGAGTGCGCCGAGTGCCGGTTCGTGGACCTCGAAGTCCGTCTGCGGCCCGCTGAGCAGAATCACCGCGTCGGCGGTGCCGATGGCCGGCGGGACAGCCATGATGGCGCCGTCCAGGTAGCGGGCACCGCGCTGCTCGGCCCATCGGGCGGCGTCCCTGGCCTGCGCCGAGCTTCCCGAGGTCAGGTTGATCAACATCGTGCCGTCCAGCTCGGCACCTTCCGCGCCGAGCAGCTCGTACAGGGCCGGGTAGTCGGTGACGCAGATGATCGTCAGTGAACCCGCCGTGAGCGCGTCGCCGATGGTCGGTGCCAGCCGCGCGCCGTCGGCCACCAGTTGGTCGGCTTTGGAGGAAGTGCGGTTCCACACGGTGGTGGGATGCCCGGCTTTCAGGAACGCGCCGGCGAGCGCCTGTCCCATCAGGCCGAGTCCGATGATGGTCACGGGTGTTTCGGTGCTGTTCTTCATGACAGCATCGTCAACGTTCATACCGGTGTGAAGGTCAAGTGAGGTAGCGATGCGGATCGGGGAACTGAGTCGTCGGACGGGAGTCCACACTCATCAGTTGCGTTACTACGGAGCCCAGGGACTACTGGAAGCGGACCGAGGCGCGAACGGTTATCGCGAGTACGACGAGAATGCCGTACTGCGCGTGAAGCAGATCCGGCATCTGCTTGGCGCGGGCCTGTCCTCCGAGGACATCGCGTACGTGCTGCCATGTGCGCTCGGCGAGGCGCCGGAGCTGCCCGGATGTCCCGAGTTGCTGGCCGCGATGCGGTCACGGCTACAGCGGCTGAACGATCAGATGGCCACCCTCACCCAGTCTCGCGATGCTCTGGTCACCTACATCGACGCGGCCGAGCGGACGGGCAGCGAGAGCTACCCGCCCTTTGACGGAGTCGAGTTGGATCCCGCCCCCGCCTGAGGAGACACGATCACGTCCTTGGTCTCGCTTGACCTGGAGCGCGCTCCAGATCCGAGGATGGGCGGCATGGACACCACAGATCTCGCGGCTCCCGACGTTTCCACCGCTCCCGCCGCTCCCCAAATCGTTCTCGGAACCATGGACTTCGGCACTCGCGTCGCCCCCGACCAGGCCTTCGCTGTCCTCGACTCCTTCGTCGCCGACGGCGGTGTCTGGCTCGACACCGCGAACTGCTACAGCTTTTGGACTGATCCCAGCGGTGTCGGCGGGGCCAGCGAGCGCGTCATCGGCGCGTGGCTCCGTGCCCGCCCCGGCGCGCGCGACACGGTACGGATCGCGACGAAGATCCGTCACAACCCGCTCGTCCCGCACGTGCCCGAAAGCGCCGAGGGTCTCTCGGCGCGTGCCGTTCACGCCGGTGTGGTGGACAGTCTGGAGCGTCTCGGGGTCGAGCACGTCGATTTGCTCTGGGCCCACGCGGAGGACCGCACCGTGCCGCTGGAGGAAACGGTCGGCGCCTTCGGCGAGTTGGCCGCCAAGGGAGTGACCCTGCGCGTCGGCGCGGCCAACCATGCCGCCTGGCGTGTCGAGCGCGCCCGCTCGCTCGCGCGCGAACAGGGCATGGCACCGTTCACGTCCCTGCAACTGCGCCACTCACTCCTCCAGCCGCGCCCCCTCACCCCCCTCCCGGAGAGCGGCCACCGCATGCTCACCGCCGAGGATCTGGACCTCGCGCGGTCGGAGGGGCTCGCCGTATGGTCGTACAGCTCGCTGCTGTGGGGTTCCTACGTACGGGCGGACAAGCCCCTTCCGCCAGCCTATGATCACCCCGGGACCACTCGGGTGCTCACGGTCCTGCGCGGCGTCGCCGACGAGCTCGCGGCCACACCGAACCAGGTCGTCCTCGCCTGGCTGATGCGGCAGGGGATCGACCCCATCGTCGGCGTGAGCCGGGTGGAGCAGATCGAGGAAGCACTCGCCGCACGCCGTGTACGGCTCAGCGATGAGCATCTGACGCGCTTCGCCGAAGCGCGCTAGCGGTGGTGGCGTAAGGAGCCTCGCATGACCACTCTCACCCCGGCGGCGGCCGCCGACCGCACGGGCGTCTCCATCGACACGCTGCGGTACTACGAGCGTGAGGGGCTCATCGGCCCGATCCGGCGCTCCACCGGCGGGCGCCGCGAGTACACCGAGGCCGACGTCTTCTGGATCGGCCTGGTCACGTGCTTCCGCGAGGCCGGTCTCGGCATCTCCGACCTGCGGGAGTTCGTCACCATCCTGCGCGCCGATCACTCCGCGCAGGAGCGAGTCGCCTTCCTGCGCGAGCGCCGTGCCGCCCTGGAGCAACGGGTGACGGCGCTGGGCCGGGCCATACGGGTGCTCGACGAGAAGATCGCCTACTACAGCTGAGCGCCGAGGGCGCGGGCGGCTACGGCTCCCCCGCCATCCCGGAGGTGCGGGCGGCTACCGCTCCCCCCGCCATCCGGAGCCGCCGCACCCGCGCCGGAGCGGGGCCGGTCGACTCGCGCGGGACGTAGGTGGTGCGCAGGGTGTGGCGGCGGGGCTTGGCCGTGGAGCCGTTGATGCGGCGGACCAGGATGTCCGCCGCGAGGCCGCCCAGTTCCTGCACCGGCTGGCCGACCACGCTCAGCCGGGGCCGGACCAGCGTGGCCCACTCGGCGTCGTCGAAGCCGATGACGGAGACGTCACCGGGGATGTGCGCGTCGAGATCGAGCAGGGCGTCGAGGGTGCCGAGCGTGGCCACGTTGTCGGTGGTGAACAGGGCGGTGGGCCGGTTCTCGGAAGTCATCAGGTCCAGTACGGCGGAACGCGCCCAGGCCCGGTCGTAGCCGGTGTGCCGGATCAGCTCCGCCCCGCGCGGGATGCCCGCGGCACGCAGGGCCTGCCGGTAGCCGGTGAGGCGTTCGGTGGTGGTCCAGATGTCGGCGCCCGGGGCCAGCAGCGCCGCGTTCTCGTCGGGGGACGCCGAGGTGATGACCGCGATGCGGGTGTGCCCCTCCCCGGTGAACCTGGTCACCGCGGCCTTGGCGGCACCGCGGTTGTCCACCACGACCGTGTCCAGCGCGGCACCGCTCAGCGCACGGTCGAGCAGGACCACGGGAACACCCGAGGCGACGGCCCTGTCGAGGTGTTCGTGGTCGGCGGCGGCGGGTGACACGACCAGGCCGTCCACGCGTCGTTCGATGAACAGCTGCACCGCGGACCGCTCCGTCTCACCGTCCTCGTCGCTGTTGGCGAGGACGACCTGGAGGCCCGCCTTGGCCGCGACGTCGGTGACGCCGCGCACCGCGCGGGCGAAGTAGGCGTTCTCCACGTCGGCGACGACCACGCCGAGGGTGTGGGTGCGTCCGCTGATCATGCTGCGGGCCACGGCGTTGGTGCTGTAGCCCAGTTCGGCGGCGGCTGCCAGCACCCGTTCCCGGGTGGCCGCGCTCGCCGATCCGTACCCGCCGAGGACCCGGGCGGCGGTGGCCTGTCCCACGCCGGCGTGCCGGGCGACGTCGGGGATGGTCACGCGACGCGGCGGCCGTGCGGTGTTCGGCATGGGCGGTCTCTTCACAGGTGACGGCTCGGCGGACGCCGAGGAACGGGTCGATGAAATCCGGCGCCATTCAACCATTGACGGACAGCGGCTGCCGGTGGGTAAGGTACGGGCTCGTTGGTAACGTTATCAATTTCCGCCGGCGCGCCGCTCGATTGTTTGCCCGACTGTTTGCCCGACTGCTTGCCCAACTGCCCGTCCAGCCTTCTCGCTTCGCCTGCTGCTCGGCCTGCCTGCCCCGCCTGCCTGCCTTTCCCGGCCGTTCACGGCACGCCCAGCCGCACGGTCACCCCCAGCCCGCGCCTCACGCTCACGCCCCGAACACCGGAGGTATCCCGGATGGCAACCGACACCCTCTCGCCGCCATCGGCCACAGGCCCGGCCATCGCCCTCGTCGACGTGGAAAAGGACTTCGGCGGCGCACGGGACGCGGCGGCCGTCCGCGGCGTCAACCTCTCCATCGGCGAGAGCGAGTTCTTCTCACTGCTCGGCCCCTCCGGCTGCGGCAAGACCACCACCCTGCGGATGATCGCCGGGTTCGAGGAGCCGACCGGCGGGCAGATCCTGCTGCACGGCCGCGACATGGTCGGCGTACCGGCCAACAAGCGCGACATCAACATGGTCTTCCAGTCGTACGCCCTCTTCCCGCATCTGAGCGTCGCCGACAACGTGGCGTTCGGGCTGCGCCGCAAGCGTGTGCCGAAGGACGAGATCCGCGACCGCGTCGAGAAAATGCTGCGCACCGTCGAGCTCACCGACAAGGCCGACCGCCGGCCCCGTCAGCTCTCCGGCGGCCAGCAGCAACGCGTCGCCCTGGCCCGCGCCCTGGTCAACCGTCCGCGCGCCCTGCTCCTCGACGAACCGCTCGGCGCCCTCGACCTGAAGCTGCGGCAGTCCATGCAGCTTGAGCTCAAGCGGATCCAGCGCGAGGTCGGCATCACCTTCATCTACGTCACGCATGACCAGGCCGAGGCTCTGACCATGTCCGACCGGATCGCGGTGATGAACGACGGCCTGGTCGAGCAGGTGGCCACGCCCCAGGAGGTGTACGAGCGGCCCGCCACCGCGTTCGTGGCCGGGTTCATCGGCACCTCGAACCTGATCGGCGGGCGCCTGGCCTCTGTCGGCACCGACACCGGGGTGCTCGATCTCGGCGACGGCCAGCGCGTCGCCGTCCCGCTGCGCGGCTCACACGGCGCCGGAGCCCACGTCGAACTCACCGTGCGGCCGGAGAAGATCACGCTGACCACCGGGCCGGGCGACACTCCCAGCCGTATCCGCGGCACCGTCCGCGAGGTGGTCTACCTCGGCACCTCGACCAGCTACACGCTGGACACCGCCACCGGCGCGGAGATGACCGTCTTCCAGCCCAACGACGGCACCGCCTCCGTCAACCCGGCCCGCGGTGACTCCGTCTGGCTCTCCTGGGCCACCGACCACTCCTACCTGCTCACCACCGCTCCCACCCCCGTGGCGACCGCCGCGGCCCCGGGTTCCCTCACCCCGCGCTGACGACAGGCAGACCACCATGCCCGAGCACTTGACACCCTCCGCGCCCCGGCTGCGCGGGCTGACCGAGCAGCGCGTCTCCCGGCGCGGTCTGCTGCGCGCCGCGCTGGGCGCCGCCGCCCTCGCACCGCTCGCCGCGTGCAGCGTTCCCGGCGCCCGCGTCCACGTCCCCACCGGCAAGGCGGAGATCGCCGCGGCCGTCAGCGACTTCTGGGCCGGCAAGAGGAGGTCCGGAAAGCTGGACTTCGTCAACTACACGCAGTACATCGACGTCGATCCCACCGACCAGAGCAAGCACCCCACCCTGGAGGCCTTCACCCGCGAGAGCGGTATCAAGGTCACGTACAACGAGCTGATCGACGACAGTGCCTCCTGGTTCGGCAAGATCCAGCCCGAGTTCGCCTCCGGCCAGGGCATCGGTTACGACCTGATGGTCGTCGGCGGCGACAGTTACCTCACCAAGTACCTCCAGCTCGGCTACCTCGCCCCGCTCGACCACACCCGGCTGCCCACCTTCGCGAAGTACGGCGGCGCCGCGTTCAAGAACTCGTCCTTCGACCCCGGCAATGTCTACACCGTCCCCTGGCAGTCCGGCATGACCGGCATCGGCTACGACCCGGCACAGGTCGGCCGGAAGATCACGAGCTGGCACGACCTGCTCGACCCCAAGCTGCACGGCAAGGTCGGCATGTGGAACGACGCGGTGCAGATGGGCAACATCGCCCTGCTGGCCATCGGCGTCGACCCGGAGACCTCCACTCCCGCCGACTGGCGCAAGGCGGCGGCCTGGCTGCGCAAGCAGCGCGACGCGGGCATGGTCCGCTCGTACTCCACCGCGACCTACCAGTCCTCGCTCCAGCGCGGCGACCTGGCGGCCTCGCTCGTGTACTCGGGCGACGTCTTCCAGGCCAACCAGAGCGGTTCTGAGCTGGAGTTCGTCATCCCCGACGAGGGCGGTCTGCTGTGGACCGACAACCTCTGCATCCCCTCGACGGCCTCGCACCCCGTCGACGCGCTGACCTACATGGACTACGTCTACCGGCCCGAGGTCGCCGCGAGGATCAGCGAGACCGTGCAGTTCGTCTGCCCCGTCCCCGGCGCGCAGAAGGTCGTCGCACGCCACGCGGCCGAGGCCACCGGCAAGCGGCGCACCGTGCTCGACGCCCTGAGCACCAGCCCCCTGGTCTTCCCGACCGAAGCCGACGAAGCGAAACTGCGCCGCTTGCGGGTGCTCGACCAAGAGGAGGAGAAGCAGTGGAACGCGCTGTTCGAACCGATCTACCAGGCGTGAAGAAGCGCCGCCGCGGCCGGGGCGCGGCGCTGGCCCCCTACTGGATGATCCTTCCGGGCTGGCTGTGGCTTGCCGCCTTCTTCATCACGCCCGTGATCGTGATGGTGTCGCTGTCGCTTCAGACCGGTGACTTCATCGACGGCTTCCGCCAGACCTGGCACTTCCAGACCTACGCCGACGCGGTCAGCACCTACCACGTGCAGCTGGTGCGGTCCCTGACCTACGGCGCGGCGGCCACCGTCTGCTGCGCCCTCATCGGCTACCCGGTGGCCTACTGGATCGCCTTCCGGGCCGGCCGGCACAAGTCGGTGTTCCTCTTCCTGCTCCTGCTGCCGTTCTTCGTCTCCTTCGTCATCCGCACCCAGTCCTGGAACGTGGTGCTCGCCGACCACGGCGTCGTCCTCGGACCGCTGAAGGACATGGGTCTGCTCTCCGACGACTTCCACCTGCTCGCCACGCCGTACGCGGTGATCGGCGGACTCACGTACAACTTCCTGCCGTTCATGGTGCTGCCCATCTACGTCGCCCTGGAACGGGTGGACCCCAAAGTGATCGAAGCCTCCACCGACCTGTACGCCTCCAAGGCGGGGACCTTCCTGCGCGTGGTCCTTCCCCTGTCGCTGCCCGGCGTCTTCGCCGGAGTGCTGCTGACCTTCGTGCCCGCCTCCGCCGACTACGTCAACGCCAGCATCCTCGGCGGCCCTTCGACGACGATGATCGGCAACATCATCCGGACCGAGTACTTCACCAACCTCGACTATCCCGGCGCCGCCTCTCTGTCGTTCGTCCTCATGGGCGCGCTGCTGCTCGCCGTGTTCACCTACGCCCGCGCCCTGGGCACCGACGATGTGCTGGAGGCGACCGCGCGATGACCACTCAGACCGTCACTCCGGCCCTCGACACGCCGCCCACCACACCGCGGAAGCGCAAGGCCCGCCGCCGCCCCAGCCTGACCCTGTACACCTTCCTGATACTGGCCTGGCTGCTGCTGCCGATCGCCGTGATGATCCTGTTCGGCTTCAACGACACCCGCAGCAAGGTGAACTTCACCTGGCAGGGCTTCACCCTGAACTGGTACGAGCACCTGTTCGCCATTCCGAACCTGACCTCCGCACTGGTCAACAGCCTCACCATCGCCCTGATCGTCGCCGTGGTCGCCACCCTGCTCGGCACTCCGATCGGCCTTGCCCTCGGCCGCTACCGCTTCCGCGGCCGGGGCTCCACGAACCTGCTGATGTTCGCCGCCATCGCGGCCCCCGAAATCGCCCTGGGCGCCGCCCTGTTGTCGCTGTTCATCGTCATGGGCGTGCCGCGCGGCTACTGGACGGTCGTCATCGCGCACGTGGCGTTCTGCATCCCGTACGTCGCCATCACCGTACGGGCGCGCATGGCGGGGCACGACCCGACGCTTGAGGAGGCCGCCCGTGACCTGGGCGCGGGCCCCTGGACGGCGTTCCGCCTCGTCACCCTGCCGATGCTGCTTCCGGGCGTGGCCTCCGGCGCCCTGCTGTGCTTCGCCCTGTCCGTCGACAACTACATCATCACCAGCTTCAACGCCGGCCGTACGGTCACCTTCCCGCTGTGGGTCTACAGCGCGAGCCGTACCGGCGTGCCCCCACAGGTCAACGTCATGGGGACGCTGATCTTCGTCGGCGGCCTGGTCATCGCCGCGGCGAACGTCCTGTACTCCCGGCGCCGCCCGGCCTGACGGGCCGGCGGGACCAACCCTTCACCACCCTCACCACGCCCAAAGGAAATCACCACCGTGCACTCTTTGCTGTCCTTCAACGAAGCCGAGTTCGTCTCCCAGACGGAGAGCCTCGTGGCGCTGCGCCCGCAGATCGAGAAGGTCGTCGACCGGCTCGTCGACGAGGGGTACGACAACGTCCTCCTGGTGGGAGCGGGCGGGACGTACGCGCAGATGTGGCCCTACGAGCACCTCGCGCGGCGCACCTCGCTGCTCCCCGTCCGTGCCGCCGTCGCCGCGGAACTTGCCGTCTCGGGCGACGCCCGCCTCGGTGAGCGCACCGCCGCCGTCTTCACCTCCGTCTCCGGCACCACCGAGGACAGCCTCAGCGCCATCGAGTACTGCAAGTCCCGGGGCGCCCACACGATCGCCTTCACCGGCATCGCCGACTCTCCCGTCGCCCGGAGCGTCGACGTCGCGCTGATCTCCGAGCCCAAGGCCTGGCCCTTCGATGTTCAGTTGCTGCTGTTCCTGGGCCGGCTGCTGTCCCGCCGGGGCGAGTTCGAGGGGTACGAGCGCCTCGCCGACGAACTCGCGGGCCTGCCGCGGGTCCTGGTGGACGTCGCCCGGCAGGCCGAGCCGGTGGCGGAAGCCTTCGCCGACGCCCACAAGGACAACGACTACCACTTCCTCATCGGCGGCGGGAACCTGTGGGGATTCACCTACCTGTACTCCATGTGCATCCTGGAGGAGATGCAGTGGCTGCGTACCACCCGGGTGCACAGCGCGGAGTTCTTCCACGGTTCGCTGGAGCTGCTCGAGGAGGACACGAGCGTGCTCGTCTTCCAGGGCGAGGACGAGACGCGGGCGCTCACCGACCGGGCCGAGAAGTTCGCCAAGCGCGTCTCCAAGGACGTCACCGTCTTCGACACCCGTGACTACGCCCTGGAGGGCATCAGCCCCGAGTTCCGCGGGCTGCTCGCGCCGCTGGTGCTCGACACCGTGATGGACCGGGTCAGCAAGCACCTGGAGCGGGCCCGCGACCACTCGCTCGACCTGCGCCGCTACTACCGCGTCATGGACTACTGACGGCCGGACCGCTTCCGCTCGTCCATCCACCTCCGCGCGCCGGAGCCCCGGCCACCCGCGCGCCCACTGCGGGCGCGGCGATCCCACGCGCCGCGCCCGCACCCCGGGAGACCCTGATGAATGGTTTGACCGGCCTGACAGGACCGAAGGTCCTCGGCTTCGGTGACAACACCGTCGACCGCTTCGTGGACCGCGGCACCGACTATCCCGGCGGCAACTGTGTCAACGTCGCCGTCTACGCACACCGGCTCGGTCTGGACGCCGCCTACCTGGGAGTGTTCGGTGACGACGACCTCGGCGCCTTCGTGCGTACGTCCGTGGCGGCGCGGGGCGTCGCCGTGGGGCGCAGCATGGTGCGTCCCGGCCGGACCTCGGTCTCCACCCTGCATGTGCGGGACGGCGACCGGGTGTTCCTCGGTTACGACGACGGCACCGTCCGCGAACGCCTCGCTCTGGACGCCGACTTGCTGGAGTACGCGTCATCGTTCGCCCTCGTGCACTCCAGCGTGTACTCGCGCACCGAGGCCGAACTTCCCCGGCTCGCCGCCGCCGGTCCACTGGTCAGCTTCGACTTCTCCGACGAGGAGGAGTACCGCACACCCGCCTACCTCGACCGCGTCTGCCCCCACGTGGACCTGGCACTGCTGTCGTGCTCCCACCTGGACGAGGCGGCCACTCGTGCGCTGCTCACCGATGCCGTGCGGCGGGGGGCCACGATGGCCCTGGCCACCCGCGGCCTCGACGGGGCGATGGCGTACGACGGCACGGTGACGGTGTCCGTACCGGCCCGGCCCGCGGACCCCGGGTCCATGTCCGACACGATGGGCTGCGGGGACGCCTTCCTCGCCGGGTTCATCGTGTCGCTCCTGCGCGCCGGATGGTCCCGGCCGCTCCCGCCGACCCGCGAGGCCCTGGAACACGCCCTGCGACACGGCTCGCAGGCGGCATACGACCAGTGCTTCACGGAAGCCGCCTTCGGCTGCGGACGCCCCGCGCCGACAGCGTCGCCGATGAAGGAGTGACCGGCACACCCGGCTCAGGCGGGCCGCTCGTACGAGAGGTGCGGGTGCGAGGGTCGGTGCGGTACGAGGCGCGGTCGACGCCGATGTGTGCCGTCCTCGGCGACGGGACGTACGGCTATCGTGTCCTGCGGCAACGGTGAACCGCGCTGCATCGGAGATGGACTTGACTGAACGGCTGATCGGGCAACGTCCCACGCTTGAGGACGTGGCGCGGAGGGCGGGGGTGTCGAAGTCCACGGTGTCGCGGGTGGTCAACGGCGAGCCGAGAGTGCGGGCCGCGGTCGCCGAACGCATTCGGGAAGCGGTGGAGGAACTCGGCTACGTGCCGAACCAGGCCGCCAGAAGGCTCGTCACCCGCCGCAACAACGCCGTCGCCGTGGTGGTCACCGAACCGCAGGGCCGCCTCTTCGTGGACCCCTACTTCGACTGCCATCTGCGCGGCATCCGGCAGGAACTCGTTCAGCACGGGGCCCAGCCCATACTTCTCTTCATCGAGGAGCAGGACGACTATCCCCGGGTCTGCAATTTCCTGGCCGGTGGTCACGTGGACGGCGCCCTGTTGTTCTCACTGCGCGCCGACGACCCGTTGCCGGACATGATCGAACAGATGGGGCTGCCCGCTGTCTTCGGTGGGCGTCCCATCCTGGACCCCGCGCACCGCAGCGATGTCTACACGTACGTCGATGCCGACAACCGCGGCGGTGCCCGGGAGGCGGTCCGGCACCTCGTGTCGCTGGGGCGCCGGCGGATCGCGACGATCACCGGGCCACTCAACCAGGCTTCCGCGGTCGACCGCCTCGACGGCTACCGCGACGTCCTCCTGGACGCACCGCCCCGGCTGCTCGCCGAGAGTGACTTCACGTTGCGGGGCGGCGCTGCTGCCATGGCCCTGCTGCTCGATCAGGCACCGGACCTGGACGCGGTGTTCGTCGCCTCGGACCTGATGGCTTCCGGTGCCCTGCGCACTCTGCGGGAGCGGGGGCGCACCGTGCCGGGGGATGTGGCCGTCGTCGGCTTCGACGACCTCACGTCCATCGCGGAGAGCACGGAACCGCCCCTCACGACGGTGCACCAGGGCATCGAGGAGATGGGGCGGCTGATGGCCCGGCTTCTGTGCGACCGTACGGCGCATCAGTCCGGCCACGGGGACGACCCTCGAGCGCTGCCGTCCGTGATCACTCCCACGCGTCTGGTCATCCGCGGTTCGGCCTGAGCGCCGGCTGTACTCACGGACGTACGTGGGCCCTGGCACCGCCCTCAGGAGCCGTCACGGTGCGTGCGGGGCGCGGGGTCATCGAACAGGCGGGCCAGGTGGTAGCGCATCAGCTCCCGTGCTTGTTCCGCTGAGCGCTGCCCGACCAGCACGCTGGTGCCGACGCCGTGGCCGAGGCTCAGCAAGCGTGCGGCCTCGGCTCCGGCATCGAGGTGACCCGCGATCTCTCCCGCTGCCTGTCCGGTGGCCAGGATGTCGGTGAGCCGGCGCTCCAGCCGGTTGGGGCCCTCGACGAAGGGCTGTTCTGCCAGGTCGGGGTTGGTCATGGCCAGCACCGCGTACGACATCCACACCAGGCGGAAGGTATGGCTGTCGGGGTCGTTCGGCAGGGCTTCGTCGACGAACGCTTCGAGGCAGGACCGTGCCGGGACCGGCTCGCCGAGGCTCTCCAGCCGCGCCGACCAGCGTTGGTTGCTCCGCTGTTCGAGGTGTTCCAGCGCGGCATGCATGAGCTGGGCCTTGGTGTCGAAGTAGTACTGCACCAGGTTCACGGAGACGCCCGCCTCAGTGGCGACGGCCCGCATGGTCACCTCGTGCAGCCCGTTGCGTGCGGCGACTCTGACCAGGGCGTTGATGATGTGCGCCCTGCGCTCGGTGTGATCCACCCGTTTTGGCACCGTGAACTCGCCCTCTTTCCTCGCGGCCCGCTTTCCGCTTTCATGGTACGCCTGTACTGTAAAAACGCCGTGACGATGGGGAAGACACATGGGGCATCGCAAGGCCCGTGCCGCCACCGGAACTGTCGGCACCGAGGAGGAGCCGGGCGCATCCGCTCCCCGTCAGGCTGCCCTGCTGTGGCTGGCGTGCGCGGCCCAGTTCATGGTGGTGCTCGACGTGTCGGTGGTGAACGTCGCGCTTCCGTCGATCCAGAGCGCGCTCGGCTTCGACGCGGCCGGCCTTCAGTGGGTCGTGGGGAGTTACGCGCTGGTCTTCGCGGGGTTCATGCTTCTGGGCGGCCGGCTGGCGGACCTGTACGGCCGACGGCGGGTGTTCGTGTGGGGCCTGATGCTGTTCTCCCTGGCCAGCCTGGTGGGCAGCCTCGCCTCCGGCCCCGGTCTGCTGATCACCATGCGGGCGGTGCAGGGGCTGGGCGCCGCGGTCCTGGCTCCGGCGACACTGACCCTGCTGACCACCACCTTCGCCGAAGGTCCGGGGCGCACCAAGGCACTGGCGATCTGGACCGCGGTCAGCTCCGCGGGCGGCGCGGCGGGGAATCTGATCGGCGGCGTCCTGACCGATGCGCTGTCCTGGCGGTGGATCCTGCTGATCAACGTGCCGATCGGTGCGGTCGCCGTCGTGGCCGCCCTGCGCCTGCTGTCAGCCGATCGCGCCCGCACGGCGTCGGGCCGGCTCGACGTCCCCGGGGCCGTACTGGCGACGCTGGGCGTCACGGCTCTCGTCTACGGCGTCAACCAGGCCGGACCGCACGGCTGGACGGGGGCCACCACACTGACGGGCCTGGCCGTGGGCGCGGTGGCGCTGACGCTGTTCGCCGTGACGGAGGCCCGGTTTGCCGAAGCCCCGCTCATGCCGCCCCGCCTGGTGCGGCTGCGGCCGATCTGGGCCGGCAACCTGACCATGCTGCTGGCCGGCGGCTGCTTCATCCCCATGTGGTACTTCCTGTCGCTGTACATGCAGGACGTCCTGCGTTACGGGGCTCTGGCCACCGGCATCGGTTTCCTGCCGCACACCCTGGTCGGGGTCGCCGCCGCCCGTCTCGCGCCCGCCGTCATGGCGCGCACCGGCGCCCGCGGCCTCATCGTCCTCAGCGCCCTGCTCAGCACCGTCGGCTTCCTCTGGCAGAGCGGCGTCAGCGCGGACAGCGACTACGTGGACGGGCTGCTCGGGCCCGCGATCGTCATGTCCGCGGGCATGGGGCTGCTCATCACGCCGATCACCACCACCGTGACTTCCGGTGTCCCCGAGCGGGACGCGGGAGCCGCCTCCGGGCTGATGAACACCACCCGCCAACTGGGAGGCGTCGTCGGGCTCGCCGCCCTGGTCACCCTGGCCACCGCGCGCGGCGAAACCGATCTGTCGTACAGGGCCGTTTTCGTGGCGATGGCCGCCGCGTGCGCGGCAACGGCGGTGACGGCGCTGGCACTTCCCGCGCCACCGGTTCGAAACGCCGGTACGCGGCGGTAGGCAGCCCGTGCGCATTGCGCTGCCGTATGCGTCACGGGGCCGTCGTCAGGGCCTTGGCGCTGAACTTCTTGCGCCAGGCCAGGGCCACGTAGACCAAGCCGATCAGCACCGGAACCTCGATGAGCGGGCCGACCACGCCGGACAGGGCCTGGCCGCTGGTGACGCCGAACGTGGCGATGGCAACGGCGATGGCCAGCTCGAAGTTGTTGCCCGCGGCCGTGAACGCGAGGGTGGCGGTGCGGTCGTAGGCGAGGCCGAGTCCCTTGCCGAGGACGAAGGTGCCGAAGAACATGAGCGCGAAGTACACCAGCAGCGGCAGCGCGATCCGTACGACGTCCAGCGGCTGCGAGGTGATGGTCTTGCCCTGGAGGGCGAAGAGGATGACGATCGTGAACAGCAGCCCGTACAGCGCCCACGGGCCGATCTTCGGCAGGAACGTGCTCTCGTAGCCGGTGCGGCCCATCTTCCTCTCGCCGATGCGGCGGGTGAGGAATCCGGCGAGCAGCGGGACGCCGAGGAAGATGACGACGTTCAGCGCGATCTTCCACATGGAGATGTCGAGGCGCTCGCCATCGCCGAGGCCGAGCCAGCCCGGCAGCAGGTCGAGGTAGAGCCAGCCGAGCAGGCCGAAGGCGATGACCTGGAAGACGGAGTTGAGGGCGACCAGGACGGCGGCCGCTTCGCGGTCACCGCAGGCCAGGTCGTTCCAGATGATGACCATGGCGATGCAGCGGGCGAGCCCGACGATGATCAGGCCGGTGCGGTACTCGGGCAGGTCCGGCAGGAAGATCCAGGCGAGTGCGAACATGACGGCCGGGCCGATGATCCAGTTGATGACCAGCGAAGACGCCATCAGCTTCTTGTCGCCGGTGACCGTGTCGAGCTTGTCGTAGCGGACCTTGGCGAGCACCGGGTACATCATCACGAGCAGACCGAGCGCGATCGGCAGGGAGACTCCCCCGACCTCGATCTTCGCCAGGGCGTCGTTCATGCCCGGCACCAACCGGCCGAGGCCGAGCCCCACGGCCATGGCCAGCAGGATCCACACGGCCAGGTAGCGGTCGAGGGTGGACAGCTTGGCGACGATGCCGTCACCGGGCCCCGTGGCCCGGCCCGGCCGCGGCGCGGTGTCGGTGCGGCTCATCAGCAGGCCCTCTTGTTCCCGGCGGCACCACGGGCGGAGGCGGCGAGCGCGGCGAACTGCTCGGACAGGCCGGCCAGCACTTCGGGCCTGAGCTTGTAGTAGGTGAACCGGCCGCACGGCTCGGTCTCCACCAGCCCGGCCTCACGCAGCACCTTCATGTGATTGGAGAGGTTGGTCTGCTTGGCTCCGGTCTCCTCCACCAGGTGCGTCGTGCAGAGCGTCTCGCGCGCCAGCAGGGTCACGATCTTCAGGCGGAGCGGATCACCCAGCACCCGGATCACATCAGGATCGACTGAAGTCAGCATGCGCTGATACTGTCACATCACCGTCCGCTGATACCAGCGGGGGCTGGATTCAATGGCGGTCAGGTTCCGCCGTACGACCGGAGAGACCGATCACCATGGCCGACAAGCCGTCCGTCCTGTTCGTCTGCGTCCACAACGCCGGCCGCTCCCAGATGGCCGCCGCGTGGCTGACCCACCTGGCCGGCGACCGCGTCGAGGTCCGCTCCGCCGGCTCCGCCCCGGGCCCCGCCATCAACCCGGCCGCCGTCCAGGCCATGGCCGAGGTCGGCATCGACATCTCCGCCGAGACGCCGAAGATCCTCACCGTCGACGCGGTGAAGGAGTCCGACGTGTGCGTCACCATGGGCTGCGGCGACACCTGCCCCGTCTTCCCCGGCAAGCGCTACCTGGACTGGAAGCTCGAAGACCCCGCAGGCCAGGGGGTGGCGGCCGTGCGCCCGATCCGGGACGAGATCAAGACCCTGGTCGAGGCCCTGATCGCCGAAATCACCCCTGCCGCGAAGGGCTGAGCACGCCGAACACAGGGAGGCGCATGCCTTCGAGCATGTCGAGGTAGCGGTGGGCGGCCGCACATGAGCGGGACCAGGTCGCGGGCGGCGAGGTCTGGGCGGACGGCTCCGGCGTCACGGGCCCGGCCGAGGAGCTCGGTGCCGACCGACGCGAGTGACTGTTTGAGTTCCGTGGTCCGCGGCAGGAGCCCTCGCCGTCACAAGGCCGATGTCAGCCGCGGGCTTCTTCCAGCAGGTCTGCCGCATGTGCGGTCCGCTCGTACAACACGTAGCGCCCGTCTCTGACCTTGGTGACGAGGCGTGCGCGGTGCAGTGCGCTGAGGTGGTAGGAGACGGTGCCCGGGGTGCATCCGATCCGGGCGGCGAGTTCCGCGGTGGACCGGGCGGTTTCGAGCTCCGCCAGCAAGGCCGCTCGGGCGTTGCCGACCACTTGCGCGATCCCTCCGGACCTGCGATCCCGGCCCGCTCCGATCCGCTGGGCGGGGTAGTAGAGGACGAACTGCCCGGGGGTGTCGACCTGGATGATGACGTCGGGCCAGTTGAGCACGCCGGGGGCGAGGACCAGGTCCCGGCCGGTGACGTCGATTTCGCCGTTCCACGACTTGGCGACGGTGACCGCGTCGCCTGCCCAAGCCATGTCGGGATGGAGCGCTCCGAGCGCCCTGCCGACGCCATGGGCGGCGATGGCCGTCGCGCGGTGGGCGATGTCCTGATCGATGATCGAGCGCAGTTCGGGCCAGCCCTCGGCCAGGGCATCCCGCCAGAACCGGGCGAGACCGTTGGCGAGATGCCGCTGCATCCGCCCCGACTCGGCGATCCGGCGGGTCGTGGCCGACAGCGGCCTGTTCCAGTGGGTCCGGGTGTAGGTGAAGACCTGGGTTTGGAGGTCGTCCTGCGCTGCGGCCTCGATCTGCGCTATCTGCTCGTCGATCAGGTCGCGGCGCTGCGCGTCCGTCCCTGGCTGAGGGGTGAGCAGGTCAGGTGTGTAGGTGTCGCCGTTCTGCGGCAACAGGTCTGCGAGCAGGGCAACGTCCGGATGGGCAAGTGACGCGCGGGCGAGCGGTCCGGGGTCTCCGAAAACCGGGTGCCGTCCCGACGCGGCGGTGAGTTTCAGCCACGCCATGGACTCCGACGCGGGGGAAGGGGCCAACCGCGTCCTGGACACTGTGTTGGCGTCTACACGCAGGGTGAGCACCGGCCTGACGCTAGCAGTCGTCGCGATGGATTTGAACTGGCTCGAATGCTTTCCGGCGCGAGGTCCACGTCTGGTCGAGTCGAGTTGCCGGGCAACGACAGCAACGTTCACTGCCCTCGGGTTCCGTACGCAGCGCCTCACTCTCCCTGGCAGTGAGCGTACTTGGACGGTGCCGGCCAGCGACCACCGTCAGCCGGGGCAGGCCCGGTTCGGGAGGGCGGGGCCTACTTGGCCTGGTATGCCCGGAGGAAGGTCCGGACTCCCTCGACGATGAGCGGGCGGACGCGGGTGTCCTCCGCGGCGTTCGCGGTGCCGTACCTGTTGAGCGCGACGCCGAAGGCCAGCGCGATGAACTGGTCGGCAGCGAGTCGCGCGTCGGGGACGTCGAGCAGCCCGGCCTCGGCGAAGGCGGCGAACCGCTCGGCGAGCGCCTCGTCCGGGGTGTCGGCCATGGGGTTCTCGCCCCGGTCCGGCAGGTGGGTCGATTGCGCCCGGACCAGTCGCCGGAGCGTCGCGTGCTCCGCCGAGCCGAGCATGTCGGTCGCGATGCGCATCGAGAACGTGACCAGTACGTCCTCCAGTTGAGCGCCCTCGGCCGGGCCGGTGAGGGTGTCGTCGAGGATGCGCCGAATCGTGGCGACCAGCGACTGGCCGACGCCGTCGACGACTGCTTGCAGGAGCGTCTGCTTGTCGCCGAAGTAGTCGTAGACCGTCCTCTTCGATACCGCGGCCCGGGCCGCGATCGCATCCACGCTGGTCCGGTCGAAGCCGTCGGTGAGGAACAGCTCCCGGGCCGCGGAGAGGATGGCGGCCCGCTTCCGCGTGGACCCCTCGCGCAGTGTCTTCGTGGTCGTCTTCGTTGTCGGCATGGCCGTATCTTAACCCGACTTTACTACACCGTGTAGTGTAGTTGCTGGACGCGGGGATCCCCGCCCGGCAATGACGGAAAGGACGTCCATGACCACAACCCTGGCTCCCCCGGCTCGCATCGGGAAGGCTGCCGTCGGGGCCCTCGGCATGCTGGCAGTCGCCACCGGCGCCCTGGAGTCGGTGGTGACACCGACGCTCCCGCTCCTGCAACGCGAGCTGGACATGAGCCCAGCCGAAGGGGCGTTGCTCAGCATCATGCTGCTCATAACCGGCGCGCTCATCACACCGGTCGCAGGCAAGTTAGGTGACCGCTACGGCGGAAAACGGGTCCTGGTCCGGCTGATGGCGGTGGTCTGTGCCGGTGGCCTGGTGTCCTCCCTGGCGCCCAACCTGCCGGTCCTGTTGCTCGGTCAAGTACTGCAAGGGGCGATGGTGGGCGCGCTGCCCCTGTCGTTCATCCTGGTGCGCGAACACCTCCCCGCGGGAGAGTCGAAGGTGGCCATCGGGGTGGTCAGCGGGCTGTTCGTGGGCGGCGGGATGGCGGGAACGCTGTCGGCGGGTCCCGTCGCGGAAGGGCTGTCCCGGCACTGGATGTTCGCGCTGCCGACGTTCGCGGTCATCGGGGCCACCATGCTGGTGAACAAGCTGATGCCGCACGATCCGCCGAGCCGGTCGGACGACGCCCGGGTCGACTGGCCCGGCCTGGTTCTTCTGAGCGGGACGCTGACCACGCTCATGCTCATACTCGCGCTGGCGCCCGACATCGGCTCGCAGCCACTCGTACTCGGCGCCCTAGTCGTGGTGCTGGCCGCCTTCGCCACCGGATGGACAGCCGTTGAGCGTCGCGTGGCCTCGCCGATGGTCGATCTGCGCATGCTGGCACGGCCCGCGGTGTGGAAGTCGTGCGTGCTGACGTTCGTGATCTGCGTCGGCACCTCGGTGGCGGTCTATCTCGTCCCGCAGTTGTTCGCGGTACCCACCGACGAGTACGGCTTCGGGGCCGGCGCCACCGAGATCGGCTTCTTCCTGCTGCCCGGCGCCGTGGCCGCGTCGCTGGCCGGGCCGCTCAGCGGGATCGGGGCGCGGCGTTTCGGCTCGCGTGCCGTGGTCACCGCCGGGTGCGTCCTGATGGTCGTCGCCTTGACCGCCCTGGCGGTCGCGCACACCGAGGCCTGGCACCTCGTCCTCGGCAAGGTGCTGATCGCACTCGCCAACGGCCTGTGCGTCACGGCGATGGTGACCAGCACCGCCACATCCGTCGATCGGGGTGACACCGGCATCGCCACCAGCCTGGTCCTGGTGACTCGCGTACTCGGCTACGCCGTGGGTGTGCAGGTCAGTGGAGCGATCCTCACCGCCGGAACTCCTTCCGGGTCGGATGTCCCGGCCGAATCCGCCTTCGTCATCGGCTTCGTCATAGCCGGCGCCGTCACGGCGCTGTCCCTGCTTGTCGTCCGCACCATGAACAAAGGAGTCAAGGAATGACCCGCACTGATCTGTCGTCGGACGTCCGCCCCAGGCCGAGGCCCAAGGTTCTGATATCGGGGGCCAGCATCGCGGGCCCCGCCCTCGCGTTCTGGCTGAACCGCTACGGATGCGAGGTCACGGTGGTGGAGAAGGCGGCCACACTGCGCAGCGGTGGTTACCCCATCGACGTACGTGGCACCGCCCTTGAGGTCGTCCGGAGAATGGGACTTCTGCCCCAACTCCGGGACGCACACGTCGATTTGCGTCGGATCACCTTCCTCGACGGGGACGGCGGCAAGGTGGCCTCGGTCAATCCGCATACCGTCGGCGGCAGTGTCGCGGGACGAGACATCGAGGTGCGGCGCGGGGATCTCACCGACGCTCTCTACGCGGCGGTCCGTGACGACGTGGAGTTCTTGTTCAACGACTCCATCGCCGGCCTCGACCAGTCCGGCCGGTCCGGCCGCGGGGTCGATGTCACCTTCCACGGGGGCAGCACGCGTACGTTCGACATGGTCTTCGGCGCGGACGGCATGCACTCACGTACCCGGGAGTTCCTGTTCGGCCCCGAAGAGCAGTTCCACCGGTACCTCGGCTACTGCTTCGCCGGGTTCACCATGCGCAACACCTTCGGCCTCTCCCAGGAGGTGACGATGTGGAACACGCCGGGCAGAGCCGCGGCTCTCTACGCCGTAGGGGACGACACCGACGAAGTGCAAGCCTTCCTGAACTTCGCCCACGCGGAACCTCCATTCGGCGCGTTCCGTGACCCGGAGGCCCAACGGGACCTGGTGGCCTCGGTCTTCGCCGACGCGGGCTGGGAGGTCCCCGGCATGCTCGCCGCCATGCGTGACGCGGATGACCTGTTCTTCGACGCGGTCAGCCAGATCCGCATGCCACGCTGGTCCAGAGGCAGGGTGGCGCTGGTGGGCGACGCCGCGTACGCACCCTCGTTCCTCACCGGGCAGGGCTCCAGCCTCGCGCTCGTCGGTGCGTACATGCTCGCCGGTTCCCTGGCCGACCGGGACCACGCGGCGGGCTTCGCCGCCTACGAACACAGCACCCGTGAATTCGTGACCGCGAACCAGGACCAGATCGGCAAGGGCGACGCCACACTCTTCCCCACCACCGCTCGGGCCCTGGAGCAGCGCAACGACATGCTGCGCAATCTCAGCACGATGCCCGCCCCGAAGGGTCGACCGGCCCACTCGGCCCTTACCCTGCCCGAGTTCATGCCTGCTGGGTGACTCGGGGACTCATCCGATGCTGACGACACGTGCCCAGGGCGGCGGGGTGTCCGGGACGTAGTCCGGGTTCTCCTCGTCGACCCCGCGGGCGGTGCGCGGGAACAGGCCTACGACGGTTCGGCAGGGCGGCTGTGCCGAGGGCCACGGGGTCTGCCCGTCCGTGAGGGCGACGATCACGTCCGGGCGCGGCCGGCTGCGCAGCGCCCGGTCGAAACCGGAGCGCAGGTCCGTCCCGCCGCCGCCGAACAGTTCCATCGCCTCGGCGCGGCAGAGCGGGACGACGACCCCGGCCGCCGCGTCGCAGGAGATCACCGAGACCAGGTCACGCCGTCCGCCCACCGCCCGCGAGATCGCCGCCACCTCCAGGAGCGCGCCGCCCAACTCGGCGTCGCTGACCGACCCGGAGGTGTCGATCACCACGCAGACCCTGGGTGGCGTACGGCGCAGGCTGGGCAGCACCACCCCGGGGACGCTGACCGAGCGTCGGGACGGACGCCGGTAGCTGTGGTTCTCGCCCACTCCCGGCGCGCCCGCCGCCGAGCGGATCGCCGACCCGAGCAACTGCCGCCAGGGCTGCGGCGGTTGGAACGCCTGCTCCGCCCAGCGGCGCCACCCTTCCGGCGCTGTGCCCGGTCGGCCCCTGATGCCCTCCGCGACCCGGAAACGGACCGCGTCGCGCTGCTGCCGGGTCAGTCCATGTGCCCCGTCCGGCCCCAGTTCCCACGGCCTTTCCTGCCCGTCGGCACCGCTGCCGCAGTCCAGCCAGGCCAGCTCGGCGATCGGCCCGGACATCGAGGCCCTGCGCAGGTACTCCTCCATCAGGAGGCCGTCGGGCAGCCGAAGCAGAGACGGCAGTACTGCCCCGGTGGGCAGCGGGAGGCCGTCACCGTAGATGTCGTCGTTGATCTCGAAGTCCCCGGCGATGTTGCGTCGCAACCGCTCACCGGGGCCGTGCTGTTCGTGTTCGCGCGCGTATCGCTCGCCCCGCCCGTGGTGGTCCCGGAGGAGGTGGGAGACCTCGTGCACCCAGACGCCCGCGAGCTCCTCCACCGGGGTGCGCGCCACGAAGCCGGCGGATACGTAGCAGCGCCAGTGGGCGTCCACCGCCATCGTCGGCACCGAGCGGTCCTCCACCACGTGCA
Source organism: Streptomyces sp. NPDC046335 (assembly GCF_055587985.1). NCBI lineage: Bacteria > Bacillati > Actinomycetota > Actinomycetes > Kitasatosporales > Streptomycetaceae > Streptomyces > Streptomyces sp. NPDC046335. Next base: position 579,832 of record NZ_JBVJFF010000004.1, on the reverse strand, counting down.
GTGCGAAGAGCGCGTCGGCGAGGTAGGGCCGGACCTTCACGGCGTGCAGCCGGGCGGTGAGCAGTTTGTCCATGTCCAGAGGCAGTCCGGGACGGCGGTCGCCCGACCAGGGTCCGGGCCGGTCGTCCGGCTTGCCGGAACCGGCCGACGGCCCTGGCGCCGGGGCCCGCCGCACCGGGCGCGGCGCCGCGGGCCGGGGCAACGGGCGAGGCAGCGGACGCGGAGCCTGGCGCGGCGACAGGTGCGGCTCAGGGCGCTTCGAGGGCCCCGTCATCGGCGTGCCTTCGCCTCGGGCCCGGCCGCTGCCGTGGCCCGGCCCACCGACCGGTCGGCGCGCTGGGCGAGGCCGACCACTCCGGCCAACCGCTCCACCGTGTCCGGCACCTCCCAGTCGTCGCGCCGCAGCGCGGCCAGCGTCGTCGCCGGGGCAACCAGCAGGTCGGGGGCGCCGGTCTCCAGCGCGCGGGCCAGCACCGCCCAGCCCGCCTCCCAGCGCTCCCGCTCCGGCCGTGCCCCGACAGCCGCCACCACTGCGTCCAGCGCCGCTTGGCGCAGGTCGCCGCGGTCCGGCAGCTCGGCGGCGCCCGGGTCGGCGAGCAGCACCTCCGGGTCCGGCAGGTCCAACCGGTCCAGATATGCGAGGAGTTCCAGACCCGGCCCGTCCCCCACCGCGCCCCTCACCAGCAGCGCCAGCACATCCCGGGAGACGGATGCCGCCGTACCGAAGGCCAGCAGGGTCAGCGCCGCCTCCCAGCTCCGTGGGGACGGCCAGGCCCCGCCGCGCCGCGTCTCGGTGCTCGGCAGCCGGTGGATCAGCGTCGGCCGCGCCTCCAGGAAGCCGCACACCACGCGCCGGGCGAACGTCACCGCCTCCGGCAGCCGCTCCGGCAGCAGCCGGGGCAGTTCCGCGCGCGGCCAGACCCCGCCGAGGCCGCGCACCACCACCTCACGGTCGTGCGTCCAGTGCAGATGCACGAAACGGTTGGCCAGCGGCGGGCTCAGCTCCCACCCGTCCGCCGCCGAGGCGCGCGGATTGGCGGCGGCCACGATGCGTACTCCCGCGGGCAGTTGCAGCGCTCCGACCCGCCGCTCCAGGACCACCCGGAGCAGGGCGGCCTGGACGGCGGGCGTGGCGGTGGACAACTCGTCCAGGAAGAGCAGCCCCCGCCCGGCGCGTACGAGCTCGACGGCCCACTGCGGCGGCGCCATCGGCACACCTTGCACCGCCGGGTCGTCGCCCACGATGGGCAGTCCCGAGAAGTCGGACGGTTCATGGACGCTTGCGATCACGGTCGACAACGGCAGGCCGAGGGAGCCGGCGAGCTGCGTCAGCGCCGCGGTCTTGCCGATGCCCGGCTCACCCCAGAGCAGCACGGGCAGGTCGGCCGACACGGCCAGGGTGAGCGCTTCGAGCTGCTCATCGGGCCGCGACTCGGTACTGGACGTTCGCAGCAGGGCCAGCAGGTCATCGGCAAGGGCGAGCCGGGTGCCGGTATCGGACGGCTCGGAGAGAGTCGTCGATACGGGCATGCCGGCGCCCGGGAGCGGAGTGGACAGAAGCGTGCTGGTGGTCATGGGCATCACCTGGGTGGGTCGGGGGAACGGGGCGGGCCCCATTCCGGATTTGGAGGCTTACGGGGGCATGGGCCTTTGGAGCCGTGGGTCATGGGGCCCTGGGTCGTGGGGCTGTGGGTCGTGGGGCTGTGGGTCGTGGGGCTGGGGGTCGTGGGGCCGCAGGGCTGTGGGTCGTCGGGCCGTGAGGCCGTGGGTCGCGAGGCCGTGGGTCGCGAGGCCGTGGGTCGCGAGGCCGTGGGTCGCGAGGCCGTGGGTCGCGAGGCCGTGGGTCGTCGGGCTGTGGGCCGTAGTTCGTGGGGGCCCTGAGGCCGTGGGGCTGCGGGTCGTCGGGTCGTGAGGCCGTGAGGCCGTAGGTCGTGAGGCCGTAGGTCGTGAGGCCGTGAGGCCGTAGGTCGTGAGGCCGTAGGTCGTGAGGCCGTAGGTCGTGAGGCCGTGAGGCCGTAGGTCATGGGGCCGTGAGGGCGCGGAGGCGCCGGCGGCGCGGGGTGGCTTTGCGCAACCAGCGCATCGTGCGGGCGGGAACTTCGGCGTACGAGGCCGACCGGTCAGCAGACCAGGCGGGTGGACAGGCCAAGCCGGTCAACAGGCCAGGCCAGTGGACAGGCCAGGCTGGTCAGCAGGCCAGACCGGTCAACACGCCAAGCCGGTCACCAGACCAGACCGGTCAACACGCCAAGCCGGTGCGAGGACGGGACCGGGTACTGCGCTTGCGGCGCGTGGCAACCGGCGTATGACGGTCGAGGCGAGGACGATGAGCCGACTTGGCACGCCTGGCATCCGGGCCGCCCTCGTCGCCGCCGCCCGAGCCGGAACCAGTACCGGCCCCTTTCCCGGCCCCGGGAGCTCCCGCGACCAGCCCGGATCGGAAGAGACCATGGTCTACGCGGCGGGCCGCTGCGGCTTCCAGCGCCTCACGGAGCGGTCCGTCGCGCAGGACGGCACCGGTACCGAGCAGCCCTTCGACCACCGCGAGTGCCCCGGTGACATCTCCGTGGCCGAGCCTCTCACGCACGGCGGGCAGCGCCTGCGGGCTGCGGTGAACCGCGTCGATGGCCCGCAGGCAAGGCAATGGCGGCCCGCCGAAAGCCACCAGCAGCTCCTCGCGACGCAGTTGGTCCTGGTCGTGATCGACCGCCGTCAGCACACCGTCCCGCAGTGCGATGCGGTGAACCTCACCGCGGCACTGGACGCGATGCGGATCGCCCGGTCCGGGGGCCGAACCCGCGGCCGATGGTACCGATCGCACCGCAGCAAACGTTGGCAGTGCCGCGGCGACGAGCGGATGCAGGCACTCGACGTCGACCAGGCCCGCCCGCAGCAACTCCAGGTCGGGCAGGACCCGGGCCGCGGCCTCCGGCAGTACCGGCAGCGCCGCGACCTCCTGCGGTGGCAGCGCCTCCCCCAGCGGCCGCACCGTCGGGGCATGGCTCGCGTCGGGGGCGACGAGTTCGAGCGCGGCCCGGCGACCGCGCGCACCGAGCCGCACGGTGAAGGCCCCGCGCGGCCGCCCCTCGGCGTGCAACAACATTTCCGCCTCGGCGGCCCAACGGCCAAGCGCCCACCGGGAGTCACGTACACCGAGCCCCATGAGCCCACCAAACCCATCGAACCCATCGAACCCATCGAACCCATCGGCATCGTGGGCCCGCCCCGGTCCGGCAGACGGGCCACGCACCGCGGCCGACGTCACCCCACTCACCCCGCTCACCCCACTCCGAAGCGCCAGCTCACCGCTGCGACCGGCGTCCCAGAGATGCCGGTGCAAGTCGAGCCGAAAACGCCGATCGGGATGCGGATGCGGATGCGGGGACGGGGGCAGGTACGGATGGTGCGGACGGGACCCGGCAGCGGCGCCCACCGACCCCTCCCACAGGGCGAGGGACATCCGCTGCCCGGCGTCCGCCCAGGCGGGCGGTGTCCGCACGACCAGGTGCAGTGGCGTGGCGGCGTAACCGTGGAAGCGGGTCAGGGAAATGGTGAGGCCGGGCCGGAGCCGCCCGTCGGGGGCGATCCGGGGCATGTGCCAGCGCAGCAGATCGGGCGCCAGCCGACGCAGGTCCGCGCGGAGGCGGGTGAGGAGTTCGGTGCCGTGGCGATTGCGGACGGCGCGCAGATCGAGGTCGACGTCGACACGGGCGGCGGCGCAGGCCCCCGCCCAGTCACCGGCCGCACGCCGTGCGGTCGCGGTCTCGATCATGGACGGTGGCACGGCGTACTGGCGTACGCGCCGCCACATCAACAGGTGGGGAGGAATCTCGTTCGCGAAGTGATGTGCCATCAGCACTCACCTTGCGCGAACGATTCCCCCGTTCCGTACGAGGAGGAGTTCATCATCGACGGCATCGTAACCATAGAGGTGTCGATCTGTCAGTGCCTTAATTGATTCAGCCCCGCCGGTTCGCGGAGTGCACGGTCAACGGCTACTGCTGGGGCTCCAAGACGTCGGCGACCACGCAGCTGACGTTGTCGGGGCCGCCGTAGCCGTTGGCGAGTGCGATGAGTTCGCGTACTGCCTGCTCGGGTTCGCTGGTCTCGGTGAGCACTCGGTGGATGTCCTGGGTCGGCACGACGGCGGACAGGCCGTCGGAGCAGAGCAGGTAGCGGTCATCCCGCCGAGCGTCGTGGAGGCGCATGTCGGGGACGGTGTCGGCACCGTGCCCCAGGGCCCGGACCAGCAGCGATCGCCTCGGGTGGGAGGCGGCTTCTTCGGGGCTGAGGCGGCCTTCGTCGACCATCGACTGGACCATGGTGTGGTCGTGGGTGATCTGGAACATCTCACCGCCGCGCAGGAGGTAGACGCGGGAGTCACCGATGTGGACCAGGGCCAGCTGTGACCCTGTCCAGAGCATCGCGGTGAGGGTCGTGCCGGTGCCCTCGGGTGAGGAACCGCTTCCGGCGATGTCGCGCACGGCCTGTTTGGCCTGGTCGATGACGTCTTCGAGGACGTTGAGGAGATTGCCTGCCGGGATGCTGTCGGTCTCCAGGTGCTTGAGCGCGTCGACGGCTGCCGCACTGGCGGGGGCTCCTTGGCTTCCGCAGCCGTCGGCGACGGCGAGCAGCCGGGACCCGGCGTAGGCGGTGTCCTGGTTGCTCTCGCGGACGAGACCCGTGTCGGACAGGGCGGCGTAACGGATCGACAGGGGCTTCGCGGTCGAAGACATGGCGGGGTCCTTCCGTGACAGGTGGTCGATGAGGAAGCCGGCCAGGTCACGCCGCGCGGCGGCGTCGGCCTCGACCTGGGCCCAGAACGCGCGGACCTCCTGGCCCGCCGCGCCCGCATCCAGCGCGCACACGTGCCGGATACGGGCCAGCGGCATTCCCAGGCGCCGTAGCCAGGCCACAAGGCGGGCCTGGTCCAACTGCTCCGGTGCGTAGAGGCGGTAGCCGGTCGACGGGTCGACGCGGGCCGGGGGCAGCAGGCCGAGGTCGTCGTAGAGGCGCAGTGCCTTCGGCGACAGCCGGGACGCCTTCGCGAACGCCCCGATGGTCAGCAGCTCCATGCTCGGTCCCCCTCCTCATGCCGGGCCCATCGCCCGGCCCTCACGATGCTGTGGCCTCCCCCAAGGTGAAGGTCAACCAGTCAATCGGACGTCCGCGTGCCGTCAGAGTTCGGTCAGCCAGTGCTGGGCGGTGAGTGCCGTCGTGCGGGCGTGTTCCTCCAGTACGGTGAAGTGGTCTCCCGGAACGGTGACTTCGGTGTGCGGCAGGGCCCAGGGTGGGGCGGTTTCCGCGCCGGGCAGTGGGTCCCGGGCCCGCAGGTACAGGGTCGGAACGTCGAGCGGCGCGGGTTTCCAGTCGGCGAAGAGCTCGAAGTATCCGGCCATGGCGGTGAGCCGGTCGGGGTCGGCCGAGGAGGCTCTCGCGGCCCGTCGCAGCATGTCCGACGTCATCGCGGGGATCGACTGCTCCTTGGTGTCCGCGTCGTGCGGGTAGGTGTCCACCAGGATGACGGCGGCCGGGGCGGAGCCATCGGCTTCCAGTCGCTCGGCCACGGCCTGGGCCACCCAACCGCCGGCCGAGCGGCCCAACAGCACCGGAGGAGCCTCGCCCGCGATGGCACGGACCGCGGCGACTTGCGCGGTGACCAGGGCCTCCAGCCCGGCGGGCAGCGCCTCACCGCGCTCGAAGCCCGGGTGCCGCACCGCCGAGACGGGCCGTAGGCCTTCAAGCGCGGCGCCGAGTTGCGCGTACTCGTAAGGGCCGGAGAATGCGCTCAAGGAGGGGAAGCAGATCAGCCGGGCGCCCGCTCCGTTCGTCGCGAGGGTGGTGGATGCGAGTACCGCGTCGGTGGCCTCGGCCTCGTCGAAGACCGGTCGTAGGCGTGCTGCGATGGTGAGCAGCACCATGCTGTCCCAGGTGCGGCCCCGGAGGCAGGCGCTGCGGAAGAGCGCGCTCAGGGAGTCCGAGGAGTTCCCGGCATCCGGTACACCCAGTACACCTAGTACGCCCGGTACATCCAGCGCATCCGGTACATCCGGAGCCTCCTGTATCCGTACGGGGGCGCCCGTCGCCCTTGCTTCCTCGGGGGTCTCACCCTCCGCCGGGCGGTCGGTGACGTGCCGCCGTTCCGGGGTGACGGTGTCCCGGGCGTACCGCTCCGCCAGCTCGGCGGCGACCGAGAGTGCCGTGGGGAAGTCGAACAGCAACGTGGACGGCAACGCCAGTCCCGTCGATGCCGACAGCACGTTACGCAGATCGACCGCGGCCAGGGAGTCGAGTCCCAGGTCCGCCAACCGGTCGCTCTCGTCGATCGCGCCGGCACCCTCGGGGTGGCCGAGGACTGCGGCCGCCTGCGCCCGTACCTCTGTGACGAGCATGGCCGTGCGCTGGTCCGGTGCGGCGGCCGCCAATCGTCGTGCGAACGAAGCCCCGCTGCCGCCCGCCGCCTCCACCGCGGCGGCGGATACGGGTGTGCGGTGGCTGTCCGTCTCCGGTGGCGTCGGCGGGGCGATGTGGGCCGCGACCACTTCGGGGTCGTCACCGGCCACGGCGGCGTCGAAGAGCGTCAGGCCCTCCTCCTGGCCGAGCGGGATGAACCCGGAGCGGGCCATCCTGCGCAGGTCCACTTCGGAGAGGTGTGCAGTCATGCCGTCGCTCTGCTCCCACGGGCCCCAGGCGATGGACGTACCGGGCAGACCCAGTCGGCCGCGGTGCCGCGCGAGCGCGTCCAGGACATGGTTGGCCGCCGCGTAGTTGGCCTGGCCCGCGGAGCCGAAGACACCGGCCACGGAGGAGAACAGCGCGAACATCGCCAGGTCGTGCCCTTGGGTCAGTTTGTGCAGCGCGAGGGCGGCGTCGGCCTTGGGCCGCAGTACTCGTTCCAGACGGGACGGAGTGAGCGCGGGGACGATGCCGTCGTCCAGCACCGCCGCGGTATGGATCACACCGGTCAGCGGGTGGGCCGCCGGTACGGAGTCGAGCAGGGCCGCGAGCTCGGTCCGGTCCGCGAGGTCACATGCCCGTACCGTCACCTCGGCGCCCTGTTGGGTGAGTTCGGCGACGAGCGCCTCCGCTCCTGGCGCCCCCGGCCCTCTTCGGCTTGCGAGGAGCAGATGCCGTACGCCATGGGCGGTGACCAGGTGGCGTGCGACCAGCATGCCGAGCGAACCGGTGCCGCCGGTCACCAATACGGTTCCCTCGGGATCGAGCCGCCGCCGCTGCCGCTGCTCCTTGTTTCCGTTCACCACCGGGACGAGTTGGGGTACGAAGGCCATGCCGTGCCGTACCGCTGTTTCCGGCGCCGGAGCGGCCAGCAGGCCGGGGAGCAGTTGCCAGGAGTCGGGGTGATCGTCCATGTCGAGCAGGGCCAGACGGCCCGGGTTCTCGCGCAGAGCCGAGCGGACCAGACCCCACACCGCCGCGTGAGCGGGTACGTAATTCCCGGCATCGGCATGGGCGTCACCGTCGGGCGGGGAGACCGCGCCGGAGGTGACGAGGACGAGACAGGAGTTGGCCAGACGGGGCTCGGCGAGCCACTCCTGGATCAGCCGCAGGGCCTGGCTCGTCGCTCCCAGCACCTGCGCCGCGAGGTCCTGCGCACCACTTGCCGTCTCCGGCGGTGTCGGACACGGGGCGACGACGACCACGGCGGGTGCTCCGTCTGCCGCCGATGCCGGGTCGGGGTAGACCGGGACGCCGGAGCCGCGGGGGGCCAGGGCATCGACCAGCCGTGTGCCGGCCGGACCCATGACACCCCATGTGGGCACCGGCGAAGGCACGGACGGCTGGGCCGGGGGCACCCAGTCCATGCGGTGCAGGAACCCAGTGTGCGGGTCCGCCGCTTTCTGCCCGGGCTGCGGAAGTGGAGCCGGAAGCGGCCGAAGCGTCAGCGAACGCACCGTCGCCACCAGTGCGTCGCCGTCGTCGGTCAGTTCCAGCCGGGCCCGGCCGTTGGGTTCGGGCGAGATACGCACACGCACCCGCTGCTGCCCGGCGGCGGTGGCGGCAGTGTGAAGGGTCACTCCCTCGAAGGCGAACGGCAGGGCGACCCCATCGCTGTCCGACTCGGCCGCCCCGCCCCGATCTGCCACGCGGCCGTCGACGGCCAGGACGTGCAGGGCCGCGTCCAGCAGCGCGGGGTGCAGCAGGAACCGCGGGCCGTCCTGTTCCGTGAGCGGGGCCCGTACGGTCTCGGGCAGTACGACGTCGGCGTACAGCTCATCCCCGTGCCGCCAGGCGGCACGCAGGCCACGGAAAGAGGGGCCGTAGTCCAGCCCCGTCCCGGCCAGCGGCCCGTACGGGTCACCGTCAAAACCGTCGCCGTGCAGCGGGACGGCGCCCGGTGGTGGCCAGGCGCTGGTGTCAGCGGTGGCGTGGCCCTGCGGCTGTTGCTGCGGTTCGAGTGTTCCGGAGGCGTGCAGGCGCCAGGGTTGATGACCGTCCGACGCGTGCGGCCGGGCATGGAAGAGGACGCTTCGCCGTCCCGCGCCGTCCGTCCCGGACACCGTCACCTGTAGTTCGACGATGCTGTCTGTGGGCAGCATCAGCGGTGCCGTCAGGGCGAGTTCGTTCAGGGCGGGCGTGCCGAGCGACGCACCGGCGTGCAGGGCCATCTCCACGACGGCGGTGCCGGGCAGCAGTACCGTCCCCGCGACGACGTGATCGGCCAGCCAGGGGTGTTCGTGCGTGGAGAGCCGTCCGCCCAGCAGCAGGCCGCCGTCCGCCGTCTCCGTGCGGTGGGACAGGAACGGATGGGCCGGCTCGTCGGACGGGGGCGCGGGCCGGTGTCGCGCGGGGGCGTCGAGCCAGTACCTGCGGCGCTCGAAAGCGTAGGTGGGCGGGGAGAAGCGCCGGAGGTGGTGTCCGGCGAAGACGGATTCCCAGTCGACGGGCATCCCGTGGCTGTGCAGGGCCGCCACGGTGTCGACCAGGGTGTCGGCCTCCGGCCGTGCCTGTCGCAGCGTCGGCAGAACCAGTGGCACCACCGGCGCCGGAGGCTGTTCGCCGGCCGGCACCTGGTCCGTGGGCGGGGCAGGGTCGGGCACGGCGAGACACCCCCGTACCAGGCCGGTCAGCACCCCGCCCGGACCCACCTCGACGTAGTGCGCCGCGCCGCGGTCCCGCAGATGGGTCACCGTATCGGCAAAGCGGACCGGGCGGCGGACGTGGTCCGCCCAGAACTCCGGTGAGCGCAGCTCCTCATCGGTGGCCGCTCGTCCCGATACGGCGGTGACCAGCGGAATCCGCGGCGTGGTGAAGGACAGGCCGCGCACCACCTCCGCGAAGTCGGCCAGCATGGGTTCCATCCGTACGGAGTGGAAGGCATGACTCACCGGCAGTGGTGTCGCCGATCGGCCCTGCGCGCGGAATTCCGCGACGGTCCGCGCCACAGCCGCCTCGTCCCCGGAGACGACCACGGAGGAGGGCCCGTTCACGGCGGCGATTTCCACTGCGCGCCCAGTCGCGGCGGGGTGGGCCGCCACCTCGTCCGCACCGGCGGCCAGAGAAGCCATCGCACCGCCGGGCGGCAGCGCGTCCATCAGCCGGCCCCGGGCCGCCACCAGGGCGCACGCGTCACTGAGCGGCAGCACTCCGGCGACATGCGCGGCGGTCACCTCACCCAGCGAATGCCCGGCCACCAGATCCGGACGCACACCCCAGTCCGCCAGCAGCCGGAACAGCGCCGTTTCCAGGGCGAAGAGCGCAGGTTGCGCGAACTGGGCCGTCGCCAGGAGCGAGCCCGCCTCGGTGCCCGGAGCGGCGAACATGACGTCCCGCAGGGGCACCGGCAGCGAGGGGTCGAGCAGCGAGCAGGTCTCGTCGAAGGACCGGGCGAAGCCAGGATGCCGCTCTCTCGACGCGTACAACTCCTGCCCCGTTCCGAGGCGTTGGCTGCCCTGCCCGGTGAAGAGGAAGGCCAGCGGGCCTCGGCGGCGTGACGTGCCCGTGCGCACCCTGGGCGGGCTTCCGCCCTCCGCCACCGACTGGAGAGTGGTGAGCAGTTCGGCACGGTCCCGGGCCACCAGCACGGCCCGGTGGTCGAAGGCGGTACGGGTGGTGGCGAGCGCGTACCCGACGTCCGACGGGGTCACGTCCGGGTCGGCGGCCACCGACTCGTACAGCCGTCGCGCCTGGGCCTTCAGCCCGGACACGGTCCTCGCTGACATCGTCACGGGGACGGGGACGGGGACGGGGACCGGGACCGGGACCGCGACGGAGACCGGGACCGCCGGGGCCTCTTCGAGCACCACATGGGCGTTGGTGCCGCTGATGCCGAACGAGGACACTCCGGCCCGGCGCGGGCGGTCGGTCCTCGGCCACGGTGCCGGCCGGGTCAGCAGCGCCACCCGGCCCGATGACCAGTCGACCCGGTCGTTCGGTTCGTCCGCGTGCAGCGTACGGGGCAGCAGACCGTGCGCCATCGCCTGTACCGTCTTGATCACCCCCGCCACCCCCGCGGCGGCCTGGGTGTGACCGATGTTCGACTTCACCGAGCCGAGCCAGAGGGGACGTTCACGCGGCTCGTGCCCGTAGGTCGCCAAGAACGCCTCTGCCTCGATGACATCACCCAGGCGGGTTCCGGTGCCGTGTGCCTCCACCGCGTCGATGTCGCCGGGCGCCAGCCGGGCCTGTGCGAGGGCCTGCCGTATCACTCGCTGCTGCGCGGGTCCGTGCGGTGCCGTCAGTCCGTTGCTCGCTCCGTCCTGGTTGACCGCCGATCCGCGCACGACGGCCAGCACCGGAAGCCCGGCGCTTCGGGCCTCCGACAGCCGGGTCAACAACAGCATGCCGGCGCCCTCGGCCCATCCCGTGCCGTCGGCGGAGGCACCGAACGCCTTGCAGCGGCCGTCCGGAGCCAGCGCCCGCTGCCGGCTGAACTCCACGAACGACGACGGTGCGGACATCACCGTGACTCCGCCGGCCAGCGCGTACGAGCACTCGCCACGGACCAGGGCCTGTGACGCCAGGTGCAGGGCCACCAGGGAGGAGGAGCACGCCGTGTCCACCGTGATGGCCGGTCCCTCAAGACCGAAGGTGTAGGAGATGCGCCCCGAGGCGACGCTTCCGGCGTTGCCCAGGCTGAGGTAGCCCTCGACCTGCTCGGGCGTCTCGGCGAGGCGACCGGCGTAGTCGCTGTACATCATCCCGATGTACACCCCGGCCGACGTGCCGCGCAGGGTGCGGGGCAGCAGGCCTGCGCGTTCGAAGGCCTCCCAGGCCACTTCGAGGAGCAGTCGGTGCTGCGGGTCCATGGCCACGGCCTCACGGGGTGAGATGCCGAAGAAGCCGGGGTCGAAGCGGTCGATGCCGGAGAGGAAACCACCCTCACGTACGTAGGTGTGGCCGGGCCGCCCGGGGTCCGGGTCGTACAGTGCCTGCGTGTCCCAGCCCCGGTCGGACGGGAAGGGGCCGATGGCGTCCCTTCCCTCGGCCACCAGTGCCCACAGCTCCTCGGGAGAAGTCACGCCTCCGGGGTAGCGGCAGGCCATCCCCACGATCACCACGGGGTCGTCGTCCGCCGGGCCCTCTCCCGGACGCGCGGTGCCGGTGGCGGGCCCAGCGGCGGCGGTGCGCGCGCGGAGGTGCTCGGCGAGCGCCACAGCCGTGGGGAAGTCGAAGGCGACGGCCTCCGAGAGGGGAAGACCGGTGGCCGCCGACAGCCGTTCCCGCAGCGTCGTCGCCGTCAGGGAGTCCATGCCCAGGTCCCGGAGAGCCGTTTCCGGTTCCACCTCCTCGACAGGGCAGCCGACCAGGGCCGCCGTCTCGCTGCGCACGAGGGCCAGCAGGTCGTCCGCGGGGCCGGTTCCCGCCCTGGCCTCCGCCCCTGCTCCTCCCCCGAGTGCCCGCGTGCTCAGGCCCGCGAGGGCGAACCGCTTGACCTTTCCGGAGGCGGTACGGGGGATGTGGTCCACCTCGTACAGATCGGCGGGCACCTTGAAGGCGGACAGTTCCGCACGGCAGGCGGCCAGCAGAGCGCCTCGGTCCAGGACGCCTCGGTTCAAAGCGCCTCGGTCCAGGTCGCTTTGGTCCGGAGCGCTGCCGTCCGGCCCAGGGACCACGTAACCCACGGGCACCTCGCCGAAGACGGGGTGCGGGCGCCCGCCGACGGCGGCGTCCGCCACGCCGGGCAGCCGCCGCAGGACCGCTTCCACCTCCGCGGGGTGGATGTTCACGCCGCCGCGGATGATGAGGTCACTCGCCCGGCCGGTGATCACGAGGTCGCCGGACGGCTCGATCCTCGCCAAGTCACCGGTACGGAACCAACCCTCGCTCAGCACCTCGTCGGTGGCCTCCGGAGCGCCGTGATAGCCGGCCATGACACCTGGCCCCCACACCCACAACTCACCCTCGCCGACGTCCTGTCCGTCCACGCCACCACCGACCCGGAGCCGGGTGCCCGGCAGTGCCCGGCCGCAGGAGCCGGCCGACGACGACGCCTCGCCGGGTGCCGCCATGGTGACCGGGCCGGCCTCGGTGCTGCCGTAGTGCTCCAGGTAGGGAACACGACAGATCTCCTCGAAGGACCTGCGGAACTCGGGCCCCGCGGAGGCGCCCCCGCTGATGCAACCCCGCAGCGCGGGAGCGCCGAGACCGCCGCCGACCAAGCCAGCGCCATCCCGGCCGCCGCCCTCCCCGCGCCGAATCTCGTCGAGCAAGGCCGAGTACGTCGTCGGAACCCCACCGAGGAGTGTGAAGTGAGCGTCCTCGCCGCGGAGTTCGCCGAGTACATCCCGCACCGAGAACCGCGGCAGAAGCATGGCGCTCGCGCCGGTCACGGTCACCCCGAGGACGCAGACCACCTGGCTCATGGCGTGGTACAGCGGCAGCGGCCACAGCAGCCGGTCCCGCTCCGACAGGCCCAGGACACTCACGAGGCCCGTCGCCACCGGCGCAAGGCGGTTGCGTTGGGTGGACAGCACGCCCTTGGGAGTGCCGGAGGAGCCGGAGGTGTAGAGCGTCCACGCCACCTCGTCCAGCCCCAGATCGTCCCGGGCGGGCGTCACCGGCTCCGTACCGGCCAGATCCTCGTACGGTACGGCGCCACCGGGCGCACCCGGCGTGCCCGGCAGAACGCCAGGGGTTCCGGCAGCCCGGCCGTCGTCGCCCTTCTCACCATCCGCGTCACCGTCCGCCTCACCGCCGCCCTCGGCCACCACCAGAGTCAACCCGGGCCGGGACAGCAGCCCCGGCTGACGGGACAGCCGTGCCTCGTCCGTGACGAGCACGCGCGCGCCGCAGTGGTCCAACAGGCGGTCAAGCTCCGCCTCCGGAACACCCGCGTCCAGCGGTACACCCACTCCGCTCGCCCGGACCACGGCCAGCAGGCTCTCGACCGCTTCGACGCGGTTGCCGAGCAGGACGGCCACGCGCTCACCCCGTCCGAGCCCGAGTCCGGCCAGGTGTCCGGCCAACCGCGCGGTCCGCCGCTCCAGGTCCCGGTAGGTCCGCCGCACTCGGCGGTCCTGGAAGGCGACCTTCTCCCCGCGGCGCGAGGCGTGATCCCGGAGGCTCTCCGTGATGGGCCTGATCGCGTCGTCGCCTGTACTGACTCGCATCGAACTCTTCTCTTCGTACGTGGGGTTGAGCACGGTGATGCAGTGCGCAGCAGCACGTCCAGTATCAGCCCGCTCCTCCGACGGGGTTCGGGGAGGGTGGGTGCCCGAGTGGAATCGTGGAAGCGGTGTCCACACTCTGCTGAGGCCACGCACCCTTGCGCCGGACGTGCCCCGTGTAGTCCGCTGATCCGCATGGGGAAGAGAAGCATTGCCGCAATGACCGCCGCGCTTGTCGCGGGGTCCCTTTTAACGGCCGGTACGCATGCGGGCGCGCAAGCCGCGGAGTCCGGCACCGACAGCTCTTCGAGACCATCCGGGCCGACCGATCCGTCCGGGCCGGGTCTCGCCGGGGTGGATCTCGACACGGTGACCATCCCGCAGCTCCAGGCGCGCATGGCGCGGGGTTCGCTGACCTCGTCGGCGCTGACCCGCGCCTACCTGCGCCGGATCGACAAGGTCGACTCCAAGATTCACTCGGTGCTGCGCACCAGCCCGACTGCCCTGCGCCAGGCGGCCGCCAGTGACGTCAGGCACCGGCGTGGCAAGACCCTCGGGCCGCTGGACGGTATCCCCGTCCTGCTCAAGGACAACGTGAACACCCGCGACATGCCGACGACCGCCGGGTCGCTGGCACTCGCCGGGAGCCCGCCCGGCACCGACGCCGCGCTCGTGACCCGGCTGCGCAAGGCGGGGGCGGTGATCCTCGGCAAGACCAACATGTCCGAGTGGGCCAACTTCCGTGCCGCGAAGCCGACATCGGGGTGGTCGGCAGTGGGCGGGCAGACCAACAACCCCTACGTCCTCGACCGTAATCCGTGCGGTTCGTCGTCCGGCTCCGGCGCCGCGCTTGCCGCGTCGTTGTCGCAGGTGGCGATCGGCACCGAGACGGACGGCTCCATCGTGTGCCCGGCCGGGATGAACGGCGTCGTGGGCCACAAACCCAGCCTCGGCCTCGTCAGCCAGTCGGGCGTGGTGCCGATCTCCGCCGAGCAGGACACGGCAGGGCCCATGGCGCGCAACGTGGTCGACACCGCGCTCACTCTTTCGGTGCTGAGCGAGGATGAGGGCTCGCGCGGAAAGGGCGTTGCCGCCCACCCGGGTGGCCCGCAAGACCTCCGCGGCAAGCGGATCGGTCTGTGGCGCCTGCCCTCGCTCGGATCCGACGTGGACGCGGTGATGACCCGTACGGCGAAGAAGCTACGCAAGGCCGGAGCCGTGGTCGTCGAGGTGACGCCTCCCTACCAGGCGCGGCTCGCCGAGCTCGAATTCCCGGCGCTGCTCAGTGAGTTCCACCGGGACATCGACGCCTACCTCGCCACGCGCGAGGGGCCCAAGAACCTCGCCGAGCTGATCGAGTTCAACCGCACCCACCCCGAGGAGCAGGCCTGCTTCGCCGGCCAGGAGCTGTTCGAGCAGGCCCTCGCCGCGCCGCCCACGACCGACCCCGAGTACGTGGCGATGCGCGCGGAGCTGAAGGACCTCTCCCAGCGTTCCATCGACGAGACCATGGCCTCCCACCGCCTGGACGCCATCGCCGCGCCCACGAACCCGCCGGCCTGGACGACGGACTGCGCGCGCGGGGACAACGACGTCATCCCGTCCTCCACCCCCGCGGCCGTCGCCGGGTATCCGTCCCTCTCGGTGCCCGCCGGGTCCGTGGGCGAGCTGCCGGTCGGCCTGCTCCTGATGGCCGGTGACCACCAGGACGGCAAGCTGCTGTCACTGGGGGCGGCGGTGGAGAACCGCCTGAAGGCGTGGCGCGCACCGCGCTTCCTGCCGACTGTGGGGGCCGACGCGGCACGGTGACCAGGGCCGGTGAACGGTTTCGGTGGCGCTGATCGGCAGTCCGGCGGCCACGCCACGGGACCGTTCACCGGATCGGCGCACGGGCACCTTCAAGTGGCGGAGGCGGCAGACCCGACAGACCCAACAGAGGTCCGTACGCCGAACCACTGCTCGGCGCCGAACTCCTCGAACCGCTCCACCTCGGTGAACCCCAGCTTCGCCGCCAGGCGCATCGAGGGGGCGTTGGCGAGCTGGGTGCAGAGCACCACCGGCTCGCCCGGACACGCGTCGGCGAACCAGTCAAGTGCCGCCGCGCACGCCTCCGCGGCGTACCCATGTCCCCACGCCGTCGGCAGGAACTGGTAGCCGATCTCGGCCTCCTCCGCGCCCTGACGGACATGCCCCGGACGCTCCGCGTCGCGCCGATCGAGCGAGACCATGCCGATCATCGCTCCGCCCAGATCGACCACGAAGAAGCCGGGGCGCCGCCCGGGCACCTCGGGCACCGCGCGCTCGAGCTCAGCACGCGCTCGGCCTCCGCCGAGGTAGGTGCCCACCTCCGGCGAGGCGAACAACTCGATGAACGCCGCGCGGTCGTCGGCCACGGATTCGCGGAGCACGAGCCGCTCGGTCCTGATCGGGGCCGGTGGCCAGGCGATATGTCCGAGGTCAGTCATGGCGGGCAACCTATCGCACACCCCGAGGCGTGAATCCGCCCGTGGTCGTGCCGGACACTCCCAGGAGCGCGCCTGCGGGCGGTGCCTCGTTCCGCGTAGCAGGATGTCGTGCATGACGAGCGACACGGACGCCCTCCCGCCTCGCCCCGAACCGTACGCGCCGAGGGCCGAACCGGCTGCCCTGGACGATCTGCGGGCTCGTCTGCGCGCCACCCGCTGGCCGGACGCACCCGAGGACGCGGGCTGGTCCCTGGGTACCGACGTGGCCTACTTGCGCGAGCTGGTGGGCTACTGGGCGGACGGCTTCGACTGGCCCAGCGAGGAGGCGCGGCTGGCGCGCCTGCCCCGGTTCCGCGCGCGGGTCGGCGGTCTCGGGATCCACTTCGTGCATGCGCGGGCCGCCGCGCCGTCCGGGACCGCGCTGCCGCTCGTGCTCTGTCACGGCTGGCCGGACTCGTTCTGGCGGTACACCAAGGTCGTCGCGCTGCTGACCGACCCGGGCGCGCACGGCGGTAACCCCGCCGACGCGTTCGACGTGGTCGTGCCCGACATGCCGGGCTACGGCTACTCCGAGCGGCCCGCCGGGCCGCCGCTCAACTCCATTGAGGTGGCGGGTCTATGGGCCGAACTCATGACGACGCTCGGCTACGGGACGTTCGGCGCGGCGGGCGGTGACATAGGCAGCCATGTGAGTCGCTACCTCGCCCTCGATCACCCCGACCGGGTCGTGGCGGTCCACCGCATGGACGGTGGCCTTCCCGTGTTCACCGGTGACCCCGCGGTGCTGACGGCCGAGGAGCGGGACTGGTTCGAGCGCGCCGCGGCCTGGGGTGCGAACGAGGGCGCGTACGGGGCGCTGCACCGTACGAAGCCGCAGACCGCCGCGTTCGGCCTTACCGACTCCCCCGTCGGGCTCGCCGCGTGGATCGTCGAGAAGCTGCGTGCGTGGAGCGACTGCGGCGGCGACATCGAGAGCGTCTACACCAAGAACGAGATCCTCACGGCGGTGATGCTGTACTGGCTGACCGGCACGATCGGCTCGTCGATGCGGATGTACCACGCGAACGCCACGATCGACCCGGCACAATTCGCCCGGCGGGTCGATGTGCCGTCGGGTTTCTCCCTCTTCCGCGGCGACGTCGTCCGTCCGCCGAGGGCGTGGCTCGCGCGGACGACGAACCTCGCGTACGTGAGTGAGCCCGAACGCGGCGGCCACTTCGCCCCGTTCGAGCAGCCGGAACGCTACGCGGCGGAACTGCGCGAGTTCTTCCGCCCCTTCCGCGCGTGAGGTGACTGCTTCACTTCGACGGTGCGCTGCTCGACCCGGTGGGAAAGTCCTGGGTGCCGAGTACGCGCAGCAGCTCGAACCGCTCGCGGGTCTGGGTGTCGGCCGGGGTCAGCACCAGCAACTGCTGGCCCTGGTCCGGGGTGACCAGGGTTTCGCAGTCCATGACCAGGGGGCCCACCCGTGGGTGCAACAGGGTCTTGCGGTCGGCCCGCCGTACCGCCACCTCGTGCTCGGTCCACAGGCGGCGGAAGTCGGCGCTCGCCGCCTGCAAGCGGTCGATGAGCCCGGTGACGGTCGGATCACCGGAGCGCCGGCCGGCGGTCGCGCGCAGGTCGGCCACCATCTGGCGGGCCTGGCGCCGCTGTTCCTCGGGTGGGTGGACGGCGCGGGTCGCGGGGTCGGTGAACCAGCGGTAGACGAGGTAGCGCCGGTCGCCCGTGAAGTCCGTGTGCTCGCCCATCAGCAGGACGGCCGCCCGGTTCTGGGCCAGGATCTCGCCCAGGTCGGACAGGACAAGGGCAGGTGTGCCGGCGAGCAGGTCGAGCATGCGCACCAGACCGGCGCGGGCCAGCCGGGCCACCTGGTCGGCGGGCGGTGGGCGGTGGCCGGCCAGGTGGAACAGGTGGGTGCGCTCGTCCTCCGAGAGGCGCAGCGCCCGGGCCAGCGCGCCGAGGAGCTGGACCGAGGGCTGGCTGCTTCGGCCCTGCTCAAGGCGTACGACGTAGTCCACCGACATTCCGGCGAGCATGGCCACCTCCTCGCGGCGCAGGCCACGGGTGCGGCGCCGGGGGCCGTCGGCCAGGCCGACCTCCGCCGGGCTGATCGCCTCCCGGCGGCTCCGCAGGAAATCGGCCAGTTGCTCACGTTCCATGGGCCCATGATTGCTCGCCACGGACGGCGCAGCCAGGGAGCGGCACTCCCAGGATGAGCGCTCCACTCCCGCGGGCGCTCTCGCGGATGCACGGTGGGTGGCAGAGCGACGACGAAGGAGTACGTGATGCACAAGCGAACCCTGGGCCGTACCGGCCCGGCCGTTTCCACCCTGGGCCTGGGAGCCATGGGGATGTCCGGTGCCTATGGCGAGTGCGACCGGTCCGAGAGCGTCGCGACCGTGCACGCCGCGCTGGAGGCGGGCGTCACGCTGATCGACACCGGTGACTTCTACACGATGGGCCACAACGAACTGCTGCTCGCCGAGGCGCTGCGCGGCCGGGACCGGGACAGCTATCAGCTGAGCGTCAAGTTCGGCATGCTGAGCGGTCCCGTGCCGGCGTTCGCCGGTGCGGACTGCCGTCCTGAGGCGGTGAAGAACTTCCTTGCGTACTCGCTGAACCGGCTGGGCACCGACTACATCGACATCTACCGTCCCGCCCGGCTGGACCCCGCGGTGCCGATCGAGGAGACGGTCGGCGCGGTCAAGGAGATGATCGACGCCGGGTACGTACGGCATCTGGGGCTCTCGGAGGTCGACGCCCCGACGATCCGCCGGGCCCACGCCGTCCAACCGGTGGCCGATCTCCAGATCGAGTACTCCCTGATCTCCCGCGCGGTCGAGGCGGAAGTCCTTCCCACCTTGCGTGAGCTCGGCATCGGCATGACCGCGTATGGGGTCCTCAGCCGCGGTCTCATCTCCGGGCACTGGACGGCCGGGCACACTGCCGGTCCCGGTGACATGCGCACCCACAGCCCGCGGTTCGCCGCTGAGAACGTGGGTCACAACCTGTCCGTCGTGGAAGCGCTGCGCCAGGTGGCCGACGCGAAGGGCTGCACCGTCGCCCAACTGGCCATCGCCTGGGTGGCCGCGCGGGGCGAGGACATCGTGCCGCTCGTCGGCGCCCGCACACGAGCGCGCCTGACCGAGGCCCTGCCCTCGCTACAGGTGACCCTCACGCCGGACGACTTCGCCGCCATCGAGAAGGCGGTGCCGCGGGGTGCGGCACGCGGCGACCGGTACCCGGCCGCGTTCATGTCCGGGCTGGGGGTGGGCAACTAGGATCCGGCCGCTGTCCGGGAGCATGGCCGTCCGGGAGCGTCAGCGCTGCCCGGACGGCGCGTCCGTCCCGTGCTCCGCGCACTGCGGGCAGCGCTCGCGGCCGTCCCACGCGGACCAGCCGAAGTCGGTCGGGGTGAGGGCGTGGCCCTCCAGTTCGTCGCGGACGGCCTCGCGGTAGGCCCAGACGGCGTCCAGGTAGGGGTGGTAGACGTCGTGGAACGCCGGGGTCGAGATACCGGCGCCCGCGGCGACCGCCTTCCGCAAGGCGCGGAGGCGTTCGAACATGGCCTGGCCCGTGCCCGCGATGCGTGTGCTGGCGTCTATGAAGAGGCGCTCGCGCACCTCGTAGATGCGGGCGTCGGTCAGGGCGGCACGGCTCGCCTCCTCCAGGTCGCCCGCCCCGGTGCCGTTCTGCGCGAGGCGGCGCAGTTCGGTGTGGGCCATGCCCGCCGCCGCGATGAACTCCGTGTAGACGTCCCTGCGGCGCGTCTGAAGACCACGGAGGTGCTCCTGACGGGTGCGCAGGCGGTCGGCCAGCACGGTGCCCGCTATCGCGATGAACCCGCCGCCCAGCGTGGCGACCAATGTTCCCCACTCCACCCGTGCCCCCGTCCGTGTCCGCGTCCCGGAACGGCACGGCCTTCGCACGGTTCCGATCTGTCCCGCAGATGATGCCCGAAGGCCGGGACCGACCACGCCTTGGGTGCCTGCTCCGTGGATGCCTGGATGACTACTCCGTGCGCAAACCGTCCGTCCGCATCAAGCGCCACAGCACCGGCATGCTCAGCAGGGTCACTGCCGCGATCGCCGCGGCGCCCACACCCACCAGGGGGAGGAAGACGAACCAGTCGGTGACTGGTTCGCCGGCGACGCGCAGCATGAGCCGGCCCAGCGTGAGTCCGCCGGTGACCGCGACAGCCATGCCGAGCACGACGGGGATCGCCGTCTGCCACAGCACCGACAAGGCCAGCGTCGAGCGGCGGGTACCGAAGGCGACGAGAACCGACAACAACCTTTTTCGCTCGCGGAGTTGCTCGACCTGCGATACGAGCATGGACGCGGCGATCAGCATCATGGTGAGAGCCGCGGCCGTGAACAGGCCGGACCGGATGTTGTCGTAGACCTTGTCGCGCTCCACCGTACGGTAACTGTATACGCGCATGGTCGGGTCGTTCCGGTAGGCGGTGTTGCGCACACGGTCGACGGCGTCGGGCACGTTGTCGTCGACCTGCATCTTCGCGCTCGTCACGGCGTATGGGAGACGCGAGGTGTCAAAGGCCCCTGGGGTCGCGAGGATTCCACCGTAGTAGCTTCCCGCGGGGTCGCGCCGGGAGTCGACCGTGCGGGCGGAGCGCGGGAGCGTCCAGGGGGCCGGATCGGATGCCGTGCGGTCGCTGTCACCGGGGTCGCCGAAGTCGAAGCGGGCACCGGGGCGTGCGTGTTTGGCCAGGTCCCTGTCCTGGCTGGTGTCTCGGGATTCGGTGACCAGGAAGACGTCACCGTCCGAGCAGGACGGCAGCTTCGCCATCTCGCGCAGTGACGCGCATGAGCCGACGGAGAAGCGGACCGACGGCACGGTCCCGTCCGAAGCCGGTTTCGCGCCCACCGGGCTCGCCGATGCCTCGACGGTGACGACGGCCTTCTTCACGCCCCTCGTCGCGTTGAACTCGTCGGCCATTCGCTGGGCCGGTTCCCCGCTGCTGAAGTTGGCGGTGGCGCCGATTTCGGCCCGCTCGGGGTCGTGGCCGGTGGCTGTGGTGAAGTCGTCGTCGATGCCGGTGATGAACATCTGCAGGGCGATGCCGCCCGCGACCGCGATGGTGATGCCGGCGACCGCTCGGCTCGCGCCGCCGCTGTTCAACTGGAGTCTGCGAACGGCCAGCTGCCAGGGCACCGGGCCGCCCCGCATGCGCCGAACGGTCGCCTCGACCAGCCATGGCAGGACCAGGACCAACCCGATCAGGGTGAGTGCGATGCCCGCCGCGACGTGTACGACTCCGAGGACGCCTGCCGCGTCGGCCCTGCCCGTCGTGGACAGCAGCAGCACACCGATCAGCGGGACCGGCAGGCGCCACCACAAGCGGCGGTTTCGGAGGCGGCCGCTGCGCACGACGCCCAGCGGCTCGATGGTCACCGAGCGCAGCGCGAACGAGGTCACGGCGATGGAAGCCAGCGGCACGGCCAGCAGGACCATGACGCCCAGTGCGGGTACCGGCGAGAAGTCCTGGGGGAAGGCGGACAGTTGCCAGACCTCGAAGTGTGCGACGAGTTGGCGCACGGCGAGGAAGAAGACCACTCCGAAGGCCAGCCCGACGAGCGAGCCGAACAGGGCCTCACCGGCGGCGATCCGCCGAGTCGTCCGTACGTCGGCGCCGATCAGCCGCAGTGCGGCGAGCCGCTTGTCGCGGCGCTCGCTGCCGAACCGTACGGCCGTCGCGATGAAGATGGCGACGGGGACGAGGAGCACGACGCAGACCAGGACGATGAGCAGGATCAGGACCGGTTGCAGCGGAGTGGACAGCCAGTGCTGCCCGAAGTGGTCGAGCCGGGCGGCACTGCTGTTGTCGGCGGTGAGGGTGTCACTGCCCGCGTACATGTACAGCTCGAAGGGGTCGGTCAGACCGGCGTCGCCGATGGTGCCGATGACGCGGTGGTCGTAGCGCTGTTTGAGGAGCTTGCCCTCGGGTGAGTCGAGCAGGTCCCTGAGCGCCGGGGAGACGACGCTCTCGCCGGGCCCGGGCAGCCTGTCGACCCCTGGTGGCAGAGGCGGGTGCGCGCCCTCGGGCCGCAGCAGATAGCCGCCGATCTCATGATCCCGGTACTCCGTGGAGGCATCGAGGGCCAGCATCGTCCGCTCGCCCGGCTTGAGCTGCGCGGAGGTCCCCACTCCGAGCTGACGGGCGTCACCTCGTACGTCGAGTCCGTGCAGCAGGGTGGGCGCGGACGCGGCGCCGAGCAGCACGGCGACGCCGAGGCCGACGCCGAGTGCGGTGAGCAGCGTACGGATCCAGCCCTCGCGTCCGCCCGACACCGCGAAGCGGATGCCGAGGCCGAGGTCGCGCAGCCAGCCGGGAGGCCCGGACGACGAGCCGTTGGAGGGCGGGACAGCCGCGCTATCCGTACGGTCGGCGTGGTCGGCGTGGCCGTTCACGAGGGTCATCGCGCGGACTCCAACTGCCAGGACTTGCCGTCCCGTACGACGATCTCGCGGTCCGAGTAGGCGGCGACCCGCGTTTCGTGGGTGACCAGGACGACGGCGGTGTCCGCGCCGCGCGCGGCGTCGGTGAGCAGTTCCATGACGCGCTCGCCGTTGAGCGAGTCCAGGGCGCCGGTCGGCTCGTCGGCGAACAGGACGCGCGGGTTCGTGACCAGGGAGCGGGCCACGGCGACCCGCTGGCCCTGGCCGCCCGATATCTCTCCCGGCCGCCGGCCCGCCAGGTCGTCCGCCTCCAGGCGCGCCAGCCAGGCGGTGGCCCGGCGCTCGGCCTCCTTGCGGTGGACGCCGTTCAGCCTCAGCGGCAGCGCCACGTTCTCGACGCAGGTCAGCTCCGGTACGAGCTGGCCGAACTGGAAGACGAAGCCGAACTCCGTGCGGCGCAGGGCGCTGCGCTCGGCGTCGGTCATCGCGGTCAGGTCGCGGCCGTCGTAGGTGATCGTCCCGGAGTCCTGGGTGACGATGCCCGCGAGGCAGTGCAGCAGCGTCGACTTGCCCGAGCCCGATGGGCCCATGACGGCGACGATCTCACCCGGGTGGACGGCGAACGAGGCGCCGTCCAGAGCGGGTGTGGTCCCGTACGTTTTACGCAGGTCGTGGGCGGTGAGAAGGGGTTCGGCGGGAGTCATGAGGGGCGCACCTCCGCGGTGAGCTTGTCCAGGCGCGCGGCGGTGAGCTCCAGCCAGCGCAGGTCGGCTTCCAGATGGAACAGGGCGTGGTCGCAGATCAACTGGTCGGCGAGGTCGCCCTTGCGCTTGCGGTCCGTGAGGACGCGCATCAGACGCAGGTGTTCGGCGCGCTGGGTGTCGAGGAGTTCGGCGGCGTCGCGCCCGGTCAGCAGGGCGAGGACGACCTTGGTGTAGAGGGTCGACTGGAGGTAGGGCTCGGGTTTCTCCGGCATCGCGAGCCACTGCCGCACGTCGGTGACGCCTGCTTCGGTGATGGCGTACCGCTTGCGTTCCGGACCGCCGACGGCCTCTATCCCGTCGACCTCCACGAGTCCGTTTTTCAGGAGGCGGGACATGGTCGAGTAGACCTGCCCGTAGTGCAACGGCTTGTCGTGCCTGAACGTCTCGTCGAAGGTTCGCTTCAAGTCGTAACCGTGGCGGGGCCCGGATTCCAGGAGCCCGAGAAGTGCGTGGCCGATGGACATGGAGGGGACTGTACACCGCGTGTATACCCAGAGTGTATATAAAGTCGCGCCAACTCTCGCTGCGTCTGTGCCCGGATAGACTCGGTGTTCGGTGAAGTTCTGGCCGTGGCCGGTGAGGCAGGGCGTAAGACGAGGGGTGACGGTGACAGGGATGATCGTGTTCGGCTTCGCGCTGGCTGGCGTGCTCGTGGCCATGGCGTGCGTCCCCGCGGCCCGCGTACGCGCCGCACGGCACGCGCTGAACCCATCGGCCTCCGCCCTACGCGACGGCGCCTTAACGATCGCGCGCGTTGCCCTCTTCACCGTGGCCGGCGTCAGCGTGTTCACCACCGTCCAGCTGATGAACGCCTCGGATCGCGTCGGGTGGAATGATGCCGAGCTCACGAGCGCGGTGGGTCAGGCGGCGACTGCTCTGGACGGCAGTTCACGGTTCGGCGACATCTTCGGCGACGACAGCGGCTTCAACGACGAGTACGCCTCGATGATCGAGGACGAGGTCGTCGAACACGGCGGCGGGGACGCTCCGCAGAGCGGCGTGGATGCCGCCCCGGCAACCGCCAACGAGGCAACAGACGCCCGCTTCACGGTCACCGCCTCCGGCGCGGGCGCTTCCATGTGCGTGCACCTTGAGCGCAAGCGGTCGAAGGACGGCGACTACGAGCCCCCGGGCGTGGCCGGCGGAACGGGCACGGTGACCGTTCCCAGCTATGAGTTCTCGGTGTCCAGCAGCTCGGGAGAGTGCTGAGCCGGACTGGGTATCGTTCCTGGGCTGGTTGGTTGGCTGGTTCAGGGTGTGGCTGAAGAAGGAGGCTGGGCCGGGTGGGGCGAGAAGTTCTGCGTTGGAGTGAATACCGCACCGTGCCGTGGAAGAACGGCGGTGGTGTGACCCGGGAGGTCGCGTCGGGCACCGTACAGGTGCCTTCGCCCCTCGGGGGGCCCGCTGCCCTCAGGGGGCCCGCGGACGGCTTCGACTGGCGGGTGAGCGTCGCCGACGTAGAAACGGCGGGTCCCTTCTCGGCCTTCCCCGAGACCGACCGAGTGATCACCGTGGTCGAGGGCGAAGGCATGGTGTTGGCCGTGGACGGCACCGCGCAGCCGGTCGGGCCGCTGACCCCTTTCGCCTTCCCCGGCGACGCGTCCACGGACTGCCGGCTGAAGGCGGGCCCGGTGCGCAACATGAACGTGATGACCCGCAGAGGCCGGGCTACGGCACACGTGCGGATCATCACCGTCGGCACCTCGCAAGGGGCGGAACTCACGTACGCCGAGGACGAGACGCTCCTCGTCATGGCCGCCACCGAGGGAATCACCGTCGGCTCATCTGACGGGCCGGAGACCGCGCTCGGCCGTCTCGACTGCGTACGCGGCGAAGGCCCGGGGTCGCTGACTCTGCGGGGCGACGGCACAGTGGCCGAGATCAGGATCACCGCGGCGCAGTGAGGGCGTACAGGCGTACACCCGGGGGCCGACGCCAGGCCGATCCGGTTCCGTGCGGAAGAAGGCCGCCCGGCAGGACATGCCCGCCCGGCGCCGCCGTCAGCCCGCGCTCTTCGCCGTCAGCGAGTTCAGCAGTGCGGCGCCGCGTTCGGCGTCATCCACGCTCACAGCGAAGTCCTTGCCGTGAGCCCGTATGACGAGGCACTCGCCGCTGCGCAGCATGACCGTGGTTCCCAGGCCGCTCAGCCGGTACCCCCATCCACCGACCTGCGCCGGGGCGCGGTACTCGGAGCGAGCCGACTCGATGTCCCCCGTCGCCCAGCGCCGGGTTGGCAGCCCGAGCGGTCCGAAGGACACTTCGAGCCCCTTGTCGCTGACCCGCGCCTGCACCGAGGCGCAGCCCAGGACCGCGAGGGAGACGAGGGCGAGCGGCACGATCAACGACCAGTGCGGTTCCGTCAGCCCGGCCGTGGCGGCCACGACAGCCGCCACGGCCGGGAACCCGGTCACGGCGGACACCAAGTGCAGCCACCGGTTGGACGCGCGTGAGAACCACACGATGCGCTGGCCGTCGGGGATGTCCATTCCTGGCCCGGAGGGCATCGGTCCCCGCGTGTCAGTACCTCGCCGAGTCATCAGCCAGGCGGCCAGCCCGACCGTGACGGCAGCGACGAGGGCCGCCACGATCCAGCCGGACGCCATGTCGGCCTCACGCCAGTGCTCGCGGTCCACGTTGGCCCGCACAACAGACGCCTGCGCGCCGACGAGGAAGACGCCGCCGGGGAGCAGAGTGACGCCCGCCCACCCCTGAACCGCTGCTCCCGCCCGGCCACCCGACCGCCACCAGCCCACCGCCGCGACTGCCACCAGCACCGACCAGATCAGAGCCGGGAAGAGCGCCGCCGCCCACAGCGGCATGGAGCCGTCGGGCGCGCCACCGCCGCTCCAGTGGGTGGCCAACCGCTCCGGCAGCCGTCCGCTCGCGGCGACGGGGGCGCCCACCAGGAGCAGCAGTACTCCGGCCGACCAGCCCACAACACCCCAAGTCCCGGCAGTCACACTCACCTTGGGTTCATTCACGAGGTCCCCCTGATCATCTCTATGAGTTCGGTCCTGCTGTAGCCCATGTGCGCGGCGTCGGTGACGAGGTCGTGCACGCGGTTCAGCAGCACGGCACGCTGATCCGCCGCTCCACCGGCCACCGTCACGCCTCGGCCCCGCCGGAACTCCAGTACGCCTTCGTCGCGCAGGGTTCGGAGGCCCCGCAGCACCGTGTTGGCGTTCACCCCGAGCACCTGCGAAAGCTCCCGCGCCGGAGGCAACTTGTCGCCCACGGCGATCTCCCCCTCGGCGATGGCGCGCCGGATGGACCCAGCCACTTGTTCATGCAGGGGACGCGTGTCCGCGACGTTCAGTCTCAGCAACATGATGCTAATGACGCTAGCACCATTCTCACCTCAGAGGAAAGCGCCTGGCGTCAACGTGCTTGTCTGGGTCACGCTCCGCGACGGATGCGTTCACGGAACCGGTGAAGGTCATTCAGCAGTTGTGGGACCGCATGCAGGCTCGGGACTGGGTCGGCCTCTGTGCGTCACCGCGTGGCGTCCTTCTGGACGGTCCGGGACGGGAAGGTCGTTCGTTCAGGGCCGGGAGTACTGGACGGAGCTGGGGTCGGGCCCCTCGCCGGATTGGCGGGCCGCATCCGTGCAGCGCATGTGATCAGGCATCGCTGAACACGTGGGGGAAACAGGTGAGTGAAACAGATGAGTGACCGCCGGAGTCGGCCATCAGCAGGCTCCGGCGGCGGTATCCCCGTCAGAACGCGTCCGCGGCGGGGATGGGCTTGGGCAACAACTGCCTCTCGTCGGCGGCCTCGACGAGTTCGTTGACGGGCCTGGTCCGTCAGGGTCCATGAAGGGCAAGCGTCGCCGGCGGCAAGCGGGCCGCGAGGGGTCAGCGCACCGGGAAGCCGAAGGAGTAGCCCTGCTCCTTGAGTCGGGGCAGGAGTCGGCGCAGGGCCTCGACGGTCTGGGTGCGGTCGCCGCCCGCGTCGTGGAAGAGGAGCGTCGGCCCGTTCGGCAGCTCCCGCTCGACGGTCGCGACGATGGCGTCCGTGCCGGGAAGCTCGAAGTCCTTGGTGTCCACGTTCCAGCCCAGCGGACGCATTCCCCGGGAAGCGGCGAGCTTGCGGCTGTACGGGGTGAAGGCCCCGCCGGGCGCACGGTAGTACACCGGCCGTACGCCCCCGGACGCCTTGGTGATCATGCGCTCGGCGTCGAGTATCTCCTGCGACTGGTAGGCCTTGGGCTGCTTGTCCATGGCGGTGTTGTGGGAAACCGCGTGGTCGCACAGCCGGTGCCCGGCGGCGACCACCTTCTTCACGATGTCGGGGTGGGCCTGCGCCTGCTTGCCGACCATGCAGAACGTGGCCTT
The DNA here is from genome assembly GCF_055587985.1 of Streptomyces sp. NPDC046335. Taxonomy (NCBI): domain Bacteria; kingdom Bacillati; phylum Actinomycetota; class Actinomycetes; order Kitasatosporales; family Streptomycetaceae; genus Streptomyces; species Streptomyces sp. NPDC046335. Next base: position 552,281 of record NZ_JBVJFF010000004.1, on the reverse strand, counting down.
CACCCCGTACTCGCTCAGCAAGTCGAGTATCACAGGGGTCCACTTGGGGTCGGGACCGTCGTCGATGGTGAGGTTGATGCCTCGCTTGCCCTTCTCCGACGCGTGCGCGATGGACGCCGCGACCGGCTTGACGTCACTGCCCGGCGCGGTCGCCTTCGGGGGCGCGTCGTCCGTGGCACCGGCCTGCGCGGTCCATACCGAGGCGCCGGTGGCGAGGATCGTCACCCCGAGCGCAGCCCCGACCATCTTGCCGTACCAGCCTCGCCCGCCGCTGTGCCGTGCCATGTCCGCCCCTTTTCACGCTGTCCTCGCCCACAACCGGTCGCCTTGCGACCACCTGAGAGGACGAGACGCGCAGGCCAAGGGATGCCTCTGTTACTGATCACGGACAATTTCGAAGTGGATCACGGACAACTCGCCGCGCGAAGCGGGCGGACGAGTCATCCGATCAGCGCCTCCCCGCTACCGCCTCCGCTCCCGAGGTTCGGCCGGAATGCCGCCTGTTCGCGGGTTGGTGACGCCGATAGGCTCTGCGACCCTCGTGCTGTGGGGGTCTCATGAACGGTCTCCGTGCGGTTGTTGTCTGTCTTGTGATCGCTTGTACCGCGGTCTTGTCACCCGCCGCTGTTGCCACGTCAGGCGGCGCGAGTGCGACGCCGAGCGTGAGCGTGACGTCGGACATGAGCGCCACCTCTGCCGTGGCCACGAAGCCCAGTTGGTCGGCGCTGCCCGTGCCGGCGGCGGCAGCCTCGCCGGTGACCGTGTCCGATCTCGCCGCCCGCGGTTCGGGGGAAGCTTGGGCCACCGGGTACGAGCACTCCGCCGATGGACTGCGGCCGATGCTGTACCGGTGGGACGGCTCGGCATGGAGCCGGGACACGACCTTCCCCGGCTCCGGTGAGCTCGGCCGGCTCGGCACGGTGCAGTTCGTCGGCGAGGAGGTGTGGATCCTCCAGGACCGCGAAGGGGCGGGAGAGATCCTGCGCAGGTCGGCGGGCGGGTGGAGCACCGTCCCGCTGCCGCGGACCCTGCGGACCTACCAGGACTTCGCCGCGGTACCGGGTGCCGCCTGGGTGGTCGGTGAGGACGACACCGGGCTGAAGGTGCTGCGCTACGACGGTTCCGGCTGGACGGCGCAGCCCACCCCTGACGGTGTGCACTTCCTGATGGGGATCACCGCGCGCACCGCCGACGAGGCCTGGGCCTGGGCGGACACCATCACCGGAACCACCATCCTGCGCTGGGACGGAACCGCGTGGCGGGACGCCAAGGTGCCGCTGCCGTCGAACAGCAACGTGCACACGATCCTTCTCGAACCGTCCGGCCGGGTCACGATCAGCGGCAGCCGGCACACCGACGGCGTCTCCCGTACCTACCTGATGACCTGGACCGGGCACGCCTGGCGCACCACCCACCCACCGCTGGATGACACCCACACCGAGGCCATGGTGCGCGGCCCGGACGGTGCTCTGTGGCTGCCCGTGCGCAGCGACCGCGCCTTCCAGTCGAAGTACGCGCGGGTGGACGGTTCCCGCACCACCTTCTCGTACGGCCCGACGCGCACGAACGCGATCGACGTCAAACCGCGTGCCCTGGCGAGGGCCGGGTCCGCACTGCTGTCCTTCGGGACCGTTGAGATCTACGGCTCGAAACCGAATCTGATGAGCGAGCGGCTGGGAGGCTGACCATGGCACGCCGACTTCTCGTCGCGGCCCTCGCCGTCGCCATGACCGTGGTGACCGCCATGGCATCGGCGGCGGCGGACACCACGCCCTGGCGACACGTTCCGGTCCCGGCACAGGTACGCCCCCAGGCCGGGCTGAACGAAGCCGTGGCGTTCGGACCCAGCCAGGCGTGGGCGGTGGGCGCCGACGCCGTCGGTCGCGAGGCACCGGGCTTCCCGCTGATGCTGCGCTGGGACGGAACCGCCTGGCAGCGCCAGAAGTTGCCAGGGGTCGGCTGGCAGGGAGAGCTCCTGTCCATCGCCGCGACCTCGCCCGAAGCCGCCTGGGCGGTCGGCAGGGACTCGGCGGGCGGCGCCCATCTGCTCCGCTTCGACGGCACTGCCTGGCGCGAGAGCCGCTCGCCGGGCGGTGTCGCGCTGACCAAGGCCGTCGCCGGCGGCGGTGAGACCTGGCTGATCGGTTCCCGTGACGGCGCTCAGGCTCTGCTGCGCTGGAACGGGCGCGGCTGGAGGGACGTGCCGGTGCCGCCGGGCTTCGTGTACGGCCTGCACATCCTGGCCGGTGACGACGTCTGGGCCGCCGGTATCACCGGCGCGGGCGCGGCGGTGTCGCACTTCGACGGGAAGGCGTGGCAGCAGTCGATCGTGCACGGATTCCCCCGGGCGGGTGTGGGCACTGTGCTCGCGGTGTCACCGACGGAGGTGTGGGCGGGTGGTACGTCCGGGTTCATCGGCGGCCCGGCGGGCAAGCCGGTCCCGCCTCTGCTGGTCCGTTTCGACGGACAGACGTGGAGCCGGGTGGCCGTGCCCACCGACTTCGGCGCGATCAACTCACTGGCGCCCGACACCTCGGGCAAGCTGGGGTGGGTTTCGGTGGCCCGCTCGCAGAAGTGGGGGCCGCCCGGCAGCACTCCCCCGCTCGTCCCCGGCCCTGACTTCCTCGCCTGGAACGGACAGTCGTTCACCGAGTACAGCGAACCGGCGGTGGCCGGGGAGGGCGAATCAGCGGTGCTGGAGCCGGCACCGGTGCCGGGCACGGAAAAGGTGTGGGCGGTCGGCCGAGCGAGCGGGCCGGAGGGCACTTTCGCTCCGCGCATCCTGCGGTACGGCTGAGAGGGACGCGGGGAGGCGAGAGGGACGCGGGCGGCGGCAGGAGCGCGGGCGGCGAGAAGGGCGCCGGCGGCGATGAGTCTCGGCGTGGTCGCCAGTCAGTATTTTCAGCACGCCCACGCGATCTGCCGCACTCACGGAGGCCACCATGACCGCTCCCTACACATTCGACGTCTTTTCCAGCCTCGACGGCTTCGGTGCCGCCAGTGGCGACTGGACCGGCTACTGGGGCAAGCAGGGCCCCGAGCTCCTCGACCACCGTCTCGCCCTGTACCGCGAGGAGCAGCGGATGGTGTTCGGTGCCAACACGTATCGGTTGTTCGCGCAGATGCTGGCCTCCAGTACCGAGGAGTCCGAGGTGCGTGACCCCTGGGTCACCCGGATGAGGAGCCTGCCGGCAACGGTGGTGTCGACCACGCTGGAAGACCCCCTCGACTGGCCGGATGCGAAGGTCGTGAGCGGTGATGCCGTCGACGTCGTCGCCCGCCTCAAGGCGGAGTCCGAGGTACCGCTGCGCTCGCACGGCAGTCTGTCGATGAACCGGGCGCTGATGGCCGCCGGCCTGGTCGACCGCGTGCAGGTGACGCTCTTCCCCGTGATCACCGGCCGGACGGGGCTGGACCCGATCTTTCAGGGCGCGGCCGACTTCGACCTCGACCTGATCGAGCACCGTACGCTCGACGGCCACATCCAGGAACTCATCTACCGGCCCGCCTTGCACGGGTGAGTCCACCGTGTCCCACCTGGCGGGGGAGGCCGGCATCGCGGCGATCACCACCGACGCCTCCACCACGACGGCACCTGGCCCCACGGGGACAGCGGTCGCCCTGAGCGCCGTTCGTCGCGTGGCCATGTAGGCCCATGCAGGGCCATGCGGTGGCTTCCGGCGCGCTGCCACGCCAAGGCGCCCGTAGCGTTGCTGTCATGTGCTGGAGCGCGACGGCCGACCTCGTCGCGGGCGCGGGCATCGGAGCCGTGGGGATCGCCTCGGTGGCCTTGGCGGCCCGCCGCCCCCGTGACCTGCCGCTGGCCGCGCTGCCTCTCCTTCTCGGGGCCCACCAGATCATCGAGGCCGTGGTCTGGCACAACGACGGCGGCGCCGGGCCCGCCACCCTCGCCTGGGCCGTCATCGCGCTTCCGCTGCTGGCGCTGTGGGTACCGGCGGCCGTGCTGTGCGCCGCGCCCCCGAGCGCCCGCCGCCGCCTGCTCCTCCCGCTGGCGGCGGGCGCTGCCACGGCTGCGGTGCTCGCCCACGCGCTCGTGACCCGTACCGTGACGGCCGAGATCCGTGGACACACCGTCGGGTACTCGCTGGGGCTGCCGCAGCCGGAGCTGACGATCCTCGGCTACCTCCTCGCCACCATCGGCTCCCTGCTCCTGTCCGGCGACCGCGGCCTGGTCCTGTTCGGTGTCCTGGTCGCCGTCGGGGCGGCGGTGTCCTTCGCGCTGTGGCGGCAGGAGTACATCTCTACGTGGTGCGCGTTCGCCGCAGTCTGCTCCGTGGTCCTGACACTGTGGGCCGGAAGACGTCGTACGCAGACTTCGCGGCCCTGAGGCATGAGGAACGTGGACCGTGCGGGGCGGTTCACCTGTGCTCGGCGGGCGCCTGCCCGCCGATGCTGATCAGCCCCGTCTCGTAGGCGGCGATGACGGCCTGGACGCGGTCGCGCAGCCGGAGCTTGGCGAGGATGCGGGAGACGTGGGTTTTGACGGTCGTCTCGGCCAGGTGCAGACGCTCGGCCACCTCGGCGTTGCTCAGCCCGCGGGCCACCAGGCCGAGGACTTCGAGTTCGCGCGGGGTCAGCGAGGCGAGGTCGCGGTGGACGGCGGTGGTGTGGTCGTCCTGCCGCGTGAAGCGCTCCACCAGGCGGCGGGTGACGGCCGGTGCGAGCAGGGCGTCGCCGGAGCGGACCGCGCGGACGGCGGAGATCAGTTGCTCCGGGGTGACGTCCTTGAGGAGAAACCCGCTGGCCCCGGCCGACAGTGCCGCGTAGACGTACTGGTCGAGGTCGAAGGTGGTCAGGATGATGACTCGCGGGCCGTCCGCACCACCAATGTCCGCCCCACCAGTATCCGCACCACCAGTGCCTGCGTTGTCGCCGGTGCCTGAACGGCCCGTCAAAATGCGGCGCGTCGCCTCCAGACCGTCCATCTCCGGCATCCGGACGTCCATCAGGACCACGTCGGGCCGGGTCCGGCGCACCGCGGCGACGGCTTCGGCGCCGTTGACGGCCTCGGCGACCACCTCGATGCCGTCCGAGCGAAGGATCATGCGGAAGCCGGTACGGACCAGGGTCTGGTCGTCGGCGAGTACCACGCGCAGCGGCGGCTTGGTCACGGTGTCTCCAGGGGGATGAGTGCCTCGACACGGTAGCCGCCGGTGAGACGGCGGCCGGTGTGCAGGGTTCCGTCGTAGACGGCGAGGCGTTCGCGCAGGCCGAGCAGTCCACGGCCGTTCCCGGTGGCCGCGCCGGGGCCGGGAGGGCCGCCGGTGTCGGAGACCTCCACGCGGAGCCGGTCGGGGGCGTACTCGACGCAGACGGTGGCCTGGGCTCCTGAGGCGTGTTTGACGGTGTTGGTCAGTGCTTCCTGCACGACGCGGTAGGCGGTGAGACCGATGCCGGACGGCATGGGACGAGTTGTTCCGCTGACCTTGAGGTCGACCGGCAGGCCGGTGTCCCGGACCCGGCCTATGAGGGTGTCCAACTGGTCGAGCCCCGGCTGCGGGGTCAGGTTCTCGGCGTGGGTCGTGTCCTGGTTTCCGCCGTCCATGGTGAGCAGGCCCATGACGTGGCGCAGCTCGGTCATGGCGGCCCGGCCGCTCGCCTCGACGGCCAGCAGCGCCTCGTCGGCCTCGTCGGGGACGGCTCGCATGACCCTGCGGGCGGCACCGGCCTGGATGACCATGACGCTGACGTTGTGGGTGACGACGTCGTGCAGTTCGCGGGCGATTCTGGCGCGTTCCTCGGAGACGGCGCGATGCAGCGCCTCGGCTTGCTCGCGTTCGACCGCGGCCAGCCGGGTGCGGCCCTCGTCCGTGCGCACCCGCCAGGTGCGCAGGCCGTTGGCGGCCATCGCCAGCGGTCCGAGGATCCACAGCGCCACGTACTCGTTAGGGACGATGCCCGGTTCGTACGGGTAGACGCGGTTGGTCGAGGTGCCCGAGGCGAAGACCAGGAGGACGGCCGTCGGCACGGCCGTCAGGGCGGGGATCCGGTAGGGGCTGTAGGCCGCGGCGCTGTAGACGGCGACGACGAGCGGATAGAACGTCAGCCGCTGAACGTCGTGCGGGGTCAGCAGCGCCGCGCCGGTCACGACGCACAGCACGGCGAGCGGGTAGCGGCGGCGCAGGACCAGGGCGCCCGAGGTGGTGAGCGCGAGGGCGCTCAGGGCGATGCGCGCGTCCGTTCCCGAGGGGTGGACCGCCTTGCCCACGCCGGGCAGGACCTCGCGTATCTGGCTGTCCGCGACGTCGATGGCGTAGTACACGGTGGCGATGGCGAAGGCCGCCGCCACCAGCAGGTCGAAGTGCCGGCCGCGCCGGGTGAGGCGGGGTGCGGGACCGGTCGGGCGCAGCATGCGCCGGGCTGCCTCCCCCAGCCGGCCCTTGAGTACCGCCTTCCCCAGCCGGTCCTTCAGTGCCATCTCGTTCGTCACCGGCACATTCTCACCGCCGCGTCGTCCGTGTGGCATCCGTCTCGGTGATCAGTTCCGCGACGCCTCGTACTTCAGCCGCCTACTTCTCAGGGATGACCCCGGCGCGCCGTCGTTCCGCCGGATGACCACAAAGGGCTCGGGCGAAGGACGTGGCCGGGGCCGGAGCCCGCCTAGCGTCCAGGGCGCCGGATGTCTGGACCCAAGGAGCTTTCATGACCGAGCCGTTGATCGACCTGCGTGACGTGAGCCGCAGATATGACGACGGGCCGCCCGCGCTGCGCGACGCGTCGCTGACCGTGTGGCCCGGCGAGGCGGTCGCGGTCCTGGGACCGTCCGGCAGCGGGAAGTCCACGCTGCTGAATCTGATCGCGGGCCTGGACCGGCCGGACTCCGGGACCGTCACCGTGGCCGGTGTACGGGTCGACCGGCTGGCCGAGGCCGCGGCGGCCCGCTACCGGCGGTCCCGGATCGGGATGGTCTTCCAGTTCTTCAACCTGCTGGACGACCTGACCGTCGCGGACAACGTCGCGCTTCCCGCGCTGCTGGCCGGTGCGCCCCGCGGCGAAGCCCATCGCCGGGCGGCGGAACTCCTCGAAGCCCTGGGCGTCGACCGGCACGCACGCGCCTACCCGGGACGACTGTCCGGAGGTGAACGTCAACGCGTCGCGGTGGCACGGGCGTTGATGAACCGTCCGCCGCTGGTCCTGGCCGACGAGCCCACCGGTGCGCTGGACACGGCCGCGGGTGACGACGTCAGCCGCCTGTTCAGGGACCTCAACGCCGAGGGTCAGACCCTGGTCGTGGTCACTCACGATCTCGCGCTGGCCCGCTCCTGCACCGACCGTACGGTGCGGATCGTCGACGGCAGGATCGCCGACGGCAAGATCGCTGAGGACATCAGCGCGGGGGTGGCGCGTTGAGCGCGCTGGGCCGGGTGGTGCGCTCAGGGGTGGGGCGGCGCCGTGTGCAGACACTCGTGATCGGTCTGACCGCGATGATGGCGGTCGCGGCGTCCGTCCTGGGAGGCTCGCTGCTGGTGGTCTCCGGGGCGCCGTTCGACGACGCCTTCGCCCGGCAGCACGGCGCGCACCTGTCCGTCGAGTACGACGCCGCCCGCACCACCGCCGAGCGGGCGAAAGCGACCGGGCGCGTCGACGGGGTGACCGCGGCGGCGGGCCCGTTCCGCGCGGTGTCGGTCACCCCGCACATCAAGAAGGCCGGGGACGCCTGGCCGATGACCGTCGTCGGCCGTGGCGATCCCCACGGAGGGGTCGACGACCTCGCGCTGACCGCCGGGCGCTGGGCCACGCGCCCCGGCGAGGTCGTGCTCAACGCGGACGCCTCGCTGTTCCCCACCCTCGGTCTCGAACTCACCTTCCCCGACCTGCCCGGCGCCCCCGCCCTGAAGGTGGTCGGCGCGGCCCGCTCGGTCACCCGGAGCGCCGACGCCTGGGTGACCCCGGCCCAGATCACCGGACTCACCACACCCGAACGCCCCGGCGGCCACCAGATGCTCTACCGCCTCACCTCCGCCGACACCACAGCCCAGGTCTCCGCGGGCCGCAAGGCCGTGACAGCGGGGAGCAAAGCGGTGACGGGCACGCAGTCCTGGCTCACCGTCAGGGCGTCCGCCGAGCGTGACACCGCGCTGTACGTGCCCTTCCTCCTGGCCTTCGGCATCCTGGGCCTGGTCATGTCGGTGCTCATCGTGGGCAACGTGGTCGCCGGCACGGTGGGAGCGGGGCTGCGCCGGATCGGCGTCCTCAAGGCCATCGGCTTCACCCCGGCGCAGGTCGTGCGGGCCTACGTGGGCCAGGCGCTGATCCCGGCGGCGGCCGGCACGGCACTCGGCCTCCTCGCGGGTCACCTGCTCGCCGTGCCGGTGATGGCCGAGACCGCCGATGTCTACGGCACCACCTCCCTCGCCGTCGCCCCCTGGGTCGACGCGGCCGTGGCCGCCGGTGTGCTCGGACTGGTCGCGCTGACCGCGTGGGCCAGCGCCTGGCGGGCCGGCCGGCTGCGCACCGTCGACGCGATCGCCGTGGGGCGCCCTTCGGGGACGGACCGCGGCCGGTGGGCGGCGCGCCTGGCCGGGCGGTTGCCGCTGTCGCGGCCGTTCGCCCTGGGACTGACCCGTCCCTTCGCACGCCCGGCCCGGGCGCTGGGCATGGGGACGGCGGTGCTGTTCGGTGCCGCCGCCGTCACCTTCACCGTGGGTATGGGGGCATCGCTCAACGAGGTGACGAAGGCCAAGGCGCATGACGCCGCGGACGTCACTGTCGCCGCGCCTCTGCCGGAGCCCGGCCGCCACGGTCCGTTCGCCGCCCATCGGCCTGAGCCCGACGGGTCCGCGGTCGCCGCCGTGATCCGGGCCCAGCCCGCGACCCGCGCCTCCTACAGCACCGCGTCGGCCCGGGCCACCGTGCCCGGCGTGGCCGGTACCACCTCGGTGGTCGCCTTCACCGGCGACGCTTCCTGGGGCGGTTACACCATGGTCTCCGGCCGCTGGATCGCCGAGCCCGGAGAGGGCGTGGTCCCCACCGGCTTCCTCGCCGCCACCGGGAAACGTCTCGGGGACGACGTCACCCTGGCAGGCATGGGCAAGACGGTCACGGTACGGATCGTGGGCGAGGTTCTCGACCCCCGCTACGACGGCATGCAGGTGTTCACCGACGCGGCGACGCTCGCGCCCGCGCACCCGGACCTGACGGACACCACATGGCACATCGCGGCGAAGTCCGGTACTGACGTGGCCAGTTACACCGACGCCCTGAACAAAGGCATGGAACCGCTGGGTGTCACTGCCCGGGCCGGCGGGGCCGACGGCGGCAGCGACATGGTCGCCACCCTCAACACCCTGTCCGCGCTGCTGACGCTGATGCTCGTCGCCGTCGCGGCGCTGGGTGTGCTCAACGCGGTCCTGCTCGACACCCGCGAGCGCGTACGGGAACTCGGCGTCCACAAGGCCCTGGGCATGACCCCCCGGCAGGTGATCGCGATGGTGGTCACCTCCGTCGTTGCGACCGGGCTGGCCGGCGGGGCCTTGGGCGTTCCGCTCGGCGTCACCCTGCACGGCTGGGTCATGCCCGCCATGGGGCACAGCGCCGGCCTGGACTTCCCCGACTCCGTACTCGCCGTCTACGAGGCCCCCGAACTGGCCTCGCTGGTCCTGGCCGGCCTGGTCATCGCCGTCCTGGGCGCGCTGCTGCCCGCGAGCTGGACCGCCAGGGTACGGACCGCCACTGCTCTGCGGACCGAATAGGGCCTCTACATCAATGTCATCGTCGCTAGGCCCGGGGGCCGCTGTGCAGGACGGCGAACAGGCCCCGGGTCCGGGTGTCGTCCTGCATGCGCCAGGGACCTGCGATGTGGCCGGTCGCTCCCTGCGGAGGGAGAACAGGGCCGTCCTGGGTGGGCCGCAGGGCCCGGTGCAAGCGGAGGACCGCGCCGTGCGGGGCAGTCAGCGCGGTGCCCTCCTGGTCGTCGGTGGCAATGGTGGTGGTGAAGGCCTCGGAGATCGGGCCTTCACCGGTGTAGGAGCAGGTGACCTCCCGGTCGGGAGTGTCACTGGCGTTCTGGTCCTGGGCCTGGACCCGGCCTTCGACCAGGGCGAGCAACTGGGCGACCAGCACCGGATCGTGGCAACCGTCGTAGGCCCAGCGCCGCCCCAGCACCCCGTGCTCCATGGTGCCGACCAGGGCGTGCTCCGCGCCGTCCAGCGGGGCACCGCGATAGGTGAGCGGCACCAGGTAGGCGGTCGGTTGAGGGCCGGAGGTGTCGGTGACCACGATGAACTCGATGCCCACCTCACCCTGCGGGTCGTCCAGCCGGAAGCCGCCGGACTTGGCCAACTCCGGTTGCCCCGCGCCGCCGCGGTACCACGGGCGGGAGGGGAGCCAGGAGGTGAGCAGTTCCAGCTTGGTCGGTCGGAGAACGGTGTGGTGGATGACGGCCATGCCGAAGGATCTCCTCCGTTGAGCGAAAGCGGACCCTCATACTTTCCCACCCGCCCCGGCTGGCCCCAGGCTGGGCCCCGGGCCGAACAGCGTGCCGGTCAGGGTTCGATGAGGCCGGCCCGGATGGCGTAGCGGGTCAGTTCCAGGCGGTCGCGCAGGCCGAGCTTGTGCAGGAGGTTGGCGCGGTGGCGGTGCACGGTCTTGATGCTGATGAAGAGCATTTCGGCGATGTCCTTGGAGGAGTGCCCCTCGGCGACGAGTTTGAGAACCTCCTCCTCGCGCGGGGTGAGGAGCTGGTCGGGGTTCTCCTCGCCGTGCCGGACCCGCTCCAGGTAGCTGCGGATCAGAGCGGTGACCGCGCCGGGGTAGAGGAACGGCTCGTTGCGCATCGCGGCGCGGCAGGCGGCGACCAGGTCTCGGTCGGCGACCGACTTCAGCACGTATCCGCAGGCGCCGGCCTTGAGCGCCTGGAACAAGTACTGCTCGTTGTCGTGCATGGTCAGCATCAGGATGCGCAGACCGGGCTTGAGCGCGGCCAGTTCGCGTGTGGCCTGGAGGCCGGTCAGGCGCGGCATGGCGATGTCCATGACGGCCAGATCGATGTCATGGCTGCGGGCCGCCTCGATGGCCTCGGCACCGTCCCCCGCCTCGGCGACGACTTGGAGGTCCGGCTCCCGGTCGAGAATCAGACGGACCCCACGGCGTACGAGGGCGTGGTCATCGGTGAGCAGAATACGGATCGGCCGCGTGACGTCGGCGGAGGACGCCGACGCCACGCTGGGTCCAGTGGGTTCAGGGGGTTCATGGGGCTGTGCCGGGTCAATCATGGGCAGGGCTTCCTGAGAGGCGGGGCGGTACTTCCCGGAAGCGGCGTGACACTTCCGGGCATCTCGGTGGTGCGGCCCGGGATCGAAGGCGTGCCGCCCAAGACCGCGGACGTGCCTCCCGGGACCGGCGTCGTGAGGCGGACACGGGTGCCGGAGCCCGGCTCGGACGTGAGGTCCAACGTGGCGTCGGCCAGCAGCGCGCGTTCCCGCATGCCGCGGATGCCGGCGCCCTCGCACGCGGCCTCGATGCCGCGGCCGTCGTCGGCGATCTCCAGCTCCACCGCGGCCCCCACGCGGCGCAGGCTCACCTCGACGCGGCTCGCGTCGGCGTGCCGGGCGGCGTTCGTCAGGCTCTCCTGCGCCACCCGGTAGAGCACGAGCTCGGTCTCCGGGGCGAGGGCGGGCGGGTCCGCGTCGAAGCGGCGCACCACGCGGAGCCCCGTATGGGTGGCGAAGTCCTGGGTGAGCGAGGTCAGCGCGCTGATCAGCCCGAGGTCGTCCAGGACGCCGGGGCGCAGACGGCGTACCAGGCGGCGGACTTCGTCCAGGCTGTCCCGGGTGATCTCCTGCGCCTGGTGCAGTTCCTCGCGCAGCGGCTCGTGCGCGTCGTCCGCGGCCCGCTTGAGGACCAGCAGGATGGCGGTCATGCTCTGCCCGACCTCGTCGTGCAGTTCCTGGGCTATGCGGCGCCGTTCGGCCTCCTGGGCGAGCAGCGCCCGCGCGCTGGAGGTGGCCCGCTCGTGCTCCAGCCGGTCGAGCATGGAGTTGAACGTGCGGATCAGCTCGGTCACCTCGGCGCCACCACCGGCCCCGGGCACGGGCAGCCGCTGCCCGGGGCGCAGCAGATCCACGGTGGTCATCAGCTTCGTCAGCCGGCCCAGCGGCGCCAGGCCCCAGCGCAGCAGGGCGGCGTTGGCGACCAGCATGACGGCGAGGCCGCCCACCAGGATGAACGCCTCGGTCAGCAGCACCGGTACGGAGACGGTCACCGGTGCCCACAGCAGCAGCGCCGTCGCGGCGCCGAGGACCAGGGCGTTGAGCCCGAAGATCCGCCCGAACAGCGACACCGGTTCAGCTCCTCCGTGTATGGGGTGTGACCCCCGTGACCCCTGTGATCTTGTTCCGCCGCGCCGACCGCGCCCTTTGATTCGTAACTCTTCATGCCCATCCTGCCTTGCAGCATGGGCATGGCCCAGGGCACGTGGCCACCATATCCGAGGCGTTCGAAGTCCGTGGTGGGTCACGTATGGGTATCGCGACCCCCCGTGAATGGGGCCTGCGCCCGATGGGATTCCGCCGCGCCGACGAGCAGAGTCGAAGGTGACCAGGCCGCCCGGAACGGCCGGCGCCCACGGCTGTCCGCCGACCGTGCGCCCCGTTCGGGCGGCCATTGCTGCGCCCAGCGGGCCCAGCGGGCTCATGGACCCCATGGACCCCACGAACCCGCTGGGCCTCGTCGGAAGGATTCCTGCCGTGACTCTCGACACCTCCCACACCGGCCCCCGTCCCGGACGGCTGACCGCCCACGACGCGCGCCAGCGACTCGAACACGCCCGCAACAGCCGCGTGGCCCAGTTGCAGGCACTCGGCGAGACCGGCCAGAGCGCCGAGGACCACCTGATGTCCGCGCAGACGGAAGCGATCAGCCGGGTCCTCAAAGAGATCGACGAGGCGTTCGCCCGCATCGAGGACGGCTCCTACGGCACCTGCCTGGGCTGCTCCAAGCCCGTCCCCGCCGAGCGCCTGGAGATCCTGCCGTACACCCGGTACTGCGTCACCTGCCAGCGCCGCGCCGCCGCCTGACACGCCTGCACGCCTGGCACGCCTGCACGCCTGGCACGCCTGCACGTCCGGCGCGTCTGGCACGCCCGACGGCCAATCGTCCGCCTTCGTTTCCCGCCCTGCATGAGGGGTGAAGTGGTGAACCATCAGACCATCGGCGACCGAGCCGAACACCTGCCGCCCGCACGCCCGCTGCCCGCACACCTGCCACACCTGCCACACCTGTCGTCCGAAGACCTCGCCGCACTGCGGGAGAACCTTCACGAGCAACTGCTCTTCCGCCGGGAACAGCTGCGGAAGATCGACGCGGGCCCCCGTGCCGACGACCACCGGTGCTCCGTGGCGCGGGCCGAGGTGCAGGACAAGCTCGCCGCCTCCGCGCGCATGGTCCTCGCCGACGTCGAAGCGGCGCTGCGGCGCATCGACGAGGGCGGCTACGGCATCTGCCACCTGTGTCGGCGCCCCGTGGAGCGCGAACGCCTGATGATCGTGCCGCAGGCCCGCTACTGCGGACGGTGCCAGCACGTACGGGAGGCGCGGCGATGAGTGCCGTCCGCCGGACCCGGCCCGCCTTCCTGGCCAGGCACCGGCCCTGGCCGCTGTGCCGGCAGTGCTGCGGCCTCGCCCTCGACATGGGCAGCGCCCGCACCCGCGCCTGGATCGACGGCCGCAAGGCGATCCTCGACGTGCCCACGATCACCTTCCCCGGAGCCGGCGCGGCGTACCCGATCCAGCGCGGCGCGATCGTGGACGTACCTGGGACGGCCCGGATGCTCGACCGGCTGCTCCGCCACCGCCTGCCCCGCCTCAGCCGCCCCCTGGTGGTCGTCACCACGCCCGTCCTCGACGGTCCCCTCTTCCGCGAGCGCGCCCGCGCCGCCGTGCAGGTGCTGCGCCCGCGCGCGGTGATCACCGTGCCCGCCGCACGCGCGATCGCGCTGGCGGCGGAGGCCGACCTCGACCGGCCGCTGCTCGTGGTGGACATCGGCGCCCACCTCACCGAGGTCGTCCTGCTGGTCGACGGCACCGTCTTCGACGCCCGCCGCACCGCTCTGGGCACCACTGACCTGACCGGCGCCCACGCCTCGGCGGAGATCGGCGAAGCCGTCACCACCATGATCACGTCGATGCTCCGCCAGGACCGCACGGCGGTCACCGCCGACGCGCTGAGCCGGGGCGCCCTGCTGGCCGGCGGCGGCGCCCTGCGCCCCGATCTCGCCCGTCGGCTCATCACCGGTCTCCAGGCGCCCCTGCGGGCCGTCGCCGCGCCGCACACCGCCGCCATCCGCGGCGCCGCCAAGATCCTGCGGGCCGCGCACGCGCACCCCTCGGCCCGCACCACGGCCCCGCCCGGCTCCGGCCCGCTGTTCCTCTGAGCCCGTCCCCACTGCCACGGGCCGGTGCCGCTCCACCGGCCCGTGGCCCCCGTACGAAGTCCTTCGCCCCCCCTGCCTCCCCCCCCCGCCACCGGAAGGAGAACCACCGTGTCCGGCGTCACGCCCTCCGGGCAACCGCCCCCCGCTCCCGGACAGCACGAGCCGGTGCACCCCCAGTCGCTGTGGCGCTGGCGGCACAATCCGCTGCGCCGGCGCACCGACCGCATCCAGGGGTGGACCGCCCTGGCGCTGCTGCTGCTCGTGCCCGTGGTGGGGCTGGTCGCCGCGTTCCTCGTCGGGGACGCCGCCTCCGGGCACTACCGCGCGCTCGCCCAGCAGCAGGCGCAGACCCGGCACCTCCTCACCGCCACCCTCACCCACGACGCCCCGCGCCATCCGGAACCCGGCTCCGACGAGGCGAGGAAGGCCCGCTACCCGGTCACCGTCCGCTATACCGCCCCGGACGGGCGGACCCGTACCGCGGAGACCGACGTCCTGCCCGGTCTGAGCCGGGGCAGCACCGTCGATGTCTGGGCCGACACCCATGGAGCGATGACCGGAGCGCCCATGTCCGCCGACGAGATCCGCAGCCGTGCCATGGGCTGGGCGGTCCTCGCCTTCCTGGCCGTCGCTCTCGCCGGAGCCGCCGCCTATGGCGCCGCCTCGCTGGGTCTGCTCCGGTACAACCTGGCCGACTGGGAAGCACGATGGGCACGGACCGCACCGCGCTGGACCACCTCACGCTGACCAGCAGGGCCGTCTCCGCCGAGGATCGCCGCGCGGAGCCCGGTCTCGCATAGTGGTCGTACGTGGACCCCACCGCCGGTCGGTGTGTTTACATGCGCGTCATACTTGAGTGTCCCGCGCACGGCAACGGCGCCGAGCGTCCCGACCGGGCTGCTACCGGCGTGAGCCGCGCCATGTACCGGATCGCCGGTGCCAGCCGTGCCAGAAAGGCCTCGTTTTTTGACCACGCGATCCGATTCGAAGACCACGCTCACGCGGCTGCTCGCGGAGATCGAACACCGCAATCCGGCCCAGCCTGAGTTCCTCCAGGCCGTGCACGAGGTCCTGGAGACGTTGGAGCCGGTCGTCGCGGCCCGCCCCGAGTACGCCGAACCCGGCCTGATCGAGCGGCTGTGCGAGCCCGAGCGGCAGGTCCTCTTCCGGGTGCCGTGGCAGGACGACCGGGGGCGCGTCCACGTCAACCGCGGTTTCCGGGTGGAGTTCAACAGCGCGCTCGGCCCGTACAAGGGCGGCCTGCGCTTCCACCCGTCGGTGAACCTCGGCGTCATCAAGTTCCTGGGCTTCGAGCAGATCTTCAAGAACGCGCTGACCGGCCTCGGCATCGGCGGCGGCAAGGGCGGCAGCGACTTCGAGCCGCACGGCCGCAGCGACGCGGAGGTCATGCGCTTCTGCCAGTCGTTCATGACGGAGCTGTACCGGCACATCGGCGAGCACACGGACGTCCCCGCGGGTGACATCGGCGTCGGCGGCCGCGAGATCGGCTACCTCTTCGGCCAGTACCGGCGCATCACCAACCGCTGGGAGGCCGGCGTCCTCACCGGCAAGGGCCAGGGCTGGGGCGGCTCCCTGATCCGTCCGGAGGCCACCGGATACGGCAACGTCCTCTTCGCGGCGGCGATGCTGCGCGAGCGCGGCGAGGACCTGGAAGGCCGCACGGCGGTCGTCTCCGGCTCCGGCAACGTCGCCATCTACACCATCGAGAAGCTCGCCGCCCTCGGCGCCAACGCCGTGACGTGCTCGGACTCGTCCGGTTACGTGGTCGACGAGAAGGGCATCGACCTCGACCTCCTCAAGCAGGTCAAGGAGGTCGAGCGCGGGCGGGTGGACACGTACGCCGAACGCCGGGGCGCCTCGGCCCGCTTCGTGCCGGGCGGGCGGGTCTGGGAGGTTCCGGCCGACATCGCGCTGCCGTCGGCCACGCAGAACGAGCTGGACGCCACCGGTGCCGCCGCGCTGATACGCAACGGTGTGAAGGCGGTGTCCGAGGGCGCCAACATGCCGTCGACGCCCGAGGCGGTGCGCCTGTTCCAGCAGGCGGGTGTCGCGTTCGGGCCCGGCAAGGCGGCCAACGCGGGCGGCGTCGCGGTCAGCGCCCTGGAGATGGCCCAGAACCACGCCCGTACGTCGTGGCCCGCGGCCCGGGTCGAGGAGGAACTGACGCAGATCATGAACGACATCCACACCACCTGCCACGAGACCGCCGAGCGCCACGGCTCCCCCGGCGACTACGTGACGGGCGCGAACATCGCGGGCTTCGAGCGGGTGGCGGACGCGATGCTCGCCCAGGGCGTCATCTGAGTCACGGCCCGACCGGCGTCGTGCCCGGCAGTTCGTACTCGTCCCGGCGGCCGCACATCCCGTAGCCGCCGCGTCGCGAGGGCACCGTGTCGTAGGAGCCGGCTCGGGTCAGGTGGTCCGCGCTGCCCGCTTCGAGCGCGTCGAGCTGGGCGCCGGTGCGCTCCGCGGCGGCCAGCGCACCGGCCCGCCACAGCTCACGCCAGCGCGGCACCTGCTCCCTGACCAGTCGCGCGGCGGCCCGCTGGAACGCCAGATAGGGGCCGTTGTCCCCCGCGCGAAGCGCCTCCCGCAGCGGCAGGTACCCCTCGACCGCCAGGTCCCTGCGCCTGCGCGCCGCCCGCTCCGCCTCCGGCCCGCTCCTGGCCGGCAGCCGCGCCTCGGACGCGTACCGCTCGGGGTCGGCGAGCACGGCGGGCGGGAAGGTGAAGACCGCGTCGCCGGCCTCGGGCAGGCCGTTGTTCTGCATCAGGACGGTGATCCGCAGGTCGCCGCCCTGCACCATGCGGTGCACGGTGCCGGGCGTGAACCAGGCCACCGAGCCCTCCGCCAGCGGGACGTCGCGGTAGCCGTCGGGGGTGAGTGTCTGCACGGCGCCGCGCCCGCCGGTGACGACGTACGCCTCCGTGCACACGAGGTGCAGGTGCGGGCTGCCCCCGCAGACGCCGTCGGCCGCCTCCCACGGGTAGGCGCTCAGGTGCGACAGGCCCACGGCCCCGGGCAGCGGTTGCGGAACGCTCACCATGTCAGTCCCTTCAGGTGGTCGGTGATCCGGTCGTGGTCCCAGGCGCCGTCGGCGACCACGACGCGGTAGCGGTACGAGAAGCAGGCGCCGGGCGCCAGCTCGAACTCCTCGAAGAACGCCCAGGAGAACGCGACGGTCGGAATGGGTGTGGAGCGCACGAACCAGTGGGAGGGATGGATCGCCGCCGTCTCGTCGAGGTTCTCGGGAGCGTGCGCGAAGACGAGGGTGGAGTGCGCGTCGATGTCGTCGTGCTCGGCGGTGAAGGCCAGCCACGCGCCCTGACCGCCCATCAGTTCGCCGACATCCGCCGGGCCGTGGTCGCCGTCGGGGCCGAAGACGGTGCCTCCGGTGAAGTCGCGTGGCCCGCGCCACTGAAGTCCCGTATAGCCGGCCAGCTCACGCCCCGCCGTGGTCGGGGAGCCGAAATGGAGCGGTGCGTCGCGGATGTTGGTCAGCCGGATCGACCAGTCGAGGGCCCAGGAGCCCGCCTCTTCGTCCACCGAGTGGACCGTGAGGCCGCGCTCCTCCCCGGCCCACTCCTGGCCGCCGTTCTCGACCCAGGTGAGCTCCTCGGCCAGATGGAAACGGTCGCCCGCGGCGTCCAGGACGGGAAAGCGGTCGTGGCGCATGGAGCCGACCCGTTCCGGCAGCCGTCGATATCCCTCCCCGCGCACATAGCAGTTGCCGCCCCAGAAGTTCTGGCCCGACAGATGGCTCGCGGTCATCTGGAGTCCCTTGTGCCAGCGGTGGTCGCTCGGCCGGTAGCCCGAGACCTGGTTCCCGGCGAGGGTGCGCAGCGGGTGGACGTAGGGCTTGCGGGCCTCGAAGGGGTCAGGGTCGGGCGCGTAGACGTACGTGAGCAGCTCGACTTCGCCGCAGCGGACCGTGATCCGGTCGCCGTGGGTGTGGGTCACCTGGATCGTCATCGGTCGGTGCTCCAGTCGGGGTGGTTTCCGTGCATGGCCCGGTAGTAGGGGTCGCCCGCGGTGATCTCGCCCGCGAGCACCGGTCGGCCGGTGAATGCCGACTTGTAGAGCGCCGCCGCGAATTCGAGGGTGCGCCGGGCGTCGGGGCCGCTGCCCGGCGGCCGGGCGCCCCGCTGACGCGCGTCCAGGAGGGCGCCGAGCTGGGCGGTGTGCGAGCTGGGGACATCAGCGGTGGGTGTGCGCCAGGCGGCGGCCCGTCCGGTGTCGATGTGCGGGGCGGGGGTGTAGACCCAGTCGTCGTTGCGGTGGCCGTACAGATGGGTGAGTTCGACCGTGGCGTCGGCGCAGTCCACGCGGATGCGGCTGACCTCGTCCGGGGACAGGACGCTGTTGACGACCGTGGCCAGGGCGCCGTTCGCGAACCGCACCAGGGCGGTGGAGACGTCCTCGCTCTCGGTGTCGTGCACCAGGCGGGCCGCCATGGCCCGTATCTCGGTCCAGTCGCCGAGCAGATGAAGCAGCAGGTCGTACTGGTGGATGCCGTGCCCCATCGTGGGGCCGCCGCCCTCACTCGCCCACCGGCCGCGCCATGGCACCGCGTAGTAGGAGCTGTCGCGGTGCCACGTCGTCTGGCAGTGCGCGACGCGGGGCGCGCCGAGCTCACCGCGTGCGATCAGGTCGCGGGCGTGGGCGGCGCCCGAGCCGTAGCGGTGCTGGAAGATGACCGAGGCGTACGTGCCTGACGCCTCCTCGGCGGCGGCGATCTCGTCGTACTCCGCGAGCGAGAGGCACAGCGGTTTCTCGCAGAGGACCCAGGCTCCTGCCTTGAGCGCGGCCACGGTCTGCGCGCGGTGCAGTGACGGTGGGGTGCCGATCAGTACGAGGTCGGGGCGGACGGTGTCGAGCATGGCCCGGGAGTCGGTGAACCCCTGGACGTCCATGCCGGTCTCGCGCGCCCGGGCGGTGAAGGCGCCGAGTCTGCCCGGGTCGACATCGACGGCGGCAGTCAGCTCGACCCGGTCGGAGTGGGCCCGCAGGGCGGGCAGATGGCTGCCCAGGACGATGCCGCCGGTGCCGATGACGGCGGCCCGCAGACGGGCGGGTGTGGAAGACATGCGGCCTCCTCGGGGAGTGGGGAAAGCGCTTCCGGCAGACGGCGACGGCATCATCCTTCTTCGGTGGCGGGGGCGCCGGCACGGAGCTCCACGGTGGTGACAGCGAGCGCCAGCGGTCCTGCCAGCAGCGGGGCCAGCAAGGGCAGCATCCACAGGAACGTGACGCACAGGGCGGCAGCCGTGGCGACCAGGGCGCTGCCCGGCAGGTCGGCCGCTGAGCGTGCGGCGGCCCGGCGCACCGCCGGGCGCCAGCCGAGGGCAGCGTCGGGGTCCGCCGTAGTGCGCAGGGCGACGACCAGGGCGGCGGCCGCGACCACGCACACCGCCGCAGCGATCGGGCGGGCGCCCGGCAGACCGGCCCCGGCCAGCATCAGGTCCAGGCCCACGAAGGCCAGGGCCGCGAGCACCGTCACTCCGGCCGCCAGCGAGCCCAGGGGGCGGTGGGCGCGCAGCGCGGTGACGTAGCGGCCGAGCGTCGCGGGGCGGTCCTCGCGGATGGCGTCCCGCAGGACCGCGCAGGCCGCGGCAAGGGCGGCGGGCGCGGTGACCAGGGGCAGCGAGGCGACGGTCGTGGCCAGGCCGATCGCGAGCATGTCGGCGAAGAGCGAGAAGCGGGGGCCGAACAGCTCGCCCGGCTCGCGCCGTTCGCGTACGAGGGGTTGCACCGGCTCAGCCCTTCAGTCCGGACGTCGCCATGCCCTGCACCAGATAGCGCTGGAAGGCGAGGAAGAACAGCACGATCGGCAGCAGCGAGATCACCGACATGGCGAACATCGGCCCGTAGGCGGAACTGCTGGACTGGTCCACGAAGTTGCGCAGGGCCAGGGTGATGGTGAACTTCTGCGGGTCGAAGAGGTAGATCAGCTGGGTGAAGAAGTCGTTCCAGGTCCAGATGAAGGTGAAGATCGCGGTGGTGATCAGCGCCGGTCTGGTCAGCGGCAGGACGACGGACCAGAAGCTGCGGAACGGTCCGCAGCCGTCGATGCGGGCCGCCTCCTCCAGCTCTCGCGGCAGCCCCCGCATGAACTGCACGATCAGGAAGACGAAGAACGCCTCCGTGGCGAGGAACTTCGGCAGGATCAGCGGCCAGTAGGTGTCCACCATGCCGAGCTTGTTGAAGATGATGTACTGCGGGATGAGCACGGCGTGGTGCGGCAGCATCATCGTCGCGACCATGAAGCCGAACATCACGCCGCGCATCCGGAAGCGCAGCCGGGCGAAGGCGTAGGCGGCCAGCGAGCAGGACACGACGTTGCCGAGGACCGCGCCCGCGCTGATCAGCAGGGAGTTGCCGAGCAGCCGGGAGACACCGACGTCGCTCACCCCGTCGAGGGCCGTGGTGTAGTTGGACCACTCCAGGTGGTTCGGCAGGAGTTTGAGGCTGGTCAGTACCTCGTCGGCGGGCTTGAGAGAGGTCGCGAGGAGCCAGGCCAGCGGATAGAGCAGGACGAGCAGCGCTGCGAGCAGGGCGATGTGCTTCGCCATGGTGGTGGTCCGGGTGGGTGCGGCCGTGTTCATCAGGCCCCCTCGTTGGCGTAGAAGACCCATGAGCGTGAGGTCTTGAAGAGGACGAGGGTCACCGCGCCGATGGCGAGGAGCAGCACCCACGCCATGGCGGAGGCGTAGCCCATGTGCGAGGCGGAGAAGCCGCGTTCGTACAGGTAGAGGGTGTAGAACATGGTCGAGTCGGCCGGTCCGCCCCGCCCGCCGCTGATCGCGAACGCCGGGGTGAAGACCTGGAAGGACTGGATGGTCTCCAGGACGAGGTTGAAGAAGATGACCGGTGACAGCATCGGCAGGGTCACGGACACGAACTGCCGCCACCGGCCGGCGCCGTCCAGGGCGGCGGCTTCGTAGAGGTCGGTCGGTATCTGTTGCAGCCCGGCCAGGAAGATGACCATCGGCGCCCCGAACTGCCAGACGGAGAGCAGGGCCACCACGAACACGGCCAGATCGGGGTCGGCGACCCAGCCGCCGGTGTGGATGCCGACGGAGGACAGCACCTCGTCCACCGTGCCGCCGTCGTTGTAGAGCGCCCGCCACACCAGGGCGATCGACATGCTCGCGCCGAGCAGCGAGGGGGCGTAGAACGCCGAGCGGTAGAAGCCCTTGGCGCGGCGCACCCTGCTGAGCAGCAGCGCCGCGCCCAGGGCGAGCGCCAGTTTGAGCGGGACGGCGACGACCACGAAGAGGAGGGTGGTGCCCACCGAACGCCAGTAGCGCGGGTCCGCGGTGAACATGTCGCTGTAGTTGCGAAGACCCACCCACTCGGGGGCGTCGAAGAGGTTGTAGTCGGTGAAGGACAGGTACAGCGACACGGCCATGGGCGCCAGCGTGAGCAGGGCGACGCCGAGGATCCAGGGCGAGAGGAAGACGTAGGCGGGGCCCTGTCGTTCGCGGCGCCCTCGGCGTACGGTCCCCGGCGCGGCGGCGGGGGTGGTGCGCGGCCTGGCGGTCGTGGTCGTCATCGCAGCTCCCTCTCCGCCTCGGCCACGAACTCCTCGGCGGCCTCCCGGGGGCTCTGCATCTCGTAGGTCACGCGCTGGTAGGTGCGGGTGAAGGAGACCTGCAGGACCACGTCACCGCGCGGCGGGGCGCTGGGCGGCGCGTCCGTTCCGTAGGCGGTGATGGCGCGGCCGTAGTCGTAGACCTCCTTCTCCGGGCCCTTGAGCTTGCCGCCGATGGACCGGGCTATCTTCCGGTTCGGGGGCGTGGAGCGGGTCACGCCGAGGATCTCGCCCGCGTCCGGGTCGTTCAGGAGGAAGTCGATCAACTGGGCGGACTCCTTGGGGTGCCCGGTATTGGCGCCCACGCCCACGAGCACGGTCGGCTTGAAGTACTGGCCCGCCTTGCCGTCGGTGGTGGGCACGGGCGCGAAGCGGATGTTCTCGCCGAGCAACGGCGGATAGCCGAGGAAGGGCCCGTCCCAGTTGAAGTCGGTGGCGGCCAGGCCGCGGCCCATCGGGGTGTCCTCGACGGCGCCGTTGATCTGCGCCGTGTCCTTGGCCTGGGACGCGATTCCCTTGCGGCGGAGCCGGTCGGTGAAGGTCCAGAACTCCGTCAGGTCGTCGACGGTGAAGCCGAGCCGGCGTTCGGAGGCGTACAGCTCCTTGCCCCGGCCGCGCAGCCAGTTCTCGAAGGCGTCCTCGTTCACGCCGATGTCGGTGAGGCCGGTGTAGGGGCGGCCGTTCGCGCCCTTCTTCCCCAGGGCGCTGATCTTCTCTCCCGCCTCCACCCAGTCGTCCCAGGTCCATCCGGGCCGTGGCGTGGGCACGCCCGCCTTCTCGTACACCGCCGCGTCGTAGGCGAACCCGGTGGACCCCCGTCCCATCGGAAACGCGTACTGCCTCCCCCGGTAGGCGCCCGTGCCGGTCAGGCCCTTGTCGAAGTCGGCGGTGCGCAGGGTGCCGTCCTTGAGGTAGGGGCCGAGGTCCAGCAGGGTGCCGCTGCCCGCGTACTGGGAGATCTGCCGGTAGTCGAGCTGTGCCACGTCGGGCAGGTCACCGCCGGCCGCCTGTGTGGCGAGCTTCTGGACGTACGCCTCGTAGCCCGCGAAGGAGGTGCGGACGGTGACACCCGGGTGCCGCTCCTCGAAGAGGGCGACGGCCGCCTTGGTGCGCTTGGCGCGGTCCTCGTTGCCCCACCAGGCGAAGGTGAGCGTGACCTTCCCGCCCGCTTTCGCGCTCGCGCCGTCGCCGCCGGAGCAGCCCGTGAGGATCAGCAGGAGCAGGCTGAGCGAGAGGGCGAAGGCGTTCGTTCTCCGGTCGTAGCCGGGTCGTGCCATGGCGGATGTCTCCTCGGCTGTGGTGTCGGCAGCGTGGTGGGAGCTGTGGGGCGGCGCGCGCTCCGCCCGCCGGGGCGGTCCGCGCGCGGCCGGCGCGACGCGGGCGGGGGTGTGCCCACGGGCCGCCACGTGGGACGGCGGGTAACGGCCGGGTGACGGCAAGCGATAGCAAGCGCTTTCTCAACCCGCGCCACTCAAGCACCGTTGGACCCGGCCGGTCAACAGGGCGGAGTGGCCCGATCCGGGTCGGCGGCAACGCCGTTGGGCGCGGTGCGCGCCAGCGGTTCGGTCCACCGAACCAGCAGGCGGCATCGAGGGCGCATCACCTTGTCGTACGGGGAGTTCCGCACGCCGAACGCCCCCGGCCGGGGGCGTGTGTCCCGCGCCCCCGACCCGTACTCCTGCGAGCCTTGGGCACTGCCGTCACCGGTCTTCGCGCAACCGGAGCAGATAGGCAGCGGTGAGGGCGACGGCACGGTCGTCGTCATGCGACAGCCGCGCGAGGGTCTGTGCCGCGGTCGCCCCCGGAACGGCGGCCAGCGCCTGCGTGAGCCGCCCGCGTGCGGGCGCTTCAGTGGTGTGATGGGCGAGACGGTCCGCCAGCCGGGTCGCGATCCGGTCCGCGGCAGCGGTGTCGATCGCCAGCACGCTCAACACGTCGGCCGCGTCGGTGTCGTTCCTGCCATCCGCGATCATGTCGATGAGCGTCGGCACCACATCGGCCGCTCCCCGCGTCCCGAGCGCCAGAGCCGCGCACCCGCGCACCACGACGTCGGGGTTGGCGAGGGCCTGCCGCAGGTACGTGGTGGCCTCGTCGCCGGGCATCTCGGCGAGGGACCGCACCGCACGCTCGCGCACCGCGGCCACGGGTGAACCGAGGCCCTCCGCCAGTAGCCCCGTGCCTCCGTCGCCGGACCGGGCCAGGGCCCATCGGAGGGCTCCGGCAACGTTCGGATCCGTCTCGCGCAGCGCCGCCTCGGCCAGGGCCTCCACCGGCAGGGGAACCCCGTCGACCATGGAGAGGGCCGCGCGCTGGCGGGCACCGGGGCTCTTGGAACCCAGCGCCTGGAGGAGCGCGACGACCTGGAGGACATCCTCCCAACGGCCGGGCCCGGCGGCATCGATGCGGTGCAGCCGCGTGAGCAGCTCGGTCTCGGCCGCGATGCGTTCGCGCGTCTGGCGGACGAGGTCGCCGACGAGCGCCGACGGCGCGAAGCCGGGGTCGTCGAGCGCGCGCCCGATCTCACGCAGCGACAGTCCCAGCGACCGCAGGCTCTCGATGTGGAAGATCCGCCGGATGTCGTCCTCGGAGTACTCCCGGTACCCGGACCCCGTACGGCCGGAAGGCCGCACCAGCCCGAGTGACTCGTAATGCCGGAGCATGCGGGCGCTGACGCCGGACCGTCGCGCCACCTCGCCGATCAACACGTCCTACTGTCCCTCCTGGTCCGAACCGCCGAGGTCCCCGGACCCGCCGAGGGCCACCACACGCTTCGCCTCCTCGACGGCGAACTCGAACCCGATGTCCGGGTCGAGCAGCAGCCGTCGCGTGGCGAGCGCGTGCGCGCGCACGCGTGGGTCAGGAACCATCGTCGCAGCCCGCAGCGCCGGGACGACTACGTCTCCCAGAGCGACGAGCGCCCGGCTGAGGCTCAACTGCGTCTCCCGCTCACCGCGTCCGAGCTGTGTCGCCAGCGCCGCGGCCAGGGCGGGCTCCTCGCCCTCCGGTACGAGGACGACCGCGGCGCGCCAGCCGCTGCGCGCCACCTCGTCGTCGGCGTCGGTCAGCAGCTCCCGTGTGATCGCCGGCCACGCCCGCCGGTCCCCGATCTTGGACAGCGTGTGCAGGGCCTGACTTCGCGCCTGGGCGCGCTCCGAGCGGACTTCGCGAACCAGCGCCGGGAGCGTCATGGACACCGGATGGCGGGTGAGCGCCCAGGTCAGCATGTCGCGGACGAGGAACTCGGGCTCGATCGCGCACCGCTCGACGAGTGTGCCGACGAAGCCCGGGTCAGGCGTCGTCCCGGCCGCCAGCGCGGCCCGCAACCGCACGGACGGACGCCCGTCCGCCAGCCCGCGCAGCGCTCGTACCGTATCCGTGTTCTGCCCCGTGACCGCCATCGAGACCACCTCCTTGGCCCGCAGTGAAGACCCTGTCACCGTGTCAAGGTCAAACGGCGCGACGGCCGCCGGCCGAGGGAGGCCGGAGCGTCACAACGGGGCCGTACCGCAGCTCACCAGGCGCTCTTGAGTACGACGACACTCGCGTCGTCACGCCGCGTGCCCGCCTCGCGCAGCAACTGGCCCGCCACGACGAGGGGCGAGTGCCGCAGCAGCTCCGGCAGCGAGCGCGGGTCCCAGCGCTCGGTCAGGCCGTCGGAGTGCATCACCAGCGCGGAACCCTTGGACAGCGGCTCCTCGAAGGTCCGTATGCGCCGCATCTGCCCGCCCACGATTCCCGGGGCCGACAACAGCGTCTTGCGCCCGCTGTGGCCGAGGAGGAAGCCGCTGACGTTGCCGATTCCGCAGTACAGCACCCGTCCCGCCGCGGGTTCGACCCGGGCCACGGCGACCGCTCCGCCGCGCGTGCCCAGCAACGCCCGGTGAACGTCTTCGAGGACGCTCTCCGGGCTGAGTTCGCGCGCGGCGTGGAAGGCCTTGACCGCCGCCTGGCTCGCCCGCGCCGCGAGCGGTCCGTGCCCAAGGCCGTCACACAGCATGAGCAGGACCGTGGGTCTGTCTCCGGCGACGTCGGCCGGCGTGGTGCGTACGGCCCACGCGTCGCCGCACACCGTCTCACCGCTGATCGGCCTGGTCACTCCGGAGACCATCGGGGAGTCGGGCTGTTCGACGACCGCCCTGCCGTCCACCGCGCGCGGCCAGAACCGTGCGCCCATGACCGTGCCGTGGCCCGGGACGGAGTGCAGGTCGAAGTGGTCCGCAAGGCGGGAGACCGCGCCGAGGCCGATGCCCAGGGTCCCCGCGGTGGAGGAGCCGTCGGACAGCGCCCCTGCGACGTCCGCCATCCCCGGCCCCGAGTCGACGGTGAGGAACTCCACCCCCGCCTGGTCCTCCGTACGCACCACCCGAAGGAGCAACGCCCCGTCCTCTGCGTGGCGGCGCACGTTCGTGGCCGCCTCGCTCACGGCGAGCGCGACCTCCGCGGCACGGTGGGCGTCGAGGCCGAGGCGTCTGGCCAGCGCGGCGGCCGCCCCGCGGGAGGCGGCCGTCAGGGACTCGCCGTCCCTGAACCACCGCACGTCCTCGACGTCCAGGACGGTACCGGCGGTCACCGGACCCACTCGATGATCGTCACCATCGCCCCCTCGCCCACCACGGATCGCAGGTGAAAGCCATCGACCGGGCGGCGGGCGCCACTTCGGCCGAGGCCGAGGCCGAGTCCCCTCCCGACGTCCAGCCGAATCGTACGTCAGTCCGCCGAGACGGAACGCGTCCGCGGAGCGGCGGGCCCGGGGCCCTTCGGCACGGCTTCCGGTCAGCCGTGCTGTTCCGTGTAGTGGGCGCGGAGCAGGTCGGCGCCCCAGTCGTGGCGCAGGTGGCGCCAGACCGAGTGGGCGTGGTTGCCGTCGTCCTGCGTGTTGTCGTACTCGATGAGGAAGTCCGGGGCGCGAACGCAGTAGTAGTGCCGGTCCCCCGGTACGCGGCCACCGGCCCAGGCGAAGGAGAGGGCGGCCGGTCCACGCGCCACGGTGTCGGACCAGCACTCCCGCGCGTACGCCGCGGGCGCGCGGTCCAGGTAGCGGCGCACCAGACGCTCCAGCAGTCCCCGCTGACCGGGCGTCATGTCGGCGTACGCCAGGCCTGTCGGCAGCCGGTCCGGATCGGCGAAGGGGTCGTCGCGGGTCAGGATGTCGTCCGGCGGAGCGGCGGCGAACACCGCTTCGGCGCGTCGGCCGGCGTCCAGGCCCGTGACGAGTTCCCTGGCCAAATCCTCCTCAGGCCCCAGCAGCCGACGGCCGGCCCGCGGACCGTCCGCGATCCGCGCCGGCTCGGCTCCGATGAAGTGCGGCGTCACCCGGATGCCGGCCGCCGTGACCGTGACGTGTACGGCGAGGTGGTGGCCGTTCATCCGCCATCCCCACGGACCGTCGCCGTCCGGGTCGCCCAACAGGCGCACCCAGTAGCGGTCGCCACCCGTGGCGCCGGCCATGGTGCGGCGGTGCCGCTCCACTTCGATCGCCCCGCGGGCCAGCTCCGCCCCCGCCGCGCTGTGCGCGGCGGCCAGCAGGGCGTCAACGGCCTCGCGCTGCCGGGCGTCGAGGCCTTCTGTGGGCAGCCCGGGGCGCGAGCCCGGCAGATACGTCCACTCCCGCAGCTCCGGCGCGTCCAGCCGGGCGGGCCCCGCGCGCAGCTCACGCACCTGCGCCGGCTCCAGCACGGCGAGCAGCGCGTGCACCGCCTCCCGCATCACAGCAGCCGTCGCCTCCGATCGGTACCCGCCCACCGTCCCTCCTCCCCCTCAGCGCCGGCTCCGGCGCGCTCGCGGGACGATGCCGTCGCCCCGCGGCCCATGGTGCGCCATCCCGCGGCAGGGGAACACCGCGCCCGGCCCGCCGCACCCGTACGGACGCCCGGCAGCCGGCCGCGTCGCAGGGCATCCGTGGCCCCCGCTGTCCCACTACGACTGGGCAACGATCGCCGGTCGCCCCTGGAGAGGCGTGCGGGCGCGGGGTTTAGGTGGGCGCATGGCAGACCGAACCGCTCCCGGCGTCCGCGCCCTCGTCCTGTGCTCCGCACTCGCTCTCTTCGCGGCGGGGTGCGGCGACGAGCCGCGGGCGGCGGACAAGCGGCCGTCCCGGGAGGCCAATCCCGTCATGACCCCGTCGGAGGCCGGACCGCCGCCCTCCGACGGCAAGGGGTCGAAGGACCCGGACGACATCAACGGAGACGGGCACCGCGATCTGCTCCTTCCCGTGCCCTCCCGCAGCGAGAACGGCAGGGTGCGGACCGCTGTCGTCTTCGGCTCCGCCAAGGGACTCGTCCCCTCGACGCACACGGTGTACGACTACGCTCCCGGCACCGTCGTCACCGCCGACCTGGACGGCGACGGCTACCCCGACTTCGTCTCCACGGCCATGGACAGCGGTGCGTCCGGGGAACAGGGGTCGCCGGCCGTTGCCTGGGGTGGCCCCAAGGGGCCCGAGGCCGGTGCGGAGCCGACCCCGATCCAGGTACCGGGCGCAGGCTCGGGCGCGCGTCCGTCCGCTCCGGTGCGGGGTGACTTCGACGGGGACGGACACCACGACATCGCGACGCTGCGGCAGGACGGGTCCGTGACCCTGCTGTACGGGCCCTTCACCCGCTCCGGCACCCCGGCCCGCACCGATCACCGGCCCGGCAAGGGAGGCTGGCTCGCCGCGGACGACATCGATCCGTCGGGCAAGGCGCGCGCGACCGGTCTGCTGGTCCATGACAGCGACGACGGCGAGCAGACGGGCGGAGTCCTCTACCCGGCGCGCACCGGAAGCGGCCTGTCGCGCACCCCCGTCGAGCTGCGCCAGGGCAACGCCGTGGCGTTCGGCGACTACGACGGTGACGGCGTCCGCGATCTGGCCATCGGCGACAACGGAAGCCGCAACAACGAGCCGGGCTACGAGACGGAGGAGCCGGAGGTGAACGCCTCGCTGGCGGTCTACCCCGGCAAGGGCGGCGCCCCGGTCACGCACAAGATTCCGCGCAATGACGCCAACTCCTATTACGGGCCGGGCGGTTACACCTCCGCGGATCCGGACGGCGACGGCAAGGACGGTGTCCTCGTCGCCACCGATGAGGGCGCGCTGCTGATCGACGGCGACAAGGACCTCACGGAGGTGCTCCGGGAGGGCCCGCCCCGGGCGAAGGGCAAGAAGACCCCGGCACGGTGGCGGCACGCACGCCCGTACGCCGCCGCCGATTTCGACGCCGACGGCAAGGAGGAGCTGATCCTGAACTGGGGCGCCGGTACGCTCTTCGGACTGTACGGCGAGAGGCCGACGCACTGGTGGATCACGGACGGCACGACGGCACGGGACAAGACCGCGTTCACCACGACGTCGCTCCCGGGGCGCGGCTGAGGTTCCCGCCGGGGCCTCTGGGCCATGACCGGTGAGCGGCCGGAAGACGACACGTACCGCGGCTGAAAGAGGCGCGCCGCGGCTCTGCCATCGGAACCAATAATCATTAGACAGACAGACGCAATATGCGACATGTCGGCCACCCGTTTGCCACGCATCTTCCCCAAGGCGGGTCCGTTGGACGGGATATGACCACAGCAAGGCCAACGTATGTTTCAGGAAACCTCTTGGCCAGCACGATGAGCGGTGCGACATCCGCGGTTCGCATGGGGGCCTGGGTCTTCACCCCGGCCCTCACCGACAACGCGCGCGCGACCCTTCAGGACGACTACCGGCGAGTCGATCTGAGGTACTCCGCCAAGCTCCTAGAGGACCTTCTTACCGAACTCGGCCTGATCGAGGCCCATTTCAGCACCCTGGCAGGCACCCCCAAAGGGTGCGGCGTCCACTGCCACGAACTCCGGCCGCAGGTCGTCGCCCATGTATGAGACGCGGGGCCGTCACAGCCGTCCGGGGCCCGCCCAGGGGCCTGCCAACGGAAACCAGGCGGCAGCCGGTCACTCCCCCGCGTGGGAGCAACCCGCTGCTCCGCTGGACCCGTTGGACGTGCACTGGGACCCGGCGGAGGAACTCGCCCACCTGTTGCACCAGGCCATCGAAGACGAGCGGAACAGCGCATATCCCCCTGCGCACGACACCGAGGTGCCGGGCGGCGAGGAATTCGGCGACGACCGGCTCGCCGGGCTCACCCAGATCACCAGTGAGCTGCCCCCTTTGCGCCCCGCGCCGGCCCGCCGTCGCCGCCGTTCCCGCTCTCGGTCCCGATCGCGCGGACGCGGGCCCGGCGCACTGCGCACCACCAGCTTCTTCCTCGCCGCGCTCGCCGCTGTCGTCGTGTCCATGGTGTGCGTCTTCGGCGGCATCGTGAGTTACGACCCCTTGCGCCACCTCGCCCAGTACCGCACCTCCGCCACCGCCGTCGGCTGGTGGCCCCTGCTGGTCTACGGCCCGTGGATGGTCGCCTCCCTGTCGATCCTCCGTGCCGCGCTCCATCGGCGCCGCGCGGTGCACTCCTGGGCGGTCGTGCTGCTGTTCTCCACGGTCTCCATGCTTCTGTGCGTCGCGCAGGCGCCCCGCGCCCCGGTCGAGGCGGCAGCGGCCGCGCTCCCCGCCCTGGCCGCTCTCGCCTGCTTCCAGCAGCTCGTCCGGCAGATCACCCTCACCCGTCCACCACGCCAGACCAAACCACGCCACCGCATCCGGAACACTCTCTCGAAGCCGGGTTAGACCTGCGGTGATGACCCGTTGTCAGTGGCTGCTGACAGCATGCGGACATCACCGGCCGCCGGTCGACTGGTTCGCCCCCGCACTGGTGCGGCAGCTCGCGGTGGCCGGTGAGGGGCCGGCCGTGCGGTGATGGTGACCGGCTGGTCCGTGTGGCCGAGTTCGGTCACACTGCATCTCTCCGCGCACCGGCCGACCTTCCGGCCCAGCGAGCAAGGCGCGTGAGCTCGCCTACGCCTGTGGGGCGGCCGGACTCCGTGTCACCGACGGCCGCCCGGCCCTCGCCGCCGGTGTCCCGCGCCGCTGGGTGGAGCTTCCTTCGCGGCTCCTCCGCCCCGGTTGCTCGGAGTGAAACGGGACGGCGGTATGCCGAAGACGCGGGTGAAGGCGGCGGTGAACGCCGCGGGAGAGGAGTAGCCGATGCGGCTGCCGACCTCGCTGACCGAGGCGGTGCGAAGGAGGGGGACAGCCGCGAGCAGACGGGCGCGTCCCCGCCAGACTGCGGGGCTGACGCCGGTCTCGGCACGGAAACGCCGGGTGAAGGCCCGCTCGCTCATCGCCACTTCGGCGGCCCATGTGGCGTTGGTGGCGTCGGCGTCCGGGGCGGCCAGGTACTCGCGGCACAGCTTCGCGAAGTCCGCCGAAGCGGGGATGCCCACGTGGAACGGGAGCGGGGCGGTCTCGGCGATCTCGTACAGAAGCAGCGTGGCGATGCTGCCCGCACGCCCGGCCAGGCTGTAGTCGTCCTCGAACTCGACGGCGGCCAGGAGCAGTTCGCGCAGCAGCGGTGGAACGTCCACGACCGTGCAGATGGCGGGCCACCAGAGGACGGCCTGCGGCTCGATGTAGAGGCTGCGGGTGCTCACCCCCAGCATGCGGACCCGGTGGCACGTGGCTGCCGGGATCAGGACGGCACGCTCGGGCGGCACGGTCCAGCTGCCTTCGGCGGTGTCGACGACCATGACTCCGGTGGCGCCGTAGAGGAACTGCGCGCGCCGGTGTTCGTGCCAGTCCAGCAGGTGGCCGGGCGGGTAGTCGGTGCCGATCGGCAGGACGGCCCGATCGACGTGGTCGACGTCGGCCAGCTGGACGTTCCTCATCCCTGCCTCCTGGTGGCTGAGGGCTGACGCTCGGTGGCTCCCGGCCGGCGGCTTACGGCATGTGGCCGACTCGCGAAAGAACCATGCCGATCATCGCATGCGAGCGGTGTGCCGGGGCTGGTGAGGTGGCCTCATGGACTTCGTGATGTTGGTCGGGGTCGGGCTCCTCACCGGGGCGACGACGGTGCTGTTCGGTTTCGGTGGAGGGTTCGTCGCGGTGCCGGTCGTGGTGTGGGCGGACGGCGCGCTCGGCACGGACGCCATGCGGGTGGCTACGGCCACCTCGGCCCTGGTGATGGCGGTCAACGCCGGGTTCGCCACAGCCGTCACCCCGCGGCGCGTGCTTCTCGCGCTCCGCGGAAGCGGCGGGCTGCTGTTCCTGCTGGCGGTCGGAGCCTCGGCCGGCGCGCTCGTCGCACGCCTCGCCCCGGCCGATGTGGCCCGCTGGGCGTTCATCGCGTACGTCGGTGTCACCATCGCCGACCTGCTCCTGCGCCCCGGATTTCTGCGCCCGCACCGGGACGCCGTGACGGTGTCCGACGCCCCGCGCCCGCTGCCGGGTGCCGTCGGCGCTCCGATCGGCGCGGTCGCCGCCTTCCTCGGTGTGGGCGGCAGTGTCATGACCGTCCCCGCGATGCGGCGGGCCGGGCACACGATGCGGACGGCGACAGCGCTGGCCAATCCCCTCACCCTCGCCATCGCGCTGCCGGCCACCGCGCTCTCGCTGTTCGTGGCTGCGGTCCCTGCCGCCGCTGACACTCAGGTGCGCCTGGTGGGTCTGCTCGACGTGCGCGCCGCCTCGGCGCTGCTGCTCGGAGCCCTGCCGGTCATCGCGGTGCTGCGACGCCGCCCGCCGCCGATCCCCGACCGTGTCCACGCCCGCGCCTACGTCGGACTGCTCGCCTTGGTCGTGACGGCGATGCTGCTTTTGCCCTGAGGGCGTCGCGGTCCTGCTCTCAGGGTTTGGTCCGGCGCCCGTGGTGAACTCCG
Source organism: Streptomyces sp. NPDC046335 (assembly GCF_055587985.1). Lineage (NCBI taxonomy): Bacteria > Bacillati > Actinomycetota > Actinomycetes > Kitasatosporales > Streptomycetaceae > Streptomyces > Streptomyces sp. NPDC046335. The sequence goes on along the minus strand of NZ_JBVJFF010000004.1, from coordinate 519,549 downwards.
CCTCGCAGGCCAGCGGGTCGGGCGAGCGTCGCCAGTACCACATGTCCAGACCGTTGGAGTCACCCGACCCGATGTTCGGACAGCTCACGGCGCCTGAAGCTGCCGGACCGAAACACCGGAATCCGAAGCGGCCACGGCCGGTGCCGGAGTCCCGGAGAGCACCAGACCGCAGACTGGATCGGCGGACACCAGCCACGCCTTCTTGGACCTCCACCAGCGCGCGCCCCCACCCCTCCCGTCGACGCGTTAGGTTGCCGTCATGACCAAGGACTGGCGCGGGGACCGGATCGGAAGCGCGCTGCGCGGCGAGAACCCCACCGTATTGCGACGGTTGAGGGCCGGGTTCGCGGCGATCGGCGACGTTCAGTTCCTGCCGGGATACTCGGTCCTGCTCGTCGACGATCCGCTCGTGCAGCGTCTCTCCGAACTGCCGAAGGCCAAGAGGCTGTCGTTCCTGTCGGACATGGACGTACTCGGCGAAGCGGTCGAGCGTGCCTGTCGGCGGCTCGATCCGGCCTTCCGCAGAGTGAACCTGGAGATCCTCGGCAACACCGACGGGTTCCTGCACGCCCATGTGTGGCCACGGTTCGAGTGGGAGCCTCCGGAGCTGGTCCACTTGCCGGTCTGGCTCTACGCGCGCGAGCACTGGCAGGACGAGCGCCACGCCCTGGCCGCGCGGCACGACGCGTTGCGGAGCGCGATCGGGGAGGAACTGGACCGGCTGACCGCGGCCTGAGCCGGGGCTACGGGACTCGGGCGACGCCGACGTAGAAGCCGCTCAGCTCCTCGGTGGGTGCCGGTGTGTCCTTGTACCAGCGGGTCGCCGTGACCAGGCCCGGAGACAGGAGTTCCAGGCCTTCGAAGAAGGGCTCCACCTCGGCGCGCGTCCGCATGCGCAACGGGATCTCGCCCTCGCGGTAGGTCTTCGTCACCGACTTCACCAGGTGCGGGTGCTCATCCGTGGTGCCGTGGGAGAACATGAGGTAACTGCCGGACGGGAGCGCGTCGAGAAGCGTCCGCGTCAGACCGTAGGGGTCCTCCTCGTCGGTGACGAAGTGCATCAACGCGATCATGGACAGCGCGATGGGCCTCGTGAAGTCCAGGAACGTACGGGCGTGCCCGATGATGGCTTCGGGCCGCCGTACGTCGGCCTCGATGTAGTCGGTGGCTCCTTCGGGGCTGCTGACCAGCAGCGCCTCGGCGTGCCGCAGCACGATGGGGTCGTTGTCGGCGTACGCGACCCGCGCCGAGGGCACGATGCCCTGCGCGATCTGGTGCAGGTTCGGCTCGGTCGGAATGCCCGTACCGATGTCGAGGAACTGGTCGATGCCCGCGCCCGCGAGCCAGGCCGCCGCGCGGTGCATGAACGCCCGGTTGCGCAGGGCGTTGAGCCGCGCCTCCGGCGGCAGCTTCTCCGCCACGTCCTGGTCGACCGGATAGTTGTCCTTGCCGCCCAGCAGCCAGTCGTAGACACGCGCCGGGTGGGCCCTGCTCGTGTCGATGCGGCTTGCGGAGGACTGTGACGTCATGCGTTGCTCCAGCATGTGCGAAATCGCTGACCTGGCAGGTGGTGGGTGGTAGGTGATCCGGTGATTATGCCACCGGGCTTGCTGTCCCGCCGAGTTGTCAGTCCGAGGGGTCCTGCTTGGCCTGCAAGGCCTCCCCCATGTTCTCCTCGCGCCAGCGGCGCAGGAGGTCGTGGAAGGCGACGGCACCGTGCGGATACGCCGTGGGACCGTTGGGGCGGCCCCGGCCCTCGCGGTTGTAGTAGCCGGGGGTGCACTCGGCGTGGAACCAGGCGTGGTCGGGGGCGCCCTCCGCGCACACCGCGACCCAGGCGTCCTCGGCCTCGGGGGTGGGTTCCACGAGGGCGCCCTTGTCCTCCGCGGCGGCGACCAGGGCCGCGGCGTGCACGGCTTGCTCGTCCAGGATGTGGGTGTAGTTCACGCTGCTGGCGTTCTGCAGCGCGCCCATCCGGATCAGGTTCGGGAAGCCGTTGCTGGTGAAGCCGTGCAGGGTCCGCGGGCCCCGCCGCGCCAGTACGTCGAGGAGCCGGACGCCGTCGCGCCCGGTCACCGGGAGCTGGTCCGAGGTGATGCCGGAGACGCCCACGGAGAACCCGGTGGCGAACACCAGGCAGTCGACCTCGTACTCCACCCCGCCCACGACGACGCCACGCTCGGTCATGCGCTCAATGCCGTGGGTCTCGGCCGTGTCCACGAGGGTGACGTTGGAGCGGTTGAACGCGGGCAGGTACTTGTCGGAGAACGTGGGGCGCTTGCACGCGTACCGGTACCAGGGCTTGAGGGCCTCGGCGGTGGCGCGGTCGGTGACCTCGGCGGCCACGCGGGCGCGGATGGTGTTCATCGTGGCGTGGTCGGCGACCTCGTAGGCGGCCTCGAAGTCCGGTTCACCGTGACGGCGGAAGCTGGGCAAGAGCTTCTCCAGCAGGCCGGCCGACTCCGTCCAGCGATCGGCGACCATGTCCTGCTCGGCGGACTCTCCCGAGCAGATGCGCAGGAAGTTCTCGCGGCGCTCGGCGGCCCAGCCCGGCCGGTCGGCGCCGACCTGGCTCGGCGTCATGCGCCGCTGGCCCCGCACGTCCACGGCGGAGGGGGTGCGCTGGAAGACGTACAGGTGTCCGGCGTCCTCGGCCAGCATCGGGATGACCTGCACTCCGGTGGCGCCGGTGCCGACCACGCCGACCCGTCTGCCGGCCAGGCCGGTCATGCCGCCCTCCGGGCTGCCGCCGGTGTAGGCGTAGTCCCAGCGGGAGGTGTGGAAGGTGTGGCCGCGGTAGTCCTCGATGCCGGGGATGCCGGGCAGTTTGGGCTCCGAGAGCGTGCCGGTGGCGGTGATGACGTACGTGGCCCGGAACTCGTCGCCCCGGTCGGTCCGGACCACCCACTGCTGGGCCGTCTCGTCCCAGGTCAGAGAGGTGACGGCGGTGGAGAACAGGGCGTGCTCGTACAGCCGGAACTGTTCGGCGATGCGCACCGCGTGGCGGCGGATCTCCTCGCCCGGGGAGTACTTCCACTCGGGCACGAATCCGGTCTCGTCGAGGAGCGGCAGGTAGACGTGCGACTCGATGTCGCAGTGGATGCCCGGGTAGCGGTTCCAGTACCAGGTGCCGCCGAAGTCACCGCCCTTGTCGATGACACGGACCTTGGCGACACCCTGCCGGCGCAGACGCGCGCCCGCCAGGATGCCGCCGAACCCGCCACCGACGACGGCGACGTCCACCACGTCGCTCAGCGGCTCGCGCTCCGCCACCTCACCGGCGTACGGGTCCGTGGCGAAGTAGCCGAACTCGGCCTCCGTGGGGCGGTACTGGCGCGGGCCGTCGGGTCGTACGCGGCGTTCCCGCTCAAGGCGGTAGCGCTCGCGCAGGACCGCGATCTCCTGCGGGGTGGGCGGGGTGGCGCACTGCGGCAGAGGCACGGTGCGAAGTCCTCTCGTGGGGGAGGTCATCGGACTCCGCGCAGGCGTGAACCGTGCCCCTGGGCGGGGCGTCCCGCGCGGTCCCAGGTACCGTAACCCACCAACCGGACACTGTTGTCCGGTTGGGTGCGGCCGGCACCCCGGCTTCGCCTCCGTACCCCGACACGAAAGGCCTCCGATGTCGAACCTCACCCCCGGGTCCCCGCTGCGCGACTGGCTCAAGGAGCCCACCGCCGGGCAGGTCCTGCGCGGTCTGCTGGCCTCCCGGGGCGAGAGCGAGGAGGCGCTGGCCCCCGCCCTCGGCCTGCCGCTGGAGCAGCTCGTGACGATGTCCGGCGGGAAGTTCCCGCCGGAACTCGTGGCCGCGCTGGTCACCGCCGCCGAGACCGGGCAGCTCCCCGATGGCCTGCCGACCGCTCCCCCGGACGGTGCCGTCACGGCCGTGGAACCTTCCCTGGGCGTCGAGATCGGCACCCCCGAGCCGTGGGCCGAGCAGATCACGCCCGGCCGCTTCGGCGGCCAGACCGTCGTCGTCACGGGAGCCGCCTCCGGCATCGGCAAGGCCGTCGCCTCCCGCGTCGTGCGCGAGGGCGGCCGCGTGGTCGCCGTCGACGTCTCCGCCGACGGACTCGCGGCCCTGGCCGCCGAACTGGGGGCCGCGGTGGAGCCCGTCGCCGCGGACGTCACCGAGCCCGCGTCCGCCGACGCGGTCCTGGCCGCCGCGGGCGGCCGCGTGCACGCCCTGGCCAACGTCGCGGGCGTGATGGACGACGACGCCGCCGTGCACGAGGTCGACGACAGGACCTGGGAACGCGTCATGCGCGTCAACGTTGACGGCCCCATGCGGCTGATGCGCGCCGTGACGCCCGGCATGCTCGCAGCGGGCGGCGGCCGGATCGTCAACATCGTCTCCGAGGCGGCCCTGCGGGGCTCCGCGGCCGGCGCCGCCTACACGACCTCCAAGCACGCACTGGTCGGCCTGACGATGTCGTCGGCCTACCAGTACGCGGGCACGGGCGTACAGGTCAACGCCGTCGCCCCGGGCGCGGTGGCCACCGGTATCCCGAGGCCCGTCGCCGCCCCGTACGGCTCGGTCCGCACCGCGAAGATGCGCGTGGCGATCCCGGGCCTGGCCAGGGCGGAGGAACTGGCCGCCTCGATCACCTTCCTGCTCAGCGAGGACGCGGTGAACATCAACGGCGCGATCCTGCCCTCCGACGGCGGCTGGTCGACCGCCTGAGAGACGACGCGCCCCGGGACACCACCCACACCAACAACACGCCAGGGCCACGCCTGGCACCCCTGATCAGCCCACCGGGACCACCCCGTTAACGCTCACGCTCCCCGAGGCCACCCCCCTCGCCGCTCATCAGCAACTCCACGCCGCCGTCCGGACGCCCAGAACGGAGCACCCCCCATGCCCACGGACCGCACACACCACCCGTACCCCCGCGCCGCCCTCGCGGGGCTGGCCGTCGTCGGGCTGCTGGCCCTGATCGGATGCGGCACTCAGACCGCCGCCCCTGCTGCCCCCGCCGCCTCGCATTCCGTGTCGTCAGGTGAGGGCAGGACCATCCGGGCCAGCCAGGTCGCGCACGTGACCGAACCTCATGAGGCCACCGGCAGAACGCTGCTCGAGGGACCGGTCCTCGACGAGGACGGCGGCCTGTACGTCGTGGACGTCACCGCGCCCCCCGGTGAACCCAAGGTCATCTCCGTCGACCTGGCCACCGGTGAGCACAAGGGCGTCCACACCGACAAGACCGGCGCCTACACCTCCGCGCAGCGCAGCCCGTACGACGGCCGTCTCTATCTGACCGACTACAACGGGTCCGTCGTCAGCATCGAGCCGGACGGCTCCGACCCGCGCACGTTCTTCTCCGGTGACGTCGACGGCTCCCCCACCAACCTCGACGACATCGCCTTCGACGACGAGGGCAACCTGTACGCCAGCGATCTGCACGGCATGAAGCCGGGCGAGGCCACGGGCCGCATCATCCGCATCGACCGCGACGGCGGGAAGACCACCGTCCTGGCCGACGGACTCGCCCACCCCAACGGCGTCACGTTCGACCGCGGACTCCGCGGGCTGTGGATCAGTGAACTCGCCGAGAACACCGTCTCCTACCTGCTGCTCGACGCCGACAAGACCGCCGTGACCTCCCAGCACGAGGCCATCCACGTGAACGCCGGCGTGGCCCAGACCGACTCCATCGCCGTGGACGCCGACGGCAACCTCTACCAGGCGCTGCACGGCCGCCCGGCCATGGCCGTCTACAGCCCGGACGGGGAGCGTCTGGCCACCGTCGAGATCCCCGCCAAGGCCGCCAAGGGCCTGGAGTCGGCGACCAATGTCGCCATCTCGCCGGGCGGCAAGAAGGCGTACATGACCGTCAGCGGCCCCGCCGGCGGGTACGTCTTCACGTTCACCGCACTGGCCAACGGCATCCGGCAGTCCAACGGCGGCTGACGGTCACTCGTCGACGGCGGTCTCGACCGGCCGCAGCGGCCCCACCTCGACGCCGAGCAGGCTCCAGGCGGCCAGGGCGCGGCGTTCGCGTTCCGCCACGGTGGGGCCGGTGACGGCTCCCGAGACCATCGCGATGGCGAGCATGAGGTCATCGGCGGACAGGCGGTGGCCCGCGGACAGGCACCGGGAGAGAACGCCGCGGACGCGCCCGGCCAGCGCCTGGGGGAGCTCGTCGTCACCTCGTATCCGCAGCATGTCGCCCCGTATGCGCAACATGTCGACGAACGCCGTCGAGCGGGTCAGATGCCAGGTGATCACGCCGAGGACGCTCTCCAGACTCGCGGCGGGCTCGGCGGCGGCCTCCTCGATGTGCTGGACGTTCTCCTCCAGGACGGCGGAGGCCAGGGCGACGCGGTCGGCGAAGTGCCGGTAGAGACTGCCCTGCCCGACCCCGGCACGCCGGGCGACCGCCGACAGCGGGGCTTCCAGGCCCTGTTCGGCGAAGACCTCGCGGGCGGCGGCGATGAGGGCGGCGCGGTTACGGGCGGCGACCCGCCGCCCCTGATTGGCCGGACGCACGGGGGCCGAGCCCTGGTCGGCCGACTGCGGGCCCTGGGGCTCGGTGGGGTTGATCACGCCGCAAGGGTAGTACGTCCCCTCTGTCCGGTGCGGGAGCAACCGGGCCAGGGGGCCGGAGGCGGTGACCCGGGACCAGGAGTCACGCGTCGCCCGTGCCCGCGGTGGCGCTTCGGACGCAGTCGCGGAGCAGGGCGCGGCGCTGGTCGTGTACGGCATCGGGTTCCTGGCCGCTGGCCGCGTAGACGTTGCTGACCGGCGACCAGGCCATGGACATGGCGATGACCATGGCCATGATGTCGAAGGGGTCACCCGCGCGCACCCGCCCTGCGGCCTGGGCCTCGGCGATGGCCGTGAGCTTGCGGTCGTCGTAGTGCTGGTGGGTCTCGACGAGGTGCCCGGTGGGCCGGCGCTCCAGCCGTGTCCAGGTCGCCAGCCGGATGAGGTCGGGGCGGCGCAGATATTCGTCGTAGAGACGGACGGCCCACTCCGCGAGATCCTCGGCGTCGATGGGCACGACGTTGGTGATGCGCTCCAGCGAGCTGAGGAAGATCGCGTCGAAGAGCCGCTCCTTGTCGCCGAAGTAGGCGTAGAGCTGCGCTTTGTTGGTACGCGCCGCCGTCACGATGCGTTCGATGCGCGCCCCGGCGATGCCGTGCTGGGCGAACTCTTCGGTGGCGGCGTCCAGGATGCGCTGGTAGGTCGCGGCGCCTCGCGAGGTCTGGGGCTGTTCCGGCATGCTCGCATCCTACCAAACAGAATAGTTGGTTTACTTTGCCGCGCCGCCGTGCCTAAACTCGGCAGACCGAACAGTCTGTTTAAGGGGTAAGCATGCGAACGACCACCGGATGGCAGGCGGCCGCGGACGGCCCGACGGCGCTGCGGCGCACATCGCTGGAGCGCCGTGAACTGCGCCCGGACGACATCGCGGTGCGGGTCGACTACTGCGGGGTGTGCCACAGCGACCTGCACGCCCTGCACGCCTATGACCAGCACGCGAAAGCCCCCTTGGTGCCCGGCCACGAATTCACCGGCGTGGTGGCCGCGATCGGCCGGGAGGTCACCGCCTTCTCGGTCGGCGACGGTGTCGCGGTGGGCAACATCGTCGACTCCTGCGGCGCGTGCGCCATGTGCGAAGCCGGACAGGAGAACTTCTGCCACTCCTTCCCGACCCTGACCTACGGCGGCGCCGACCGGCAGGACGGGGCGACCACCCTGGGCGGCTACTCCCGCGAGTACGTCGTGCGCGACACCTTCGCCTACCCGCTGCCCTCCGGTCTCGACCCGGCCGCGGCCGCCCCGCTGATGTGCGCCGGCGTCACCGTCTGGGAACCCCTGCGCCACCTCGGCGTGGGACCCGGCAGTCGCGTCGCCGTGGCCGGGCTCGGCGGCCTCGGCCACCTCGCGGTCAAGATGGCCGTGGCACTCGGCGCCACCACGACCGTCGTCAGCCGCACCCAGGACAAGCGCGACGACGCCCGCGAGCTCGGCGCTCACGACCTCATCGACTCCACCGACACCCGGCAGATGGCCGCGGCGCGCGACACCTTCGACGTCGTCATCGACACCATCTCCGCCCCGCACGACCTCGCCCCTTATCTGAAGCTGGTGGCGATGGACGGCACCCTCAGCCTCCTCGGATACCTGGGCCCCGTCACCGTCGAGGCCATGGACCTGCTCATCGGCCGCAAGAAGCTCAGTTCCGCGGGCAGCGGAGGCCGCCGGGCGACAGCTGAGATGCTCCAGTTCTGCGCCGACAACGGCGTCGCCGCCGACGTCGAAGTACTGCCGTCGTCACAGGTGGACACGGCGCTCGACCGTCTCGGGCGAAACGACGTCCGCTACCGCTTCGTGCTCGACATGTCCGACCTGGACTGAGGCGAGAGGCACAGCCCGTACGCGCCGAAATGGTCCCGGCGATGCCGTCTCGTGTCAGTCGGACCGTCGCCCAGGCCGTCGCCCTACGACGATGACGACGACGGCGGCGGCGGCTCGGCGAAGGCGCCCGCGGCCGCGGCGAGAGCGGCGGTTCTGGCCGCGTGGCCCGGCAGATGCGGGTCGGGGGGCGTGTGCAGGAGCACGAGCTGGTGGTACAGCGGCGCGGTGGCGGCGATGAGCAGGCGGCGGGCGTCCGTGTGCGGCGGGAGTTCGCCGCGCCGGACGGCTCGGGCGACGGTGATCTCGCTGCGCGCGTACCGGTCCTCCCACAGCCGCCGCTGGGCGTCGGCGGCCTTCTCGGAGCGGAACGAGGCGGCGATCAGGGCCGCGACGATCGGCGGCTCCGCCAGCAGGGCGTCCTGGATCTCCTGGTTCAGCGCCGCCAGGTCGCCTTCCAGTGAGCCGGTGTCCCGCGGCTGCCAGTCATCGGCGCTCGCCGAGTCGAACACGTCGGCGAGCAGGCCGCCGACGTCCCCCCAGCGCCGGTACACCGTGGTGCGGTGGACGTCCGCGCGGGCGGCGACGGACTCCATGGTGAGCCCGTCGTAACCGCGCTCGCCGAGCTCCGCGAGAACCGCGTCGAGCACCTGCTTCCGGATACGGGCGGTACGCCCCCCAGGTCGGCGTCGAGTCGGTCCGGGCGTCGGCGTGGATGTCATCGCGGTAATCCGTTGCTCAGGGGGCGGCGGTGTGGCAACATCTTAATGCATCAGTTGTCGCACTAGTGGAGTGATCAATGTTCTTCCGAAGTGTTCGCCCGGCCCTGCGGCCCGTGACCGCCGCCTCGTCCTCGAATGCTTTGGAGTTCCCGTATGCCCACTCAGATCACCGCGCTCGCCGTCAGCAAGTCCTTCGACGGCAGGACCGTCCTTGACTCGGTGACGTGCTCGCTCGCCGCGGGCGAGCGCACCGGCATCATCGGTGAGAACGGCTCCGGCAAGACGACCCTGCTGCGTCTGCTCGCCGGCCGTGAGCGGCCCGACCAGGGCGAGGTCATCGTCCAGTCCACCGGCGGCGTCGGCTATCTCGCCCAGGACGAGCGACTGTCACCGGGGGCGACCGTCCAGCAGGTCATCGACCGGGCCCTGAGCGATCTGCGCGCCGTCGAGCACCGCATGCGCCGCCTGGAGGCCACCATGGCCGAGGGCGACGAGTCGGTCATGGCCGAGTACGGCGAACTGCTGACGGTCTTCGAACTGCGCGGTGGCTACGACGCCGACGCAAGGGTGGAACGCGCCCTGCACGGCCTCGGCCTGGGCCTGGTGAGCCGCGACCGTACCGTGGGCACGCTGTCCGGCGGAGAACAGGTCCGCCTGCGGCTGGCGGCCGTCCTGGCGGCGGCGCCGGAGGTGCTGCTGCTCGACGAGCCGACCAACCACCTCGACGACACCGCCCTGAACTGGCTGGAGGAACACCTGCGCACCCGGCGGGGCACCACGGTGACGGTCTCCCACGACCGCGTCTTCCTCGAACGGGTCGCCACCAGCCTGCTGGAGGTCGACGCCGACCGCCGCCAGGTCGTCCGCTACGGCAACGGCTACGCCGGCTACCTCGCCGAGAAGGCCGCCGCCAGGCAGCGCTGGGCCCAGGCGTACGACCAGTGGCGGACCGACGTCGACCGGGTCCGCGAGGCCGCCGCGACCACCGCACGCCAAGTGGCCCCCGGCCGGGCGATGAAGGACGGCAACAAGATGGCGTACGACCGGGCAGGCGGGCGGGTGCAGCAGTCACTGGCCGGCCGGGTGCGCAACGCCGAGGAGCGCCTGCGCCGCCTGCTCGCCGACCCGGTCCCACCGCCGCCGGAGCCGCTGCGCTTCACTCCCGTACTGCGCTCCGGTGGCCTGCGAGGCGTCGTGCTCGACGCCACGGACATCGCCGTCAACGACCGGCTCGACCGTACGAGCCTCACCGTCAAGGCGGGTGAACGCCTGCTGATCACGGGGCCGAACGGAGCGGGCAAGAGCACCCTGCTCGGCGTACTGGCCGCGCAAGTCGCCCCCGACAGCGGGAGCGTCATCCGCCGCGGCCGGATCGGCCACCTCCCGCAGGAGCCGCGCCCGGGGGAACCCCACGAGACCGTGCTGGCCGCCTTCGCCCGTGGCCGGGCGGGAGACGCCGACGGGCACGCGGAACGGCTGCTGTCACTCGGCCTGTTCGACCGCGACCAGTTCACGGTGCCGGTCGGCCGGCTGTCCACGGGGCAGTCGCAACGCCTCGCCCTGGCCCGACTGCTCAGCGAGCCGTCCGACGTCCTGCTGCTCGACGAACCCACCAACCACCTGTCACCCGCCCTCGTCGAGGAACTGGAAACCGCGCTGGCCGGCTACCACGGCACCCTCGTCATCGTCAGCCACGACCGCCGACTGCGCCGGCGCTGGCGGGGCACCCAACTGGCCCTGCGGCCGACGTCGATGTCGGTCGGCACGTACTGAGCCCCCGCGGACCCGCAAACACCCCCTGTCTCTGGCAACAACCCCTGAAAGGGCAGCACTTCGTCATGCCACCTGTCCCCGCCGACCCGACCGTGCTCCACCCCATGCCCGAGCAGCCGCGAGTGGTGCTGCTGAAACCACTGGTCACCTCGCCACTGATCGAGGTCGGGGAGTTCTCGTACTACGACGACCCGGACGACGCGACCGCGTTCGAGACACGCAACGTGCTGTACCACTACGGACCCGAGAAGCTGGTCATCGGCAAGTTCTGTGCGCTGGGCACGGGCGTGCGGTTCATCATGAACGGCGCCAACCACCGCATGGACGGCCCCTCGACCTTCCCCTTCCCCACCATGGGCGGCTCCTGGTCCGAACACTTCGACCTGCTCACCGGCCTGCCCAGCCGAGGCGACACCGTCGTCGGCAACGACGTCTGGTTCGGCCACGGCACGACCGTCATGCCGGGCGTACGGATCGGGCACGGCGCGATCATCGCCTCCGGCGCCGTGGTCACCGGTGACGTACCCGATTACGGCATCGTCGGCGGCAACCCCGCCCGCCTCATCCGTACGCGGTACGAGGCCGATGGCGTCGACCGGCTGCTGACGCTGGCCTGGTGGGACTGGCCCGCCGAGCACATCACCGAGCATGTGCGGACGATCATGTCGGGCAGCATCGCGGACCTTGAGGCCATCGCGCCGGACACGGAGGTGAGTTGACAGCGCGCGACGCCGTACGCTGGGCATGAGGAACGCAGCACTCTGCCGTGCCTTGCTCACCGCGGTTCCCCGGGCGGGGGGTTGGGCGAAAATATGTACGACTTCGGACCGTCCTTCGCCCACCCGTCATCACTCGTCAGCTTCCGCGGCGTGAACTTGACTCCGCTTCGGTGACACTCGGGCATGCGCTGACCAGCGTTCCGACGCCGGAGGCGCGGCGTGGCCTTCTTCCATTGCGCGACTCGTGGCCGCCGGTGGCAGATGATGATGGCCAGCGGATCCGGGCCCTCGGTGAAGCGGGAAGGGGCAGTTCATGGCAGAGGCACATGTGGCGGGCGAGCACGTGACGGCACGGGTGTGGACGGTCCGCCTGGACGCCGCGGGGCGCGGCGTGGCGGCGGTGAAGGTCGACTGCAGCCGAGCGGCTTGCACGCCGCAGCGCCTTGACTCGGCCGCTCAGGGGCGGGCTTTCGCCGCCGCGCACCTCAAGGCGCACCTGCGGGCGGCTGGCGGCCCACGACCTGACGCGGCGTGCGCGTGCCGCGCCGACGGGTGCCAGGGCCACGCCGAGAGTGCCGGCCGGGGCTCCGCGGGACCGGCCTGGAGGTGCGGGGGCGCGGTCGTGCTCGCCGTGATCACCGACCCCATGGGGCGCTGGTGGCGGGCCTGGGAGTGCTGCGCGCGCTGCGCGGCGGTCCATCCCGCCGCCCGCGTGGTGGCCACCGCCCCTGACGCGCCGCAGGCCGGCGTCGCCGACGAGGCTCCCGCGCCCGCCGGCGCCTCGGGGGCCGGGGTCCCGCTGTTCTCCGCGCCCTTGCCGAACACCACCTCCGGCACTGCTTCGGCCGGCGGCGACCTGCTGCCCGCGCCGCGCGCGGCCGTGGCGAAGCCCCGCAGGGCGAAGCGGTCGGGGAAGATCGCCCAACGCCACGTCCCCCATGATCTGCAACCGACGGTTCTACGGGATGAGCTCATCGAGCTCGGCGACGCCTTCCGGGCCTACCAGAAGGCCGCCGAGCCGGACCTGACTCAACTGGCGGGCCTGCACGAACGCAAGGCGCTCGCCTTCACCACCTGGGCCGACGTGACGGGTGACGAGAGCCTGCGGGCCGAGGCGCGGCGTGCCGAACAGGCCGCGGCCGCCGCCCGCGCCCAGCATGTGCAGCGCACCGGCGAGGACGTCGAGGGTGCCGTCGCGCGTCTGCTGACCGGGCCCAACCACTGGGAGCGCGCGCGTGCCGTCCTGTCCCACGTCCGGGATCACGCGCCGGTGCCGGGCCCGGAGGCGCGTCTGGTGGTGCTGATGCTGACTCTGCGTTCCGCGTGCGGCGGCACCGGCAACGTCACCGGCCTTGATCTGAAGAGCTGGCCGCTTGGCGACGCCGAGCAGGTCCTTCAGAGCCTCGTGGACGCGGACTGGCTGCGGTTGCCCGGAACCGTGACCGACCTGCTGGCCTCCGGCTCCGACAACCCCACCCAGGTCTCCGTGCCCTCACTCCTCGCCCCCGACGGCGTCAACGGAGTGCTCGGGCTGGGCAAGACGGCACGGGCCAAGCTGTCCGGGTGGGCGCAGAAGACCGTGGGCGAGCGCAAGCTGCGCAAGAAGAAGCTGCCCGCCGCCGCGCGACTGCTCGCGCTGGCCTGCGCCGCCCACAGCAGCTCCGAGGGCCGCCTCGGCGCCCGCGGTGAGGGCCTGGAGATCGAGGCCCTTGCCGCGCTGTGCGCCGTCGACGCGAGTGAACTCGGCGCTGTGGTCGAGCAGTTGACGTCCGTCGAGTGGCTCACGGACGTCTCAGTGACCGACACGCACGTCATGGGCAGCCTGGGTGAGCGGGTCCTTCCCCTCGGCTGCCCCATCCCGGCCGAGGCCGTGGCTGGGACCGAGGCCGGGACTGGGACCGGCACTGTGGCCGGGGCCGGTCCCGCCGGTGTGTGACGTGCCGGATCCGCTGCTCGACCGCGTAGACGCGCCGGCTCTCCGCCACCCCCGTGGGCGAAGAACCGGCGCGTCGGGTCGGTGCGGGCCTCGTCCGTGACCAATCTGCCGTACTCGTCCTGTGACGACCTTGCTATTTTCTTGCAAGGGCAGAATCCGCGGGCAGCAGCCCGAGCGGCGAAGCAGTGCAGCACGAAGGAGCCGCATGAGTATCCGGTTCGCGCTCCTGGGCGATGTGGTCATCCGTTCCGGCGGTTCCGACATCGTCCCCGGATCCCCTCGCCAGCGCTGTGTCCTCGCGCTGCTGATGATCGACGTCAACCGGCCGCTGTCCCTGGACACCTTGATCGACCGGGTGTGGGGCGCGGCGCCCCCGCCGCGGGCCCCGGCCACGCTCTACAGCCACATCTCCCGCCTACGGGCCCTGCGGGCCACCTCCGCCGGCCAGGAGGAATGGGACATCGTGCGTTCGTCCGCCGGGTACACACTGCGGGCCGACGCAGCCCTCGTAGATCTGGCTCGGTTCCGTACTCTGGCCGGTCAGGCGCGTGGCGCGACCGCCGGGGAGGCGAAGCGGCGGTACGAGGAGGCGCTCGCCCTGTGGCGGGGCCGGCCGTTCGCGGGGCTCACATCCGACTGGCTGGACGCGTACAGGGTCTCCCTGGAGGCCGAGCACCTGCGTGTGCGGCTCGAACACCATGAGCTCCTGCTCGACGAGGGCCGACATGCCGATCTCGTCCCCGCGCTGACGGCGCTCGCCGCCGAACAGCCCCTGGACGAGCGTGTGGCCCACCAGCACATCCTGGCCCTGTACCGCGGTGGGCAGCACGCCGCCGCCCTCGCCGCGTACGAGCGACTGCGCAGGGAGCTCGCCGACGCCCTGGGCGTCGACCCCGGCCCCCGGCTCCAGGAACTGCACCAGCGCATGCTGGTCTCGTCCGACGACCTGCTGCTCACCCCCGCCGAACCACCCTCCCGAGCGACACCCACCTCCACCCGGCCGCCCAACCGCACCCCGCGCCAACTGCCCGCGCGCCCCACGGGTTTCCTGGGACGCGACGACACGCTGGCGCTCCTCGACCGGCACACCGGCGCGAGCACCGGCCACGACGCACCCGCCGTCTCCGTCATCGGCGGCATGGGCGGGGTGGGCAAGACGTGGCTCGCCCTCCAGTGGTCCCACGCACATCTCGGGGACTTTCCCGACGGCCAGCTCTACGCTCAACTGCACGGATTCAGCCCTGGCACCCCGCCCACACCACCCGGCGACATCCTGCACGCGTTCCTCGTGGCACTGGGCGCCGTCGACCGCGAGATGCCGCCGGACACCGAGGGGCGCGCCGCCCTCTACCGCACCCTCATGGCCGAGCGCCGGATGCTCGTACTGCTCGACAACGCCAGGGACAGCGACCAGGTCATGCCGCTGCTGCCCGCGACTCCCGGCTGTCTGACGCTGGTCACCAGCAGGAACAGACTGAGCGCCCTGAAGGTGCGGTGGGGCGCCGGTTCGGTGGACCTTGCGGTGCTGCCCGACGCGGAGTCGGCGCGGCTCTTCGCGCGGCGCGTCGGCAGTGCTCGTACCGAGACGGAACCCGCGCTGCGCGACATCGTCCGCTCATGTGCCGGGCTTCCCCTCGCCCTCGACATCGCGGCCGCGCACGCGGTCGGCCTTCCGGCGCCCGCGCTGCGCCAGCTCGCCCAGGAGCTGCGGGACCCCCACACCCGCCTCGACGCTCTGGACGCCGGTGAGGTCTCCACCAACCTGCGCATACTGTTCGCCTCGTCCCACCAGGCGCTGGAACCCGAAGCCGCACAGGCCTTCCGCCTGCTGGGGCTGACACCGCACCTGGACCTGGACCTCCTGGCGCTCGCCCATCTCCTCGACCGCACGCCGGTCCAGGCGCGCCGGGTCCTGCGCGTCCTTGAGGAGGCCTGCCTCGTACGTCAGCACCGCCCCGGCCGGTACCACATGCACGACCTGGTCAGGCTGTACGCCGAGGAGCAGGCGGCGGCGCTGCCCGCCGAGTCCCGCGACCAACTGGCGCACCGCCTGGCCGACTTCTACGTCAGCAACGCCCACGCGGCACACCAGGCCCTCGACCCCCACCGCACCGCGGACGACCCCCTCCCGGCACACCGGCCGAGGACCGAACCCCTGGAATTCGACGACGCGGAGAGCGCCCTTGCCTGGTTCGAGGCGGAGTACGCGTGCCTGAGGGAGATCACCGCGCTCGCACGGCGCCGGCGATGGCACTCCGAGGTGTGCCGGCTGACATGGTCCCTGCACACGTTCCGCTGGCGGCGCGGGCTGTTCACGGAGAGCATCGAGGCCTGGTTCGCGGCGCTGGACGCGGCGGCGGCGCTTGACGATCCGCGCCTCGCGGCCCACACCAGCCTGCGTCTCGCGGTGGCACTGGCCCAGGCCGGCCGGTACGAGGACGCACTGCCGCACCTGGAAGGAGCCCTGTCGAGTTTCGCCGCCCAGGGTGACACCGCGGGCCTCACGCGCACCCACCACGCGCTCGCCGAGGTGCACGTCCGCATGGACGCCCACGAGAGCGCCCTCCCCCACTTCGCGGAGGCACTCGACGGCTACCGGCGCCTCGGCGACCAGGTCGGCGAGGCCAACACCCTCAACGGCACGGGCTGGGCGCTGGCCCGCCTGGGACGCTACGCGAGCGGCGAGGAGCACTGCCTCAAGGCGCTGCCGCTGCTCAAGCACCACCGGGACGGGGAGGGCCAGGCCGCCACCTGGGACACCCTGGCCCACATCATGTGGCGCACCGGCAGAACCCAACGCGCCCTGCACGCCTACGAACAGGCACTCGGGCACTTCCGCGCCATCGGCAACGCCAACCGCGAGGCCGACACCTGGGCGAAGCTCGGGGACGTCCGCGCCGCGCGCGAGGACCGGGACGGCGCCCGCGAGGCGTGGACGAACGCGCGCGACCTCTACCGTGAGCAACGGCGGGCGGCGGAGGAGCAGCGCGTGACGGCCCAACTGCGGGCCCCGGCCGGGCCCACCGACCCGTCGCACTGAGCCTGCCGCCCGGACGCCTGCGGCGTGGCCCGCGTCACGACAGGATCTCGACGTACCCGTCCGATCCGTGCACGCGGATCCGCTGCCCGTCCTGGATCCGGCGGGTGGCCTGCTCCACGCCCACCACGGCCGGCAGGCCGTACTCCCGGGCGATCACCGCGCCGTGGGTCATCAGGCCGCCCACCTCCGTCACCAGCCCCTTGATCGCCACGAACAGCGGCGACCAGCTCGGGTCCGTGAAGGCCGTGACCAGGATGTCGCCCGCCTCCAGATCGGCCTCCGCCATGTCATGGATGACACGGGCCCGCCCCTCGACGGTCCCCGCGGAGACCGCAAGACCGACCAGGGCGCCGTCCGGCACGTCCTCGCGCCGGTACGACCCCGAGATGGCCTCGCCGTCGGAGGTGAGCACCCGGGGCGGTGTCAGCGCCTCGTACGAGCGGAAGGCTTCCTTACGCTCCCGGATGAGCTGCTCATCCGCCTGTTTCGAGCGGACGACCTCGTGCAGTTCCGGGAAGGTGAGGTAGAAGATGTCCTCCCTCTCCGCGAGCACACCGGCCTCCACGAGGCGGTCGGCCTCCGCCAGCAGGGCCTGCTTGTAGACGAAGGAACGGCTGACGATGTTGTACTTCGGGTACTCCCGGTACCCGACGAAGGTGCGGACCCGGTCGATCATCCACTTGGTCTCGTCGGCCTTCCGCTCGCCGTCCGGCAGGGCCCGCAGGCGTGACAGCACCTCCTGTTCCTTCTTCTCTGCCTCCTGCCGCCCCTGCTCGAAGCGCCGTTCGGCTGCGCCCGGCTCGAAGTTCCTGACGTTGTCGAGGATCACGGGCACGAGCGCGGTGGGGCGCTCGCGCCACCGCGGCCTCGTGATGTCGATCTCGCCGACGCAGCGCATGCCGTACCGGTCGAGGTAGGCCTCGATGGCGTCGCGCGCCTCGGTCCCGCCCGGGAGCTTCGGCAGTTCGTCCAGGTAGTCCTCGCCCAAGTAGTCCTCGCCCTGGACGCCGTGCAGGAAGGCGACCACCTCCGGGTGCGGCCGGATCGCGTCGGCGACGTCGAGCAGTGCGAGGCCCATCTCCGAGGTGATGTTGTCGGGGGCGGACAGCGTGAGCGTGTCAGCCGCGTTCTTCTCCCCCAGCCACTCGAGGAGGTTGTCGTTGAGCCACCAGGTGGCCTCCATGCCCGCCATGATCGCCTGCATGCTCAGCGGATCGCCGAGGACCCGCTTGTGCTCGTCGAAGGCCTCCAGCAGGTAGTCGAACAGCGCGGGTCCGGTCTTCGTCCGGATGTCGCGCCGCAGGGCGGCCAGGGACGTCCGGCTGCGCTCGATCAGTGCGGTGACGACGGCGGGATCGTTCGCGATCGGGGCGGGCGCGTTGCCGGGGGGCGCGTGGCTGGCGGGCGCGTTGCCGGCCGGTGCCTCGCCGGGACTCGGGTCCGGAAGCGACGGGATGAAGTCGCCGCGGTCGAGGACGGTCTCCAGCGCGTCCCTGATCAGCGGATCACCCTTCTCCATGAGGTCGAGGAGACCGGGGCGGCTCGCGGGCGAGGCCAGGCGCGGGGTGACGTCGACGAACAGTCTTCCGCCCGCCGCGTGCATCGGCACCATCGCCGTCAACTGCCACAGGGAGAGCCCCAGGGGCTTCATGGGGTCGGTCATCATCTGCTGGTGGCCGACGGAGACGTAGACGTGGTTCTCCTCGTCGTCGGCTTCGGGGACGGGGAACAGCGTCGTGATCGGCCGGGCCTGCACGATCCGGAAACCGCCATCGCCATCGCCATCGGCATCGACACCGGCATCGGCCAGGCACCATTCGATGTCCTGCGGGCCGCCGAAGTGCGCCTCGATCCGCCGCCCGAGCCGCATGAGCTCGACGACCTGTTGGTCCGTCAGCGCCGGCTCCTCCTGCCGCCGCGTGTCGATGGCCACCTCCCGGGTGCCACCGGACGGCAGGGCGTACAGGGCACGCTGCTTGGCGGCGATCGTCTTGGAGACGATCTCGCCGTCCCGCACCTTGAAGACGTCCGGGTTCACCAGCCCGGAGACCAGGGCCTCGCCGAGGCCGAACCCGGCGTCCACGGTGGAGACCTTCCGGTCGCCCGTGACGGGGTCGGCCGTGAAGAGGATGCCGGCGGCGTGCGGGATCACCATCCGCTGCACGACCACGGCCATGTCGACCGTGCGGTGGTCGATGCCGTTGTGCCGGCGGTAGGTCACGGCCCGCTCGGTGAAGAGCGAGGCCCAGCACCGGCTGACGTGCCGGAGGATCGCCGTCGGCCCGATGACGTTCAGGTACGTGTCCTGCTGGCCGGCGAAGGACGCCGTCGGCAGGTCCTCCGCGGTCGCGCTGGACCGGACGGCGTAGGCCGCCCGTTCGCCGAGCCGCGCGAGCTCATCGGTGATCGCCGACGCGATATCACCCGGGATCGCGGTCTCTTCGATGACCCGGCGGATGTCCGCGCTGACCGCGCGGATCGCGTCCCGGTCGTCCGGGCTCAGGCGTGACAACTGCTCCAGCCGCTCGTCGAGCGACGGCGCGTCCGCCATGACGCGCCGGAAGGCGTCCGTGGTCACGCAGAAGCCGTCCGGCACACGGACACCCTCGATCCGCGACAGCTCTCCCAGGTGCGCACCCTTGCCGCCGACAACCGCGATCTGCGTATCGTCGATGTCCTGGAGACCCACCACGTACTGCTCGATCACTGCCACACTCCCGACGCGTCCGTGTTCCGTCTCGCTCGCACTGCCCTGTCCGATCGAATCACCGGCGCCTCCGGCTCTGTCGGCAACACTCACGTCGTGCCCTCATTTCCCCAGGTAGTGGCCTCGGCCGAGGATTCTGCGCCATACCGGGGGCCTTGCCGCAAGCCCCCCGGTGCGCTATAAATTAAGAACGGCAAGGAGAGCGAGTGATCTCCTTGCCTTTGTTTTTGCCCGTCTGTCCGCCCGGGCGCCCGGGCCTGACGCGGAAGTTCAGTCCGCGAACGCGGCCACGTACGACGCCACGCACGGCTCCGGAGTGGCCAGTGAAGTGACGACGTGGCCGTCGATGGTCGCCGGCGGGTCGAGCGGTATCTGGAGCAGCCGCTCGGAACGGGACCCGTCGAGCTGTTCGGCCGCCATCAGCGTCCAGCCATCGTTGTCCCGGCCCACCTCGAACAGCACGTTGAGCATGTCCCCTGCGGGCGGCCGCGGCGGGGCCACGGGCAGGGCGGCGAGGATCGCGTCATGCATCGGCGGGTCGGTGTCGCGGGCGGGCAGCCGCAGGCCGTGCGGATCGAGGTCGTGCAGGCTGACCGCGGGCTTGCGGGCGGCGGGGTGTTCACGCGCGAGCACCGCGTACAGCGGCTCGGACCAGGCGCGTGCCACCGTCACCGCCGCGGAGGTGAGCGCGCCCCGCACCAGCGCCAGGTCCAGCTCGCCGTCGCGGACGGCGTCGAGTCGCGCGGCCACCGGAAGGTCGACCAGTTTCGGCTCGGCGGGGCGCTCGCTGTCGCTCAGGCGGCCCACCGCCCGGTCGAGCCGTCGGGTGACGCAGGACGCCACCCCGATCCGTAGGACGGCCGCCGGTTCGCCGGCGACCACCCGCACCCGGGCCGCCGCGGCGAGGGTCTTGCGGGCCGCGGCGAGCACTCGTTCACCGGCCGGGGTGAGCCACACCCGGCGCGACGTGCGGTCGAGCAGGCGGACCCGGCCGAAGCGGCAAGCGCCGGTGGTCCGGTCATCGCGTCGGTGCCGCTGGCCGCCTACGAGCAACTGCCCCGGGCGGAACTCGCCGGCAAGACCGTGATCGACCCGATGAACTACGCGCCACATTCCGGCTTCGAAGTGCCGGAACTCGACAGCGACGAGCTGACCTCCAGCGAACTGGTGCAGCGCCACCTCGCCGATGCCCGGGTGGTGAAGGCGTTGCACAACATCGGCCCCAAGCAGTTGATGGAGCTGTTCCGCCCGGCCGGAGCCCCCGACCGCACCGCGCTGCCACTTTCCGGCGACGACCCGGACGCCAAGAACGAGGTGGCCGAGCTGCTGGACGTCCTCGGCTTCGACACGGTGGACCTCGGCACACTGGCCGAAAGTTGGCGCAGCGGGCCCAACACCCCATTGTACGCCCTCCCGTACGTGGGGCAGCCGCCGTCCGGCCTCACCGTCAAGGAGTTCGTGGCCTGGGTCCAGCAGGCGCCCGGTGTGCCCGTGCCCGTCGCCCGGGTCGGTGAACTCGCCGCCGCAGCGGTGCGAGGACCCGCGGGTTTCCGGATGGAGTAGCGGCGTCGTCACGCCCGCCCGGCCGGCCGACTCGCTGATCGGCGCACCCAGTCGTCGACGGTGATGACATCCGCCCACTGCGGGAACAGCCGCTGGACGAGGACCCGGTGCACCTCTGGATCGGTGTCCAGACAGGCGTCGGAGAGGACGGTGAGGCCGAAGTCCAGGTCGTTCGCCCGGCAGAGGGTGGACAGCACCACAGCGCTGGTGGCGATGCCGGTGAGTACGAGGCTGTCGACGCCGCGGGCCCGCAGCACCACGTCGAGGTCGCTGCCCGAGAACGCGCTCGCCCGCCTCTTGGTGACCACCACCTCGCCCGGCAGGGGCGCGACCTCGGGGTGGATCTCGGTGCCCGGGGCGCCCTCGACGTAGAGACCGGCCCGTGCGACGGCGGCCAGCGGCTTGTTGCGCGTGCCGACTTCGGGGAAGCCCGGCCGCAGCGCGATGACCACGTAGATCACGGGGATGCCGGCCGTCCGGGCCGCGTCGATCGCCCTGCGCAGGCGTGGCAGGTATTCGGAGCCGTCATCGGCGATGTCCAGGACGGTGTCCACGATGGCCCGCTGGACGTCCATCACGAGAAGTGCGCTGCTCACGCTCTGGAGCAACGATGCCGCTCCGGCGCCGTAACGGGCTGGGTGGTGCGCAGGGGCGAGACCAGGAAGTGGGCGCGGGATTCGGACCGGCCCGGTACGAGCCTGCCGTCGACCCCGAACACCTCCCGCACCAGGTCCTCGGTCAGTACCCGGTCGGGCTGTCCCGCGGCCTCCACCCTGCCATGGCGCAGCACGATGATGTGCCGGGCGTACTGCAAGGCGAGGTCCAGGGAGTGCAGAGCGGCGATGACGGTGTGGTCGCCGCTGGTCGCGAGGTCGAGGACGTCGAATTGGTGGGCGAGGTCGAGGTGGTTCGTCGGCTCGTCCAGGACG
This sequence comes from Streptomyces sp. NPDC046335, assembly GCF_055587985.1. NCBI lineage: Bacteria > Bacillati > Actinomycetota > Actinomycetes > Kitasatosporales > Streptomycetaceae > Streptomyces > Streptomyces sp. NPDC046335. Next base: position 497,798 of record NZ_JBVJFF010000004.1, on the reverse strand, counting down.
AGGATCTCGGGGTCGGCGACCAATGCCCGTGCCAGCAGGACCCGTTGGCGTTCACCGCCCGAAAGGGTGTGCACCATGCGTTCGGCCAGCGGCAGGGCACCGGAGCGGTGCAGAGCCCGGTCGACGGTGTCTCGTACCTCCTGGCGGGCGTCCAGGGCCCAGCGTCGGTGCCGGGTCGCGGTGAGGCCGAGCTCCACCAGCTCGGCGGCGGTGAGTTCCGGCGCGAGGTCGGCTTCCTGAGGGAGCACCCCGATACGGCGGGCACGGTCGCGCGGCCGCATGCGCAGGAGGTCGTCGTCGCCGATGCGGACCTGTCCGGTGCGCCGGGCGACGGCGCCGGTGAATGAGCCGAGCAGCGTGGACTTTCCGCTGCCGTTGGGGCCCACGAGCGCGGTGAGCCCGCCGGCGGGTATGTCGGCGTCGATTCCGTGCAGCACCGGGGTCCGGCCGAGGTGGACGGTGAGACCACGGACGGTGAGGGCGGTCAGGGCTGCCGGGGCGGTCGGGGCGGTCATCGGGTCCTCCCCGTACGGCGCACCACGAGGACGAACGCCGGTACGCCGATCACGGCAGTCAGGATGCCCACCGGCAGTTCGGTGGGAGAGAGCAGCATGCGGGCCCCGGTGTCCGCGAGCAGCATCAACAGGGCGCCCAGGAGCAGCGCGACGGGCAGGATTCTGCGGTGCAGTCCGCCGACCAGCATGCGGGCGAGGTTGGGTACGACGAGTCCGACGAAGCCGATGGTGCCGGAGATCGCGACGACGGTGCCCGTGAGGACGGCGGCCACCATGAAGACGCCGATACGGGTGCGGCCGGGGTGGATGCCGAGCGCCGCCGCCGTGGTGTCGCCGAGCGCGAGCAGGTCGAGGCGGCGTACGAGGAACGGCAGCAGCGCGAGAGTGGCGATGACGGGCACGGTGGCGATGCGCAGGAGTTCCCAGTTCGCGCCGGACAGGCTGCCGAGCAGCCAGTACATGACCTGCTGGGTGGCCTCACCGTCCCCGGTGCGCAGGATGAGGAAGGAGGTGATGCCGGAGAGCAGATGGCCGACCGCGATGCCCACCATCACGAGCCGGGAGGCGGAGAGGCCGGCCAGGGACGTGGCGCACAGGAACACCGCAGTGCCGGCCGCGGCGGCGCCCGTGAAGGCGCCGAGGGGCAGCGTCAGCCCGGCGGCGGTGCCGATGCCGAGCGTGGTGATGACGGTGACGGCGCCGAGCGACGCTCCCGAGGAGAGTCCCAGGGTGAACGGATCCGCGATCGGGTTGCCGACCAGCACTTGTACGAGTACTCCCGCCACCGCGAGGCCCGCGCCCACGAGCAGTGCCTCCAGGACCCGGGGCACGCGTAGCTGCCAGATGATGAAGTCGTTGCCGGTGGTGCCGGCGCCGTCAACACCTCGTCCGACCGCCGAGAGGACCTGGTCCGGTGGGATGACGACGGCTCCGACACCGACCGCGAGCACCGCGGCCACCGCGATCACTGCCAGCAGCGCGATGACCACCACGGCGGTCGGTACGGCTCCGAGCAGCCCGGAGGCCCGTCGGCGGGTCTCCGGCCGGCCGGGCGGTGCGAGCGGGCCGTTGCCGGGGACTTCAGCGGGGTGTTTCAGCAGGGCCGGTGGCTGGTCGGGTGCGCGTACACCTGCCTGTTGGGTCTGCCGCGTCATGAGGCGTCCTCGACGGCCTCGGCCACGGTCCGCACCGCTCGTATGCCGAGGACGCTCGGAGACAGAAGGATGCTCTGCGGAATGGCGATCACGTGGTCGTTCTTGACCGCGTCCGTGTCCGCGAGCAGCGGGCTGGATTTGATCGCCTCGACGAGTTGGCGGCCGGACTGCTGGGAGAACCCCGTCACGGCGAGGATGACCTTCGGGTTGCTCCTGGTCACCTCCTCCGCCGACAGCGTGGCGAAATCGCCGAGAGTCGATGCCGCGATGTTCCGCCCACCGGCCAGAGTGATGACGCCGTTCGCGTGACTCGACCCGCCGCTGGTGTTGATGCCCGCCCCGCCGGTCGGCGCCGCGGACAGGCTCAGCACCGGAGTTCCGTCCGTGCCGTTCCGCACCGACGCCGTCCTGGCCGCGACCTCGCGCTTCATCCCGGCGATGAGCGCCTTGCCCTTGGCCTGTACGTGGAACACCTCGGCGAGGTGGGTGATGTAGCGGTAGGTGGCGTCGATGTCCGTGGAGAGACCCTTGGCCGTGTCGCAGGCGACCATCGCCGCGATGCCGTTCTCCTTCAGCTGCTGCTGCGTGGGGGTGCCGTCGAAGGAGCCGAGTTCGTACCGGGAGATGCCGGTCACCAGATCCGGCTTCGCCGCGATCACCGACTCCTTGTTGGCCACCTTGCTGAGCACCGGGATGGCATCGAGCTTCTTCCGCGTCGCGCCGGAGAAGTCGTCCTTGAACTCGGGCCCGGCCGTTCCCACGATCCTGTCCTCAAGGCCGAGCGCGGTCAGGAACGCCGCGGCTCCCGCGTCCAGGGTGACGACTCTTTTCGGGGCTTCGGCGAGGTCGGCCGTGGCGGGGCAGGCCGCTGCGCTACCGCTGCCCGCGTTGTCGCTGCCCGCCTCGGTGCCCGGGCGGTCCGAGGCGGATGAGGCAGACGCGCCGGGCGAGGAGGAGCAGCCGGTCAGGCCGCCGATGAGGACGAGGAGGGCTGCGGGGAGCACGGCGGCAGCGGATCGGGGACGCACCGTTTCACGTACCTTTCGGGCGACGGAGGCTGACAGGCGGTGGCTTTGCGGAAGTGCCTGACAACGCAGTAGTCGTCCCGTGTGCGCGTCGAGTTCCGAGCACTTTCCGCGCCGTGCGCCGAGCGTGCGCCAGGCCGCGGTGGCTCACCGGGTGAGGGCTAGGCTGCGGCGCATGGACATCGTGATCCCGCTCTTCGACCACTTCGAGCCACTTGACGCAATCGGGCCGTACGAGATCCTCGCGTACGTACCCGGTGCGACCGTACGTTTCGTCACGGCCGAACCCGGCCTGGTACAGGACGTGTTGGGTTCCCTGCCGGTGCACGTCCCGACCGCGTACCGCGAGGTGGAACGCTGCGATGTCCTGCTGGTCCCGGGCGGGGGAAGTTTCCTGACCATGGTGGACGACGCCGACTTCCTCGACTGGGTACGCCGGATGCACGCGGGCTCGCGGTTCACCACCTCCGTCTGCACCGGCTCGCTGGTGCTCGGCGCGGCCGGCCTGCTGGACGGCCTGACCGCCACCACCCACTGGAACGCCGTGGCCCAGTTGGAGTCGTACGGCGCCGTCTACACCCCCGAGCGGGTGGTACGGAACCAGAGGGTGATCACCTCGGCCGGGGTCTCCTCAGGCATCGACATGGCCATCCAGTTGGCCGCCCTGCTCACCGACGAGGTGACCGCCCAGGCGATCCAGCTCTACACCGAGTACGACCCGCAACCCCCTTTCGACACCGGTTCGGTGGCCAAGGCCCCGGCCGAGGTACTGCGACGGGCCCGCACACTGGGCTGAACCGGGCCGAACGGCTGCCCTCACCGGGCATCCAAGGCGTGCGAGAGCGCGCTCACGCTGATGTCGACGACCGTGCGGAGCTGCTTCTGGGTCGCCCTGGTCCTGCTCATCACGGCCAGCGACTGGTTGACCGCCGCCAGGTGAACCGCGAAGTCGTCGGCATCGCCTTCGACCAACTCCGCGGCATGCAAGGCGGTCCGCAGTCGCGCACGCTGAAGGCCCAGAGCTTCGATCGCGCGTGCGCCGATGGCGGGGCTGAGCACCGGTGCCGCCATCGCGGTCTGGGCGATCAGGCATCCGTCCGGTACGTCAGGGTCGGCGATGCGCTTCAGGGTGACCTCGAAGAACGCCCGTACCGCCTGGAGCGGTTCCTCGGACGCCCGTGACAGCGCCTGGTCGTACCTGTCTCCGTACCGCGCGGCGTACCGGTCCAGACAGCGCAGGTAGAGCGAGTCCTTGTCGCCGAACGAGGAGTAGAGGGAACTGCGGTTCAACCCGGTCGCCCCGGAGAGGTCGTCGAGAGACGTGTCGGCGTATCCGGCCCGCCAGAACTGGACCATCGCCGCGTCGAGCGCGAAGCCCACGTCGAACTGCTTCTTCCCGGCCATCACGCATGCACCTCGTTCTTGGACCAGCCGTTGTGGCCCTGCCCATTCTATCTTGAACTGACCAGTACAAGATGCAGTAGGGTCAGGACATGATCGACGACGCCATCACCCAGAACCGCTCCTGCGACCAGAACCCTCTCCTCGGGTTGCCGCTGCACGGCCTCGCGGGTTTCACCCACCGCTGGGTCGACGCGGACGGAATCCGACTTCACGCGATGGAAGGCGGCCGGCCGGCCGGTCCAACCGTCGTCCTGCTCGCCGGATTTCCGCAGACATGGTGGGCCTGGCGAAAGGTGATGCCGGGCCTTGCCGAGCGATTCCGTGTGATCGCGATCGACCTGCCGGGGCAGGGCCACTCCGACCGCCCTCAAGGGGACTACGACACGCACACCGTCGCTTCGCGCGTCCAGGCCGCGCTGACCGCGCTCAACGTGCCGAAGTACTGGCTCGTCGCCCACGACATCGGGGCCTGGGTCGCCTTCTCGCTGGCCCTGAAGTACGAAGAGCGCCTGCATGGTGTCGCTCTGCTCGACGCCGGCATTCCCGGAATCACCCTCCCGGACTCCATCCCGATGGATCCCGAGCGGGCCTGGAAAACCTGGCACTTCGCCTTCCACCTGGTGCCCGAACTGCCCGAGACTCTGCTCACCGGCCGCGAACATGACTACGTCGGCTGGTTCTTGAAGGTCAAAGCCCTGTCCCCGGACACCTTCGACGACGTCGAGATCGACCATTACGCCGCCGCCATCGCGGCCGAGGGCGGCCTTTCGGCGTCTCTCGCCTACTACCGCGAGGCCGCGGAATCGGCGCGCAAAAACCATGACGCCCTCGAACAAGGGCACTTGACCGTCCCGGTCCTGGGAATCTCCAGCTCCCATGGCTCGATCCCCGACATGGCCGCCTCCCTCAGCCCGTGGGCGGAGAACGCGACCGGCGTCTGCATCCCGCAGGCCGGACACTTCATTCCCGAAGAGCAGCCCGACGCAACCGTGGACGCGTTGACCGCCTTCATCGATCGCGAGCGCGTCATGGGCGTTATGACCCCTTTCACGAAGTAAGCGACCGCCGCAGTATGTCCCGTTTCAGTACGAGGCGGGCAGGTTCGTCACACTCGCACTGAATAGGAAACCTGCCCGCATTACAGCGCGTTCGGGCCACGCTCAACGCCGTTCCTCATTCAGTGAAATGAGTCACGCCGACAATCTCGCCCGCCGGCCTCTCCGAACGCGCTTCCCGTTCTGCGCAAAGAAAGTTGGAATTATCGATCAAGAAAGACCCTGGTTTCTGATCATCAGAAACGGACCACGGGCTTTCGGTATGCGAATTCGAGACTTGTTCCGCCCGGGCTTTCTCGCCTAACGTCACCGTCAATCCGGGCGGAACGCCTAATCCTGCCGCTGCCCGGAAACCCATCCACCCACTGACGCACGGCAGGAGCGGGGGACCCAGGTAAGCCGCCGATCCGGATTCCGGAAAGGCTAGGGGTGAAGTCGTATTCACAGTGCGACCGGACATCTCCCGTCCGAACCCGACAGCTCACCTCGCAGGCGACGGAGAGGATTTCGTCATGCCCGCAAAGGGAAAGCACCGCCGCCCCAAGTCCAGCTCGCTCAACCGAGGCATCGCCGTCGCGGGAACGGGCGGGGCCGTGCTCATTCTCCCGGTGCTCGGTGCCACCGCTGCCAACGCGGCGCCGGCCGGCACGGTCGCCAAGCCCGCCGCGGCCTCGACGACCTACGTCGTCGTGTCGGGTGACTCCCTCTCCACGATCGCCGAGGAGCAGTCAGTGAGCGGCGGCTGGGAGAGCCTGTACAAGAACAACCGGGGCGTCCTCGGTGACGACCCCGGCCTGATCAAGCCCGGGCTCAAGCTCAACCTCGGCAAGGCGGGCACGGCCGAGCCCAGGCCGGCCGCCGACCGGGCGGACCGCTCCGAGCGCGACAACGCGTCCGCCGCCGAGCCCGCGGCCGCCACCCCGGCGAAGAAGACCTACACGAACAACCTCGACGGCTGGATCAAGGAGTCGCTCGACATACTGGCCCAGCACGGCATCCCCGGCACCTACGAGGGCATCCACCGCAACGTCATGCGTGAGTCCTCCGGCAACCCGCTGGCCATCAACAACTGGGACTCCAACGCTGCCGCCGGCACCCCGTCCAAGGGTCTGCTCCAGGTCATCGCGCCCACGTTCACCGCGTACCACGTGCCCGGCACGTCGCTGGACAGCTACGACCCGGTCGCCAACATCACCGCCGCCTGCAACTACGCGGCCGACCGGTACGGCTCGATCGACAACGTGAACGGCCCGTACTGATCCACACCCCCCATCTCGTCCCCTCTGAGCCCCGGCGCGCCATGTGTCCGGGGCTCAGCCCTGCCCCTCGACGGCGAAGGGGCCGTCCTCGCCGAACACGAGCCGCGCGAAGTTCTCTCCGATGCGGCGGTGCCCCGCGGCGTCGGGGTGGATCGCGTCGGGCAGCGGGAACTCGGCGTAGTCGCTCTCGCCGTAGAGGTCGCGGCCGCTGAGGTAGTGGAGGTGGGGGTCGTCGGCCGTCCGCTGTTCGACGATCCGGGCGAGTTCGTCGCGGATGACGTTGAGTGTCAGGCGCCCGGCGGCCCGCTCGGCCGGATCACCCGTGGCCTTGAACCGCAGGGTCCCGCCGTCGAAGTCGGGCATGAGGGGGCCGGGAGTGTCTTCCTGGACCGGGCACAGGATGGGTGACACGACCAGCAGTGGTGCCGTCGGATGCCCTTCGCGGATGGTGTCGAGGAAGCCGTGGACGGCAGGGCCGAAGGCGCGCAGGCGCATCACATCGGCGTTCACGACATTGATGCCGATCTTGAGGCTGATCAGGTCCGCCGGAGCGTCCCGCATGGCACGTGCGGTGAACGGGTCGAGCAGCGCGCTGCCGCCGAACCCCAGATTGACCAGCTCCACGTCACCCCTGGCCGCGGCCAGGGCCGGCCAGATGGCCGTCGGGTTGGCGGCGTTCGAACCATGGCTGATCGAGCTGCCGTGGTGCAGCCACACCCTGCGCCCCCTGTCCGGTGCCGCCTCGACCGGGGCGTCGGTGCGCAGGGCGATCAGCTCGGTGACCTCCGTGTGCGGGAGCCAGATCTCGATGTCCTTGTCACCCGTCGGCAGACCTGCGAACCGGGCGGTGCCGGGAGGCCCCTCGGTCAGTTCGGCGGACTGGGTGACCATGTCGGTGATCGTACGGAGGTTGCCGCCGGCCACCGTGGCCTGCGCGGTGAGACGGCCGTCCACCAGCAGGTCGTAGACGCCGTCCGCCGGGGGCGGGAATCCGCGGTAGGCCCGCTTGGTGGGCAGCGCGTCCAGTTCGATGGCCGTGGCCCGGGTGCGGAATGCCAGGCGTACGCCGGAGGGCTGCGCCTCGGCCACGGCCAGTTGTTCGTCGGGGATCTGGCGGCGCGCTCGCGCGGGGAGGCGGTGCGGGAGCAGGCCGTGCGCGGTCGCTTCCACGTCGAGGAATCCGCGCAGGAGGTCCGTGGTGACCGGTGTGGTGATCCAGTCGTGGTCAGTGTTCATCGCCCTGCCTTGCCTTGCGGTTGTGGAGCAGTGTGTCGAGGGAGTCCAGGACCCACGTCCACGATTCCTGGGAGTCGACGGCGGTGTGGCTGAAGCCGCCGGCCATCTCCAGGCTGACGTAGCCGTGGAAGACGGCGCCCAGCATCCGGACCGCGTGTGTCTGGTCCGGCTCCGTCAGGTCATAGCCGCGCAGGATCGCCCGCGTCATCTGGGCGTGTCGCACCCCGGCGCTTGCCGCGGCCGTCTCGGGGTCGAGTCTGAGGCGGGCCGCGTCATAGCGGCCGGGATGCTCCCGTGCGTAGTCGCGGTAGGCGTCCGCGAAGGCGGCCAGCGCGTCCTTGGCGGCACGCCCGGCCACGGCGGCGGCGACCCGGTCGGCCAGTTCCTCCAGCGCGAACAAGGCGATCCTGGTCCTGAGGTCCTGGGAGCTCTTCAGGTGCGAGTACAGACTCGCGACCTTGACGTCGAACCGCCGGGCGAGCGCCGAGACGGTCACCTGGTCGAAGCCGACCTCGTCGGCCAGCTCCGCCGCCGCCCGGGTCAGACGCTCCGGGGTCAGCCCCGCTCTAGCCATAACGTTCGCCCCATCCAGCGACAAGCATTAAGCGTTTGCCTAGTGCTTTTAGGCAACTTAGCCTACCGCTCATGAGACCGTTGACCGAGCAAGAGATCCGTACCGCGTTCGTGAACTGCACCAAGGGCGAGGCGAAGCGCCTGTCCGTCCCGCGCGACCTGTCCGAGCGGCCCTGGGACGACCTGGACTTCCTGGGCTGGCGGGACCCCCAGGCGCCCGGCAGGGCCTACCTCGCCACCGAGCTGGACGGCCGGCCCCTGGCGCTCGCGCTGCGCTGCCCCAACGGCGGGCCCTCTCAGATGCGGCGCAGCATGTGCTCGCTGTGCATGACCACCCACTCCGGTGGCGTGTCACTGATGGTCGCCGCGAAGGCGGGCAAGGCCGGGCAGCAGGGCAACTCAGTGGGCGCCTACATATGCAGCGACCTCGCCTGCTCTCTGTACGTGCGGGGCATGAAGGACGCGGGCGTCGGCGGACGGTTCCACGAGTCGCTCACCGTGGAGGAGCAGAACCAGCGGACCATGGCGAACCTCTCCGCGTTCATCGCCACGGTCACCGCGTGACGCCTCGCCGCACCTGCGCGGTCCGGGCCCCCTGCGGCCCCCGGACCGGCGCCGGCTCCGGCTCCGGTCCGGGCTCCGGACGGCACCCGCAGGCTCAGGCGTTCGCCTGATACAGCCTAGTTCCAGGGGTCCGTGAAAGAGCGGCCGGGAACGGGCTTGGCGATGAGGGCGACGGCGATGAAGAAGTTGACCTGGCCGATGGCGAACATCAAGGTGGCGAGTGCCTTGGCGTCGTAATGCTCGGCCGCCTCGGCGTACAGCTCGTCCGACACCCGCTCACCGTGCGGTGACGCCTGTAGTACGGCCTCCACCAGGGCCAGCGCGGCGCGCTCCGCACCGGTGAAGTAGGGCGAGGTCTGCCAGGAGTTCACCGAGGTGATGCGCTCCTCCGACTCCCCGCCCTTGCGCAGGAATCCGGTGTGCAGAACGGTCAGGTAGGTGCTGCCGACGATCTGCCCCGCGCGAAGCTGCACCAGACTGATCGTGGAACGCGGCACCGAACCGTTGCCCACCACCTTGAACAACGCCGCCGACACATCCGCCAGCTCCGGCACCAGCCGCGCGGGGTCCTCCGGCATCCGCGGAACCATCGGGACCTCGGCCGTGATCGTACGAGTACTCATGCTCAACACTCCTCAGCGCTTCAGCGTTACTGTCACTGCGATGACGAAGCGCGGCAGCACGATGTGACAGGCCGATGAGTGGCCGGTGAGAAATGGTTCTCGCGGAAGCGCCTTGCGCTACGTCATGTCCAGGTCGGTGTGCAGCATGTGGTGGTCCGAGTACTCGGTGCGTTGTACGCGGTGTTCGAGCGGGGTGATGCCCCGCAGGAAGACGTAGTCGAATTTGCTCTGCCAGTCGGTGGTCGGCTCGCAGGTGACGGCGGACGGACCGCACCGGGAGTCCGTATCCGTGGCGAGTTCCCACATCGGGGTGAGTTCGGGGGCGTCCGGCACGGCGTTGAAGTCGCCGAGGACGATCGCGTGGTCGTGCCGGGCGATCTCCTTGGCGAGTACGTCGGTCTGGGCCGCTCGGACCTCCTCCTGGCGCCGCTGGGCCAGGTGTGTGTTGAAGACCCGGACGGGCTTGCCTCCCACCTCTGTGGTGACCGCCATGTACCCCCGGTCCTCTGATCCTCCGTCGGGGTACTCCGCGGCAACGCGGTCGGTGAGCGGGGCCGCCGAGAGGATCGCCTGACCGAAGGCTCCCGGGCTCCACGGCGCTCCCCCGCAGCGGCCCCAATTCCGCAGCACCGTCCCGTACTCGACGTGGTAGGTCAGCCCGTAGAAGCCTTCCAGGTAGTCGCGGATCCTCTCCACGTCACGTACGCAGGCTTCTTGCAGACCGATGACCTGTGGCGCGTACGTGGCGATCTCCGCTGCCCTGTCGGCATTGCTCACATCACAGGGGTTGCAGATGTTCCACGTCATGACCCGGTTGGGTACGACGTCTTCGGCGGCGTCGACGGGCAGAGTCCTGATGAAGAGGGCGCCGCTGGGTGCACTGGGGCCTACGAGCACCAGGCAGACCGCGGTCATGGCGACCGCGAACAACCGCGTGCCTCTTCCGAGCACCATCGCTCTCCTCCGTGACGTGCGTGGCTTCCGCCTTCTCCGTGGTCAGGTTATGCGACGGGCTCGTCGGCCGGCCGGCCGACTTCTACGCGTACGGCGAACCGGCCTCTGCACCGCCCCCGTTCTCGGAGCATGGTGTTGAGAGAGCTCGGCCCGGTCCCGCAAGCGCTGTGGGACCGAGGAGCACGCGTGCCGGCACCATCCGTCGCAGAGGAGGCCGACGTCACATGACAGCTCACTCCGTCGAGTACATCCGCTACCGCATACCGCCCGAGCGCTCCGCGGAATTCCTCTCCGCGTACACCCGGGCCGCCGTCCCCCTGGCCGCGGCACCGCAGTGCGTCGACTACGAACTCACGCGCTGCGAGGAGGACTTCGAGCACTTCATTCTGCGCATCACCTGGACATCGACGAAGGATCACCTGGAGGGATTCCGCACGTCGGAGCAGTTCCGCGACTTCTTCGCGGAGATCCGTCCCTACGTCGAGGGCATCGAGGAGATGCGTCATTACGCGCCCACCGTGGTGCGCGGCACGGGCGCGTCGACGCCCAGCCTGTACGCGTGGGCGGGCGGCGCGGAGAGCTTCGAGCGCCTCACCGAGACGTTCTACGAGAAGGTCCTCAAGGACGATCTTCTCGCCCCGCTCTTCGCGGATCTGCCCACCGAGCACGCCCGGCACGTCGCCCAGTGGCTGGGCGAGGTCTTCGGCGGCCCCACGGTCTACTCGCAGGAGCACGGCGGCCATGCCCGGATGGTGGGCAAGCATCTCGGCAAGGGCATCACCGAGCCGCAGCGGCGCCGCTGGGTCGATCTGATGCAGGACGCGGCGGACGACGCGGGGCTGCCGACGGACGCCGAGTTCCGGTCCGGGTTCCTCGCCTACATCGAGTGGGGCACGCGGCTCGCCCTCTACTTCTCGGGCCCGGCAGCGAACCGGCCCACCGACCAGCCGGTGCCGCTGTGGAACTGGGGGGCGGCGCCGCCCTACCAGCCGTGAGGACGCTCGACGGCGCGTGCCGGGCGAGCCCGGGAACCACCGCGGACGGCCCCGGTGGCATGATCGGGCTGGCGGCGAGTGCCCTCATCGCCTCCCCTCGACCCGAAAGTCAGTCCATCCGGCACGACGGCTAACCTGTGCGACAACAACAACCAACAAATCGGTCGAACAATTGATATCCAAAGAATCGCGGGCGTTTTCACGAATAGGCCGCATGATCACGTCTGTCGAGTGGCGCCGGCCGCGGGTGATCCTTTGGGTCACGGCAAGTGTGGTGGCCCTCGGGTTCCTCATCGCGCTGGAGTTCGTCGCGCGTCGATACGCCGGCCAGCCGGGGCCGATCACCGTCCAGGCGCGAGAGGTGATCTTTCCTCCCAAGCCAGGTCCGCTGTACGGCGGCATGGCGCTGATGATGGTGGTGCTCACCTGGCGGCAGCGGTTCGTCGCGGCCGGTGCCGCGATCGGTATCGACGTCGTCTTCGTGCTGGTGCGGTGGGCGCTCGACGTCGACACACCCGAGGGCCAGTTCTTCGGCAACGGCGCCTTGTGGGTGATCCTGGGCGTCGCGGTCATCGCGGTCACGCGCCGCACCGGCCCGGAACGGGTCCTGCTCCTCAAGGGCGTCGGCCTCGGTCTGCTCCTCGTGGCCGGCCGCAAGACGGGTGACACCTGGCTGCTCATCACGTCGAAGACCCGCCCGACCGTGCTCGACCCATATGTGGCGATGGCCGATCACGCGCTCGGCAATCCGTCGTGGCTGGCGGGCCGGATGCTGGAGGCCACCGGCCCGATCGGCACGAACATCCTCGACCTGGTCTACGCGCAACTCGCGGTGGCCGCGATCGTCGTCGCGCTCTACCAACTGCGCGACGTGGCCGCCGAGCGTCGCTTCCCTGGCCACCACCTGGTGCGCACGTTCCTGGTCATCGGCCTGATCGGCCCCGCGTTCTACATGCTCTTCCCCGTGGTCGGACCGATCTTCGCCTACGGCCCGGGCACCTCAGGAACCGGCGGCGTGGAGTGGGCGGTGACCAATCTGTGGCCGCACACTCTGCCGCCGGTCACCGCGCCGCACCCGGTGCCGTACGACGGGATCACCCCGCGCAACTGCATGCCGAGCCTGCACACGGCGTGGGCCGTCACGATCTTCATCCACTCCCGCAAGGGCCCGCGGCTGCTGAGATACGCGGGGACGTTCTGGCTGACCGCCACACTCGCCGCGACGCTGGGCTTCGGCTACCACTACGGAGTGGACCTCGTCGCCGGCGTGGTCTTCGCCCTCACGATCGAAGCGGCCCTGCGCGCGCTCGACCGCGGCTGGGACCGCTCAGCAACCCAGCTGACCGCCTACGGCACGACGGTCTTCGCGGCGCTCCTGCTGTCATACCGCTACCTGCCGATGGACATGGCCGAGCACCCGTGGGTGTTCGGACCGCTGGTCCTGCTGTCGATGGCCTCAGTGATCTACGGCTACGTACGGACCACCAAGTTGTGGGAGCCCCCAACGGCCACACCGACCCAACAACCGGAACCGCAGCCGGCACTGGCGTGAACCCTCGGTCGGTCGCCGGCGTGACCGCTCGGTCGGTCGCTGGGGCGCGGTTGGCTGTCTCGGGCCGTTGTCAGTGCCTCCCCATAGAGTGAAGACATCACTCGGAGGCACCGAAGGGGGAGCACAGACGTGTCCGCAAACAGGATTCAGCACAAGGTCAACCACGTCGCGCTGGTAGTCGACTGTTCGGGTTCCATGCGTCCGCACCAGGACCAACTCATCCGCGTCGTCGATGAGTTCGTGTCCGGGCTGAAGTCCGAATCGGACAGCCTCGGCCACGAGACACGGATCAGCCTCTACTCCTTCGACCACAAGGTGGAGAACCTGGTCTGGGACATGGACGTGAAGCACCTGCCGTCCATGCGAGGCCTGTACCGGGTCAACAACGGCGCCACCGCCCTCATAGAGGCCTCCTTGAAGTCCCTCGACGACCTCGGCCACATCTGGGAGGAGTACGGCGAGCACAGCTTCCTCCAGATCGTGGTGACCGACGGCGAGGAGAACGCGTCAGGAGGCGACAGGCGCCACGACGGTGACATGGCCATCCTCGGCCCCTGGCTCGACAGGATCACGGCGAAGATGGGCGGGCTCCCGGGCCACTGGACCTCCGCGATCCTCGTTCCGAACTCCCTGGCCAAGCGGACCGCGCAGAACTACGGCTTCCCGGCCGGCAACATCGCCATATGGGACGCCGATTCCCACAAGGGCGTCGAGGAAGCGATCGGCACCGTGCGCGCCGCGGCCACCAGCTTCCTGCGGGGACGAGAGCAGGGAGTGCGCGGCACCAAGAACCTGTTCGCCGTGGGCCAGGACATATCGGTGGACGAGGTGCGGGCCAACCTCGAACCGATCCCGGCCGACAAGTACCGGCTGCTGAAGGTCGACAAGGAGGTCGAGATCCGCCCCTTCGTGGACTCCCACCCGGGCGTGGCCTACGAACGCGGCTCCTGCTACTACCAGTTGGGCGCCCGGGCCCAGGTCCAGCCGAACAAGGAAGTCATCGTGGTCGAGAAGAGCACCGACCGCGCCTACACCGGTGACGCGGCCCGCAGCCTCCTGTTCGGTACGGGCATCCAGGGCACCGTCTCGGTGAAGGCGGGCAACAACCCCGAGCTGGAGGTCTACGTGCAGAGCCGTTCGGTGAACAGGAAGCTCAAGCCGAAGACACGGCTGCTCATCATGCTCTGAGGTCAGAGGGTCAGACAGTCAGAGGGGCAAAGGGGCCAGAGAGCGGAGCCACCCCCTTGAGGCACATGACGCCGCCGCCCGGGCAGCCGGTGCGGCGGCGCCAGTGGGTGACCGGTTGCGGGAGTTGGCCTGGTGCACGTCAGGCGGTCGGCCATGCCCGGTCGTCCACCGTCAGGAAGGGCTCGCTCACGACGGTCGCCGGCGTCGCGCCGGTGAAGGCCATGACGTCCCGATGCAGATGGGACTGATCGCAGTAGCCGCTGTCCGCCGCGACCCGGGCCGCGCCCGCACCCTCGACCAGGCGGTGCACGGCCTCGTCGAAGCGGACCAGCTTCGCGGCCCGTTTGGGCGGCATACCGGTCTGTGCAAGGAACCGGGACCACAGACGCTTGCGGCTCCATTCGAGTTCGGCGGCCAACCGGTCGATCCGGACCAGCCCTCCGCCCGCGACGATCCGGTCCCAGGCCCAGGCCACCGCCGGGTCCGCCTGCCACCGCTCCTCATATCGACGGGCCAGCAGCGCGTCCGTGAAGGCGAAGCGTCCCTCCCAGGAGGGGATCTCTCTCAGTTGCTCACCGATCCGTGCCGCTTCCCGGCCCCACAGCTCGTCGAGCGAGACCATGGCACCGGCCAGATCGGCTGGTGAGACGCCCAGAACCGGACCGGCGATCACCGGGGACAGGCGCACCTGCACGCACTCCACATGCTCGCCCCAAGCCCGGACCCCGCCTCCCGAGCCGAAACCCGGCCCGGCGACGAGACTCCCCCGATGCCGCCGCCCTGCGCCGTCGTCAACGGTGGACGGACTGGGCCCGAACTCCAGAATCAGCATCACAGCCGGATGCGCGACCAACCGCAGGGCGTCCACGGGCGCGCCCGGTACGCGGAACCCGGCCATGTCTGCTCCGGCCAGCCGGCTGGGCCGCATCGGGCGTGCGACGTGCCAGGCAGCGGGATCGCCGCCACCACTCATCACACTGCCGGTGGCCCCCGTCTCCCCATGCATCTCCCCATGCTAGTTGGGCGGCGGGGTGGGGAACATTTGTCCAAGCCGCCGCCATGCGCCGACGGCGACAGTGGGGTCATGACACCTTCCGACAGGCAGCCACACAGCAACGTCAAAGCCAACGACAACGACAACGCCGCATCCGCCGAGGAGCAGCTCTACGTACGCCAAGACGGCCCCGCCGATGCCCCCGTGCTGCTCCTCATCCATGGGTCCGCAGCCTCCAGCCGCTCTTGGGACGCAATGGTCCCGCTGCTGACGTCCCGTCGCGTGATACGGATCGACCTCCCGGGGCACGGCCGCTCGGCCGAACCCGCCGACCGGGACTACTCACTCCCGCGACAGGGGCAGAGGATCGCCGCCACGCTGGACCGGCTCGGCGTCCGGCAGGCCACTGTCGTCGGCCACTCCAGCGGTGGCTACGCCGCCACCGCTCTCGCCGAGCAACGCCCCGACCTCGTGAGCGCACTCGTTCTCATCAACACCGGCCCCAGCATGGACGCCTTCATCGCGTCGCCGGAGCAGACCGCCATCGACCCCACCCAGTGGCCGCCGAGCGACGAGCAGATCCGCCGGTTCGCGAGCACGGGATTCCGTCCCGGCCACCAGATCCCTCAGGGACTCATCGACGAGCTGCGCGGCATGTCCATCCAGGCGGTGATCGCAGCGATGCAGGCGTCCACCGCGTATCTGAGCCAACGGGCTTTGCCGGATCGGCTGGTGGCCGTCGGCAAGCCCCTGCGCGTCATCTTTGGTGACCAGGACCGCCGATGGCGTCCCTCGTCGGCGGCGGACTACCGCGTCGTTCCTGACGCGGTGATCGAGATGCTGCCCGGAGCCGGACACACACCCATCCTTGAGGAGCCGTCCCGGACGGCCGCGCTCCTGCTCGCCCTTGGCGGGCCTTCTCGACACCGGTAAGTTCACCGCGGTGAACTTGATGGAGACGCACGGCCTGGCCGCGATGAGTGACGAGGTGCGGCTGCGGTGGTCGGCGCTCGGGGATACCGCCCGGCGGCCGGCTGTCGTACTGCTCCATGGTGGTCCGGGACTGCCCGATTACCTCGGCGATGTCGCGCGGATGGTCGCGGACCTCGCGCCCGTGTACCGGTACGACCAGCGTGGTACGGGTCGGTCGCCGTGGCAGGGTCGTCATACCCTCGCCCGGCATGTCGACGATCTCGCCGAATTGCTCGACACCTGGGAGGTGCCCGAGGCCGTGCTGATCGGGCACTCCTACGGGGCCGATCTGGCGAGCCGGTTCTGCCTGCGGCGCCCTGACCGCGTTGCCGCGATGCTGATGATGTGCGGGCCCTTCGTCGGTGACTGGCGTACGGGAGAGCGGGCGGAGCGCGGTCGCCGCATGTCGGCCGGGCAGCAGGAGCGGCTTCGCGAGCTGCGGGAGTTGGCGGACCGCACCGAGGAGCAGGAGGTCGAGCTGCTCACGCTGGCCTGGTTCACCGACCATGCCGAACCTGAGCGCGGGTGGCGCTGGGCCGCGCGGGAGGCCCGGCGGCGCCGGCCCGTCAGCTGGCGCATGAACGCCGAGCTCGGGGCGGAAGGACGCGCCGACCCGCTCGACGCGCACCTCGCCGAGCTGCGTGCCTGCCTGCCGGAGCGGGCGGAGATCCTGGGCGGGGTCTGCGATCCTCGCCCTCTGTCGGCACTTGAGTCGCTCGCGCTGCGGCTCGGTGTTCCGCTGGCCCGGATCGAAGGCGCGGGGCACGAGCCCTGGTTGGAGCAGCCCGACGCCGTGCGTGCGCGTCTGCGGCGCTTCGTGCGAGGCGCTCCGGGCGGCAGATCGCGCTGATCACGCGTGGGAGTGGGTCCCCGGGTGCAGGACCTCGTCGAGCACCGCGCGGATCGACTGGAACGCGCGCGCTTCGATGCTCGCGCTCAGGGCCTCGGCCTCCTGGCCGTCGCTCTGGAGGGTTTCGGAGAGGGCGAAGATCCGGTCTGCCTCGCTCGACGCCCAGTCTCGGGCTCCACGAATGCGCGTCAACAGTTCGTCCGCGTCCACAGGGTGCGTCATGCGCGATATCTACCCCGGGGAGCCGCCCACCATCCGAGCCTCCTCCCGCCCTCCCCCGAACGGGCGTCCGCCGCGCTCGAACGCCCTCCCGCCATGTCCCGGCCTCATGTGCCTTCGTTGCCCCGCAGTTCCTCCACCGCGGTGCGCGCCGCCGTGCCGATCACGGCGTCGGCGCGCGGGAGTTTGGTGTCCGCGCGGGCCGCCTGGGTGAAGACCACGGCGGTGTAGACACCACCGTCGGGGAGTTCCACCACGCCCGCCTCGTGGCGCATCGTGCCGAAGGTTCCGGTCTTGCCCGACACCGTCACGTCGTCGTAGGGGAACCCGGAGGCGAGGCGGTGCGACCATGCCTGGCGGCCCATCGTCTCCCGCATGAAGGCGCAGCTCTCGGCGGAGGCCGCGCCGTCGGTCCAGATGGCCCGCAGCAGCCGGGCCATGTCGGAAGGCGTGGAGGACGCCTTGGACAGGGGGTTGTAGACCACGGCGGGCACCGTGGTGTCGTTGTCGGCCAGGCGTTCCATCGCGGCGCTGAGCGACTCGGCGCCGGTCTCCGAGACCATCCGCTCGAAGGTCGTGGCCGCGCCGCCGAGGATATGGGTGTCCGGCAGGCCGACGTCCTGGCACAGTTCCTCGACGGCCGCCGGGCCCACGCGGCGCAGCACCGCGTCCGCCGACGTGTTGTCGGAGACGCTCATCATGAGGACGACCAGGTCGCGCAGTGAGACGGTGACCGGGTCCCGCAGGATGGAGAGGCCGGTCCGGCCGGGCATCCGTTCGTCGGGGCCGAGTGTCACCCGCTGCCGGGGGTCCAGTGCGCCGGCGTCCGTCAGCCGGCAGAAGGCGGCCATCAGCGGCACCTTGTAGACCGATCCCACGGGCACCGGCTCGTCGGGGTCCACCGTCACGCATGCCGTCGGCCGGTGCAGCTCCGCCACGTGCAGCCAGCCGCGCACACCGGCGTCCGCGAACATGCCGCGGATGGCGCGTTGGGCGTCGCTCTCCCGCCTCGCCGCGCTCACCGCGCCGCCTGCCGGGCCAGGGCGTCCACCAGCAGGCGGGCCGTGAGCGCCGTTCCCTCGGAGTCCGGGCGGCGGGCGTCCCACACCACCCGCAGGCGCAGCGGCAGTGGCGGGTCGGTGGCCGGGGTGCGCTCGACGCCCTCGGCCGAGAGCCCGGCGTCGGCCGTCACCAGCACGGCCTGGCCCGCCGCCACCAGGGCGAGCCCGGCGCGTTCGTCGGGGACCACCACCGTCTCCACCCGTCGGCCGCGGCTGGCGAGGGTGTCGATGAACAGGTCGTACGCAGCCGGCGCCTCCTCCCGCGGCCGCACCGCGACGGGCAGCCGTCTGCCGCCCCCGGCCGCATCGGTCTCCGTCCGGGCAGGGGTCAGGCGCCAGGTCGGAAGGAGCACCACCCCGCCGGAGGCGAGTCCCGGCAGCACCGCGGGGTGCCGGATCACGGCGAGGTCCAGCCGGCCCGCGGCGGTCTCGGACAGCAGCGTGGCGGTCGGAGCCGTCGAGACGGCGAGCCGGGTGCGTTCCCCCGCACGGCCGGGCGCGGCGGCCACGGCTGCCGCGACCCGGGCGGGTACCTCCGGCGCGAGTCCGAGGCGTAGCCGGCGGCCGTCGGCCCGCTCCCGCGCACCGGTCTCCCGCAGCTCCGTGAGCGCGGCGAGCGCCCGACGGGCGTGCGGCAGCAACAGCGCGCCCTCGTCGGTGAGGGTGACACCCCGGCTGCGTTCGAAGAGGCGGACTCCCAGCAGCGCTTCGAGTCGGCGCAGTCCCTGCGACAGGGGTGGCTGGGTGATGCCCACGCGCTGCGCGGCGGCTCCGAAGTGTTCCTCGTCCGCCAGCGCGACGAAGATTTCCAGATGGCGTTCGGTGAGCAAGATGCGCCCCTGACGTGCGCGGATACGGAAGTCGAATCGGACCGACGTCGAGAGTGTATTCGACATGGCGGTGGGCTGCGGCTTGGCTGATGGCTGCCGCGCCGACGCGACAGAGATCAGCGGCAGCGAACTGCGAACAGCTGACAGCGAACAGCGACAGAGAAAGAGGACGACCGTGCGTCTCACCACCTCCACCCAAGCTCTGCCCTCCCGCCGCAAGCTACTGACCCTCGGCGCCGGTACCGCCCTGGCCGCCCTGGTGCCCACCCTGCCCGCCGTTCAGGGCACGGCGTACGCCGCCACGCCCGGCCGGAGACTCACCGGACAACTGCGCGCGCTGGAGAAGGAGTACGCCGCCCGCCTCGGTGTCTTCGCCCTCGACACCGCTTCGGGCGCGACGGTGTCCCACCGCGCCGACGAGCGCTTCCCGATGTGCTCGGTGTTCAAGGGCCTCGCCGCGGCGGCCGTCCTGCGGGACCTGGACGAGCACGGTGAGTTCCTCGGCCGCCGCATCCACTACACCGCGGAGTTCGTGGAGGCCGCGGGGTACCGTCCGGTCACGGGGAAGCCGGAGAACATCGCCCATGGCTTGACCGGCGCCCAGTTGTGCGCCGCGGCTGTCAGTGAGAGCGACAACGGTGCCGGAAACCTGCTGCTGCGCGAGCTGGGCGGACCCACCGCCATCACCCGGTTCTGCCGCAGCCTCGGGGACACGACCACCCGCCTGGACCGCTGGGAGCCGGAGTTGAACAGCGCCGAGCCCTGGCGGACCGAGGACACCACGAGCCCGCGGGCCGTCGGCATGACGTACGGCCGTCTCCTTCTGGGCCGCGCGCTGGCGTCGCGGGACCGGGAGCGGCTGTGGGACTGGCTGGTCGCGAACGTCACCAACACCGAGCGCTTCCGCAAGGGTCTGCCCTCGGACTGGATCCTGGCGGACAAGACGGGTGGCGGCACATCGTACGGCGTCGCCAACGACGTGGGCGTCGTCCGGCCGCCCGGGCGCTCCCCGCTGGTGCTGTCCATCCTCTCGACGAAGTACGACCCGCAGGGGCCCACGGACAACCCGTTGGTGGCCAGGGCCGCCGCACTCGTGGCCGCCGAACTCAGCTGAGCGTATCCGGCTCCCAGTCCAGGAGCCGGACCTTCGCGACGGTCTGGACATGCCGTCGCATGGCCGTCGCGGCGGCCTTGCCGCGTCCTTCCTCGATGGCGTCGAGGATCGCCTGGTGCTGCGCCAGGGAGCGGCTCGGCCGGCGCGGCTGGCGCAGGGATTCGCGCCTGCTCTCGGCGATGTCATCGGCGATGGAGCGCATGAACTCGGCCAGCAGTGTGCTGTGGGCCGCGGCGGTCACCGCGGCGTGAAAGCGACGGTCGCCCTCGGCGCCGTGCCCGCCTTCGGCGATCTCCGCGGCCATGTGCGCGAGCGAGGCGCGCAGCGCGGCCAGGTCCTCGTCGGTGCGCCGCTCAGCGGCGAGTTCGGCGAGCTTCGTCTCCATCGCCTCGCGCGCCTCAAGGACGTCCGGCAGCCTGCGCCGGCGCTCGACGAGCCGCTCGACGGGTTCGGCGTCCAGGCTGTCGCCGACGAGATAAGTGCCGCCGCCCTGCCGTACCTCGACGAGTCCCTGCACCTCCAGGACGACGATGGCCTGCTTCACCGAGGCACGGGAGACACCGAGCCGCCGGGCGAGTTCGCGCTCCGGCAGGAGCCGGTCGCCCGCCTTCAGGCCGCTCTCCGCGGCGTAGCTGCGCAGGCGGTCGAGCACCTGCTCGTACAGCCGCGTACGCCCCATGGGACGCAGTGCGTCGGACATCTCCTGCCCCCTGTTCCGGAGGCCCCCGCCCCCGTGGCCTTGGCAGCCTAGCAGCGCCATGCGGTCCAGTGGCTGAACCAATTTCCGCCTACCCCTTGACGGCTGAAACCGTTCCCCCTGACTCTGAGTGCCGTCAATAGGCCAATTGGTTCAGCCACTTGACCACTCAGGGACGGCCCCAGGACGGGAGCCCACATGTCCGCGGAACTCATCTCCATCCTTGTACTCGTGGTGGTCTTCGTGATCGCCACCACTCGCTCGATCAACATGGGCGCGCTCGCCTTCGCCGCCGCGTTCGCGGTGGGCGAGCTGGCCGCCGACCTGGACGCGGACGGCATCTTCGCCGGTTTCCCCGGTGACCTGTTCGTCGTCCTGGTCGGCGTCACCTATCTGTTCGCGATCGCCCGCTCCAACGGCACGACGGACTGGCTGGTGCACGCGTCCATACGGCTGGTCGGCGGGCGCATCGCGCTGATTCCCTGGGTGATGTTCGTGATCGCCGGCGCGCTCACGGCGATCGGAGCGGTCAGCCCGGCCGCGGTGGCGATCGTCGCACCGATCGCGCTGAGCTTCGCCGCACGTCATGGCATCAGTCCGCTCCTCATGGGCGCCATGGTGGTGCACGGCGCGCAGGGCGGCGGGTTCTCGCCGATCAGCATCTACGGGTCCATCGTGAACGGCATCGTGGAGCGCGAGGACCTGCCGGGCAACGAGGTCGCCCTGTTCCTCGCCTCGCTGTTCGCCAACGTACTGATCGCCGGCGTGGTGTTCGTACTCTTCGGCGGTCTCAAGCTCGGCCGGAAGCGGGCCGCGGCGAGTGACGCCGGCTCCCCCGCCGACGAGGAGACGCGGCTCACCGCGCCCCGCGTGGCCACCCTCGTGTCGCTCGTCGTGCTGGTCGTCGCCGTGCTCGCCTTCGACCTGGACGCGGGGCTGACCGCCATCACCCTCGCCGTGCTGCTGAGCGCGGTGTGGCCGGACACGAGCCGCAAGGCGGTCGGCGAGATCGCCTGGCCCACGGTGCTGCTGATCTGCGGTGTCCTGACCTATGTCGGTGTGCTGGAGGAGATGGGCACCATCAAGTGGGCCGGCGAGGGTGTCGGCGGCATCGGTGTCCCGCTGCTCGCGGCCCTGCTGTTGTGCTACATCGGCGCCCTGGTCTCCGCGTTCGCCTCGTCCGTCGGCATCATGGGCGCGCTGATACCGCTGGCCGTGCCGTTCCTCGCCCAAGGGGAGATCGGGGCGGTCGGGATGATCGCGGCGCTCGCGGTGTCGGCGACCGTGGTGGACGTCAGCCCCTTCTCGACCAACGGCGCCCTCGTCCTGGCGGCGGCGCCGGACGTCGACCGGGAGTACTTCTTCAAGCAGCTGATGGTGTATGGAGGGGTCGTGGTCGCCGTGGTACCCGCCGCGGCGTGGCTGGTGCTCGTGGTCCCGGGATGGGGGTGAGGGTGGATGCCGACACGCATCGCCCGCCGAGAGGCCCAGGCCCCGCCGATCCACCGTCGCCCGGCAGCAACACCCCACACCACCTGGAATGGAGTCAACACATGAGTGCCCGACCGCAGATGATGTTCCCCGCCCTGGCCGAGGGCGGCCCGCGGCCCGCACTGCGCTTCGGGGAACGCTCACTGACGTACGCCCAGCTCTCCGCGGCGGCCGCCTCCCTCGCCTCGTCCCTGGGTTCGGCGCGGCGCGTCGCCGTATGGGCGACACCCACCCTGGAGACCTCGGTCGCCGTGGTGGCCGCCCTGCTCGCGGGGGTGCCCGCGGTGCCGCTCAACCCCCGGCTCGGCGACCGCGAGTTGACGCACATCGTGGCGGACAGCGAGCCGTCGCTGATCCTGGCCGCGCCGGGCGACGAACTGCCCCCCGCGCTGGCCGGAGTGCCCCGCAGGGACATCGAGACCGACGTCACGGCGCCGGCTCCGCCGCTGTCCCCCGAGCCGGGCCCCGAGCACCCGGCGCTGATCGTCTACACCTCCGGCACCACCGGCCCGCCCAAGGGCGCCGTCCTGCCGCGCCGGGCCGTGACCAGCACGCTCGACGCGCTGGAGGACGCCTGGCAGTGGCACGCGGACGACGTACTGGTGCACGCGCTGCCGCTCTTCCATGTGCACGGGCTCATCCTCGGCATGCTCGGGCCGCTGCGGCGCGGCGGATCGGTGCGCCACCTGGGCCGGTTCAGCACCGAAGGCGTGGCGCGCGAGCTGAACTCCGGGGCCACGATGCTGTTCGGGGTGCCGACCATGTACCACCGCATCGCGGAGGCCCTGGCTTCCGGGTCCGGTGACGCCGTACTCGCCGAGGCGCTGTCCGGTGCGCGCCTGCTCGTGTCGGGCTCCGCCGCACTCGCCGCACGCGACCACGAGCGGATCGCCGCGGCGACCGGCCGGACCGTCATCGAGCGGTACGGCATGTCGGAGACCCTGATGAACACCAGTGTGCGTGCGGACGGACAGGCGCGCGCGGGAACCGTCGGAGTGCCGCTGCGCGGCGTCGAACTGCGGCTGGTGGACGAGGCGGGGGCGCCGGTCGGAGCCGGTCCTGACGCCGTGGGCGAGATCCAGGTGCGCGGCCCGAACCTGTTCACCGAGTACCTCAACCGGCCCGATGCCACCGCCGACGCGTTCACCGAGGACGGCTGGTTCCGCACCGGGGACGTGGCCGTGCGTGACGCCGACGGCTATGTGCGGATCGTCGGGCGCAAGGCGACCGACCTCATCAAGAGCGGCGGCTACAAGATCGGCGCGGGTGAGATCGAGAACGCGCTCATGGAGCACTCCGGTGTGCGGGACGCGGCCGTGACGGGTGAGCCGGACGACGACCTCGGCGAGCGCGTCGTGGCGTGGATCGTGCCCGCGGACTCCGAGCGCGTACCGACCCTTGAGGTGCTGGCCGACCATGTGGCGGCGCAGCTCGCCCCGCACAAGCGGCCGCGGACCGTCCACTACCTCCCCGAGCTGCCACGCAACGACCTTGGCAAGATCATGAAGCGGGCTCTCCGTGCGTGAGGGAGAGCCGCGGCGAACGGACGCGGGCCCAGAAGCTCCGGCGCGCATGAGCGCGCGCGCCGTACTCGCGGCCGTCGCCGAGACGTACACGGAACTGCCCGCACCCGAGAGAGCGCAGGGGGGCGGCGAGCCGGCCGACGGCCCGCTCGGCTGGCGGGGGTACGGCGCGGCCAGGCGGGGCGCGGCCGAGCGGACCGGCGAGAGCGAGTCCGTCGTCTGTGCCACCGCCGACATCGGTGGCGTGTCCGTGGTCGCGCTGTCCTTCGAGTTCGGTTTTCTCGGCGGGTCGATCGGTCGGCGCACCGGTGACCGGATCGAGGCGGCCCACAGCCACGCCCGGGAGCGGCGGCTGCCCGTGGTCACCTTCGTCGCCACGGGCGGCAGCCGGATGCAGGAGGGCATGCTCGCCCTGTCCCAGCTCCAGCGGGTGGCGCGCCAGAGCGCTCTCACCCGGGCGGCGGGATTGCCCCAACTCGCCGTGCTGCGCGATCCGACGACGGGCGGCGGGTGGGCGACGCTCGGCGCCGGGGCCGACATGGTGGTGGCGCTGCCCGGGGCTCAGGTGGCCTTCGCCGGATCGCGGGTACGGCCACCCGACGCGGACCCGGCCGCCTACACGGCCGAGGCGCAGTTCGCGGCCGGTCACATCGACGCCGTCGTACCTCCGGGAGAGCTGCCCGGCGCGCTCGCGCTGCGGCTGCGGCTGCTGACGTCCCCGCGCGCCACTGCCCCCGTCGCTCCTCCCGACGCCCTCGGCGTGACGGACCTGCCCCGCACCGGCTGGGACGCGGTGACCCGGGCCCGCGCGCCCGGCCGACCGCGCGCGGACGCCTACCTCGACGCCTTCTTCACGGCACGCGCCGAGGTGTCAGGGGACCGCTGCGGCGGCCGCGACCCCGGGATGAGCTGCGGCTTCGGCCTTCACGACGGCCGTACGGTGGCGTACGCGGCCCAGCGGGGCACCGCGACGCGGCCGGCCGGTTACCGCACCGCGGCCCGGCTGATCCGGCTCGCGGACCGGCTCGGTGTCCCCGTGCTGACCCTGGTCGACACCCCCGGCGCCGCCAATGACGCGGCGGCCGAGCGGGCGGGGGCAGGGGCGGCGATCGCCGACCTGTTCGCGGCGGTGGCCTCGGCGAGCGTCCCGCTGACCACGCTCGTCATCGGTGAGGGCGGTTCGGGCGGGGCGCTCGCGCTCGCCGCGCCCGGCAACACCTGGGCCACGCCGGACAGTTACTTTTCGGTGATCGCGCCGGAACTGGCCGCCGCGATCCTGAAGCGTCCGCCGTCCGCGGCACGCTCCACGGCGGACGAGCTGCGGGTACGGCCGCAGGATCTGGTCGACCTCGGTGTGCTGCGGGGTGTGGTGCCGGGGCGGGGTTGAGGGTCCGCCACGTTTTCCGGCCGAGTGAGGGCTGTTCGGCCGGCTCGGCCGGTCGTCGGCCATTTACTCGGAGGGAAGTTCGGTGATGCTGAGGGCGAAGTCCAGGTTTCCCACCCCGTGGTTGGCGAGGCCCACCGTGACCACGCCCGCTCCTTCCAGCCAGTGCGCCATCCTCAGGCCGCCGACGTCCAGCGGGCGCAGCCCGAGGCTCTCGACGAACGCTCCCACACGTGCCTTGGCCTGCGCGTCGTCGCCGGCGATGAAGACGTCGGGCCGGCCCTTCTCCAGGACATGGCGGAAGACGGTGTTGAACGCCTTCACCACATTGGCGTCGGCCGGGGCCGCCTTGGCGACTTCCTGCGCGATCGAGGTCTCCTCGCGGTGGGCCAGCCCGTCGAACGTGGAGTTGAAGGGGTTACTGATGTCGACGATGACCTTGCCCGCGAGAGCGTCTCCGTACTGGGCGACGGCCGGCACGACGCCGTCGTGCAACAAGGCCACGATGACGATGTCCCCGGCCGGGGCGGTGCCCCATTCTCCCGTCGTGGCGCCGCCGCCGAGAGCCTTGGCCAGGCCTGCGGCCTTGGACTGATCGCGGCCCATGATCTCGACGGTGTTGCCGCCCGCCATCGCCCGCGCGCCGATGGTGCGGGCCATGTTCCCGGTGCCGATGATGCTGATGTCACTCATGAGATGTCCTGTCCTGGTGGTGTGTCGTCCGGTTCAGATGGCGGTGGTGCCGCCGTCGGCGACGAGTTCCATGCCGTTGACGTAGCTGGAGTCGTCGGAGGCGAGGAAGAGGGCGGCGTTGGCGATTTCGTCGGGGCTGCCCATCCGGCCGCGGGGGATGAGGGACTCGAACTGGCGCTTGGTGGCCTCGTCGAAGAGTTCTGCCTGCTTGGCGGTGGCGACCTGGCCGGGGGTCAGGACGTTGACGCGGATGCGGCGGTCCTTGAGCTCGTTGAGCCAGACGCGCGCCCAGGCCTGCTGGACGGCCTTGCTGCCGGCGTAGACGCTCCAGCCGGGGAAGGCGCCGAGGGAGGCGTTGGAGCCGGTCATGAGGATGGAGCCGCCGTCGTTGAAGAGCGGGAGGGCCTTCTGGACGGTGAACAGGGTGCCGCGGGCGTTGAGCCCGAACCAGGTGTCGAACTGGGCCTCGGTGATCTCGCCGAGCGGGGCGGGCTCGCCGCCGCCGGCGCTGGCCCACAGCACGTCGAGGCTCCCCTTCTCCCGCTTGACGGTGTCGTACAGGCGGTCCAGGTCGTCCAGGTCGGCGGCGTCGCCCTGGACGCCGGTGACGTTGCGGCCGATCTGCTTCACGGCCTCGTCCAGGGCGTCTTGGCGGCGGCCGGTGATGAAGACGTGCGCCCCCTCGTCGACGAACAGTTTGGCGCCGGCCAGCGCCATGCCGGTGGTGCCGCCGGTGATGACCGCGACCTTGCCGTCGAGCTTTCCCATGGTCGTTCCCTTGGGTCGGTGGTGCCGTGTGTACCTGGGGCGACGGCGTTAAGCACACCGTGCTGTGTGCTTAAGGTACGGGGCAGACGGCCGGGGCGCAACTATGTACACCGGTCGTTACCAAGCCGCGGTACGATGGACCCATGACGGAGTTGGAGAAGGGCCCCACGGGCCGGCGTCGCGGCCGGGGCGCCCGCGAGCGCATCCTCAGCGCGGCCCAGCAGTTGTTCCGCGAGCGGGGCATCAGTCGCACCGGCATGGACCAGCTCTGCGCGGCGGCCGAGGTGTCCAAGCGCACGGCCTACCAGCACTTCGGCGGCAAGGACGAACTCGTCGCCGAATACCTGCGCCGGTTCGACCCCTCTGTTCTGTCAGGCGTGTTCGACCGCACCGACCTCACGCCCCGCGAACGGCTCCTCGCGGTCTTCGACATCCCCCCCACCAACCCCCTGTGCCCCTACATCGCCGCCGCCGTCGAACTCCACGACCCCGAGCACCCCGCGTCCCAGTACGCACGCGACTACAAGAAAGCCGTCGCCGCGCGGCTCGCCGACACCGCCCGCGAAGCCGGCGCCGCCGACCCCGAACAGCTCGGCGACCAGCTCGCGCTGCTCATCGACGGCGCCGCGGCCCGCACCCGGGTCCTCGACGCGGACGCCTTCCCCACCGCCGCCGCCATCGCCGCCGTCCTCATCGACAACGCCATCCCGCCGCGGCCGGCGAGGGCCTGACGTGACGCCAGACCCCTTTCACACCCTCGCCCGCAGCTTCCGTACATGGCGCTCCACGCTGTGCTGCACCGCCGCCGCGTGGTCGAAGAGGTGGAAGTGGCCGGCCGGGAACTGGGTCGTGCCGAGGAAGTCCGTGGTGTGGTCCGCCCAGACGGACATGGCGTCGGGCGGGACTATCGGGTCGCTCGCGCCGCCGTAGGCCGCCACCGGGCAGGGCGCGGGTTCGCCGTCCTCGTGGAGGCTGCCCGCGGCCAGGAAGTCGGCGCGGATCGCGGGCATGATCGAGGCCAGGGTGGCCGGGTCGAGTGCCGTGCCCTCCGTCAGCAGCCCCAGTTGGCCGACGCGGGCGAGGAGTTCGTCGTCCGACATGGTGGCGACCTGGGCGAGTTCGGCGGCCCACCCCAGTCCCGGCGCCCAGGAGGAGACGGCCAGGAGTGCGGGCGCTGGCAGGCCGTTCCACGCGGCGGCCACGGAGAGGCGGTAGGCGAGCATGCCCCCGAAGCTGTGGCCGAACAGGACGTAGGGGCGGCCGTCGAGTTCGGCCTCGAACGCCTCCTGGAGTGCGTCCAGGAGCGGTTCGACGTCGGTGAAGGGCTCCTCGTCGAACCGCTCCTGGCGTCCGGGCAGTTGCAGGGTGCGCACCTCCATGGTGGAGGGCAGGGTGGCGCCCCAGGCCTGGTAGGCCGGGGCCGTGCCGCCTGCGTGCGGGAACAGGAACACCTGGTGCCCGGCGTTCGGATCGGCTCCGGACGTGGTGAACCAACGGGCCCGTCGGGTGCTGCCGGTGGTCGTCATGCGCTCTCCTGATCCGTCTGGCGGGCCTTGGACATGAGGACGTCCGCTATCTCCCGCAGGTGTGTCTCCGGTCGCAGTGATCCGATGCGGAGCACGATGTGGCGGGCGCCCGCCCGTACGTAGTCGGCGAGGCGCTGCGCGCAGCGCTCGCTCGGGCCCCAGGCGTAGGCCTGGATGGCCGACATCTGCTCCAGGGTGCGGCCGTAGCAGTGCTCCAGGTAGTCGTCCAGCTCGACCCTGGCCCGCTGCTCGTCCGTGCCGACCGTGACCGTGAGGTACAGGGCGGGGATCACCGCGTCGGCCCTGCGCCCCGCGCGGCGGCAGAGGTCTTCCAGGCGTACGCGCGCGCGGGCGTAGGCGTCCGCCGAGGCGAGGAAGGGCAGCCAGCCGTCGTAGCGGCAGGCCGCCCGTTCGAGTACGCGGGCGGTGTCGTCGGCGACGAGCCACAGCGGCGGTCCGTCGGGCGCGGCGGGGCAGATGAGCCGGTCAAGGCCCTCCGCCTGCCAGTGTTCGCCCATGAAGCGGTTCGGCGCGCCGGGCCGGGTGCTGCACCAGGCGGTCCGCCACAGCGCGGTGATCTCGTCGAGCCGGTCGGCCCGGTCGCCCGACGAGGCGCCGACGGCGGCCAGTTCCTCGGTGGTCTCCGGCGAGGGGAATCCCGACCCCACCCCCAGGACGAGCCGCCCCGAGCTGACGTGGTCCAGGCTGCTTGCCATGTTGGCGGCCACGAGCGGGTGGCGCAGCGCGGGTGTCAGGGTCGCGGTGCCCAGGTGCACCCGGCGGGTCACCGCGCCCACGGCGGACAGCACCACCAGGGGGTCGAGCCGGGGGCGTGCGGTGAGGGAGTCACCCGTCCACAGCGAGTCGAAGCCGAGTTCCTCGGCCCGTCGCGCGAAGTCCAGCAGGGGGGAGACGCTGTACTCGCCGAGGATCGCCTGCTCCCTGGTCGGCAGCAGGACTCCCACACGCAGTGGCTGACGGGCAGCCCCCATCGCACACCTCTTTCTCGGATCGTCGTGGTCAGTGGTTCCTGCGACCCAAGCAGCCGCGCCTGACAGATGCCTGATCGCCCGGTGAAAGCGGGCGGCCCATCCGCACCCGTCGAGCCCGTCCATTACCTCGCACGTAATTGCCCCGGCGTCCTGCCGCGTTCGAACAAGCCAGGAGTGAGGGCCGAAGAGGCGCGTACATCGATGGAAAACGCGCAATAGCTGTCCGAGATGCCCCCGTCCGCCCCGACATCAACCGCGCGAAATCAGCTTTGCTTCAATGAATATGCACTGGCGTGGAAACGACGCCTGCCACTTGTTGGCACTTGCGGCCACGAAGGGCGCCGGAGTCAATTGAAGTAACCGTGCACGGCAGGAGGAGAAAAGTGATGGCTTATTCGCAGTTCGACGACGCGGGCCGCGGTACCGGCGCGCCGCTGCCCTCCGGACCCCAGGCGCAGGACGCCTCGGGGACCGGTCAGGTCTTCGCTTTCCTGGGCCCGCTGGAGGTGCGCGCGGGCGTCCGTACACAGGGTGTCAGCGGCAACCGGCAGCGCACCCTGCTGGCGGCGCTGCTCGTGAGCCCCGGCCGTCAGCTGTCCGCCGAGCAGCTCTACACCGAACTGTGGGGGGAGAACCCGCCGCCCACCTTCGAGAACTCGCTCCAGGCCCACGTCTACCGCTTACGCAGGACCTTGCAGCAGACGGCGGGCCAGGACGGCCCCGCGCCCGAGCTGCTCACCCGCCCCTCGGGGTACGTCCTGGAGCTTGGCGGGGCGCGGACCGACGCGGCGGCCTTCCGCCGGCTGACCGGCCAGGCCCGCGCCTGCACGCGGGAGAGCCCCGCCGAGGCGCACCGGCTGCTCGGCGAGGCGCTGGACCTCTGGCGCGGCGAGCCCTTCCAGGACGTCGTCCAGGGGCCGATCGCGCAGAGCGTGGCGCTGGCCCTGGAGGAGGAGCAGTTGTGTGCCGTCGAGGACAGGCTCTGGCTGGAGATGCAGCTCATGGACCCGATGCACAGCATCAGCGAGCTGAAGCGCATGCGCACGATTCACCCGTGGCGGGAGCGTCTGACCGAGATGCTCATGCTGGCCCTGTACCGGACGGGACGGCAGGCCGAGGCGATGGAGACGTACGACAGCACGCGGCGCAGGCTGGCGAGCGAGCTGGGCGTGGAGCCCTCGCTGAAGCTGCGCGAGCGGCTGCGGGAGATCCTCAACCAGGCTCCCTCCCTGGACGTGGCCGTCCCCGCGTAGAGAGCGAGGGAGCAACGCCGCGAGGAGGCCGCGGCGGTACGCCCGGAACACCCCCGGGGGCGTACCGCCGCGGCCTTCTCGCTTGTCCGGCGCCGGGGCGTCAGCAGCGCGTCAGCGCACTCCGCCAGAATATCCCTTGAGCAAACTCAAATTCCCGGCGTTCTCTCTTTTCGTCCCGCCGAGATGCCGCATTTGCTGCTGCCTTTCCTGTGGCAATCCCACGGAAGAGGAAGGCGTTATTGCGGTTATTTGTTCGAGAGCGAACACTCTGGTGTATGACCTCACAGCTCATGCACCGAGAGAGTCCGAGTGTCGGATCCCTGTTGCGGGAATGGCGGAACCGGCGGGGCATCAGCCAGTTGGAGCTCGCCTCGCGCGCCCGCTGCTCCACCCGGCACATCAGCTTCATCGAGACCGGCCGCGCCCGCCCCAGCATGGACGTCCTGCTCCGCTTCGCCGCCGACCTCGACCTGCCGCTGCGGGACCGCAACGTCCTGCTGGTCGCCGCCGGGTTCGCTCCGTACTTCCAGGAGTCGAGCATGGACGGCCCCGCCCCGAACGTCGTACAGAAGCGATTACGTCGCCTGGTCACCGCCCACGAACCCCATCCGGTGCTGGTCTTCGACGCCCAGTACCGCGTCGTGGAGGCGAACCGCACGTTCGGTGTCCTGGTGGGTGACGTCTCCCCCGATCTCCTGCGCCCGCCCGTCAACTTCCTGCGGCTGCTCCTGCACCCGCGGGGTCTCGCGCCCCTGATGCCCGACCAGGGAGCGTGGCGCGAGCATCTCCTCGGCAGGCTGCGCCGGCACGTGACCAAGACCGGGTCGGCGCCGCTGAAGGCGCTGTACCAGGAGGTGAGCGGCTACCCCGCGCCGCCGCCCGACCGGCACGGTGGCCGCCGGCCCGCTGAGGCGGACGGCGTCTTCGACTTCCCCTACGCGCTGCCGCTGCGCCTGGTGCGAGGCGGCCGGACGCTCTCCTTCATCTCGACGGTCATGACGTTCAACGCCTTCGCCGACGTCGCCGTCTCCGAGCTGGCGGTCGCGACACTGCTGCCCGCCGACGCCGCCACCTCCGCCGGTCTGCGGTCCCTGCGGACGCGCCCGCGGGGACGTTCGACCGTGGGCGGACGGCCCGTCAGCGGCCTCTCAGGCGTCGATC
The DNA here is from genome assembly GCF_055587985.1 of Streptomyces sp. NPDC046335. Lineage (NCBI taxonomy): Bacteria > Bacillati > Actinomycetota > Actinomycetes > Kitasatosporales > Streptomycetaceae > Streptomyces > Streptomyces sp. NPDC046335. The sequence goes on along the minus strand of NZ_JBVJFF010000004.1, from coordinate 466,173 downwards.
AGGACCGCTGGCCAGGGTGGTCGCAGGAAGAGGCACTACGAAGGGGATGATATGGACGAGGACTTCGAGGTCGTCATCATCGGCGCCGGGATGTCGGGCCTCGGCATGGCCGCCCGCCTCAAGGAGGCCGGACGGCACGCGTTCACGGTTCTGGAGAAGGCCGGCTCGATCGGCGGGACCTGGCGCGACAACACCTACCCCGGTGCGGCCTGTGACGTGCAGTCCCACCTGTACTGGTACTCCTTCGGCGAGCAGCCCGACTGGAGCCGTACCTACGCCGGGCAGCCGGAGATCCTGCACAACCTCGAACGGTTCGCCGAGAGCCACGAGTTGGCGGAGCACATCCGGCTCGGCGTGGAGGTCACCCGGGCCACGTGGTCCGACGACGACGGCCGCTGGCTGCTGAGCACCTCACGGGGTGAGCGGCTGCGGGCCCGCGTCCTGATCACGGCGTGGGGGCAGCTCGACCGTCCGGCGTGGGCGCGCGTCGAGGGCGTGGACAGCTTCGCCGGGCGTCAGGTGCACACGGCCCGCTGGCCCGAGGAGCTGGATCTGACGGGCAAGCGCGTCGCCTGTATCGGCAGCGCGGCCAGCGCCGTGCAGCTCGTGCCCGCCATCGCGGAGGCCACCGAACGCCTCACGGTGTTCCAGCGCTCCCCCAACTACCTGCTCCCCCGGCAGGACCGGGCGCTCACGGACGACGAGCGTGCCGCGCTGCTCGCCGAACCGGACCGCTATGCCTCGCTGCGCGAGGAGCTGTACCAGGAGCGCGACGGCTGGGCCGTCGGCCTGCGCGACGACGGCAATCCGGTGCGGGAGGAGTTCCAGCGGGTGGCGGGCGAGCACCTGAACGCGCAGGTCACCGACGACCGGCTCCGCGACCGGCTCACCCCCGACTACGCGTTCGGCTGCAAGCGAGTGCTGATCAGCGACGACTACTACCCGGCCCTGTCCCGCGACAACGTCGACGTGGTGACGGAGCCCATCACCAGGATCGAGCCGGAGGGCGTCCGCACCGCCGACGGGCGGCGGCACGACGTCGACGTGATCGTGCACGCCACCGGCTTCCAGCCGCTCGACCGCACCGGTGGCGTGGAGATCGTCGGCCGGGACCTGCTGACGCTGCGCGAGGCGTGGAAGGAGGGGCCCGAGGCGTACCTCGGCGTCTCGGTCAGCGGCTTCCCCAACATGTTCATGCTGTACGGCCCCAACACCAACCTGGGCCACCACTCGATCCTCTTCATGGTGGAGAGCCAGATCGCCTACGTGCTCCAGGCCCTCGGCGCCCTCGACGCCGGCCGGGACCGCACCCTGGACGTCGCCCCCGAGGTGCAGCGGCGCTACAACGAAGAGCTGCGGCGGGACCTCGCGGGCACGGCCTTCGCCGCCGGCTGCGGAAGCTGGTACACCACGGGCGACGGCCGCGTGGTCAACAACTGGTCGTCCAGCATCGAGGCCTACCGGGAGCGCACCGCGGTCTTCGCGCCGCAGGACTACGTTTGAGCCCCTGGGTCCGCGTACGGCGGTTGAGCCCTCCCCCCCGGCGGCGGGGTCGGCGCCCCCCCCCCCCCCCCTACCCCCCCCCCTCCCCTCCCAGGGCCGTTCCTCCCCCCCATCCCCCCACATATAAACCCCGC
>NZ_JBVJFF010000004.1:342116-464526 GCF_055587985.1 Streptomyces sp. NPDC046335 | reverse complement strand
TCCGCTCCCCCCCCCCCCCTCTCTCCTTTTTCGCTCCTTTTTTCTTCTCCCCTCTTCTCCCCCCCCCCCCCCCCCCCCCCCCCCCCCCACCGCCGTGTGCCGTGTACGGCCGGTCAGCTCTTCGCGGCGGCGGCGAGTTCGTCGCGCACCGCCCGCCGCAGGACCTTGCCGCTGGGGTTGCGGGGCAGTGCCTCGGCGAAGTCGTACGACGTGGGCATCTTGAAGTCCGCGAGGCGGCCGCGCAGGAACAGCAGCAGGTCGCGGGCGCCGGCCCGCTGCCCGGGCGCCAGGACCACCCGGGCGTGCACGGACTCGCCCCACCGCTCGTGCGGCACACCCACCACGGCGGCCCCGGCCACGGCGGGGTGCCGGGCGAGGGCGTCCTCGATCTCGGCGGGGTAGACGTTCTCCCCCGCCACGATGATCATGTCGTTGACCCGGTCACGGACGTGGACGTAGCCATCCTCGTCCAGGAAGCCGGCGTCGCCCATGTGCACCCAGCCGTCGACCACGGTGCGCTCCGTGGCCTCGGGCAGCCGCCAGTAGCCGAGCATCTGGGCGGGTGTCCGTACGCAGATCTCCCCGACCTCCCCGGCGGGCAGCTCCTTGCCCTCGGGGTCCTCGATGCGCACCTCGATGCCCGGGTAGGGGCGGCCCGCCGCGCGCAGCAGCGGGCTGCCGGGGACGTGGTCGGCGGGCGGCAGGCAGACGGCGAAGTTGCCGGTCTCGCTGCTGCCGTAGATCTGAAGGAAGTCGCAGTCCAGGACGTCGATGGCCCGGCTCAGCAGCTCCTCGCCGATCGGGGAGCCGCCGTAGACCACCTTGCGCAGGGTGCCGAGTGCGCCTCTGGCCGCGGCAGGTTCGGCGAGCATCAGCTCCAGCATGGCGGGCGCCACGATGGCGGTGGTGACGCCCTCCTCGGCGATCACCCGTACCGCGTCGGAGCTGATGAAGGCGGGCAGGGAGACCACCGTGGCACCGGCGTTGAACGCCTGCATGCCGTAGGAGAGACCGCCGATGTGGAAGCCGGGCAGGCCGATCAGACTGCGGTCGCCGTCCTTCCAGTCCAGCCAGTCCAGGCCGTGGCTATCCATCGCCTCGGCGACGTTGAAGAAGCTGCGGTGGGGAAGGACGACACCCTTGGGCAGGCCGCTGGTGCCGCTGGTGTAGATCTGCACGACGGGGCTGTTCTCGCCGTCCGTCGCTTCTTCTTCGCCCTCGGACGTCTGCCGGTCCGCGTCGGCGGACACCGCGCGCTTACGGGCGGTCAGGGACTCGGCGTCGGCGGTGTGGCCGTCCAGGCACAGCAGGGTCCGCAGCGTGGGCAGGCCCTCGCGCACCTGGGCGGCCACCGGCAGGTGCTCCTCGTCCACCAGGAGCACCTCGGTGGTGGAGTCGCGCAGGATGTGGTCCACCTCCTGCGCGGTCAGCCGCCAGTTGACGGGGACGAGGACCGCGCCCGTCCGGGCGCAGGCGAAGGCCAGCTCCCAGTACTCGACGGCCTCCTTGCCGAGATATCCCACGCGGGAGCCGGGCACGACGCCGGCTTCGCGCAGCACCTGGGCCGTGCGGCGGCTCTCCCGGTCCAGCTCCCGGTAGGTGAGCGTGCGGCCGGAGCAGACGACGGCCGGCTGGTCGGGCCGGAGCGCGGCCTGCCGGTCGATCACTTCCCGGAGTGTCCGCGTGCGTACTGACGTGGTCATCGGTGTGCTCCTGTCTCTGCCTGGTGCGCCGGTGCCTCGGCACCGGACAGCAGTTCTTCGATGTATGCGCTGAGCAGGTCGACACCGGGCCGGTCGAAGGTGATCGACGCCGGCAGGGTGATCCGGAAGGCGGCTTCGAGGGCGTTGCGGATCTCGACCGCGTTGAGCGAGTCCATGCCCAGGTCGGCCAGTTCGGCGTCGGGCTCCACGTCGTCGGCCGACTCGAAGCGCAGGACGTCCGCGAGCCGGGCCCGTACGATCGCGTTGATCCCGGCCGAGCGGGCGGCCCCTGGTGTGTCGGCCAGGGCGCCGATGTCGGTGCGGCCCCCCTCCGCGGCGGAGCCGGAGACCAGTTCCGCGAAGAGCGCGCTCGGCGCCCTGCGGGCCACGAAGCGGTTCCAGTCGCAGTGGCCCATGAGGACCTGCGTGCGCCCGGCGTCGAGCAGTGCGGGCAGCGCGTCGGTGGCCTCGTCCTCTTCCAGGAGTGTGATGCCCTGGCCCTCCCAGCTACGGACCAGGGAGGCGCTGAGCCGCCGGGCCGGGTCCTTGGGCGCCCAGGGCCCCCAGTTGACGGCGGTGGCGGGCAGACCCGCGGCGGCGCGCTGTGCCATGAGGTGGTCGAGGAAGGCGTTGCCCGCCCCCGCGCCGGTCTGGGTGGCGGCGCCCAGCAGGGCTCCCGCCGTGGAGCAGCCGAGGAAGAAGTCCAGCTCGGGCAGGTCGGCGGTCGCCTCGTGCAGCAGCCAGGCGCCGTAGACCTTCGTACGGAAGACGGCGTCCAGGCTCTCCCAGGTCTGCTGGGCGAGCGGCAGGTCCTGCGCGGCCTCCTGCGCGGCGTGCACCACGCCGCCCACGGGCGGTGCCGTCCCGGCGAGTTCGGCCAGGACGCGGGACACGTCCTCGGCGGAACCCAGGTCGCAGGGGTGGACGCCGGCCGTGACGCCGTCGCCGAGGTCGGGGGCCGGGCCGCCGGTACGGTTCAGGAGCGCCACGTGACGGGCGCCCAGGGCGACCAGGCGGTGGGCGAGAGCACGGCCGACCATCCCGGTGGCGCCGGCCACCACGTAGGTGCGGTCGGGGCGGATGGCGAGGGGCGCCGAAGCCGCGGGCAGGGGGTCGGCCGGGCGCAGCCTGCGCACCCAGCGCCCGCCGTCGCGGTGGACGATCTCCAGTTCGCTCTCCCCTGCCGCGAGCCACTCGCCCACCAGGCCGGAGGCTCCGTCGGTGCCGGGTTGCAGGTCGACCAGAGTCACCCGGTATCCGGGGTACTCCATGCCCAGGGCACGCCCGAAGCCCCACAGGGTGGCCGCGGCCGCCGGGTCGGTGCCCTTGTCGCCGGGCAGGTGCTGCGCGCCCTCGCTGACCAGCCACAGCCGCTGACCGCGGCCGAAGCCCTTGCGGGCCAGCGTGTCCAGTACGGCGAGCAGGTCGCGGTAGTTGACCTCGCACTCGGCGCGCAGCCGGGCCGCCGCGTCGCTGTCCTCCGGTGCGGTGGCATCGGGAGCGGTGCTGGTGCTGGTGCGCCACAGCCAGCACACGTCGGTGGGGCGTTCGCCGTCCAGCGCCTCCGCCAGGGCTGCCGGGCCGGCGGCCACGGTGAGGGTGACACCGTCGGCGATGGCCCGTTCCGTGAGCGCCTGCGGCAGTCGGGCGGTGTCGCCCACCACCAGTACGCGCCGCCGCTCGCGCCGGGTGTCCGGCAGGGCCTGGGTGATCCAGTGCTGCTCGTAGAAGAGGCCGCTCGCGCTCCGCCGGCCCTCGGGGTCGCGCTCCGCCTGCCAGGCCGCCTCCGCGGCCCGGCGCTGCTTGGTGGGCAGCCAGTACCGCTTGCCGTCGAAGGGGTACGAGGGCAGCGTGATCCGGTGCTGCGGCGCGCCCTCGTGGTAACCGGCCCAGGAGACGGGCACGCCCGCCTCGTACGCCTTGGCCAGGGACCGGCGGATCATGTCGCCGTCGTGGTCGTCGCGGAAGGTGCTGCTCAGCCAGACGTGGTCCGCCTCACCGGCCGAGGTCCTGGCCAGTGCCGTCAGCGCGGCCGAGGGCCCGAGCTCGACGAAGACGTGCCGTCCGCGCTGGTCCACCGCCCGGACACCGGCCTCGAACTGCACCGGCTCCAGCAGGTGCCTGACCCAGTACTCGGGGTCCGCCATCTGCCGCCCGCGGGCCACACGCCCGGTCACGTTGGACACCAGGGCCATGGTGGGCGTGCGGAAGTCGACCGTGCCGAGCACCTCGCGGAACTCGTCGACGATCTCGGCCATCAGCGGCGAGTGGTACGGAACGGCGCCCCGCAGCGGGGTCACCTTCACGCCGCGTTCGGCGAGGCGGCGGCCCGCGTCGGCCAGCGATGCGTCGCCGCCGGTGAGCAGGCACTGGCCGGGGCCGTTGACGGCGCCGATGGTCAGGTCGGGGTAGCTTTCGAGGAGCGGGGCGACCTCGTCGGCCGGTGCGCCGACCGCGGCCATGCCGCCCTTGCTGCGCACCGCCTCGCTCAGCCGTCCGCGGGCGGCCACCAGACGGGCCCCGTCCTCCAGGGAGAACAGACCGGCCACCGCGGCGGCGGCGAACTCGCCCAGGCTGTGGCCCATCAGGACCGAGGGGCGCACGCCCCAGGACAGCCACAGCCGGGCCATCGCGTATTCGAGGCTGAACAACGCGGGCTGGAGGTAACGGGGTTCGTGGATGCGCTCGGGTGCCTCGCACTCGCCGCGGACCAGCTCGCCCAGGGGCACGCCGAGCAGCGGTGTCAGGATGCGGTCGCACTCGTCGAGGGCGGCGCGGAAGACGGGGTACTGCCGGTGGAGGGCCGCGCCCATGCCGGGGTACTGCGTGCCCGTGCCGGAGAAGAGGAACGCCACCTTGGGGGCGCCCGCCGAGCCGCCGCGGGCGGCGCCTTCGGCCAGGGCGGTGACGCGCCTGCCCAGCGCCCGTACGGTGGCATCGCGGTCGCCCACCACCTCGGCGATGCGGTGACGGAAGTGCGCGCGGCCGGTGTTGGAGGTGCGGCACAGGTCGGCGAGCGGGGTGTCGGGGTGCCGGTCGAGGTGGTCGAGGTAGCGCTCGGCGAGGCACCGGAGCGAGGTGCGGCTCTTGGCGGAGAGGGTGAGTACGGCGCTGGGGCGCGCGTCGTCCTCGTACGCCTCCGCCTTCGTCGCGGCCGGGGCCTCCTCCAGGACGACGGAGGCGATCGTGCCGGTCACCCCGAACCCGTTGACCATCGCGCGTCCGGTGTCCGCGGTGGGCCAGGGGCGGACCTCGGTCGGGACGGTGACGGGGGCGTCGTCCCAGGCGATGCGCCGGGAGGGGGTGACGAGGTTCAGGTGCGGGAAGACCGTCTTCTCCCGCAGTTGCAGCACCGCCTTGATGAGGGAGCCGACACCGGCGGCGCCCTCCATGTGACCGATGTTCGTCTTCAGCGACCCGACCACCATGGGCCGTTCCTTGGTGTGCGAGGTGGCGAACACATCGCTGATGGCGTCCATCTCGGTGGGGTCGCCGAGCGCGGTGCCCGTGCCGTGGGCCTCGACGTACTGGATGTCACCGGGCTCCAGCCCGCACCGGGCGAGGGCGGAGCGCATGACCTGTTCCTGGGCTGCGCCGTTGGGTGCCACCAGGCCCGCGCTCTCGCCGTCCTGGCCGACCGCGGAGCCCCGGATCACGGCGTGGACGGTGTCGCCGTCGCGCCGCGCGTCGGAGAGCCGCTTGAGGACCAGCACCCCGCACCCCTCGGCGCGGGCGTATCCGTCGGCCCGCTCGTCGAAGGTCTTGCACTGGCCGTCGGAGGCCAGCACGCCGCCCAGGGAGAGGATGGCGTGGTTCTGCGCGTTATGGATGACGTTGACGCCGCCGCTCAGCGCGACCCCGCACTCGCCGCCGCGCAGCGCCTGCACCGCGAGGTGAGTGGCCGTCAGCGACGAGGAGCAGGTGGTGTCGACGGTCATGCACGGCCCGCGCAGCCCGAGGAAGAACGAGAGCCGGCCAGAGACCGCGCTGTGGGTCAGGCCGGGCGCGAGGTAGCCGTCGAGGTCGGCGGGGGCGAGGTCGGTGGACTCGAATATGTAGTCGAGTGTGGTGACTCCCATGAACACGCCGGTGTCGCCGTGGCGAAGGGAGGCGGGGTCGATGCCCGCGTGTTCCAGGGCCTCCCAGGCCGTGTGGAGGGCGAGCCGCTGCTGGGGGTCGATGTAGGGCGCCTCTTTGGGCGACACCGAGAAGAAGGCGGCGTCGAAGCGGTCGACGTCGGGCACGAAGCCACCGCGCGGCCACCCGTCGCCCTCTTCCGCGGGCGGCGGGCCGGAGACCTCGGCCGCCACCGCCGTGGACTCCGGGGCGGGGGACGCCGGGGTGGAGGACGCCGGGGCGGAGGACTCCGAGGCGGGCGATGCCGGGGCGGGGGGCGCCGCGTCCTGGGCCATCTGACGGCGCTCGCCCGCCGGCAGCGGCCCGATGCCGGAACGTCCTTCGCGCAGGAATTCCGCGAACGTGTCCACGTCATTGTTTCCGCCCGGAACACGAAGACCCATGCCGACGATGGCTATGGGTTCGTATTTCTCGCGCTCAAGGGCGGCGAGCGCTTCCTCCTTGCTCCGCAGATCAGCGATCACGGCGGCGAATTCGGCCGCCGTCGGATTGGGTTGCTCCGACATTTATTCCCTCCGGTCAGGAAACAGATCACGCACAGAGATGGTCTATCAACTGACCGGCCGTGGGGTGACCGAAAAGAGCGGCCGTGGAAATCTCGCACTCCAGCTTCCGCTCCAGGAAAAGCTTCACCTCGCTCAGCCGCAGGGAGGTGAGCCCGAGGTCGAGGAAGCCCACGTCCAGCGGGAACTCCTCGTCGTCGGTCATGAAGAGAGCGGTCCTGAACTCCCTTACCACCAGCTCCTCGACGAGCTCCCGACGCTCGTGCTCCGGCAGGAGCCTCAACTGTTCCATGGCGAGAAAATCATGCGACACCCGCGCCACCACCTCTCTACGTATCGATTGCTGCCCCGCAATCGAAACAGCCCCACCTGATAGTGAACTGATAGCCCACTGATGGCGGATTTCAGCGGCGTGCGGCTGATTCCTGCAAGCGCCATGGAAATATTCACCGGCCGGTTTACCGCCACCGAATCGGTGTTATGTTCCCTCACATGAACGCAAACGAATTCGATGTGATCGACGAATTGGACAGGACACTCAAGACGCTGGGTCTCTCGCGCGGCGAAGCCGTCAGTGAACTCGTCGTGGACGGACAGGACCCGCTGGTGCCGTCCACCCTCCGGCTCGGCTCGGCCATGGGCATAGCCCTGCTGTCCGCCGCCGTCGGCGCGGCACAGATCTGGCAGGCCTCGACGGGCCGTTCCCAGCGCCTCCGCCTCGACCTGGGCCAGGCGCTGCACCAGCTCACGCCCTACCTCGGCGGCGGCAACACCCTGAACGGCTACGGCTCGAACATGGGCAGCGTCCTGGGGCTCGACGGCGCTCTCGCCCCGGCCCTGTGGGACCTGTACCGGACCGCCGACGACCGCTGGGCCATCCCGATCGCCTGCTATCCGAACACCCGTGACACCTTCCTCGACCTGCTCGGCACCGCGCACACCCGCGAGCACATCGGCGCGGCCATCGCGGGCCGCGTCTCCTGGGAGCTGGAGGAGGAGGCGGCCGCCCGGGGTGTCCCCCTGGCGATCGTCCGCAGCAGGGAGGAGTTCCTCGCCCACCCCCAGGGCAAGGCCGTGCTGGCCGAACCCCTCGTATCCGTCGAGCGCGTGGGCGACGCCCCGCCGCGTCCGCTGCCCGCCGGTGCCCAGCCGCTGTCCGGGCTGCGCTCCCTTCAGTTCACCCATGTCTTCGCGGGCACCGCCGCCGGCCGGGTCCTCGCCGAGCAGGGCGCCGACGTACTGCACGTGTGCGAACCGAACGCCTTCGACCACGACCTGTGCTGGAACGAGACCGGCGTCGGCCTGCGCTCGGCCCGGCTCGCCCTCAAGCCCGACGACGAGGGCGCCGGTGCCGGGCGGCGCGCCTTCGACGAGCTCCTGCGCTCGGCGGACGTGTTCGTGCACAACCACCGCCCCGCCAAGATGGCGCGGCTCGGCCTCACGCCGGAGGAGATCGCCGAGATCAACCCCGGCGTCATCCACGTCTCCGTGCGCTGTTACGGGCACAGCGGCCCCTGGCAGGAACGCGGTGGCTTCGACCAGCACGCCCAGGCCCTGACCGGCGTCAACTGGAGCGAGGGCCAGGACGGCCGCCCCCAGTTGCCGCCCGGCCGCATGCTCAACGACTACCTGGCCGCCTATCTCGCCGCCGCCGGCGTCATGAGCGCGGTCCTGCGCCGCTCCCGCGAGGGCGGCAGCTACCAGGTGCGGGTCTCCCTCGCCGGTGTCTCCAATTGGGCCTACCAGTTGGGCACCTTCACGCGCGAGGAGTCCGAGCAGCTTCTCCCCCCGGCCACGCTGGCGCCGCCCCGGCGCCTCACCCGGGCCACCCCGCTCGGCGACCTCTCTCTCGTGGCCCCGCCGGTCGCCCTGAGCGAGACCCCGGCCGCCTGGCGCGGCCCGCTCCTCGTCCCCCGCGGCTCGTCGCAGCCGCGCTGGTACGACGACATCGCGTCCTGACGCGCCACGCCCTCCCCGTCACCCCCATCCGAAGAGAGAGTCGCCATGTCCCGTATCCCCTGCCTCGACGACGAGGCGATGCCCGAGTCCCTGCGCTCCCTCAGCCAGGGGCGCATCATCAACGTCTACCGGATCCTCGGCCACGCGCCCCGGTCGGTCACGCAGATCGCCCGTCTCGGCGCCGCGCTCTTCGCCGAGGGCAGCCTCAGCCCGATGGACCGCGAACTGCTCATCCTCACCTACGGCACCATCTTCGAGGCCGAGTACGAATGGGAGCAGCACGTCCCCATCTCCCGGGCGGTGGGTGTCACGGACGCCCAACGGGAGGCCCTGCGCGCCCTGCGTCACGACGCCGACGTCTTCACCCCGGCCCAGCGGTCGCTCCTCGGTTTCGCCGCGGCCGCGGCCGCCTCGCCCCTGGTGGACGAGGCCCGCTTCAAGGCCGTGGCGGCCCACTACACCGAGGAGCAGCTCGTCGAGACCCTGATCCTCGCGGGTTTCTACTTTCTGCTCGCCCGTGTCTGCACCGTCCTCGACGTAGAGACGGACGCAGCGCAGACCGACGAGCTGGTGCGCATGGCCCAGAGCATGCACAACCACTGACGGCCCGGTACTGGGCGAGGACCGAGCGGCACACCGGCTCCGGCGGCCGGTGGGCCGCTGTCGCGGTCGTGGGCATGATTCCGTGGTCGTGGGCATGGTTCCGTGGTCGTGGGCATGATTCCGTGGTCGGCCTGACGTGCGTCGGCCTGCGCGACGAAAGGCCCTCATTTCCTGACACCGCCCGGCGTTCCGCCAGGAGCATCACAGAATCTGCATGACCCCTGGTCATCGAGTGCAACCGTTCGTGCACACGACAAGATATCGTTGGCCATGGAAATCCAACTGGCGTGTTTCTGACCGCCAGTTGACCGAAACGTGTGCCATGGGACACTCGCCGCCGTCGCCCCGTTCAGTCGGCGGCGCCGGCTGCTCTGCCCCCGATGACACCTGTAGAGGACGTGATGACAGACCTGGTACAGGCCACGACCGTACTGCCCTCAGTTCTGGCCCTGGCCGCCGGAGGTGCGGCCTGGCGGTTCTGGGACCAGTGCAGAGGCGAGCGCGCCGAGAACGGCCGCCTCCGTGGAAACGCCGAGGAGATCGCCGGGCAGCAGCGCGCCGCGGAGGCCGCCCTGGCACAGCTCGCCGGCGGGGTGATTCCCCGTCTCGGGGCCGAGGCGGAGCGTTCGGGCACCGGCCATGGTGTCGACATCGAACTGCCCGACGCCCTGGTGGGCACGGTGCTCGCGCAACGGCTGACGGAGCTGGCCAACTCCGCGGCACACACCGTGCGCAAGGTGCAGTACGACGCGCAGACCAGCACCAGTTCCCAGATCGCCGAGGCCCAGCAGGACGCGCGGGAGCAGACCGCACGCGCGCGGCAGGCTGCCGAGGAGTCCAGCCGCGCGGCGGTGCGTGCCGTCTCCTCCGCGATGGTCGGCATGGCATCGAAGCTGAGCCAGCGGGTCAGCCAGGGCGTGCGGCGCCACGAGGGCGACGAGGCGTACGAGACGCTGGTCGGCATCGACCACCCCACCCAGCAGATGCTGCTCGTGGCCCAGAACTACGTGGTCCTGTCGGGAGGCAAGCTGTCACGCCGCTGGCCGGCGACGCCGATGACCGATGTGGTGCGGGCGGCCATGGGAAGCATCGAGGAGTACGAGCGGGTCGAGCACCAGGAGCTCGCCGTCACGGTGACCAGCCGGGCCGTCGGACCCGTCGTACACGCCCTCGCGGTCCTCCTGGACAACGCCGTGCGCTACTCCCCCTCCTCCTCCCGGGTGCACGTGGCGTTCCAGGAGGGCCACCACGGGGTCTCGGTCATCGTGGACGACGCCGGTCTGCGCATGAACGAGGAGCAGTTGACGTGGGCCAGGGAGATCCTGACCGGTGAGCGGCGCGATGACATCAACCAGCTCGGCGCGCACCCGCAGACCGGTTTGCGGGCGGCCGCGGCCCTGGCCGGTGACTACGGGTTCCGCATCGACCTGGAGGCCCCGAACCCCTTCGGCGGCACCCGCGTGTACATGTTCATCCCCAAGAGCCTGCTGACCACGCCCGCCGCGCCGCGGCCCACTCCGCCACCGGCCATCGAACCGGCTCCCGCGACGCGCACCACCGCCAGCGGGCTGACCGTCCGGTCACGGAAGGCCCCGGCCGCGGGCGGGCGGACGCCTGCGTCCGCCTCCGAGAGCCCGGCGGTGGCGCCCGGGCGCCCCTCCATCGCCGCCGCCTGGGCGAGGGGCACGCGCAGCGCCCGTACCGAAGACCCGACCACCACGCACGAAGGAGCCCGACCGTGACCACCGGCAACGAACTTGGCTGGCTGCTCGACCGATCACTGGGGTCGGTCGAGGGTGTCCGGCACGCGGTGCTCATGAGCTCCGACGGTCTGCTGCACTCCCGTACGTCCGGCATCGGGCAGGACGACGCGGAGAAGTTCGCCGCGATCACCGCGGCCGTCCGCGCCGCCGCGCTCGCCTACGACGAGGAGACCGGCGGCGGTGGCACCCGGCAGGCCCTGATCGAGCTGACCAACCACGTCGGCCTGATCACCCAGGCCGGGGGCAACACCATGCTGTCGGTGCAGACCACGGGGCCCGACGCCGACATCGGCCTGATCACCCATCACATGCTGGAGCTGGCCCAGCGCGTCGGCCATGAGATGAAGGTCGCCGCGCGGCAGCCTTCCGGGCCCGGCCCCCTGGCGACGTGAGCGGACCGCGGCGAGACCCGGATCTGGTCAGGCCGTACGTCCGTACCGACGGACGGGTCCACGCCGACCCGGATGTGCGCCTGGAGACCGTGGTGCTCGCCGCGAGCGGCTCCAGGGACGGCCTGGGAGCGGACACCCGGCGCGTGATGGGCCTGTTCGCCCACTCCGCCGGCGGCGGCCTGGCGGTCGCGGACATCGCGGCCGCCCTGGAGTTCCCTCCCTCCACGGTGCGCATCCTCGTCTCCGCGCTCATCGACCAGGGCCTGTTGATCCGCCCGGTCGCCGCCGATCACGACCAACCCGAAACAGATCTGCTCCAGGAGGTACTGCGTGGTCTCCGCGCCCTCGTCTGACGGCCTCATCTACGTGCCTCCCGGCGTGACCCGGTCCGCGAAGATCGTGATCTCGGGGAGCTTCGGCGTCGGCAAGACGACGTTCGTGGGCAGCGTCTCCCAGATCCCGCCGCTGCGCATGGAGGAGCGGATCACGGAGGCCAGCGCGGGGGTGGACGACCTGGCACGCACCCCGCGCAAGACGACCACGACCGTCGGCATGGACTTCGGGCGGCTGCACCTGAGCGACGCGCTCGTGCTGTACCTGTTCGGCACCCCGGGCCAGGGCCGTTTCCGTCCCATGTGGGCGGGGCTCACCGAGGGTGCGCTCGGGGCGCTCGTCCTGGTCGACACCCGCAATCTGGAGGACTCCTTCGAGATCCTCGCGCTGCACGAGGAGCAGGGCACGCCGTACGTGGTGGCGGTCAACCTGTTCGACGGCGCACCGCGCTACGACCTGGACGAGATCCGCCAGGCCCTCGCCCTGGACGCGCACACTCCGCTGACGACGTGTGACGCGCGGGACGGCACCTCCAGCGTCCTGGCCCTGATCACCCTCTGCGAGTACCTGACCGACCTGCACGCACCCTTGGAGCCCCGCCCGTGACCAGCCCGACCACGACCGAGGCGGCGTCCGAGCGCCGCGTCGCCCTGTACGAGCCCGGGTTCGCGGCCGACCCGCATACGGCGTACGCGAAGATGCGGGCGGAGTTCGGTCCTTTCGTCCCGGTGGACCTCGTCCCCGGGGTCCCCGCGACGCTCGTCATCGGCTACGCCCAGGCCCGGCGCATTCTCAACGACCCCTTGCGGTTTCCGGCCGATCCGCGAGTGTGGGAGCAGACCGTTCCCGACACCTGCCCGGTGCGCCCGATGATGGAGTACCGCCCCAACGCACTGCGCTCGACCGGTCCCGCGCACACGCGCTACCGGTCGGCGAACACCGCCGCGATCAACGCCGTCGACCAGCACGGACTCCGTACGCTGGTCGAGCAGGTCGCCGATGCCACCATCGGCGAGTTCAGCGCGGCCGGCGAGGCCGATCTGCTGACCCAGTACTCCTGGCCCATCGCCTTCCGCGTCCTGAGCGCGCTGCTCGGCTGCCCGGACGAGACGGGCCGCCGCATCGCCGACGGCATGGCCAAGATCTTCGAGGGAGTAGACGCCACCAGCGGCAACGAGATCCTCGGGCAGGCCGTCGCCGACCTGGTGGGTCTGCGCCACCGGCACCCCGGTGACGACATCACCTCACGGCTCCTCGCGCACGACGCGGCCCTGGACGACGTCGAGATGGCCCACCAGCTCGTCACGCTCTACGGCGCCGGCATCGAGCCCCTGACCAACCTCATCGCCAACACCGTCCTGAAGATCCTCACCGACGACCAGTTCTCCGGGGACCTGCACGCGGGCGGTTCCTCGGTGCGCGAGGCGCTCGACACGGTGCTCTACCTCGACCCGCCCATGGCGAACTACTGCATCAGCTATCCGCCGCACCCGGTCGACGTCGACGGTTTCCTGCTGCCCGCGCACGAGCCCGTCGTCATCTCGATGGCCGGCTGCAACAACGACCCGGCCCTCGGCGACCAGCGCACCGCCAGCAACCGTGCCCACCTGGCCTGGAGCACAGGACCGCACGCCTGCCCCGCACGACCGCACGCCTACCTCATCGCCGAGACGGCCATCACCCACCTGCTCGACGCGCTGCCGGAGATGGACCTCGCCACCGCCCCCGAGGAACTGCACTGGCGCCCCGGGCCCTTCCACCGGGCACTGTCCGCCCTGCCCGTCCTGTTCCCCACCGTCGTATCCGTCTGAAGGGACACCCCACCATGGCCCTGTCCACCCGGCCCATCGTTCTGGACCCCACCGGGGCCCGCGCCCACGACGAGCACCGCGAGCTGCGCGAGCACGGTCAGGCGGCCCGCGTCGACATCCTGGGGGTGACCGCCTGGTCCGTCACCGACCCCGCCCTGCTCAAGGAGCTGCTGACCAGCCCCGACGTCTCCAAGGACGCCCGCGCCCACTGGCCGGACTTCGCCGAGACGGTCCAGCGGTGGCCGCTGGCCCTGTGGATCGCGGTGGAGAACATGTTCACCGCCTACGGAGCCGACCACCGGCGGCTGCGGCGCACGGTCGCGCCCGCCTTCAGCCACCGCCGCATCAGCGCGCTGCAACAGGACATCGACACGGTCGTCACCGACATCCTCGACCGCCTCGAAGCCCTGCCGCCCGGCGAGACCGTCGACCTGCGCGAACAGCTCGCCTTCCCGCTGCCCATCGCGGTCATCAGCCGGCTCATGGGCGTACCGGCCGAGCAGCGGGACGCCTTCCGCCGGGTCGTCGACGGCGTCTTCGACACCACCCTGACCGCCGAGCAGTCCGAGGCCAACACCAAGGCGCTGTACGAAGCCCTCCACCGGCTCATCGCCGCCAAGCGCACCGAACCCGGCGACGACATGACGTCGCTGCTGATCACCTCGCGGGACGAGGACGAGGACGGCGGACTGTCGGAGGAGGAACTCCGCGACACCCTGCTGCTGATGATCAGCGCCGGTTACGAGACCACCGGCAACGTCATCGACCAGGCGATCACCCAACTGCTCAGCCACCCCGAACAGCTCGCGCTGCTCACGTCCGGCAAGGCCGACTGGGCCGACGCCGTCGAGGAGACCCTGCGCCTCGAACCGGCCGCCCGGCACCTGCCGCTGCGGTTCGCGGTGACCGACATCGCCCTGCCCGGCGGCCAGACCATCGCCAAGGGCGAGGCGATCCTCGCCTCCTACGCGGCCGCCAACCGGCACCCCGACTGGCACGGCGAGACCGCGGACGCCTTCGACATCACCCGCGCCTCCAAGGAACACCTCGCCTTCGGCCACGGCGTCCACTTCTGCCTCGGCGCCCCGCTCGCCCGTCTTGAGGTCATCGCGGCCCTGCGGCTGCTCTTCGAGCGCTTCCCGCAGCTCGAACTCGCCGTGCCCGCGGCCGAACTGCTGCCCCTCGGCTCCCTGATCAGCAACGGTCACCAGTCCCTGCCGGTCCGCCTCAGGCCAGCCGCCACCGCCTGAGGACGGACGCCCGCCTTCCACCTCACTTCTTCTTACGGTGAGGTGGAAGGGGCCGCGTGGCGTGGCCTCACGGGCCACAGCTCTGCCGTGCAGCCCTGCCGTACAGCCGTGGCAGGACCGCCATCAGGCCATGCGACACCTTTCCGTCGGCCGAAGACGGGCCTACGCTGCGAAGGGAACCGCAAGAACCGGCCATTGCCCCTCCCGAGGGAGCACATGCGGTCGGCGGCGCTTGCTCGCACACCGCCGGCCACCAGTGAGGGCGTCCCGCGCGAAAGCCGCGAACCCGCGTACGTCGCGCCCGTGGAAGCCCCGCCCACGATGTACCGGAACGGGCCACATGACGGGCAAGTACGACACCTTCGACCCGCAGCAGCGGCTGACCATCGAGGAAGCACCCGCCGACGAGCATGGCGTCCTGCTCCGGCTCGGCGGGGAGCTCGACTTCGCCACGGTCCCCACGCTCTGCGGCACGGTCGTGGACCTGATGGCCGACGGGCACCGGCACCTGCGCCTGAACCTGTCCGCGATCACGTGGTGCGACAACGCCAGCCTCTACACCCTGCTCGGCATCCGCAGCGCGCTCGAGAACGCCGATGGCAGCCTGGCCCTCATCGAGGCCAGCCCCGCCATCCGCCGAGCCCTCGACCGCACAGGCCTCTCACACCGCCTGCCCGTCACCCGGAACTAGACATGGCCCGGGCAGGACCCTATGCGGCTCGGGGGGGCGAGCAGCCTCTGCCCCTGTGTCGGTGGGTCGCGATCACGGAGGGCCTAGGATCTCCGCGACCCATTCGTTCCCGACCCATTCGTTCGCGACCCACTCGTTGGAGGGCCGTTGCGGTACCTACGTCTCGCGGGTGTCCTTGCCGCGCTCACGCTCTTGTCGGCGTGCGGCGGGGGCGGCGACACGTCCGATGCCGAGCCCAGCGCGTCCAGCTCATCGCCGGTCGGGCTCCGCATGCACAGCGTCGGGGACCGCGGCGACGCCCGGCGCGGGCTCTCTCTGGACTTCGCCAACAAGGGGCGCCCGCGGCCCGATGTCACCGTGCGGGTACGCATCGGGGGCCACCACGCCGACGATGCCCGGCTGAAGCTGGAGCAGAGGGGCGGCAGCGACTGGAAGCCGGTGGCTCTGACGGCGGACAAGCAGGGCTCGACCGGCACCTTCCGTACGGACCTGCCGCGAGGGAACTCCCTGTCGTTCCTGCGCATCACCCCGCGCACCCGCCCCGAGGTCGAAGGCGAGGGGTTTTCCGTGGACGTCGCGGTGCGGGACGGGTCTCGCACGCTGGCGCGCGAGCGCCACACCGAACCGCTGGCCACGCTGTCGCTCAACCCCGTCTCCCCGGTCACTCCCGCGCCACTGCGGGACGGCCACTGGACCGAGGTGGTCTTCACCGCGGTCAATCACTCGCACAGCGCGTACCCGAAGGCGCAGGTACAGGCGGACTACACCGCCTGCGACGCGGCGGACGACCCGTACGACTCGGGCGACTGCCGGGAGGTTTCACCGCTAGTGACAACTTCTCTGCGCACCCAGTTCCACGACGGCAAGGGCTGGAAGGACGCCACCGCTCCCGACGACGGCTCGATGCTCGCCGAGACACTGACCATGCCGATCGGAACGCTCCCCGCGGATTCCACGCGGAAGTTCAGGCTCAGGTTCACCGGCCGCGAGAATCTGGACAGCAAGGTCCATCTGCTCGTCCTCAGTGCCCGTGTCAACGGGAAAGCCACCGGCGCCTCCGAGCGCTCGCTCGATGTCGCGCCTCCGCTCACTTTCGCCGTCCGCTGACGCCCTGGCCCCTGCCGTCGGCCGTCTTGTCGCACTACGGGATGACTGTCTCGGCAAAGACGGGGAACTCGTACATCTACAGTTTTGTAGATAAATTTGTAGACGAGTCGCAGAGGAAGGCAGCCAGCATGGAGATCTCAGGGATCATCACCGCGATCGTGATCGGTATCGTCATCGGGATCCTGGGGCGTCTCGTCCTGCCGGGCCGGCAGCGCATCGGCGTGCTGTGGACCATCGCGGTCGGCATCATCGCCGCCCTCGTCGGTACGGCCATCGCCGGAGCCTTGGACGTCGCGGACACCAAGGGCATCGACTGGATCGAACTCGCCATCCAGATCGGCCTTGCCGCCGTCGGTGTCGCCGGCCTGGAGCGACTCAAGGGCCGCCGCTGACCTTGTCCTGTCCACCATGGCGGCGGCGAGGGGCGAGGGGCGAGGCGTAACGGGTGGCCGACTCGGACGCCGACTCCCAGGTGCCCGCTTGCCGTAGTGCCCGCTTGCCGTGCGGCGCGGGGTCGTGGCCGAGCCACGGCTCCGCGCCGCTCGGCGGATCGCGCCAGCGCTTTCGGCTCCCGAGGCGGAAGCGGCATCCGAGCAGTGCGGCAACCTACTCCGGCGGCGCTCGACGTCCAGCCGGACGACTCCACCACGACGACTGAGAGCCGACACCCGCCATGCCCCGCTCGATCGCCGCCAACACCCGCGTCGACCTCGAAGGCCTCCTGGACTTCGTCCGCCCCCGCCACCGCGCCCTGCTCATCACCAACCGCAGCGACGGCACCCCCCAGGCGTCCCCGCTGACCTGCGGCGTCGACGACGCCGGGCGACTCGTCATGTCCACGTACCCGGAACGCGCCAAGACCCGCAACGCCCGCCGCAACCCCATGGTCAGCGTGGTCGTCCTCTCGGACGACTGGAACGGGCCCTGGGTCCAGATCGACGGCGAGGCCGAGGTCCTCGACAGCCCCGACTCCATCGAGCCGCTGGTCGAGTACTTCCGGAACATCTCCGGCGAGCACCCCGACTGGGACGAGTACCGCGAAGCGATGCTCAAGCAGGGCAAGTCCCTGATCCGCGTCACGCCCCGCCGCTGGGGGCCGGTCGCGGTGGGCGGCTTCCCCGCACGCCTGGCGGAGTGAACAGCCGCCTGGCCAATCCAGGAGCTAACCGTCCCGGCGCACCTTGTGGACGGCTGTGTCGTCGGGGGCCAGTCGCCGTCCGTCGGCGGACAGCACTTCGAGTGCGCGGAGGCGCTGTCCCTGCCGGCGGTCGACCAGTTGTGAGTGCGGTTCGTCCGGAGCGAAGAAGTTCTGTTCGCCCCACTGCCGCAGGGCCACGATGACGGGGAAGAGCTCCTTGCCCTTCGGGGTCAGCACGTACTCGCGGTAGGCGCTGCCGTCAGAGGCGGGGACGGATTCGAGTACGCCGCCGGCCACCAAGGTGCGAAGACGCGCGGTGAGGATGTTCTTCGCCACGCCGAGGCTGCGCTGGAACTCCCCGAAGCGCCGGCTTCCGTCGAAGGCGTCCCGCACGATCAGCAGGGACCACCAGTCGCCGATGGCGTCCACCGACCGGGCGACGGGGCATTCACTGTCGTCGAAGCGCGTCCTGGTCACCAAGGCGTCCCTCAATCGGTCTGCTCGATCCCACTGGTTGCAACATGCTACCAAAACGCATACCGTCACCCCATTCCAAGAGTGGTAGCAAGTTGCCACCACATCACACGTGACGGGGAAGGGTGCCGATGCCCTGCAAGAATGCGGACGCGGCCGCTGCACGACACGACGAGGTCCGCCGCAAGCCTGAGGAATCCGCGTACGAGCTCTCCCGCGGCGTCGTCGCGCTGTTCGCCGTCGCCTGTGGTGCCGCGGTGGCCAACGTCTACTTCTCCCAGCCGCTCCTGGTGACCATGGGGCACGACCTCGCCATGAGTCCGGCGCTCGTCGGGAGCGTCGTCACCCTCACGCACGTCGGCTACGGCCTGGGCCTCTTCTTCCTCGTACCGCTCGGGGACATGGCCGACCGCCGACGGCTCGTCGTGGCCCAACTGCTGCTCCTCGTGGTGGCCCTGGCCGTGGTGGCGACCGCCGGTACCGTCGCGATCCTGCTCGCGGGCATGGCCGCGACAGGGCTCCTCGCGGTCGTCACGCAGACCCTGGTGGCCTTCGCGGCATCACTGGCCACGCCCGCCGGGCGCGGCCGGGTCGTCGGCCTGGTCACCAGCGGCGTGGTCATCGGCATCCTGCTCGCCCGCACCGCGTCCGGCCTGCTGGCCGACCTCGCGGGCTGGCGCTCCGTCTACCTCGCCTCGGCCGCGCTCACCGCGTTGCTCGCCGTGGTCCTGCACCGAGTACTGCCGCGCCACCGTGACGCTCCGCCGACGAACCTGCGCTACGGGCGGCTTCTGCGCTCCACGATCACGCTGTTCGCACAGGAACGGCTGCTGCGGCTCCGGGCCCTGTTCGGCCTGCTGGTCTTCGCCGCGTTCAGCACTCTGTGGAGCAGCGTCGCGCTGCCGCTCAGCGAGGCCCCGTACTTCCTGTCCCACAGCGCGATCGGGGCGTTCGGGCTGATCGGTGCCGCCGGCGCCCTGGCCGCGGGGGTGGCGGGCCGCCTGAACGACCGCGGACACTCCCGGCGCACCACCGGCGCCGCCCTGGCACTCCTCGCCATCTCCTGGCTGCCCCTGGCCTTCACCCGCAGCTCGCTCTGGGCGCTGGTGGCCGGGGTCGTCCTTCTCGACCTCGCCGTGCAGGCGGTCCATGTCACCAACCAGACCCTGATCTACGCGCTGCGCCCCGACGCGGGCAGCCGGCTGATCGGCGGTTACATGGTCTTCTACTCGATCGGCAGCGCCACCGGCGCCATCGCCGCGACCTCCCTCTACACGGCGGCCGGCTGGGGCGCGGTGTGCGCGCTGGGCGCGGCGTTCAGCTGCCTCGGTCTCGCGGTGTGGGCGTTCACTGATCGCGGATCTACGCAGGGGTGAGGATTCCGCCCGGTGTGGACTGCCGTGGACTGCGCGCGGACGCCCAGGGGGACGAGCCCGCTGCCGTCGAAGCGGGCGGGGATGGAAAGATCTGCCGGGTGAACAGTGATACCGCAGTCCTCGCCAACCCCGTGACCGAGTCGCTGCTCGGGCCGCACGCGCACCTGGGCCGACGGCTCGGGCAGGCAGCCACGTACCTGCCGGGCGTCTCGACCTTCTGCGCGCTGCCGGCCGAGCCCGGCGCCCAGGACTGGTCGGACCTTGCGGAGCTGCTGGGGCCCGGCGGTTTCGCCGACATGTTCAGCAGCCCGGCGCTGCCGCCGCCGGGCTGGGAGCCCGTCTTCAAACTTGAGGGCCGGCAGATGCTCTGGCCCGACAGCCCTCCGCTCGCCGCCCCGTCCCCGGCGGCCGGTACCGCGATAGCCGAGTCGGGGGCCGTCGAGTCACCGGCCGTCGAGTCGATGGCGGTCGAGTCGACGGTCGTCGATTTGGGGCCGGGCGACGTGCCCGAGATGCTTGACCTCGTCGCGCTCGCCCAGCCAGGGCCGTTCGGACCCCGCACACACGAACTCGGCACCTACCTGGGTATCCGCGCGCAAGGACGCCTCGTGGCGATGGCGGGCGAGCGGCTGCGGCCCCCGGGCTTCACCGAGATCAGTGCCGTGTGCACGGCCCCCGAGGCGCGCGGCCAGGGGCACGCCGCCCGTCTGGTGCGTGCGTTGGTCGACCGTGTCCTGTCCCGAGGCGAACGGCCGTTCCTGCACGTGGCCGAGGCGAACACCGGCGCCATCGCTCTCTACGAGCGGCTCGGCTTCGAGAGCCGCCAGGACGTGACCTTCCGCGGTTTCCGGACGCCTTGAGGCTCGTGGACGCCTCCTATGCCGCCCGGCCGCCGACCGCAGCGACGTACGCATCGAGGGCGGAGTGCGGTGTACGGCCGAGCAGGGCCCGCAAGGAACCGCGGTCGTCGATGGACGTGCCGTCGAGGAAGCCCCCGGCGATCGCCGAGTACGTGCTCAGGAGCATCGGCACCTGGAACGGCAGCGCGTGACCGGCGCCACTGATCGCCTCGCGGGCCGTGGCGAGCGTGCCGGGTTCGTACGAGCCACCGATCGCCGCGGCCAACTCGGCGCCGCCCAGGGCGTGTTCACCGACCAGTTCGTACGTGCGGCCCTCGTGGTCAGCGGGGGCCGATGCCACACGTACCGCCACCTCGGCCAGATCTTCGCGCGCCACGGCGGCCAGGCGCCCCGTGCCCAGCGGTGCGGCTATGACGCCGTCGGGGCCGGGCGCGGCGATGGCGGCGAGGAACTCGGCGTACAGGCCATTGCGCAGGATCGTCCACCTGAGCGAGGAGGCACGCAGCATGCGTTCGGTCACGCGGTGGGCGAGCGCGTAGGTGAGGTGGTCGCCGTCACCGGCCAGGCTGGTGTAGACGACGTGCCGCACACCCGCCTTCTCGGCGGCGGAGATCGCGGCCTCGTGCCGGGCGGCGACGACGTCGTCCTCGGCGGCCCCGGCGGAGATCATGAGAAGGGTGTCGACGCCGGTGAATTCGAGGGACGCGGGGTCGTCGAAGTCGATGTGGCGTCCACCGGGCGTGGGCCTGCGGGAGCCGACGACGACGTCGTCGCGGCCGGCGAGGCGGGCGGTGATGAGCGTACCGAGGGCGCCGGAGGCGCCGGTGATCATGAGCATGGGAAGCTTCCGTGTGAGGAGTGGGTGAGTACTGTCAGGTAGGTCTCGGCTTGGGCCTGAGGCTTTAGCTGACCTGGACCATGGTGATCCGCGGCGCGCGGCCGCGTAAGGAGGCACTCTGATGTCAGCAGGGCACATGGCGGTAACCACCGCGCCGATCGCGCCGCCGAACAATGCGGGTGCTGCGGGGGCTGCGGACGCTGCGGACACCGCCGAGCCGGTGATCCGTTGTGAGACCCCGCAGGACGAGTGCGGGGTGCGTGACGTCCTCGACCGCCTCGGCGACAAGTGGTCCGTATACGTCGTGGTCGAACTCGCCTCAGGCGTCCTGCGGTTCAAGGAACTGCAGCGCAGGATTCCGGGTGGCATCTCGCAGCGCATGCTCACCGTCACCGTACGCCGTCTGGAGCGCGACGGCCTGGTCAAGCGCACGGTGTACCCGACGATCCCGCCGCAGGTCGAGTACGAACTGACGGAGCTGGGCCACAGCCTCACCCACCTCATCAAGGCCCTTGCCGACTGGTCGATCGGCCACCGCCCGGCCATCACCGCGGCGCGCGAGGCCTACGACGACGCGGCGGCCAAGGTGTGACCCTCTCGCGGCGCCGAGGTCACGAACGCCCGCGGCCGGCAACACGCTTTGCTCGGTTCGCCCGACGAACCCACGTGCCATGCCGCCCCGGAAAACACCCCGCACCGGCACGTTGACGCCAGGGCACGCGGCAGATGACGTCGTGCCGCGAGCTGCCCGCCCGGAAGACGCGTCCCAGAGGTGTCGGCACTGATGGACATAATGCGATCTGTGTACCTGAGTCCGGAGGAGGAACCCGTGTCTTCACCTTGCGACCCTGAGAACGCCCCTGCCGGCGACGTCGGCGGGGCGCTCATGATGGTCGACTCCCGGCTCAAGAGCGTTCACAGCGACAGAACCGAGAACGATCCCGTGCAACAGGCGCTGAGCGATCAGTTCACCGCGTCGCTGGACCACGAGGGGATCACCGATCTCCTGGACGGCACGTGCACGCTCATCTATATGTACATGATCTGGCTGCGCCAGGTGCACGAGAGCCAGGACAAGGACGTCATCGAATACGTGGTGCCGACCCTCGTGGCGACGATGCGCAGGATGCCCAAGAGCATCCGTCCCGAGGTCATTCCCACCATGGCCGGCCTCGTCGTCGCCGCGGGCATGGGCCTGAGCCCGAATCTGTGGCGGCTCCAGTACGGAGACTGGACCAGGAAGGAGATGAACTCCTTGGAGGCCACCGCCTTCCTGCTCGCGGACCACATCAACCGCGTCACCGACGATCCAGACTTCGCCACCCGCCTTATCACGGAGGCGATGTCCCTCTCCGAGGAGAACTGAGACACGGCGCCCCATGTGACGGAACCGCTGTCGCCCTGCACTCAGGGCTGCGTTCCCAGCGCTCGTTCCTACTCCGGGTCGGTGTCCTCGTTGACGTGCCCCAGGTGCAAGGGCGTCGGCCGTCGCACGTCGCTCGTCAACAGGTCAGCGAGCAGGTGGGCCATCCTCTTCGGACGGACCGTCTCCGAAGTGGCGGCCAGCTCGTCGACCGGCCACCAGCGGTGTCCGTGCCGGGCTTCCTCCGTATCGATTTTTATCGCATCCGCCTCGTCGAACGTGACGCGGGCGAGGCGATACTCCTCGTACTGGTCGAAACTCTGGCCATCCACGCTGAAAAGAGCCTGCCGGGTCCAGACGATCGGGCTCAGCCGCCGGACAGGCAGTCGCAGTGCCGTCTCCTCCCACACCTCGCGCACTGCCGCCTGGAGATAGTCCTCACCGTCTTCCACTCCCCCTCCGACGGTGAACCACCATCTCGCTCCCGGACTGCGTGGATCCCTGCCGCACAACAGAAGAAGACGATCACGCTCGTCGACCAATAGCACACGGGACATCCATCGCCGTTTCGACTCCATGCCAGGCGACGCTATCTGCCTGCGGCTCACTGCGGCTGCCGATGCCGCCAAGGGCCCCCAGGGGCCAAGGCATCGAGCACTGCCAGGAGTTGTGGCGGTTCTACCGGGTCCGACAGGGAGCTGAGGTTCGACCGCTCGGTCCAGATGTGCGAGTGCAGGCTGGTCCGCTCTTCGGGCAGCAGGCCGGTCCGCAGCAGGGGTGGTTGTTCTACGGCGAAGTGGGCGACGAAGAACAGCTCCGTGCCGACGTACCGCTTTCCCATCCAGCGGACGTCACGGTCGACGGGTACCGATCGGTCCAGCACTGCTGCCGGGTCCAGGCCGGTCTCCTCGGCGAGTTCGCGTCGTGCCGCCGCGAGCGGTGTCTCGCCGGGCTCGATGCCGCCACCAGGTGGCTCCCACAGATGGTTGCCGTCCACCGGGTCCCGCCACCGCAGCAGAAGCAAGCGGTCGGCGGCGTCCAGACAGAGGACTCGTACGGCGGGTCGATGTGTCGTCTCCACCAGGGGGACGGTATGCCGCACCGCAAGACATGGGCAAGGCCTCAGGTGCGGCGGCGCGCGAGGTGGACCGTGAAGTCCGCGTCCAGTTCCACCGTGGCGGGCAGGACCCGCAGGGTCCGGCTGAACACCTGCTCTCGCTCGTGGGGCGGCAGGACGAGATAGGCCGAGACGGTCGAGAGATGGCCCAGGTAGTCGCGGGCGCTAATCGACAGGCGTCGTGCGATACATCTCTGCTGGACATCCGTGAACCACTCGGAGCGTCGCAGCTCCGTACCCGGCCACCGCATCCCCTGTTCGGGAGGTCTACCGTCCGGGGACCGGAGCTCATCGGTCGTCAGGAACGATGCCCGAGCCGCGCGAGCGGCCGACTCCACAGCGGGGTCGGCCAGTCGCATCGGGCCGCCGCACGACACGAACACACCGTCCGGCTCCAGCAGCCCGGCCACTCGCGCCCACCGGCCCACCGGGTTCGTCCAGTGCAGCGCCGCCGCCGCATAGACGAGTCCGTAGCGCTCACCCGCCCCGAAATCCGCGTCCTCGAACGCGGCTTGCACTGTCCTCACCCCGGGTGGCACGTGCTTGTGCAGTTCCGCGAGCATGGCGCCGTCCGGTTCGGTCGCGGTGACCGCGATGCCCCGCCGCGCGAACAGGCGGGTCGCTTTGCCTGTTCCGGCGCCGATCTCGAGGGCGGTCCTGATCGGATGGCCCGCGTACGCCATCACCATGTCGACCAGCTCCGCCGGATACCCCGGCCGATACCGTTCGTACGCCTCCGCCACCGCTCCGAAGCTCTGTGCACGATCAGACATGCCAAGCATCCTGACACGAGCCGGCCCCTCCGCGACCTGACCGGGCCTGAGCGGCGGCTACGTCGACCGCGGCATCGTCGATGAGACGGTGTCGTCGGGATCGGGCAGCGGCGCCTGCCGCGGGCGGGCGCGCAGTCCGTCGAGAAGGATCACCAGATAGCGTCGCCACGTCTCCGAGGGGCGTTCCGCGGGCAGGGCCATGACTGCGTCGAGCATCGCGGCGACGGGTCCGAGATCAGCCTCGGTCACTCCCTCACGTAGCGTGCCCTGCGTGCGAGCCCGTGACAGAAGGTGCTCGCAGTGCACGGTGATCTCCTGCCGTGCTCGGGCCAGACCGGCGCCCTCGACGGCACCATGCCGCATCAGTTCTCGTAGCCCTCGGTTGTGTGCTGCCCGTGCAAGGGCCTTGTCGAGGAAGTCGGCCAGAGCGGTGAACGCGTCGTCCTCGGCCCGGGCCTCCCGTGCCATCGCTGCGATCTCGTCGAGCTCTTCGGCGAAGACGGCCTTCGCGAGCGCCTGCTTGTCGGGGTACTTCCGGTAGACCGTGCCGACTCCGAGGCCGGCGTGGTGCGCGACATCGTTCAGCGTGGCTTGCAGGCCGCGCACGGCGAAGACCTCGCGTCCGGCCTGGACGATGCGGCGACGATTGAGCTCGGCGTCCCGCCTCAGTGAACGCCTTCCAGTCCCCCCGGCTCCCCCGGCTCCCCCGGTCACCAACGGTTCCTCGCCTGCCTTCTCCCTGCCCATGAATGGCTCCTTCCCTTTCTCCTGCGATGGCCGTTGACCATGTCCGGGCCTAAGCGGATACATCATATCCGCATCGTGGTACGGTCCCGCCTAAGCGGATATCCAGTATCCGCATGGAGTCCACTCGGAGCAGGGAGGGTTCAGGCATGCGAACCGTGGTCATCACCGGAGGAACCGACGGGCTCGGCAAGGGGCTCGCACTGCACTATTTGCGCCAGGGCGCGCGCGTGCTCGCCGTGGGCAGTACGTCAGCCAAGGGAGCCGCGCTTCTGGCCGAGGCGAGGCGCGCGTCAGCCGGTGACCGAGTCACCTTCCTGCAAGCCGATTTGACCTCGGTCGCGGCGGCCACGGACCTCGTCACCACCATCGCCGACACCTGCACCTCGGTGGACAAACTCGTCCTCTGCGCCCAGCGGTACCAGTTCACGGGGCCCCGTATCGTCACACCCGAAGGGTTCGAGCGCGGCTTCGCCCTCACCTACCTGAGTCGGTACGTACTGAGCCACGGCTTACGCGCGTCACTGGAGTCCGCGCCGCGACCGGTCATCATGAACGTCGGCACCCCCGGCGTCCCTCTGGGCCGGATCCACTGGGAGGATCCGCAGTTGGAGCACCGCTACAACGGCGTCCGAGCCACCCTGCAGTCCTTCCGCGCCAATGACCTGCTCGGCATGGCCTTCTCCGCCGTGCACGACGGCACCCCGATCCGCTACATCGGCTACAACCCCGGCGTCGTGGCGACCGGCATGCCCGACCACCTTCCGCAGCCGCTGCGGGCCCTCACCAAGGCTTCCTTCGCCATGCTGGCCACCTCCGTGGCGAAAGCCGTCACCCCGATGTACCGCCTTCTCGACGATCCGCCGGACGCGCGATTCACCGCCTATCGCGCCACACGCCAATTGCCCCTGAAAGGCACACCGTTCGATCAGGATGCGGCTCTACGCCTGCACCGACTCACGGAGACTCTGGTGTCTCGACGGAAGGCGTGAGGGCGTCAGGGCGTGAGGACGGCCCGGGTGGGATGTGGACCGTCATGATGAGGTGGCACGTGTCGGTGCCCGCGCCGCGGTAACCGTGTGGGGCGTCGCCGTCGAACGTGGCGGTCTGGCCGGCCTCGACAGCATGCTCCGTGCCGTCGACGATCAGCGTCATCCGGCCGTACGTGACGCTGACGGTCTCCACGACTCCGGCCTGGTGCGGGTGGCTGGGGTACTCCTCGCCGGGCTCCAGGCTCCAGCGCCAGACCTCGACCGGGGCCGGTCCCGAGGTGGTCAGCATGAGGCGGGCCTCGCCGCCTTGCTCACCGGCCCACAAGGGCATGACCTCGTCGGCGGCCACCACCCGCACACGCCCCTCCGCCGACCCCTCCATCAGGGCGGACACCGAGACGCCGAGGGTGTCGGCGAGCCGGACGAGCGTGGCGAAGTTCGGATTGCCCTGTGCCCTCTCCAGGCCGACCAGGGCGCCCTTGCTGACCTTGGCACGCCGGCCCAGCTCGTCAAGGGACAGGCCCGCGCGCGTACGGGCGGCTCTGACGTTGCGCGCGAGCGTGCGCAGGGCTGCCTCTGCCTCGGGCACCTGATCACCTTTCCTCGGGATGGGCTTGGACTCCGGGCTCCGGACTCCGGACTTCCCTTATCTGCCAAGTGCTCGAATGTACCGTCCGGTCATTTGGTTGACAGCAGGCGGTCGTTTCATTGTACGGTCGAGTCGTTCCATTGTGAAAGTTGGGGAAGTGCGTGATCGCTCTGCTGCACGGTGATGGTCGCCGCACCCGCCAGCCCGATGAACGTGCTCACGCCCCGCCCCTCAACATCGCCCCTGCCAGGAGACCCGCATGTTCATCCAGCCCTGGGACACGAGCCTGGACGACGCCGAGTGGCAGACCTGGGTCGCCGAAGGCCACGACTTCGGCGTCCTGAGCGTCAACGGCCTGCCCGGCCGAGCCCCCGTCACCGTTCCCACCCACTTCACCGGCGGCGACGCGGGTCACCTGCTGATCCACCTCGCCCGGCCCAACCCGGCCTGGAAGGCGATCGAGCACGACCCGCACGTCACCTTCACCGTCATCGGCGACTACGCCTTCATCCCCGGCCCCTGGCGCGCCAAGGACGGCACCCCGCCCGTCGACGGCGTCCCCACCAGCTACTACTCAGCCGTCCAGTTCACCTGCCGCGCCCACATCATCGACGAGCCCGAAGCCAAGGCGGAACTGCTGCGCCGCCAGCTCGCCCACTTCCAGCCCGACGGCGACCACGCCCCCGTCGCCGCCGACCAGCCCCCGTACGGCCGGATGCTGCCGGGCATCCGCGGCCTGCGCCTGGACGTCACCGACGTACGGGCCAAGTTCAAGTACGACGACCACAAGCCGGTCGAGCAGCGCGCCGACATCGCCGACCGCCTCGCCGATCGCGGCCAGGGGCTCGACACACCCACCGCGCGGCAGCAGCGCCGCCGACTGGACCGCATCGGCCCCTGGAAGGCCTGACCCCGCCGCACCGAACGCCGCCCCCCTCCGCCCATCCACGTCCACGTACACCTACCCGTACAGGAACTGAGTCTCTCGCCATGACCCTCCGCATCGGCCCCGCCGTCACCGACGCCTTCCCCGACACCCGTATCGCCGTGGTCACCGCCACCGGGCTGCGCGGCCACGAGCCGTGGCCCGCCACCGCTGCCGCTGTCCAGGACCTGGAGCAGCAGCTCGCCGACGGCGCCTGGCAGCCGGCCGACGAGACCGATCCGCGCATCGAGGCGTGGCACACCGCCTACCGGTCCTTCGGCACCAATCCTCGCCGTATCCGGCCCAGCGTCGACGCGCTCGGCCGCCGCATGGCCAAGAAGGGCACCCTGCCGCGGATCAACCCGGCCGTCGACTCGTACAACACCGTCTCCATCCGGCATGCCCTGCCCGCCGGCGCCTTCGACCTCGGCCAGGTCACCGGCGACATCGACATCCGGTACGCCGACGGCACCGAGGAGTTCACCCCTCTCGGCGAGCCGGACACCGTCGAGAACCCCAAGCCCGGCGAGATCATCTACGTGGATGCCACCGGCGTCCTGACCCGCCACTGGAACCACCGCGACGCCCACCGCACCCGGGTCACCGAGGACTCCGCCCACGTCGCCTTCGCTCTGGAGACCCTGCACGCCACCCGCGACGGACACCTCCTCGAAGCCGCCGCGAACGAACTGCTCGACCTGCTCACCCCGCACGCCGCGCAGACCGCCGTCCACTACCTCAGCGCCGCCCACCCCGACGCCGACGTCTGACGCACGCGTCAGGCCCGGTGACGGTCGACGATCCCCTCGACGATCCGCATCAGCCGCTCCCCCGTCCGGTCGATGCTCCCGTTCTGCCTGCTGACCTGCGCGCCTTCGAGTACGAAGGTGATCTCGGCAGCGGTCTGCTCGGGGTCGGGCAGCCCCGCCTCGGCGCACATGCCGATCAGCCTGCGGGTCTGGCGGGCCTTGTGCTCCTCGATCACCTGCCGGGCGGGATGGGAGCGGTCGGGCAGCTCGGCGAGGGAGTTGATGAACGGGCAGCCGCGGTGCGAGATCGTCGGCAGCCCCTCCGCGATGAATCGCGCCAGGCCCAGGATCTGCTCCCTCGGCCGGTCGGGGTGTTCGGTCTCGACCCGGTCGAACGCCGCCTGGTAGTCGGCGGCGACGATCCGCAGCCACTCCGCGACCAGCGCGTCCTTGGTCTCGAAGTGGCGGTAGATCGCCATCTTGGTGGTCTCGGCCCTCTCGGCGATCGCCTGGACGCCCACCCGATGAATCCCCTGGCTCTGGAAGAGCTCCTCCGCCGCGTCGAGGATGCGCTCGCGTGGCGGCAGCTTGGCCACTCTGCTCGGCCTTCTGGCGGTCGATGTCATGACTGCACTGCTCCGTACGTCTCGTCGGTCGACGCCCTCGACGCCCTCAGCACCTGCTACGGTACCAGTCTGTCCTGCCCGATACCGCTCGGTATCGGGCAGGACTCAACGGTATTCATCTACGGCTGGAGTGACACGTGAGAGTCAGCGAATACGTGAGCCATGACGCGGTCGGCCTCGCGGAACTGGTGGCCAGGGGCGACGTGACGCCCGCCGAACTGCAAGCGGCCGCTCGCGAGGCCGCGCGGATGGTGAATCCTCGGATCAACGCCGTTGTCGAGACATGGCCGACCGACGACAAACCGGCTCCGGGCAGCACGCCGCTGGCCGGAGTCCCGTTCCTGATCAAGGACCTCGGCGTCTCCATGGCCGGTCGGCGGACGGAGTTGGGCAGCCGTCTCGCGGCGGGCAACGTCGCGCACGCCGACTCCGCGTTGATGCGGCGCTTTCGCCGCGCCGGCCTCGTGACGTTCGGGCGTACCACGACGCCGGAGATGGCCTACAGCATCACGACCGAACCGGCGCTGTACGGGCCGACCCGCAACCCCTGGGACCTCGAGCGGAGTGCGGGCGGTTCCAGCGGGGGCGCGGGCGCGGCCGTCGCCGCCGGAGTGGTGCCGATCGCGCACGCCACGGACGCGGCGGGCTCGATCCGCATCCCCGCCGCCCACAACGGCCTCTTCGGGCTCAAGCCCACGCGCGGCCGGGTCTCCATGGGCCCGGACATGGACGAGATCTTCAGCGGCCTGGCCGTGCAGGGCGGTGTCAGCCGTACCGTGCGCGACAGTGCGGCACTGCTCGACCAGATCCGCGGCCCGGAGCCGGGTGACCCCTACTTCGCCCAGCAGCCGTGCCGCGGCTACGCGGAGGAGGTCACCCGTGACCCGGGCCCGCTGCGGATCGGTGTGCTCACCCAGGCATGGGGTGGGCGCCGTACCACCGCGCCGGTGGCCGACGCCCTCTCACGCACAGTGGACCTGCTCGAATCCCTCGGCCATCGGGTGGAGGAGGCGCGGGTCGACCTCGGAGCCGACTGGGAGGAGTTCGTCCTGGCCGGCGCCCGGCTGATGGCGGCGAACCTCGCGGCCTCGGTCGACGAGCTGGCTGCGGCCTTCGGCCGGCCCGTCGACGCCTCGACCCTGGAACCGGAGACCCTTGCGGGCTACCACTACGGGCAGCGGGTCAGTGGCCCCGAGTTCGTCACCGCGCTCTCGATGCGGAACCGGGTGGGCCGAAGCCTGGCACGGTACTTCGACACCCGCGAGGCCCGCGACACCCATGACACGAGTGGCGGGCACGACATACTGCTCTCCCCGACCCTGCCGGAGCTCCCCATGCCTCTGGGGGCCTATGCCGAGGGTGGTGAGGCGTTGGACGGCTTCGGCTGGATCGACCGCCTCAACGACCGCTCGCCGTTCACGATGGCGTTCAACGTGGCGGGCACACCGGCCATGTCCGTGCCCCTGACGGCCGACCCCGGGACGGGGCTCCCGATCGGCATGCAGTTCGCCGCCGGTTACGGGCTGGAGGGCCGCCTCTTCCGCCTGGCCGGTCAACTGGAGCGTGCGTGCCCGTGGGCGGGACGTACCCCCGCGGTGTGGGCGGGCGACCACACCGGGCGGTGAGCAGCTTGCCGGGCGGGCCGACCGCGCGGTTCAGGAGGGCAGTTGCGCCGTGGAACCGCGGACGACCAGTTCCGGCTCGAAGAGCAGCTCACCGGGGTGCGTCTGCGTGCCCCGGATCTGAGCGCAGAGCAGGTCGACCGCCGCACGGCCCATCGCCTCGATGGGTTGCCGTACCGTCGACAGCGGCGGTTCCGTGCAGGTCATGAAGGCCGAGTCGTCGAAGCCGACCACGGACACGTCGGCGGGGACGGAGAGTCCCCGTCGGCGCGCCGCCCTGATCGCTCCGAGGGCGATCGGGTCGCTTCCGCACACTATGCCGGTGACGCCGCGCCGCAGGAGACGGGAAGCGGCGGCCTGGCCGCCCTCCAGCGAGAAGATCGACCGCTCGACGTGCTCGTCGGGCAGCTCCATGCCCGCGGCCTCCGCCACGCCCCGGGCGGCTTCGAGCTTGCGGCGTGAGGGGACGTGGTCGGAGGGGCCGAGCACCAGGCCGATCCGCTCGTGCCCGAGTGAGGCGAGGTGACGCCACGCCTGTTCGACGGCGACGGCGTCGTCGCACGCGACGCAGGGGAAGTCGATGCCGTCGATCGACGCGTTGATCAGGACGACCGGGATGTTGCGCTCCGCCAGCTGACGGTAGTGGTCGTGCGGCGCGTCGGCCTCGGCGAAGAGACCTCCGGCGAAGATGACGCCCGAGACGTGCTGTTGGAGCAGGAGGTCCACGTAGTCGGCCTCCGATACCCCGCCCCTGGTCTGTGTGCACAGCACGGGCGTGAGGCCCTGTTGTGCGAGTGCGCCGCCGATGACCTCGGCGAACGCGGGAAAGATCGGGTTCTGCAACTCGGGCAGCACCAGGCCGACCAGGCGGGCGCGTTCGCCCCGCAGCTGCGTCGGGCGCTCGTAGCCGAGGACGTCCAGCGCCGTCAGTACGGACTGTCGGGTCGCGGCGGAGACACCGGGTTTGTCGTTGAGGACGCGGCTGACCGTCGCCTCGCTGACCCCCACCTTCTTCGCAACTTGAGCAAGTCGTCGCGTCATGGGCGCAAGAATAGCGCAAGGGTACGCAAACGAGTTTCGTTCAGGGAGCGGGTAACGTGCACGGCCGCCCGCAGAACGGACGGACGGCCGTGCGGTCGCTAGGGTTGCATCGTCAGTTTGAACGTGGACGTGTCGTTCTTGACGTCCTGCCCGTTGTCGCTGAACTTCGGCCGTACGAAGGTGGCTTCACCGACGGCCGGGCCCTGGCCCGCCTCCGGCATCTCGTTGACGTAGATGCCGATCGGCGCCCCCGAGATGGAGACGTCCGTGAAGACGGTGTCCTTCACCGGAAATTCCGGATTGCCGCCCGTGTACTTCGTCTGGAACATCACCCCGTGGTACGTGGGATCGATGATGTCGACGTTGTTCACCCGGATTCCCTGGAAGACCTTCGAGGCGGAGAACGCCCAGATGGCGGGGAAGTCCTGTCCCTTCCAGAAGGCGCCGCCCGCCCGCTCGATCGTGATGTTCTCGAAGGTCGTCGGATCCTTCCCGAAGCCGTTCATCGGATAGCCGAAGTCCAGGGAACTGATGGTGATCCCCGAGTAGACCAAGGTGTCGGCTATGCGGATGTTGCGGAAGGTGTTGTTGTAGCCGCCGTAGACGGCCACGCCCGCCGCGCGCCAGGTCAGGAGCGTGGTCAGGTTCTCGTAGACGTTGTTCTTCATGTCCGCGCCCCCGGCGTCGACCGCCGAGAAGAGGGCGAAGCTGTCGTCTCCGGTGGCCCGCGCCTCGTTGTTGCTGACCAGGTTGTCCGTGCTG
The DNA here is from genome assembly GCF_055587985.1 of Streptomyces sp. NPDC046335. Taxonomy (NCBI): domain Bacteria; kingdom Bacillati; phylum Actinomycetota; class Actinomycetes; order Kitasatosporales; family Streptomycetaceae; genus Streptomyces; species Streptomyces sp. NPDC046335. The sequence goes on along the minus strand of NZ_JBVJFF010000004.1, from coordinate 432,285 downwards.
CCGTTGGTCATGTTGATCCCGTCGGCGAACATGTCGCGGATCCGCGAGTTCTTGATGGTCATGCGGTCCGTGTTGGCGCCCCAGTAGAGGCACACCATGTGTTCGTTCCAGATGTCGTCGATGGTGATGTCGGAGACGTTCTGGAAGTCGAAGACCTTGCCGGGGCCGTCGATGCGGGACGTGTAGTTGCCGAAGTAGGCGAAGCCCGAGAAGGACGAGCCCTTCGCGCTCGCCTCCGCGCGGAATCCGATGTCCGTGTTCTCCTGGGTCTTCGGTGCGTGGAAACGGGTGTACCAGGGCCCGGCACCGACCACCTTGACGGCCTTGCCGTACACCTGGAACTTGCTGCTCGTCTCGTAGTCACCGGCCGGGAGGTAGACGCCCGTCAGCTTTCCGCTGGTGTCCATGCGGACCTTGTCCAGGGCGTTCTGCACGTCCTGGTGGGCGAAACCGGCGGGCACGACGTACGAGCCCGGGTCGGGGTTGGCCTTCGGCGCGACCTGCTCCAGGTCGACGAAGTCGATGGCGTAGCGGGAGGTGTTGGCGCTGTCCTTCTGGAGCTTGATCCTGCTGCCCGCCTTGACCGTCCCGCCGAGCATCACGTTCGCCTCGTCGTAGATGTGCCGGGCCGGGCCCGCGCCGGGCGAGTTGCCGGGGGCGGCTTCGTCCCCGTACAGCCAGGCGTACTTGGAGGTGAGGTCGATCGCCTTGCGGAAGGTGCCGTCGACGTAGATGTTCAGGGTCGCCTCGGTGCCGCCGCCGCCCGGTGCGTCCGGGATGGAGAAGCGGGTGACCAAGGTGTTGGTGTCCTGCTTGGCGGTGAACTCGACCGACTCGCCCGTCGAGTCCAGCGTGACGGCCTTGCGGCCCGACGCCTCGCCGGCGAGGTCGCCGACGGTGCGGTTGGGTCCGACGGTCTTCGCGCCGCCGCCGAGGACGCCGTCCTCCGCCTCGTAGGTGTCGTAGGGCATGTCGGCGCCACGGCCGACGAAGAGCGAACGGGTGCTGGTGTTGTTCTCGCGCTTGACCGGCAGTTCGTTGGCGTCGTCGGCGATGACCGTCTTGACCGTGAAGCGGCCGCCCGCGGCCGTCCAGGTGCCGAGCTTGACCGGTGCCGTGGTGTCACCCGCGCCGATCGTGCCGTTGTGCTCACCGGTCAGGGTCTTCACCGTGTCACCCTTGTCGTCCCGCACGAGCAGGGTGATGCCGTGGGTGCCGGACGCGGACGCCTTCGTGCCCTGGTTCTTGATCGCGACGCTGAAGGTGACGTCCTTGCCCTTGGTGGGTGCGGACGGCGTCCAGCTCACCGGTGAGGCCACCAGGTCGGAGGAGTCCACCGGCTTGACCACCAGGGGGCCGGGGCTGGTGAAGGTGTTGTTGCCCTCGTCCTGCTCGATCACCTCGTTCTTCGTGTCGGCTTCCGCGCTGAGGGGGTACGAGCCTGCCGGGCGCGCGCCGGCCTTGGTGCTCACCGTCGTCGACTCACCGGCGCCGAGCGCGCCCACGGTCGCCGTGCCGGCTTTGTCACCGCCGAGGCGGAAGACGGCGTCGGTGGCCGTGGAGGCCTCGCTGCCGCGGTTGCGGACCGTCGCGGTCAGCGTCAGCTCGTCGGTCTCGGTCGGCGTCTGTGGTGCGTACGACAGCTTGGTGATCTCCAGGTCCGGGTTGGCCGCCGGGGCGCCGAGGACCTGGAACTCCGCCACCTGACCCGCCGTGGCCCCGCTGTTGGCGGTGAAACGCAGCCGCACGTCGGCGGCCTTGCCGGAGACCGGGACGGTGACGGTGTTCTGGTTGGCGGACGGGCTGAAGGTGTACTCCTTGGCCGCCACCAGGGAGGTGAAGTCGTCGGCCTTCTGCTCGCGGCCGAGGACCTGCACGGTCTGGGTGCGCGAACTCCAGCCCGCGTCCGGGTTGAGCTTGACGACGACCGCGTCGACGTCGGCGTTGGCCCCGAGCTTGACGGTGAGTGTGTTGGGGTAGCTGTTCGCGGCGCCTTCCCAGTAGGTGGACGTCCGGCCGTCGTTGGCGTTCTCGGCGACGTAGGTGTGGATCACCGAGGAGGCCGTGATGGGTTTGCCCTCGGCCAGGTTCTTGTTGCCGCCGCCCGGCCGGGTCACGGTGTTGCTGTGCGCCGAGACGTTGCCCGCCGCGTCACGGGCCCGCACGGAGTAGGTGACCGTGTCATGCGCCGAGCGGGTGTCGGTGTACGTCGTCACGTCGCCGGCCAGGGACTTCAGGACCTTGCCGTCGGCGTACACGTCGTACGCGGTGACCTTCACGTTGTCGTTCGAGGCGCCCCAGGTCAGTCTGGTCTCACCGCTCGACGGCTGGGTGTAGGCCAGGTTCGTCGGCGCGGTCGGGGCCTGGGTGTCGCCGTTGTCGCCCTTGCGGGTCACCGAGTTGCTGTTGGCCGAGGCGTTGCCCGCCGCGTCGCGGGCCCGTACGTAGTAGGTGACGTCGGCGCTCGCGGGCTGGGTGTCGGTGTACGTGCGGACGTCACCGGCGACGCTGGTGCGCAGCTCGCCGTTGGCGTAGACGTCGTAGGCCGTCACGCCCTTGTCGTCCTCGGAGGCGTCCCAGGTGAGCTTGACCTTGCCCGGCTCGGGTTCGGTGAGGGCGAGGTTCTCGGGCGCGGTGGGTGCCCGGGTGTCGCCACCCGCCGGGCCGTAGATCTCCAGCTCGGAGAGCTGTCCGGCGGGTTGTGAGGTGTTGGCGCTGATCAGGACGCGGACGTAGCGGGTGGTGACCCCGTCGAAGGAGAGCGTCGCGGAGTGCTCGGTGGCCGCGGTGAAGGCGTGCTCCTTCGACGCGGTCAGATCGGTGAAGTCCGAGCCGTTCGTGCTGCCCTGGATCTTCAGGGTCTGGGAGCGGCCGCTCCAGCCGTCGGGCAGCCGCAGCACCACCTCGTCGATCCGCTTGGACGCGCCGAGGTCGGCCTGGATCCACTGGGGCAGCTTGTTGTTGTCGCTCTCCCAGTAGCTGTCGCGGTTGCCGTCGTTGGCGTTGGCCGCGGTGTACGTCTGTGTGTGGCTGCCCGCCTTGAGGGTCTTGCCGAGCGCCAGGTTCACCGAGGCGTCGGCGGCGGCGTGCACCTGGAGTTCGGCGAGCTGGGCGGCGGGCCAGCCGGTGTTGGCGGTGACGTGCACCCGGATGTGCCGGGTCTGCGCGGCGGCGAAGCGGACCGTGACCGTGTTGCCCTCGCCGGGCTCGAAGGAGCGCGCGGTCGAGGCGGCGAGGGTGCTGAAGCTGTCGCCGTCCGCGCTGCCCTGCACGGAGAGGGTCTGCTTACGGGTTTCCCAGGCGGGCGGCAGCCGGAGGACGACCTCGTCGACGCGGGTGGCGCGGCCGAGGTCGACCTGCACCCACTGCGGCAGGTTCGAGGAGGCGCTCTCCCAGTACGAGCCCGGATTGCCGTCGGTGATCTGCCCGGCGGAATGGTCGGCCTTGGCGCTGCTCGCCTTGGCGGGTCTGCCCGCGGCCAGGTCGGGGCCGCCCGCGGCCATGGCGGGCAGCGCGGGCAGGCCCAGCAGGAGCAGGCTCGCGGTGAGCGCGGCGGCGAACGGCCGCCACCACCGGTGGGATCTTCGGGCGGCGCCCACGGCGCCGCTGATGCGTTGCATGGCTCTTGTGGCTCCTTCGCTCTCATGTCACGCAGGATTTCGCGTTGGAGAGTGGGAGAATTGCAGAGTTCTGTCGAGTTGACTACAGAGGGCGCGGAAGTCGTTACCGCCCCCCTGTAGGGCCCATTGGGGCCCCGCAGCACCAAGCATCGCGGTTCCCCCGCCCGATCCAGCAGGTCGGGACGGTTCAAGTGGGGTGCTCATCGCGGCACTTCAGCGCCTGAGCGGTTTTTTGCAAACTTCGTACAAGTTATTGCGCGCACGGTTGCGGCGGTGGTTATGTATGCGCCGCACCCACACAGCACCTGCACAGCACCCGCGCAGCACCCACAGCACGACAGCACGACCCGGAGGGGGTCCCCCGATGTCATCCACGAGCAGCCGTGCGCTCTCGCTCGCCACAGCCGCCGTTCTCGCGCTGGTTCCGTTGTCCGCCTGCGGCACGAGCAGCGACGGAGCCGAATCGGATTCCGGCGGCAAGGTGACGCTCGACGTCAACGGGCAGCCGCCCAAGACCCAGGCCTTCGAGCGCGAGCTCTTCGACAAGCACGTGCAGCAGTTCGAGAAGGCCCATCCGGACATCGACATCGTGCCCCACGAGGGCTTCATGGACCCGAAGACCTTCAACGCCAAGCTGGCCGGCGGAAAGCTCGAGGACGTCTTCTACGTCTACTTCACCGACACCCGGTCCCTGATCGAGAAGAAGCAGGCGGCGGACATCACCGACGCCGTCAAGGACATGCCGCGCCGCGGCGACATCCAGGACCCGTTGATGAAGATCTTCCAGGACGACAAGGGCCGGCAGTACGGCCTGCCGACGTCGAACTACTCGATGGGCCTGATCTACAACCGCGCCCTGTTCGAGAAGGCGGGCCTCGACCCCGACCAGGCGCCCAAGACCTGGGCGGACGTCCGCAAGGCGGCCAAGAAGATCGCCGGCCTCGGCGACAACACGGTGGGATACGCCGACTTCTCCAAGAACAACCAGGGCGGCTGGCACTTCACCGCGGAGCTGTACTCCCGCGGCGGCCGGGTCGCGGCCGAGAGCGGCGGCAAGTGGAAGGCGGCATTCAACACCCCCGAGGGCAAGGCCACCTTCCAGGACCTGTACGACATGCGCTGGAAGGACGACTCGATGGGCAGCAAGCAACTGCTCCAGGTCGAGGACGTCCAGCGCATGATGGGCTCCGGCAAGCTCGGCATGTACGTCTCGGCGGCCGACAACATCACCGTCATCGCCAAGCAGTTCGGCGGCAAGTACAAGGACTACGCTCTCGCGCCCGTGCCGGACGCCAAGGGCACGCTGCTCGGCGGCGAGGGCTACATGTTCAACCCCAAGGCGTCCCCGGAGAAGATCAAGGCCGGCGTCGAGTGGATCCAGTGGCGCTACCTCAACCCCGAGCTGATCGAGAAGAACGTCGCCGACTACGCCGAGGCCGAGCTGCCGGTGGGCATCCCGATGCCCACGGTCCCCGACATCTTCGAGGGCTCGGTCCGCGACCGGATCGAGAAGGTCAAGAAGGAGAACGCCAACATGCCGACCGGCAACTACCAGGCGTTCATGGACTCCGCGCCGAACGTGCCCGGTGTGATCGAGCCGCCCAAGGCGCAGGAGGTCTACGCGGTGCTCGACTCGGCGATGCAGTCCGTCCTCACCAAGAAGGGCACCGACATCGACGCGCTTCTCGACGACGCCGAGAAGAGGGTCAACGCGATCTACAGCGCCTCCTGATGAGCATGCCGCTCAAGACGCCACCCCGTACACCTGCCCGGCCCACGTCCGCGCAGCCGCCGTCCCCCGCCGCCGCAGGGGGGCGGCGGGCGGCCCGGCGTCGCGCGCTGCGCGAGAACCTGACGGCGTACGGGTTCCTCTGTGCCGCAGTGGTGGTCTTCGCGCTGTTCTCGTGGTGGCCGATCATCCGCAATGTGTTCCTCGGCTTCCAGGAGGTCAACTTCGCCACGGGGAACACCTGGACCGGCCTCGACAACTTCCGGAAACTGGTCGACGACCCGCTGTTCCTCACCGCCTGGAAGAACACCGGCCTGTTCACCCTGTACGCGCTGGTGCTCGGCTTCGCGGTGCCGTTCCTGACCGCGGTGCTCCTGAACGAGTTCCGGCACGCGCGCGCGTACTTCCGGGTCCTGGTCTATCTGCCCGTGATGCTGCCGCCCGTGGTGGTGGCGCTGATGTGGAAGTGGTTCTACGACCCGGGCCCTGGGCTGCTCAACGAGATCCTGCGGACGCTGCACCTGCCGACCTCGGCCTGGCTGGACTCCTCGTCCACCTCGCTGATCTCCCTGGTCATCGTCTCGACGTGGGCCAACATGGGCACCACCACCCTGATCTACCTGGCCGCGCTCCAGACCATCCCCGGCGAGCTGTACGAGGCCGCGGAGCTGGACGGCGCCAACGTGTTGCAGCGGCTGCGCCACGTCACCATCCCCCAGACCAGGTTCGTGCTGCTCGTCCTGCTGCTGCTCCAGATCGTCGCGACGATGCAGGTGTTCACCGAGCCGTACGTGATGACCGGCGGCGGCCCCGAGGACTCCACGGTGACCGTCATGTTCCTGGTCTACCGCTACGCCTTCGTCTACAACGACTTCGGCACCGCCAGCGCGCTGAGCCTGCTGCTCCTGATCGTCCTCGGTGCCTTCTCCGCCCTCTACCTGCGGGTCACCCGCGCCGCGAAGGAGTGAGGGGATGTCCGCCTCGATGCGCACCCTCGTCCGTCCCGCCGTCCTCAGGACGCGCAAGGGACGGCTCGTCTACTGGTCGACGCTCACCGTCGCGCTCGTGCTGTTCACGCTGGCCTTCATCGTGCCGCTGTACTGGGCCGCGACCGGCGCCATGAAGTCCTCCACGGAGCTGGCGCAGAACCCGCCCACCTACGTGCCGGAGAGCTGGCACCCGGAGAACTACGCCAAGGCGTGGCGGGAGATGGACCTCGCGGACTACTTCCTGAACACCGTCGTCCTGGCCGGCGGGGCCTGGCTCGTGCAACTGGCGGTGCAGGTGCCGGCCGCGTACGCGCTGTCGAAACTGCGCCCGCGGTTCGGCAACGTGGTGCTCGGCGCGATGCTCCTGACCCTGATGATGCCCGCCACCGCCCTGCTGGTGCCGGTCTACCTCACCGTGGTGGACGTCCCCCTGTTCAACCGCAACCTGATCAACAGCCCCAGCGCGGTCTGGCTGCCCGCCGCCGCCAACGCCTTCAACATCTACATCCTGAAGAACTTCTTCGACCGCATCCCCGACGAACTCCTCGACGCGGCCAAGGTCGACGGCGCGGGGCCGCTGACGACCATGTGGCGTGTGGTGCTCCCGCTGGCCCGGCCGATCCTCGCGGTGGTCTCCATCCTCTCCATCGTCACGGCCTGGAAGGACTTCCTCTGGCCGCTGCTCGTGCTGCCCGACCCGGCACAGCAGCCGCTGAGCGTGTTCCTCCAGCGCGTGGCCCAGGACACCCCGCTGAACAGCCTGGTCGCCGGGCTCGTGATGGCGTCCCTGCCGCTGATCGCGCTGTTCCTGGTCTTCCAGCGCCACATCGTCGCCGGGCTGAGCGCCGGCAGCCTCAAGGGCTGAGCCGCGCTCCTCCCTCCCCGCCTCCCCCGCCTCTCACGTCCGTACGCGATCCGTACGAAAGGACTCCTCTTGCCCAGCACGGAGTGGTGGCACAGCGCTGCCATCTATCAGGTGTACGTCCGTTCCTTCGCGGACGGGAACGGTGATGGCACCGGCGACCTGGCCGGTGTCCGGGCCCGGCTGCCCTATCTGGCCGACCTGGGTGTGGACGCCCTGTGGTTCACCCCGTGGTACCTCTCGCCGCTGGCCGACGGCGGCTACGACGTCGCCGACTACCGCACCATCGACCCGGCCTTCGGCAGTCTCCGCGAGGCCGAGACACTGATCGCGGAGGCCCGGGAGTTCGGTCTGCGCTGCATCGTGGACATCGTGCCGAACCACGTCTCCGACCAGCACGAATGGTTCAAGGCCGCGCTGGCTGCCGGACCCGGCTCCCCCGAGCGGGAGCTGTTCCACTTCCGGCCGTACTCGGCGGAGCCGCCCAACGACTGGGTGGGTGAGTTCGGCGGGGTGCCGTGGTCGCGGACGGAGGACGGCGAGTGGTACCTGCACCTCTTCGCGCCCGAGCAGCCGGACCTCAACTGGAGTCACCCGGCGGTCCGCAAGGAGCACGAGGAGGTGCTGCGCTTCTGGTTCGAGCGCGGCGCGGCCGGTGTGCGCATCGACTCCGCGGCGCTGCTCGCCAAGGCCGACGGGCTGCCCTCGATGGACCCCGCGCGACCCCACCCCTTCCACGACCAGCCCGAGCTGCACGACATCTACCGCTCCTGGCGGCGGATCGCCGACGAGTACGGGGCCGCGCTCATCGGCGAGATCTGGCTGCCGGACGCGGAGCGGTTCGCCCGCTACCTGCGCCCCGACGAGCTGCACACCGCGTTCAACTTCGACTTCCTGTCCCGGCCCTGGGACCCGGCGCGGCTGTGGGAGTCGATCGACCTCACCCTGTCGACCCACGCCCCGGTCGGCGCGCCCGCCACCTGGGTCCTCGCCAACCACGACGTGACCCGCACGGTCACCCGCTACGGGCGGGCCGAGGACACCGGCTTCGCCTTCGAGCGCAAGCGCTTCGGCGTCCCCACCGACCTGGCGCTCGGCACCCGCAGGGCCCGGGCCGCCGCCCTGCTCACCCTGGCCCTGCCCGGCTCGCTCTACCTCTACCAGGGCGAGGAGCTGGGACTGCCGGAGGCGGAGATCCCCCGGGAGCGGATCCAGGACCCGATGTACGCCCGCTCCGGCGGAGTCGACCCGGGCAGGGACGGCTGCCGGGTGCCGCTGCCCTGGGACGGCGCCCCGGAGCGGAGCTGGCTGCCGGTGCCGCGGGACTGGTCCGCCTACGCCGCCGAGGAGCAGGCGCGCGACCCGGAGTCGATGCTCTGCCTGTACCGCACGGCGCTGCGGCTGCGGCGCTCCTTCGGCGACGCGGGGCCGCTGCGCCGGCTGCGCGCCGACGAGCCGGACGTCCTGTCCTTCGCGCGCACCTCCGAGCGGGACGGCACCACCTGGATCTGTCTGGTCAACTTCGGGCCCGACGACGTGGCGCTGCCCGCGGACACCGAACCCCTGCTGGTCAGCGGGCCCCTGTCCCCGCAGGGGCGGTTGCCGAGGGACACGGCGGTCTGGCTGCGCCGCATGGCCGGAAACCACTCTTGACGGGGACCTGCCGAAGTCTATGGTCTGGACTAATCGGCACCCGTGCACATCCTGCACCACTGCTCGGTCCCCGCACCCCTGCCCCGCCCCACCCGAGCACTTCACGTCGCACACCCCCATGAAGCAACGCCCCGTGAAGGAGTACGCATGCACAAGAAGCGGAAGATGGCCGCGGCGATCGGTGCCGGTATGGCACCCGTCCTCGCCCTCACCCTGCCGACGGGCTCGGCCAGCGCCCACGGATACGTCAACGGTCCCGCGAGCCGTCAGGCGCAGTGCGCCGCGCGTACGGTGCCCTGCGGCGACATCAAGTACGAACCGCAGAGCGTCGAGGGCCCCAAGGGCCTGCGCAGCTGTAGCGGCGGCAACTCACGGTTCGCGGAGCTGGACAACGACAGCAAGGGCTGGAAGGTCAGCGACGTCAGCAGGACGCAGACCTTCACCTGGACGTTCACCGCCAGGCACCGCACCGCGAACTACGAGTACTTCGTCGACGGCACGAAGGTCGCCACCATCGACGGCCACAACCAGCAGCCGCCGTCGACCGTCTCCCACCAGGTCAACCTCGGCAACTTCACCGGCAGGCACAAGGTCCTCGCGGTGTGGAACATCGGTGACACGTCCAACGCCTTCTACGCCTGCGTCGACGTCAACATCCGCTGAGGTCCCGCCGCCGGCGTGATGTGTCCCGTCCGTCGTCCTCACCGCGTTAGTCCGGGCGCGCCGATTCAGCCGTGCCCTCATGGGAAACCGGCCCGTTGACCGTGAGACTGGGTCGTGCAACGCGCAACGACACCCGCACGACCGCGTGAGGACGCAGAGGAGACGCCAGATGCTGTTCGGCAAAGAGCATGTCAAGCGCTACCAGGAGACCGACGGCGCGGAGGGCCACGATTGGCAGAACACCACGGTACTGATCCTCACCACCATCGGCCGCAAGAGCGGTGAGCAGCGCAGCACTCCCCTGATCTACCAGCCGTACGGCGACGCGGTGCTTGTGGTGGCCTCGAACGGGGGCGCCGACGCGCCGCCGCTGTGGTACCGCAACCTTGAGGCGAACCCCGAGGTCCAGGTGCAGATCAAGGGCGACCGCTACACCGCCCGCGCCCGCACCGCGAGCCCGGACGAGAAGCCGGCCATGTGGCGGACCATGGTCGCCACCTGGCCGGCCTACGAGGAGTACCAGACCAAGACCGATCGGTCGATCCCGGTGGTGGTCCTGGAGCGCGTCTGAGCCACGGACCACCGCGAGGGGCCCCCGGCAGCCGCCGCTGCCGGGGGCCCCTCGCGTATGCGGGCCGGACCCGTCAGACCGTGCTGAGCGGATGCGCCGCCGTGGCGGAGCGCGGGGGCCAGGCGCGGGGGGCCAGGATGCCGAGGACGTAGGCGCGGGCCACCAGGGCCGGGCGGGTCGCGGCGCCCAGGAGTTGGCGCAGGCGGCCGAGGTGGTAGTCGACCGTCTGGCGGGACAGCTTCAGGGAGGCGGCGATGTCGCCGTTGCTGCTGCCCTCCGCGAGGAGGGAGAGGATGCGGATCTGCGCCGCGGTGAGCGAGGGATGGGCCTCGTGGGCGAGGCTCTGGTGGGTGACGACGGCCCAGACGTGCCGGGCCCGGGAGGAAGAGTGGCCGATCGTCGTCAGGTGGAGCTGCGCGCGCCGTTGCATGCCGTGGGCGTCCACGAGTACCGCTGAGGTCTCCACCCGTCTGGTGCGGCGGGCTATGAGGTGGTGCCACCGGTGGTGCAGCCGGTCGAGGCCGGGCTCGGCGGCCAGCAGTGTGTGCGCCCGGCGGCCCACCAGGTCGTGGACGTTGAGCTGGAACAGTTCGGCGGCCGCCGCGCTCGCCTCGACCACGCGGCCGTTCGCCGAGAGCAGTGCGCAGGGCAGACCGCTGTGGTCGCGCAGCGCTTGCAGGCTCTCCTCGGCCTCCTGCCACTGGAGCGTGGCGCGCAGATGGTCGGTGACGTCCACGTAGATTCCGGCGACGCAGGTCCGCGCGTTCTCCCGTACGGGGAAGCGGTGGCCCACCGCCCGGCCCGCGCTGCCGTCCGGCCGCCGGTAGCCGATGGTGTGGCGTACCGGCGTGCCTCGGCCGAGTATCTCCTGGTCGAGGGTGCGGAACTGTTCGGCGTCGGCCGGTGCGTCGAAGTCCTCGATGTACTTGCCGGCCATGTCGTCCGGCACGGTGCCGTAGAGGTGCGCGTAGGCGTGGTTCGCCCACAGGTAGCGGCCGTCGCTGTCCCGTATGAAGGCGGCGGCCGGCGCGAGGTCCACGAGGCCGGCGAAGGCGGCGTATCTGCGCGGGGCCTCGGCGTGGGCGTCGACCTCGACGGCCAGGCCGCGCGTATGGCTGTGGGTGCGGCTCCCGTGGAGGGGGCGGCTCACGTCGAAGGTGCGGCCGTCGAACAGGACCTGTCGGCGGGCCTCGCCCGGCGGATGCTCAGGGAGCTCCTGGCGCAGCCGGTCGAGGAAGCGCCGCGCGGCGTCCGTGTCGGCGAAGGCGCCGCCTCCCCGCTCGAGGACCTGCCACGTCTCGTCCACTTCCCACCAGAACACGGGGAGGTGTTCGAGCAGTGCCTTGAGGCTGGAATCGTCCACGACGGTCTCCGTCCGTATATGACTGTCTGACAGCCAGTCACTTTGCGTCGGATATCCGTCCCTGTCGTCACGCATGCCCGTTTCCCGGCCGATGCGCCGAGGTGCCGATGTCGCGGCAAACGTCCGATGCGGCCCGCGACTCAGGCATTTGCCTGAGTCGCGGGCGTCCCCGATGGCGTCACGGGCGTCTGCCGCCTGGTCCCCTTGAGTGAGCGGGTGAACACGCCCCGCCATTTGGACCGGGAGATTCCCCCGGGCCCATCACGCATCACCCACGTATGACGGCGACCGGTGACAACCGGACGATTGGAGACGAACTTCAGTGAGCAAGGTGCTGTTAGTGCATGCCAAGGGTGGTCCGCCGCTCGGTCACGTCCTGTCCCGGACGGCCGCGAAGGCGGAAGTGCACCTGCTGGCCCTCAGCGCTCTTCCTCCCGCCGTGGCCGACTCCGCCCGGAGACTGTGTGCCTCGGTCGTCACGCCTGACGACGCGCACCGCTCCGACCTGGTGTCCCTGATCGTCTCGCGGGCGAAGGCCGTCGGCGCGGACGCGGTGCTCACCTTCTCCGAGTACGCGGTCGTGGCCGTCGCCGAGGCCTGCGAGGAGCTGGGCCTCGCCGGAGCCGGCCGCGCCGCCGCGCTCGCCCGTGACAAGCGGCTGATGCGGCACACCTGGCAGCGGCACGGTCTGCCGCAGCCCGAGTTCCGCCCCGTCGCCACGGAGGACGACCTGCACGCGGCGGTCCGTACGCTGCCGGGACCGCTGCTCCTCAAGGCGGCCTGGAGCGCCGGTTCCACCGCGCACCAGATCATCCGCGCCCCGCAGGAGGCGTCCGCCGCCTGGGCCCGCTCCCGTGACGTGATGGCCGAGTCGGCCCGGTTGGGCTACGCGGAGCTGCATGTGGCCGAGGCCGGCGCGGACTTCGTGGTCGAGCGGATCGTGACCGGTACCGCGGCGCACTGGTTCGACGAGCCCGGCTGGGGCGACTACGTCAGCGTCGAGGGCGTCGTGACCGACGGCGTCTTCCGCCCCGTCTGCGTCAGCGGCCGGATGCCCACGGTCGAACCGTTCACCGAACGCGCGGGCATCACCCCGGCCCTGCTGGCGCGGGACGCCCAGGACCGGGTCGTGGACCTGGCCCGGCGCGCCGTCGACGCCCTCGGCCTGCGCGACTGCGGGACCCACACCGAGATCAAGCTCGGCGCGGACGGCCGGATGTGGCTGATCGAGACGGCCGCCCGGTTCGGCGGCGCGATGACCGTGCCGCAGATCGAGGACGTCTTCGGGCTCGACCTCGTCGGCATGCTCGTCGACCACCTCGTCGGCCGCCCGGTGGAGTGGCCCGAGCAGGCCCTCACCCCCGGCCGGGCGCGCGGCGCGGCGGGCTCCCTCGTCGTCCTCGCGGTCGACGGCGACGGCGAGGCCTGGCGGGACCGCAAGGTCTGGGACTTCCCCGCCGTCGCGGCGGACGTGCCCCTCAGCCGGGGCAGTGACCTGTCGGTGGTCGCGGAGAGTTCACTCGCCGACGGCCAAGTCGTACCGGTCTACGACCCGGCCGCGGGTGCCAACACCATGGCGGCCCTGTGCCTGCTCTCCGCCACCGACGCGCGCACCGTGCTCCGCGACTTCGAGACCCTGGTGGAGGCCCTGCCCCGGGTGCTGCCCACCGCCCGGCGCGAGGAGGTTCCGGCATGACCGCCCCACTGCTCACCGGCGCCGCCGGACCGGCCACGGACCGCACGGTCATCGGTGAGAACCTCTCCCTGCCGCTCTTCCGCACCCTCTCCGGGGTCCTGGCGGGTCACCCGTACCTGAAGGTCGTCGTCGACCGTGCCGAGAACACCTGGCACCTGCTCGACACCGCCGTGCACCCCTTCCACGTCGACTACGTCGCCACCCGTGTCCTGGGCATGGATCTCGCCGCGCTCGACGCGGAGCTCGACGCGTTCAACGCCTCCGTCTACATGGACCCCGACCGCCGCTTCCTGCTCGGTGTGCTCTCCCTGCACACGGACGAGGACGCGGACGGCCGCGAGCGCACCTTCCTGGTCCTGGAGACGACCGAGGCCGACACCATGCACGGGGAACTCCTCGTGTTCTTCCACGAGTTCGTGCGCGCACGCGTCGACGCCGGGCTCCCGCTGCTGCTCAAGCCCGCCAACCACGGGCAGGAAGAGACGCTGGCGGGGATCAGCGAACTGCGTGTGCCCCGCGTCCTGAGCCACGAGCTCTTCGGCACCAGGGCCCGGACGCCGCTGAACCCGGGCGAGGCCACCGGGCGGCTGCGGTTCTTCCGTACGCAGGAGGAGTACGCGGCGGCGGAGGCCGGGCTCGGCTGGGCGGACATCGTGGCCATGCCGTGCCTGCCGGACGACGTGCCCCGCGTGGCCGGTTTCCTCAACACCGCGCCGATCACCCCGCTCTCCCACACCAACGTCCTCGCCTCGGGCTGGGGCATACCCAACGCCATCGTGCGCGACCTGGAGCAGCTCGTCGAGCGGGACGGCCTCGACGGCGCGTGGGTGTGCTACCGGGTCGCCGAGGACGAGATATCCCTTGAGCGCCTCGACGACGAACCCGCCCTGCGGGCCCCGGCCTGGCACCAGCAGCGCATACGCCTCGAACCGCCGCTGCTCGAAGACACTCCCGTACTGGCCCTGCACCGGCTGCGCGGCACCGACCGCGACCGGTACGGCACCAAGGCGGCCAACCTCGGCGAGCTGCACCACGTGCTGGACAGCCGTACGGCCGACCTCACCGCCTTCTACGGGCGGCCACGCCCGCCGCGCGCGGACCTCTACGGGCACCTCGCCGCCCGCCTCGGCCTGAGTGAACCCACCGAGGGCGAACTCCGCGCCAAGGCGGCCGAGTTCGTGGCCGGTGCGGTGAGCGCCCCCGACGGCGTCGCGCTGCCTTTCGCGCTCCAGCAGCGTTTCCTCGCCTCCTCCCCCGTGCTCCAGCAGGGCATCGGCAAGCTGAAGATGGCACTCGAACTCGACGCGACCGACGTCCTGGACTCGCTCTGCCTGCAACTCCAGCACCTGATCCGGCACACGCCCGTGCCCGGGTCGGTCACCCGGCAGATCAACCAGGCCTTCCCCGCCCCCGCGGGGACGCGCGGGCGCCTGGTGGTGCGCTCCTCGTCCAACGCCGAGGACCTCCCCGGGTTCTCCGCAGCGGGCGTCTACGACTCCGTCACCACCGTGCACGGCACCGGTGAACTCCTGGACGCCGTACGCCAGGTGTGGGCCTCCCTGCTCTCACCCCGCAGCGTGCGCCTGCGCCACCAGGTCGGCATCTCCCTGGACGACACCTACATGGGCGTCATCGTCCAGGAGTACGTGCCCGCCTCCCTCGGCGGCGTCCTGGTGACCTGCGACCCGACCCGCCGCGAGGACTTCCGCAACGTCTACCTCAACTGCTCCCCCGGCTCGCCGGAGCACGTGGTCGACGGCTCGGTCCTGCCGCAGCAGTACCTGTACAACACCGTGGAGGGCGGTGGCCGCACCGTCGCCCTGGGCTCCTGGGGCGACGGGCTCTCCGCCGCCGTCCGCGCCCGGCTCGCCGACCTGTCGCTGACCGGGCGGCTCCTTCAGTCCCACTTCAGCGGGGCCGGCGTGTCCGATGCGTCCGACGTGGACAAGCCGCTGGACATCGAGTGGCTGATGACCGAGCGGGGCGACTTCCGGCTGGTCCAGATCCGCCCCTACGCGCTGTGAGGGCGGCGCGCCCCCGTCGGCCGGGCACGCGCACCGGCCTGACGGACACCGCCCGCCGCATCATCCGGCTCAACTACGGCTTCCAACTGCTCTTCAACCTGCTGTGGTGGATGCCGGTGTTCTACGCCTACCAGAAGGCCGCCGGGCTCTCGGACGGGCAGATCTTCGGCATCCAGAGCGTCTACTACGTGGCCTTCTGCCTGTTCGAGATCCCGACCGGGCTGATCGCCGACCGGATCGGCACCCGCAACTGCCTGCGGGCCGGGGCGGTGGTCATGACGGCGGCGAACCTGGCTCCGGTGGTCAGCGCCTCGTACACCGGTTTCCTCGTCCACTTCCTGGCCATCGCGGCGGGCCGGTCGCTCACCTCGGGTGCGGCGAGCGCCTATCTGTACGACGGTCTGCGGGCCGAGAAGTGCGACGATCACTACCTGCGGGCGGAGGGCACCGCCCGGGCCCTCGGTCTGGCGGCGAAGGTCGTGTGCTGGCCGCTGGTCGGGCCGTTGATGACCGTCGCCCACTCGGCCCCGTACCTGCTCAGCGCGGTCAGCGCGGCGGGCTCCCTCGCCTGCGTCATCGCGCTGCCGCGCCTCGCGGGGGCGGGCGGTGCCGTGGAGAAGGCGGGCGGCGGGCGCGGCGCGATCCTGCGGGACGCGGGCACCGCGCTGCGCTGTGTCGCCTCCTCGCGGTGGCTGGCCCTGGTGATGGTGCAGGGCGTTGCCGTCTTCACGCTCTCCCGGATCTGCCAGGTCAACCTCTTCCAGCCGATCCTGCTGGACCACGGCATCGCCGAGGCCTCGCACGGTGGGGTGATGGCGGCGATGACGGTGGCCGAAGCGGTGGCCTCGGCGCGCCCGCAGTGGCTGAGCCGCCGCCTGCCACCGGTGGCGTGGGTGTCCGTCCTCAGCCTCGTGCTCGCGGGCACCCTGGCGGCCATGACGTTCGGCGGGCCGTGGGCCGTCGTGGCGCTGCTCTGCCTGTTCGCCGCCGCGACCGGCTTCGCGTACCCCGTCCAGCGCAAGCTGGTGAACGACGCGGTGCCCGCGCACGCCCCGCGCGCCACGCTGCTCTCCGTCGAGAGCATCGTGGACCGCGCGGTGTGCGCGCTGGCCGCGATCGCCGTGGGCGCCTATCTCTCGGCCGGGCGTCTGGACGCCCTGCTGTGGCACAGCGCGCTCGCGACGGCGGTGCTGCTCGGCGTCTTCCAACTGCTGTTGCGCAGCGGGGTCGTCAGGCGGGAGAGCTCCGGCCGAGGAGTTCGACCCACCACACCGGAAGGAACGCCGGCCGGTGCGCCCGGCCGACCTGGTACGGAATGAAGCCGAGCGAGGAGGCCACGCCGACCTCCTCCGCGGTCTCCGCCTGGTAGACGACCCGGCAGTGGCCCGAGCCGGCCTTCGCCCGCTGCCAGAGGGCGGGGGCCGGTTTGCGCTCGGCCTCGGTGCGCGGCGTGAGGACGCGGTCGCCGAAGTCCCGCCAGGCGAAGGGCGCGGGCCCCTGCCACGTGGCGTCGACCTCCTGCTTCAGCCGGGCGGCGCGCTCGGCGTCGGTCGCGCCCCAGGCGGACGGCACGTTGGTGATCAGGCCGACCTTGATGTGGCGTTCGCGCAGGGCGCGCAGGTAGGCGGCGGCGCCGGGCTGGTAGCCGGTGCCGCCGTCGTCGGCGGTGTGTACGAGGGTCTCGCCCAGGTCGAAGTAGACGATGGGGCACGCGCGTTCGCGTACGGCGACGGCGGCCGACGCCGCTCCCGATTCACCGCCGCCGCTCGCGCCCACGGGCATGGGCACCGGCACGGGCGCCGCGCTCGCCGTGACGGCGCAGAGCGCGGTCGACGCCAGGGCGGCGCCCAGCGCGGCACTCGCACGGACGGTCCCCTTGAAGGCGGATCTCTGCATGACGTCGTCGCCCTTCCCTCGCCCACACCGGTCCACGGCGCTCTACCCTCGAACCCCACGTGTCACTCGGACCTGGCGCGGTTCGGCGGTCGCACTGTCGAACCGTCGGTTATGCCGATAAACCTGATGCGGAGCAAGATCGCTGCATCGTGCTAACAAAGCGGTCTTTCAGGCGAGTTGGGGGGCACTGCCCCTTAGCGTTTCCGTGGATCTGGACGCATTGCCGGGGTTTCCCCCCGCGGTTCGTTCGCCACCGTCGCGAAGGAGACTCCACCCGATGACCGTTGAGACCGGCCCGGAGGCAGAGCAGGAGGTGCCCCGGCAGTTGAGCCTCGGCACCGCGGCCGCCCGCAACCTCGCCTCCACGACCAAATCCGCACCGCAGATGCAGGAGATCACCTCCCGGTGGCTGCTGCGGATGCTGCCGTGGGTGGAGACCAAGGGCGGCACCTACCGGGTGAACCGCCGCTTGAGCTACACCGTCGGGGACGGCCGCATCGAGTTCGTCCAGGACGGTGCCGACGTCCGGGTGGTGCCCCAGGAACTGGGCGAACTGGCCCTGCTGCGCGGCTTCGAGGACGCCGAGGTGCTGACCGCCATCGCCGACCGCTGCGTCCAGCGCGACTTCCGCGCCGGGGAGGTGCTGGTCGAGCGCGGCTCCCCGGCCGAGCACATCCACCTGATCGCCCACGGCCGGATCAACCAGACCTCGGTCGGCAAGTACGGCGACGAGACGTCCGTCGCCACCCTCGCCGACGGCGGAAGCTTCGGCGAGAACACCCTCCTGGACGCCGACGCTCGGTGGGACTACACCGCCACGGCCGAGACCGCGGGCACCCTGCTCACCCTGTCCCGCGCCGACTTCGCCGCGGTGGTGTCCTCGGCACCGGACCTCCAGGCCCACCTGCGGGAGTTCGGCTCGCTCGCGGGCCGGAGGCAGAACCGGCAGGGCGAGGCGGAGATCGCGATGTCCGCGGGCCACACCGGCGAGGCCGAGCTGCCGGGCGCCTTCGTCGACTACGAGGTCCGCCCGCGTGAGTACGAACTCTCCGTGGCCCAGACCGTTCTGCGCGTCCACACCAGGGTCGCGGACCTCTACAACGGGCCGATGAACCAGACCGAGGAGCAGCTCAGGCTCACCGTCGAGGCGCTGCGTGAGCGCCAGGAGCACGAGCTGGTCAACAACCGGGAGTTCGGGCTGCTGCACAACGCCGACTTCAAGCAGCGCATCCAGCCCCACTCCGGGCCGCCCACCCCCGACGACCTCGACGAGCTGCTCTGCCGCCGACGGGGCACGAAGTTCTTCCTCGCCCACCCCAGGACGATCGCGGCGATCGGACGCGGCTTCACCGCCTGCGGGCTCTACCCGGACAACGTCGACCTCGGCGGGCAGCAGGTCCCGGCCTGGCGCGGCGTCCCGATCCTGCCGTGCAACAAGATTCCCATCACCAGGGAGAACACCAGCTCCATCCTGGCCATGCGTGTCGGCGAGGACAACCAAGGCGTCATCGGGCTGCGGCAGACCGGCTTGCCGGACGAGTACGAGCCGGGCCTTTCGGTGCGCTTCATGGGCCTCAACGAACAGGCCATCACCTCGTACCTGGTCAGCACCTACTACTCCGCCGCCATCCTGGTGCCCAACGCGCTCGGCGTGCTCGAGAACGTGCAGATCGGGCGCAGCCGCGGCTAGGGGGTTTCTGATGGATCTCACCCTGCAACGGGTCCTGAGCGGCCCCAACGGTCTGGGCACGGCGGGCCTGCGCCTGGGCGGACACGAGGAGCCTCCACGTCTTCCGGAGGCCGGGGCTCCCGGACGACCCGCGGGCGCGCCGGAGCCCGAGCCCCCGGTGGAGGAGGGCCGGCCGATTCCCGGTCTCTACCACCACCCGGTGGCGCAACCCGACCCGGCACGGGTCGAGGAGGTCAGCCGCAGGATCAAGGCGTGGGCGGTGGACGAGGCCCAGGTGTATCCGCCGGAGTGGGAGGAGCAGTTCGACGGCTTCTCCGTCGGCCGTTACATGGTCGCCTGCCATCCGGACGCGCCCACCATCGACCACCTGATGGTCGCCACACGGCTGATGGTCGCCGAGAACGTGCTCGACGACTGCTACTGCGAGGATCACGGCGGTTCCCCCGTCGGCCTCGGCAGCCGCCTGCTGCTCGCGCACACGGCTCTCGATCCGGTCCACACGAGCGAGGAGTACGAGCCGCGGTGGGCGGAGTCGCTCCAGTCGGACGCGCCGCGGCGGGCCTACCACTCCGCCATGACGTACTTCCTCCGGCAGGCCTCCGCCTCGCAGGCCGACCGGTACCGGCACGACATGGCCCGCCTTCACATGGGCTATCTCGCCGAGGCCGCCTGGGCGCAGGAGGAGCACGTGCCCGAGGTGTGGGAGTACCTGGCGATGCGTCAGTTCAACAACTTCCGCCCCTGCCCCACGATCACCGACACCGTCGACGGCTACGAACTGCCCGCCGACCTGCACGCCCAGCCCGCCATGCAGAGGGTCATCGCGCTGGCCGGCAATGCCACCACCATCGTCAACGACCTGTACTCCTACACCAAGGAACTCGACAGCCCCGGCAAGCACCTCAACCTGCCCGTGGTGATCGCCGAACGCGAGGGTGTCTCCGACCGGGACGCCTACCTGAAGGCGGTCGAGGTCCACAACGACCTCATGCACGCCTTCGAGGCAGAGGCCGCCGCCCTGGCGGCAGCCTGCCCCGTCCCGAGTGTGCAGCGCTTCCTCCGAGGAGTGGCCGTGTGGGTCGACGGCAACCACTACTGGCACCGGACCAACACCTATCGATACAGCCTGCCCGACTTCTGGTAGAGAACGGACCTCCACGTGACCAGCATTGAACTCACCACCGGCACTCCCCTCTCCATCCCCGCGCCGGCGTCGCCGTACCAGGGTGACATCGCCCGCTACTGGGACGGGGAGGCCAGGCCCGTGAACCTGCGCCTCGGCGACGTCGACGGCCTTTACCACCACCACTACGGCATCGGCGACGTCGACCACGCCGCCCTCGGCCCTGCGGACGACAGCGGATACGAGAAGAAGCTGATCGCCGAGCTGCACCGGCTGGAGTCGGCGCAGGCCGAAGTGCTCCTGGACCACCTGGGCATCATCCAGGGCGGCGACACACTCGTGGACGCGGGCTGCGGGCGCGGCGGCTCCATGGTCATGGCCCACCAGCGCTTCGGTTGCAAGACCGAGGGTGTCACCCTGTCGGCCAAGCAGGCCGACTTCGCCAACCGGCGCGCCCGAGAGCTCGGCATCGCGGACCACGTCCACGCCCAGGTGTGCAACATGCTCGACACGCCCTTCGGGACGGGCCAGATCGCGGCCTCGTGGAACAACGAGTCGAGCATGTACGTCGATCTGCACGACCTCTTCGCCGAGCACTCCCGCATCCTCGCGCCCGGCGGCCGTTATGTGACCATCACCGGCTGCTGGAACCCCCGCTACGGCCAGCCCTCGAAGTGGGTCTCACAGATCAACGCGCACTTCGAGTGCAACATCCACTCCCGCAGGGAGTATCTGCGGGCCATGGCCGACAACCGCCTGGTCCCGCAGACGGTCATCGACCTGACCGCGGCGACCCTGCCGTACTGGGAGCTGCGGGCCACGTCCTCGCTGGTCACCGGCATCGAGGAGGCGTTCATCAACTCGTACAGGGACGGTTCGTTCCAGTACCTGCTGATCGCGGCCGACCGCGTCTGACACGCCAGGGCGTCGCGGGTCAGAGCGGCGCGCCGCCGAAGCCGATCTCGTTTCCGTCCGGGTCCCGGTACACGACCTTGCGCACGCCGTTGGCGTACGTCTCGCGGTTGCAGGGGTCGACGCCCCGGCCGGTGATCCCGGCGACGCGGTCGTCGAGGTCGTCGACGAAGACGGTGTGCAGCGCGTGGCCCGCGCGCCCTGGCCGGAGCTCGATGTACACGTAGCGGTGTTCGGCCAGCTCCCACACGGCCTCCGTGTCGTTCGGGATGAACGCAGCCGGGGAGCCGAACAGCCGCTCGTACCAGGCAAGGGCCGCTGCGTAGTCACTGACGGGGATGCCTGCGAAGAGGTCGACGGCCATGACGTCATGATAGACCGAACACCGGTCGAAACCGTGCGATTTACACCGTACTGCCGAGGCCGCAGACCCCGCAGACCCGCAGGCAGCCCTCAGGCCATCTGGCGGCGCACCAGCTCACGCAGGCGGCCGCCCTCGTCGGCCAGGAGCTGAGCCGGTGCGCCCTGCTCCACCACACGCCCCTCCGACATCACGATGACCCGGTCCGCGTCCATGACCGTCGTGAGGCGGTGGGCGATCACGATGCGGGTGGCGTTCAGGGAACGGGTGCTGTCGATCACCGTGCGCTGCGTCTCGTTGTCCAGGGCGCTCGTCGCCTCGTCGAAGAAGAGGACGCGGGGGCGGCGGATCAGCGCCTGGGCGATCATCAGGCGCTGGCGCTGGCCGCCGGAGACCGCTCCGCCGCCGGAGATCATGGTGTGCAGCCCCATCGGCATGCGTTTGATGTCCTCGGCCAGGCCGGCCATCGCCGCGGCCTCCCACGCCTCCTCCTGCGTGAACGACTCGGCCCCGCAGATGCAGTCCAGGATCGATCCAGTGACGGGCTGCGCGTTCTGGAGTACGACACCGCACTGGCGGCGTACGGCCGACTGGTCGAGGGCGGCCAGGTCCTGGCCGTCGTACAGGACGTTTCCCGAGACCGGCTTGTCGAAGCCGATCAGCAGGCGCAGCAGCGTCGACTTGCCGCAGCCGCTCGGGCCGACGATCGCGACGAACTCACCCGGGCGGATCGAGAGGGACACGTCGTCCAGGACCAGGGGGCCGTCGTCCGCGTAGCGGAAGGTGAGGCCGCGGGCCTCGATCTCGCCGGTCAGTTCGCCCGGCTGCGTGCTCGCGCCCCGCACCTCCGGTGCCTCGTCGAGGACCGGCTTGATCTGTTCGAACATCGGGAGGACCGACGCCGCCGAGATCAGCGCCCCGGTGAGCTGGGTGACCGACGTCAGGAGCATGGTCACGGCGGTGCTGAAGGTGAGGAACTCCCCCGCGGTCAGGCTGCCGCGTGCCGGGCCCGCGAGGAGGATGAACATGATGAGTGTGCAGAGCGGGAGGTAGACCGAGTTCAGGACCGTCGTCACGTTCTTGATGCGGCCTGCCCGCTGTTGCAGCTCCCTGCTGCGCGCGAACTCCCCCGCCCAGGCCGCGTACGCGAAGCTCTCCGCGCCGGCGACGCGGAGCTTGGGCAGGCCGCGCAGGGTCTGGAACGCCTGGTTGTTGAGCTTGTTGGCGAGCACGACCAGGCGGCGCTGCCAGCGCAGTTCCCACAGGCCGAGGGTGAGGAACACCGCCGCGATGACGGCCAGCATGGCCAAGGCGGCCAGCGCGAGGGGGACGCTGTAGACGAGCAGCAGGACGATGTTCATCGCGCCGATCGTGCTCGCCTGGAGCGCGACCGGGCCGATGCCCGACAGGACGTGGCGGATCGCGCTCACCCCCATCGCCGCGCTCGCCAGTTCGCCGGTGGAGCGGGAGGCGAAGAAGCGGGTGGGCAGCCGCAGCAGGCGGTCCCAGACCGCGGGCTGGAGCGCGCTCTCCATGCGGCCCTCCATCCGCAGGATGGTGAGGTTCTGGAGCAGCATGAAGGCGGCGGAGACGATGCTCGTGATCATCACGGCCAGGGAGACCTGGGCGATCGCGCTCTTCTCGCCGTTCGGGACGAACACGCCGAGCACCTGGCCCGTCGCGATCGGCACCAGCGCGCCGATCACGACCGTCACCAGACCGGCGATCACGAGACTGCGTACGTCACCGCCGTTGCCCCGCAGGCTGAAGCGGAACAGCCGCCAGGGCGTCAGCCGGTGCTCCGGCAGCGGGCGGTAGAACATCACCGCCTGCGGCTCGAACTCCTCCGCGTTGGTCTTGTCGACGCGGGTGCGCCGCCCCGATGTGGGGTGCACCGACTCGTAGCCGCCGCGCCGCCACAGCAGCGCGACCGGTGCCCCGCCGGACGCGCGGCGGCCCACAAGGGGGCCCGCGTTCTCGCGCCACCAGCGCCCGTCGAGCCGGACGACGCGGGTGCGGATGCGCGAGGCCACGGCGACCTGCTCCACCGGGTCGATCCGGTCGCTCACCGCACCGCCGGCGGCCGGGCCGGCCAGGGTGATGCCCGCCGCCTCTGCGGCCAGCCGGCAGGCCGCGTACGTCGCGTCGTCACCGCCGCTGGCGTCGGGGCGGCGCGCACCGCCCCTGCCGGAGCGGCCGATGGAGGCGATCAGCGTGCGGTCGGCCTGTTCGCGGACCGTCTCGCCCGCCTTGATGCCGGCCGCCGTGCGGTCCTCGTGGGCCCGCTCAAGGCGTTCGATCCAGCGGTCGAGTGTGGACAGGAGGCGGTACTGCTGGTTGACCATGCGCTGCCACATGGCCGGGTCCACGAGCAGGTCGCCCGCCGCCTCGGCGCTGTAGGCCGAGCCGTACTGCACGCTGCCCGGTGCGACCGGCATCCAGAGGATGTCGTCGTCGGTCACCACGTCATCGGCGGTGGTGCGGCCGTCGAGCGGCGCCTCGAACAGGACCCGGTGGCCGCGTCCGATGCCGAGCGCGAAGGCGTGCTCCAGCAGGCTCAGGGCGGCGTCCTGGGTGTCGTACTGGCTGGGGTACTGCTGCTCGTAGGCCCAGGTGTCGCCGTAGTCCGGCCGGTACAGCTCGCGCAGCGGGATGCGGCGCAGCTCGCAGCCCTGCGACGGGCGCCCCACCAGGGTGTGCTGCGGGCCTTCGACGGGGCCGAGCAGCAGGGTGCCCGGTTCGAGGCGGCCGAGGAAGTGCCAGTGGCCCTGCTGCGCGGCGTCGACGGCGAACAGGTCGAGGGCGCCCGCCACGACGAGCCAGAGGACCTGCGGGCCCTCCAGGTGCACGCTGCGCAGCCCCGTGCAGTCGGCCGGTGTGCCGAGCGCGCCGAAGGCGGCGGCGACCGAATCGCCGCCGTAGGAGGTGTACTGCTCCGGTACCGAGGTCACCTCAGTGCTCCTTGACCAGGTCGGCGTAGGGGCCGCCGGCGGCGACGAGGTGTTCGTGACGGCCGCGTTCCACGATCGTGCCGTGGTCGAGTACGACGATCTCGTCGCTGTCCCGTACGGTGCTCAGCCGGTGGGCGATGACGACGCAGGCGCAGCCGCGGCGGCGCAGGTTGTCGATGATGATCTGTTCGGTCTCGGCGTCCAGGGCGCTGGTCACCTCGTCGAGCACGAGGATGCTGGGGCGGCGGACCAGGGCCCGCGCGATCTCCAGGCGCTGGCGCTGGCCGCCGGAGAAGTTCCGGCCGTCCTGTTCGACGCGGCCGTGGATGCCGCCGGGCCTGCGGGCGACGGCGTCGTACAGGCAGGCGTCCTTGAGCGCGGCGATGACGGCGTCGTCCGGGATGGAGGGGTCCCACAGCGCGACGTTGTCGCGGATGGTGCCCTCGAAGAGGAAGACGTCCTGGTCGACGAAGGAGACGGAGGCGGCGAGCGCGCCGCGCGAGATGTCCTCCAGGCGCTGCCCGTCGATGCGGATCGTGCCCTCCCACGGGCTGTAGAGGCCCGAGATCAGCCGGGAGACGGTCGACTTGCCGCTGCCCGAGCCGCCCACGAGGGCGACCTGCCTGCCGGGGCCGACGGAGAGGGAGAAGCCGGTCAGGAGCGGCTTGTCGAGGGGGCTGTAGCCGAAGGTGACGTTCTCAAGGGTGACGTGGCCCTTGAGGCGGCGGGTGCTCGCCTCCGGTTCGGGGCGGGAGTAGAGCGTGTCGACGGGGAAGTTCTCGACATCCTTGAGGCGGGCGACGTCGGCGCCGAAGTCCTGGATGCGGCCGGCGACGCCGTTGAGGCGGGTGATCGGCGCGGTGAAGCGCACCACGAGGGCCTGGAAGGCGACGAGGAGTCCGATCGACAGATGTCCCTCGACCGCGCGCAGGCCGCCGATCCACAGGATCAGCGCGCTGTTGAGCGTCGCGAGCGTCGGCGCGACGACGCCGAGCCAGGCGCTCGGCACACCGAGGCGCTGCTGCTCCTCCAGGGTGGTGGCGTGCTGGCCCGCCCACCGCCGGAAGTAGCCGTTCTCCCCGCCGGTCGCCTTCAGCGTCTCGATCAGCTGCAGGCCGGTGTACGAGGTGGTGGTGAGCTTGGCGCTGTCGGCGCGGAGCTTCTGGGTGCCGGTGGCCCGCAGGCGGATGACGACGCGCATCGCGACGATGTTCAGCAGGGCGATGCCGACGCCCACGAGGGTGAGCTGGGGGTCGTAGGTCCACAGCAGGGCCGCGTAGAGGAGTACGACGATGCCGTCGACGCCCGCGGCCGTGAGGTCGCGGGCCAGGGTCTCGGCGACCGCGTCGTTGGACGCCAGGCGCTGCACCAGGTCGGCGGGGCTGCGCTGGGCGTAGAAGGTGACGGGCAGGCGCAGCAGATGGCGCAGGAAGCGGGCGCTGCTGAGGGTGGAGGAGATGATGCGGCCGCGCAGCAGGTTCGCCTGTTGCAGCCAGGTGAGCACCAGGGTGAGGGCCACCATCGCGCCCATCGACGCGAACAGCGCGCCGAGCAGCGAGGTCTGGTGGCCGACCAGGAACAGGTCGATGTACGTGCGGCTGAGCGCGGGCAGCGCGGCGCCGACGGCCACGAGGAGCAGGCTGGCGAAGAGCGCGGCGAGCATGGTGCCCGTGGTGCCGCGCAGCCGCGCGGGGAGCGCCTTCATGACGCCGGGCCTGCGGCCTCCTGGGCGGAAGTCCGGTCCCGGTTCGAGGACCAGGACGACTCCGGTGAAGCTGGTGTCGAAGTCCTCGGCGGGCACGAAGCGGCGGCCCTTGTCGGGGTCGTTGATGTGCACGCCACGGCGGCCGAGGCGGCGGCCCGGGCCGTCGTAGACGACGTAGTGGTTGAACTCCCAGAACAGGATCGCGGGCGCCTTGACCTCGGCGAGCGCGGCCGGCTCCATCTGCATGCCCTTGGCCGTCAGGCCGTAGCTGCGGGCCGCCTTGAGCAGGTTGCTGGCCCGCGAGCCGTCGCGGGAGACGCCGCAGGCGATGCGCAGCTCCTCCAGCGGGACGTGCCGTCCGTGGTGGGCCAGGACCATGGCGAGGGCGGCGGCACCGCACTCCACGGCTTCCATCTGGAGGACGGTGGGGGTGCGGACGGTCTTCTGCCGCTTGCCCTTCGACGCAGGGCGCGGTGCGGCGCGACGGCTGCGGCGCGGGGGCTCCGGGCGGTGCCTGCGCCGGCCGCCGGGGGGCGGCAGGGGCTGCTGGGCCGCCGGGGACGGGTGTGGTGCGGTCACGGAAGCAGCCAATCGATCGGTCGCTGCTCGGCGAGCTGGAAGGCGCCGGCGGCCGGGGTCATGGACTCCAGGGCGAAGGGCGGGCCCTGCTTGGTCCACGCGTAGCCGGACTTGGCGGTGGCGGAGCGTTCGAGCCGCACGAGGACGGCGACGGGCGGCCCGTCCTTGGTGAACTGCGCGGCGAGCTCCTTGTCCCCGAGGAACCCCGCCACCTTCTGCTCGCTCTGCGCGGCCCGCCCGACGGCCTTCACACGGCCGCGCAGCTTGCCGTACTCCTCCGCGGGAACGGACTGGACGGTGACGTCCACCGAGGCGCCGACGGGTACGGTGGCCGCGCTGTCCGCCGGTACGTAGAACATCGCGAGGAGCGGGTCGTGGGCGCCGGATACGCGCTCGACGGTGGCGACGTCGGCGCCGGTGGTGACGACGGTGCCGATCCTGGCGACCACGGAGGTCACCCGGCCCGCCGCGATGGCGCGTACGACCTTGTCACCCTGCTCCGTACGGACGTTGAGCACGGGGGCGCCGGCGGAGAGCCGCTCGCCGTCCTCTGCCAGGACGCGGGTCACCTGGCCGGTGACGGGGCTCTGCAGGACGTAACTGCCCTGGCCGTGGGTGAGGATGCCGGGGGCGCGGAGGGTGGAGGAGACCGAGCCTGTCACGGCCCAGATGCTCGCGGCGGCCATGACGACGACGGTGACGGCGAGGACGAGCAGGCCCTGGGGACGGGCGTAGCGCACCGGCAGGTCGAGTTCCTCGGGCGACTGCAGCTTGGACAGGGCCTGTTGGCGGAACTGCACGGGACGCTTTCCTTACTTTGCCTACGGCGTCCGTGAGCCCCGGAACTGGATGTTCCGGGGCTCACGGATCAAGGGTGTCTCAACGAGGTCGAGACTCAGAGACCGGCGACCGTGCTGGTGGCCAGGCCCGCGACGGGGGCCGTGTTCAGGCCGGTGGTGCCCTCGACGAGGCCGACGGCCGTGCCGACGGTGGAGGAGACCGGGGCGATCGAGTCGACGACGCCGGTCACGGTGCCGACGGCGTTGGCGGAGAGGCCACCCGAGACGTTGTCGAGGTCGGCGTCGGAAATCTCGAGGGTCTCGACCTGGGAGATGTGGTTCATGGTGTGAACTGCCCTTCTCATGAGCGGTGCAAAGGTGTTTTCAACACTGCGGATTTCTGGGGACGAATTCCGCGGTGGCCAGGATCAAAGCACGTTCGCATGTCGTACATCCAATCGAGGTGGTGGCACTCCGTCGCGGCAGCGGCATCGAATCGCCGCTGCGTGCAGGCGTGTTCACCGGGCGAGGACAGCCCCTTCACAACATTCACAGACGGAAATCCCGCACACGGAAGGACTCCTTCCACCAAAGCGGACACTCTCACCGCAATGGGCAGGCTCTATGGTCAATGCACGAAACCAAGAACGGCACTTGCGCTGATTTCCGTGACCACGCTGCGCATTGGATGTGCAGGTCCGTTGAAGGCCCGCCGGAGCGTGTCCGAAGCCCTGGGGTGGGCAAGTCGCTTGTTCGAATCGCTATTGAGGCATCGCGCCTCGCCCCTTCGCGCGGCGGGCGGGGCGCGGGCGCCGGGACGGGCTGCTGGGAGCCGGCCCGGGGCGTTCACCGTGAGGTGGCGCGGGTGGCTGTCACCCCGAGCGCGGCGTGGGGCCAGGGAGCCGGCCGGCCGACGCGCCCGGCACCCGTTCGGTGGCCGGCGCGCGCCCCGGCGGGTAGGCGCGAAAGGTTCGTTGCGGCGCCTGCCCGGCGGCAGTAGAAGAGGCATTACCCCTAAACGTTGCGGCCGCGGCGTCCATCAAGGCATCACATCGCAGCTCTCAGAGAAGCCAGGTGATCCAACATGCCGCAAGACCCGCACAGCGCAGTCACCAACGAGCCCGAGGACGGCACCGCCACCCTCGCCGTTGAGCAGGAAGCGGTCCTGCAGCCACCCTCCCAGGGGACCGAGGGCGAGCCCCAGCACTCGACGGGCGAGGGCCTGGAGCACATCGAGGGCTACCGTCGCCCCGAGCACTTCGCGCCGGAGGCCTGGACGGCACCGACCGCCACGCTGCCCGACATCGGAGAGGCGTCGTTCGGCCCACCGCCCCTGGCTCCGGAGACGGTGCACGGCCCCGATGACCGCGTACAGATCACCAACACCAGCGTGTATCCGTGGCGGGTGCACTGCTACCTGCTGATCACGGCCCGCGACAACGCCCTTTACCAGGGCACCGGCTGGCTGCTCGGTCCCCACACCCTCGCCACCGCGGGCCACTGCGTCTACATCAAGGGCAGCGGCGTGGCGGGGCGGGACGGCTGGGTGAAGAGCATCCAGGTCATGCCCGGGCGCAACGGCGGCTCGCTGCCCTACGGCAGCGTCACCTGCACCAGCTTCCGTTCCGTGGTCGGCTGGACGGAGAACGGCGACGCGAACTTCGACTACGGCGCCATCGTCACGCCCAACAACATCGGTTCCACGGTGGGCTGGTTCGGCTTCGGCGTATATTCGGACTCGGACCTGCTCAAGACCACGGGCAACATCGCCGGCTATCCGGGCGACAAGCCCGGGGGGACACTCTGGTACGCGGCACGCGGGGTCGACTCGGTCGCCGCGCGCAAGGTGTACTACGACATCGACACCGCCGGTGGACAGAGCGGAAGTTCCGTCTACCGCATCGACAACAACAACCGCTACGGCTTCGCCATACACGCCTACGGCGGTTCCCGGGTGAACTCGGGTACGAGGTTCACCACCCCCGTCTACAACAACTACGTGGCATGGAAGGCGTGAGCCGACCCTCATGAGCGGCAGCAGCTCCGGAGTGGAGATCACCGGTGTCGTCCGCGACACCTCGGGCACACCGGTGGCGGGCGCCCACGTCCTGTTCACCGACGGCCCCCGGCCCCTGCCGGACATCGCTGCCCTGACGGACGCCGAGGGACGCTTCTCCCTCGGCGCCCCCTCACCGGGCTCGTACACACTCACGTGCCGGGCGGACCCGCTCATGGGCCCGTCCGGCACGGCCGAGGCCACGGTCCGCGTGGAACCGGGGGCGCGGGCCACGGCAGCGGGGCCGGTCCGGGTCGACCTGACACTCGGTCAGTGACCGAGCGGCTGAGCGGCTAGGCCCGAACGGCTTCCGACCGCAGGAAGCCGAGCACCAGCGAGACGACCCGGTCGGGGAACTGGTCGTGCGGGTAGTGCCCGGCTCCCTCGATCATGTCGAGGGAGCCGAGGCCGGGCGGCAGGGCCTCGACGACCGCCGTGCCCTCGGCGTGCGGGTCGGCCCAGTCGGGGTCGAGCGTGCCCATCACCACGAGGACCGGGCATTGGACGTTGCCGAGCTGTGCGCCCGCGTCGGTCGGGGCGCTGCGGCCCATGCCCTGTAGTGCCTTCATCCGGCCCGGCTCACGAAGCATCGAGTCGATGCGGCCGAGCCGTTCGGCCCAGTCGGCCGGCTTCACGCCGGGGCAGGCCACGTCGAGGTACGAGCGCCAGAGCGGCACGCTGCCGAACACACCCGCGCCGAGCAGCCGCAGCATGCCTCGACGGAACCGCTTGACCCGCAGGTCGCCGAGGCGGACCGACTGCTTGCGGGTGAACGGCGCCAGTTCCACCACCGCGCGGACGAGCGAGGGCTCCCGTGCCGCGGCGATGGTGGCGGCGCCGCCGGATATCGAGTGACCGACGAGCACGGCGGGGCCGCCCAGGTGCCGCACCAGGGCGAGCAGGTCACCGGCGATCGCGGTGCGGCTCCAGGCCGGCCAGTCGACGGTGGACTCACCGCAGCCGCGCAGATCGACCGCGGCGACCCGGTACCCCGCCGCCACCAGCTCCGGGGTCACGGCGCGGTACGCGGCGCGGCTGTCACCCATGCCGTGCGCGAGCACGACCAGCGGGCCCGACCCCGTCACCTCGTACGCGATGGTGCCGCCGTCGACGACGAGGTGCTCGGTCATGACATCCCCCTGATGTGGCTAACAGTGTTAGCTGAAAGCTAATGCTGTTGGCCCCACCTGTCAACGACGGGCGATCCACCGGGTGTAGTGGTGAGGGCCTCCGCAGGCGTCAGAGCCGGCGAAGAGGTCCAGGAAGCCCTGGAGGAACTCCTCGCTGTACACCGCCGCGAGCGAGGGGGCGACCTCCTCCCTGAAGATCCGGCCGAAGCGGGCGTACGTCGGCGTCGACGTCCGGTCGGTCACGTCGCGGAAGTCGAGCAGGTCGAGGCCGGCGTCCGCGACCTGCCGGGCGATCTGTTCGGGCCGCGGATACTCGCTGAGCAGTGCGATGCCCCGGAACGCCTCCGCCACCGCCTTCTGGGCGGCGTTCGCCGAGCCGTGGAGGAAGTAGTCGTACGCCACGATCCTGCCGCCCGGCTTGAGGGCCCTGGCCAGGCGGGGCAGGACGACGGGGCGGTCCATGTGCCCCAGGGACTCGATGGCGACGACGGCGTCGAAGCTCGCCTCTGCGCACTCCAGATGGTGGGCGTCGGCCACCTCGAAGCGGACCTGTTCCGCCAGGCCCTCCTGGGCGGCCTGCCGGGTGGCCTCCTCGATGTGACTCGGGATGACGGACACGCCCAGCACGTCCGCCCCGGTCTCCCGGGCGATCCGCAGGGCCGGGCCACCCATGCCGCAGCCCAGGTCGAGCACCCTGTCACCCGGACCCACCGCCAGGTCGGCGACGGCCCGGCCGGTCAGGTGGTCCTGCGCCTCGGCGAGGCTCCTGGGGTCCTCGGGCGAATCCCACCACCCGCAGTGGAAGTTGCTGCCGCCCAGCTTGGACAGCAGCTCGGCGGCGAAGTCGTAGGAGGTTTCGATGACGTCGGGCGTCGGAGCGGTGGAAGGGACGGACGCGTCCTGGGAAGCCACTTTGGGCGGCATGAGCTGCCTCTCTGTCGACGGGATCGTTGTCACACGCCCTCGGGGGCGTACGGATGCGCTCCTTGCGGCTGCGGAGCCCACCGGGAGAACTGCCGGAGGCCGTAGAGCAGCGGCACTCCCGGAACGGAGAAACTGCTCACCACCCGGCCGAGCACCACGGTGTGACTGCCGACCGTGGACAGCTCGGCGGCCCGGCACTCGGCCACCGCGAAGGCGTCCCGGGCCAGCCAGGGAAGGCCGTAGTGTCCGAACCGCTGCCACGTCACCGTCGCGAACCGGTCGTCGACCGGGGTGGAGAACATGACGGCGGTGTCGCGGGCACAGGAGTTCAACAGGTTCACGGCGAAGCCGCCGCTGTCGCGGATGGCCGACAGCGTGCTGCTGGTGGTGTTGAGGCACAACAGCAGGGTGGGCGGGGTCAGGGTGACACTGCACAGGGAGGAGCAGGTGGCTCCTCGCGGCTGCGCGTCCGTGTCCAGGCTGGTCACGACCGCCACGCCGGTCGGGAACGCGCTCATCAGAGTGCGGTAGTCGTCGACGTCCGTCGAGGACGGGTTCGCGGCGGTCATTTGCCGTGGAGCCGAAGGAGATACTCGTGGTTCGAGGGCAGCACCTCGGCCAGCTTCCGCTGCTCCTCGGCCACCCGGTCGAACAAGTACTGGGCACCGCCGGCCGCGTCCGGACGGTGCATGAGGGCGGGCAGGGGATGGTCCGGCTCCAGGCCGAGGCCGGCGAAGACGGAGTAGTAGCTGCCGTTCGTCCAGAAGTTGCGGAACTCCACGTCGAAGTTGTCGTAGTAGGCGCCCTCCGTGCTCGCCGGAGGGTTGATCGGCAGCCCCGCGCGGTACATGGCGACCTTCTCCTGGATCCCGTCGGGGAGGCGGAGGTCCTTGTTGGCCTTCCAGAAGGGGGTGTCGGTGCGCGGGGAGAGCGCGAAGTGCGCCTGGATGAAGTCCCGTGTGTCGTCGAACATCGCCTCGATCTCCCCGTTGAAGCGGTCGGCGAGCACGGCGTCGAAGCGCTGGTCCGGGAAGTGCTTCACGAGGTGGTAGAGGGCGGCGGTGATGAAGTAGATGCCGGTCGACTCCAGCGGCTCCAGGAAGCAGGACGCCAGTCCGACGCTGACGACGTTCCTCACCCACGCGCGACGGTTCCTGCCGACGCGGAAGCGGACGTGGTTGAGCCGGTCGCCCACCTCGTCCGGGTCGAGCCCCCACATCCGGCAGAAGTCCGTCGCGGCCCGGTCCTGGTCGGCGAAGGCGTCGGAGTAGACGTAGCCGGTGCCGAAGCGGCCGAGCATCGGGATCTTCCAGGTCCAGCCGGACTCCATCGCGATCGCCGAGGTGTACGGTTCGACGCCGTTCGCCTCGTCGTCGTTCGGCAGGGCGTACGCCACCGCCCTGTTGCAGAGCAGATGGTCGCTCATGTCGATGAACGGCTCTTCCATGGCCTTGTTGATCAGCAGCCCGCGGAAGCCCGAGCAGTCGATGAACAGGTCGCCTTCGATGACGGCACCGGACTTGGTCCGCAGTGCCGTGACGAAGCCGCGCCCGTCCCTGCGGACCTCCACCATCTCGTCCTGGACGTGGGCGACATCCTGCTTCTCCGTGGCGAAGCGGCGCAGGAAGTCGGCGACCAGATGGGCGTCGAAGTGCCAGGCGTAGCGGGTGACCGGTTCACCGGCGTGATCGCGCGGGGCCTTGAGCGCGTCCATGATCGCGACGCCGGGGAAGCAGGCCTGGTCGAAGGGCTTCTCGGTGGCGCCACGCTTGCGGTCGTAGACCCAGTAGTGCGAGAGCGGGAGGCCGTCGTGTTCGGGCAGGAGCCCGAAGGGGTGGTGGAAGTGGTCCGGGCGGCCGTCGATCTCGCGCGCGTGCGCCTCGCCCTTTCCCGGCGTGGACCAGTTGATGAACTTGACGGCCACTTTGTAGGCCGCGTTGCATTCGGGCATCCACTCTTCCTCGGCGAGGCCGAGCTGGTCGAAGAAGACCCTCTGAAGATTGGGTACGGTGGCCTCTCCGACGCCGATCCTGGGAATGGACGGCGCTTCCAGGACCGTCACCCGGACGGTGTCCCCCAGTTTCTTCGCCAGATAGGCGGCCGACATCCAGCCCGCCGTACCGCCGCCCAGGATCACGATTTCCTTGACCCTATGGTCCATGACAGGAACCCCCTCGGAACTGTGTCTTGGAAAGCCGGATTCCGTTCAGCGTATGAGCAGTTGGCGCGGCCCGACTGAGGCCGGACGTGCAACCTACGCGATCACGCGGGATGACCCGCACGCCCCTCGTACGCGCGTTCCGTGTGTGCCCCATCACCGTCCGTGAGCGGTCCCGACTTGGGGATGTGGCGGGGGGCAGTGATCGCGCACAGTCGACTGCCATGTGGGCATCAACGCAGTTGGAGCAGGAAACAGCGGCAGACGGAAGTCTGGACGTCGCGGTCCTCGGCGCGGGCGTCGCGGGTCTGGTGGCGGCGACCGAACTGGAGGCCCTGGGGCGCCGGGTGACGGTCCTGGAGGGCAGCGAGCGGATCGGCGGCCGGGTCTACACCCACCGGTTCGGCACGGCGGACGACGCTCCGTACGCGGAACTCGGCGCGATGCGCATTCCTTCCTCCCATGAACTGACCATGGAGTACGTGAAGAAACTCGGTCTCGAATCCGCGCTGCGCCCGTTCCGTACAATCCTCAGTGACGACAACAATTACCTGGCCATCGGAGAGGGATACGTCCGGGTCAAGGACGCCGCCGCCCCCCTCATGGCCGATCTGCGCAGCCTCATTCCGGCGCCGCGCAGGGAATCGTACAAAGAGACCACCCTGCTGTTCGGTGCGTGGCTGGCCGCCCTCGTCCGCGCGGTGGCACCGGCAGAATTGCGCGACAATCTCGCGTCCGAACTGGCCACGGTTCTCCCGCTCGCCGACGACATCGACCTCGCGCCGTATGTCCACGGTGTACGGGCCGACCGGCTCCGTCTCGGCCCGGTGTTCCGCGACCACCCCGAGCTGCGGGCCGGCTGTAGTCCGCGGCTGTACGGCTTCCTCGACGATCTCCTCCTGGAGACCGACACCGACCTGATGTACCTCAGCGGTGGGATGAGCCAGATCTCCGACCGCCTCGCGGAGCGCCTGCGCACACCGGTCCTGGTGGGCCATGAGGTGGTCACGATCCATGCCGGCGAGGACCGGACCGACGTACGACTGCGGGTGGACGGTCGGGAGTTGACGCGTCAGTACCCGGCCGTCCTGTGCACTCTGCCCTTCTCCGTGCTGCGCGGCATGGCGCTGACCGGCCTCGACGACGACAAA
The DNA here is from genome assembly GCF_055587985.1 of Streptomyces sp. NPDC046335. Classification (NCBI taxonomy): domain Bacteria; kingdom Bacillati; phylum Actinomycetota; class Actinomycetes; order Kitasatosporales; family Streptomycetaceae; genus Streptomyces; species Streptomyces sp. NPDC046335. The sequence goes on along the minus strand of NZ_JBVJFF010000004.1, from coordinate 397,700 downwards.
CGCGAGGTCATCAGCAGTGTCGAGTACGGGGCCGCGACGAAGACGGCCCTGCACTGCCGGGACGCCTTCTGGGAGGAGGACGGACTCCGGGGCGGCGGCTCGGCGACCGGCGGGCGCGCCCGGCAGACCTACTACCCGCCGCTGGAGGGCGATCCGGCCAAGGGCGCGACCCTGCTCGGCTCGTACGCGATCGCCGAGGACGCCGATCTGCTCGGGCAGTTTCCCGCGCAGGTCCGGCACGCGGCCGTCGTCGAGGAACTCGCCCGGCTGTATCCGCAGCTCAAGGAGCCGGGTGTCGTCCTGGACGCGGCGAGCGTCGCGTGGGCGGGCAACCGCTGGAGCAACGGCTGCACGTCGCGCCGCTGGCGTTGGGGCAGCGACGCCGCGCGGTGCGCCGAGGAGATGCGGCGGGCCGCCCGCCCGCAGGGACGGCTGTTCTTCGCCGGGGAGCACTGCTCGGCCACCCCGGCCTGGATCAACGGTGCCATCGAGTCCGCGCTGGCCGCGGTGACGGCCATCGACGGGGCGCTGAAGGGGGCCCGGTGAGCATCTTCGACCTGCCCCGCCTGCACTTCGCGGGCACCGCGGTGACCCGGCTGCCCACCGGGCCGCGCGGCGGTCTCTACGACCTCGCCCACCAGCGGGCGCTGACGGCCGACGGCCGGCCGTTCCCGGTGGACCGGCCGCCGCGGGAGTACCACGAGCACCTCGACCGGCTGGGGCCGCGCTTCGACCCGGACGGCCGGGTCGCCGCCGACGGGCGGTTCGGCACGGTCAAGGGCTGGAACTTCGGCGGCAACGGGCACTTCTGGGTGGACGCCCGGATCACCGCGTGGGAGCGGGCCCCGGGCGACGCCGACACGTCCGACCCCGTCGTCGGCAGGCACGTCGACATGTGGGGCCACTACAACGACTACCTGTCGACCACCCACAACCGCGCCCGTGTCCTGGACATCGACCCGGCGTCCCGCTGGACCACCACGCTCATGGTCGGCCAGTTCGGCTTCGGCAGGAAGGGCCGTTCGCACGAGGTCGGCTACCTGGCGACCGGCGATGTCACGGGTCTTCAGCCGCCTCGCCGGCAGAACTCCCGCCACGTACTCGACGCCGGCGACCACCCCTTGGCGGACGAGTTCTCGCGTTCGGTGGTGCACCAGTTCGCCGTCCAGTCCCGGCACGGCCTGACCTGGTCGGACGAGACGGAGACCTCCGAGGCCGCCCGGCTGCTCCGCGCGCGCGTCGCCGAAGGGGAGTTCGGGGGGCTCGTCGTGCGCTTCGCGCTCACCAACATGGCCACGCCCCAGGCCCACGACGCCCCGGACCTCTGGCAACTGCGCGGCACTCTCGCGCCATGGCGCCGCGACGAGGAGCGGACCTGCCCGGCCGGGCGCCCGCTCACCGCCCGCGGGCCGCGCCGCTCGGGCACGGCGGCTCCGCTGCACCACGCCGCGGTCAGCGTGAGCGACGAGCACACCACGGTCGACCTCATCACCGCGGTGCCCGTCGTCCACCGGGGCGCCGAGCCCGTCCCCGGGCCGTTGCACCCGCTCGGTCCGCGCCTCGACGTCGGGGACCTGGAGCTGCGTACGCGTGACTCCGGACGGCTGATCGCCCGCGTACCGGCCGACGCCTATCTCGGGGACACCGACCTGACGGGCGGGCTCGTCACCGTCCCGACGCTCTCCTCCCCCGCCGCCGAGCCCATGATCCTCGTCGGCGCGCCCACGGGGCGACGGACGGAGGTTCTCCTGACCGAGGAGGAGACGGTGGTCCTGGCCGACGACTCCGCCCTCTTCCTCGACCCCGCGGAACCGTCCGGCGATGCCACGGAGGTGACACTGCGCGCCTACCGTCTGGGGCGTCCGGCGCCGGGGGCCGAGCTGCGGGTCACACAGTTCTTCAACCCGCGCGCCCTGCCCGGCCATCCGGTGGCGCAGGCGGAGGGCGCCCGGTGCGGCGACGTGCGGATCGTGGACGTACGCCCCGGAACGGCAGGGCGGGAGGGCGGCGACGACAGCGAGTGGGCGGCGTCCTGCACCCTGACGACCGACGCCGAGGGACGCGGCACCTTCACCGTCCGGCACGCCTCCCCCGGCACCACCCGGCTGCTGGTCCTGCCCGAGGGGGACGAACCGCCGTGCGACCCTGCCGAGTACGGGTCCGCCGCCCGCGCGTACGACAACGACGACCGCCTCGGCTACTGGCCCGCCGTCTGCGCCGTGGACGTGCGGGCCCTGCCCGACACCCGGCACCTCGACGACATCCCCCGCGACCAGGTCACCTTCGAGGTGCTGTACCGGGAGGTGTACGCCCCGTACGAACTGCTCCACTCCTTCATGACGGACGAGATCTTCAGCCTCGCCGACCGTTCCCGGGTGGCCACCTACGCACGGCTCATCTGGCTGATGTGCGACCCAGCCAACAAGGACAAGACCTATTACATGCCGCCCACCCGCGACATGACCGGCCCACAGGCGAGGCTCCTGCTCGCCTATCTGCGGCAGGACGAGGCAGACCGCAGGCCACCGCCCAGGACGGTGCCCCGGCGGCCCCGCGACAACCCCCTCACCACGCGCGCCCAGCTCCACGAGGCGCTTCGGGAGGCCGCCACCGTCGAACTCGCCGTCATGCTCCAGTACTTGTACGCCGGGTGGTCGATCCCGCTGTACGGCGCGGGCCGGGAGCTGGTGCGGCGCGGGGAGTGGAGCCCGCGCCAGCTCCGCCTGGCGTGCGGCGACGGCGGGGAGACCCTCAGCAACGGCATCCGCGGCACCCTGATGGGCGTCGCCCGTGAGGAGATGACGCACTTCCTGGTGATCAACAACATCATCACCGCGATGGGGATGCCGTTCCACATGCCGGGCATCGACTTCGGCACCCTCAACAGCCGCCTGCGGATGCCGCTCGACATGAGCCTGGAGGCGTTCGGTCCGGGCAGCGTGCAGCGGTTCATCGCCCTGGAGCAGCCGTACGGCATCAGCGCCGACCTCGCCGAGGACACCGCTCAGGAACGGGGCGACGGCCGCGCCTATCCGTACGAGTCGCTCAGCGACCTGTACGCCGCGATCCGGGAGGGCATCGCCACCGTGCCGGACCTCTTCCCGGTGGAGCGGGGGCGTGGCGGGGGCGAGCACCATCTGTTCATGCGCAAGTCGGTCAACGCCACACACCCCGACTACCAGTTGGAGGTCGACGACGTCGCGAGCGCCCTGTTCGCCGTCGACTTCGTCACCGAACACGGTGAGGGCAACGCACTGCCGAGCGCCGCACCCGATGAGGAGTCGCACTACGACACCTTCCTGCGGATCTCGGACCTGCTCGCCGCCGAACACCACACGGACAGGGCTCCGGGGCGGCGACCGCCGTGGACCCCCGCCTACCCGGTGCTGCGCAACCCCTCGCTGCACGCGGGCAATCCGGCCCTCGATCAGGTGACCGCCCCGGAGGCCCGTGCCGCCCTGGTGGCGTTCAACCACGCGTACTTCCTCATGAACCAGCTCATGGTCCAGCACTTCGGCGCCGCGGCGGACAGCAGCCTGCGGCGCTCGCGCCTGATGAACGCGGCGATCGACGTCATGACGGGGATGATGCGGCCGCTGGCCGAGCATCTGGTCACACTGCCGTCCGGCCGGCCGGGGCGGACGGCGGGCCCCTCCTTCGAGCTGCCGGAGGTGCCGGGCCCGATCCCGCGGCCGGACGTGGCGGCGCGGGTGTTCAGCCGCCGCTTCGCCGAACTCGCCGACATGACGGCCAAGCTGCCCGGCCTGCCCGAGCGGGTCCCCGAGCTCATGCGTTCGTACGCGGATCACTTCGGCAAGGGAGGCCGTTGACCTCCTGGCCGGGGTGTGTCGACGTACCGGCGGCCCGAAGAATCTCCACCCCGCTCCGGCATTTGTCCCGCTTCGGGTGGAGTTGACGGACGTCCGGCCACCCTCGACGATTCCACCCAAGCCGATCTGACCAGGCACAAGGGGCTGCGGTTGTCATCACGTGTACACACCCCCCACATCGACCCGACTCCCTCGTCCCGCTCCCTTCTCACCGCCGCCGAGCTCTTGCCGGTCCCCCGGTCCGGACCGCGCCTGCGCGGCAGGGAACGGCAGTGGGCGCGGCTTCTGCATCTGCTCGACACCACCCGTTCCGGCCCCCGGCGAGGCGGCGTCGCCCTCGTCGAAGGACCGGCCGGCGCCGGCCGCAGCAGGCTCCTGAACGACGCCTCGGCGGTGGCGGCCCAGTGCGGCTTCTCCGTCGCGTACGCCGGCGCCGACGAAGTCCGCCGCGCCATCCCCCTGGCTCCCCTGGCCACCGCACTGGACATCGGCACCGAAGCGGAACTCCCGCACACGGATTCCGGGGCCACGGCCGACCACTTCGCCCGGCTGGTCGACCGGTTGCAGTCCTCGCTCGGCGAACGGCTGCGCCGCGGCCCCGTGGCCGTCGTGCTCGACGACCTCCAGTGGGCCGACACCGTGACGCTCGCCGCGCTCGGCCCTCTGGTGGCGCGCTGCGCGGCCCAGCCGGTGGCGTGGGTGCTGGCCCGCCGTACCGGGGAGGCGGATTCCCTGCCGGCCAAGTTGTTCGCGGCCCTCGGCGACGCCGACCGCTCGGAACGGGTGCACCTGCCGCCCCTGGACGACAGGGCCGTGGCGGAACTGGCCGCCGACCGGCTGTCGGCCGAACCCTCGCCCGAACTGCTGGCCTGCGCCAAGGCCGCCGACGGCAACCCCGCGGCGCTCGTCGCACTCCTCGACGGCCTCGTCGAGGAGCGGCGGGTACGGGTGGCCGAAGGGCGCGCGCGGCCGGTCGAGGACATCGGGAAAGGGCCGGCGCCGCGCCGCTTCAGCGATCTGGTCCACGACCGGGGCGCGGCCCTTCAGCCGGGCACCCGGCTGCTGCTGGACGTGGCCTGCATCCTCGGCCGGGCCGCCCTGCCCGAGGACATCGCGCAGATACTGGGCGAGACCACGGCCTCGGTGCTGCCCGCCCTGCGGGAGGCGCTGGACTCCCGGCTCGTGGTGTGCGAGGGCGACGCCATCGCGTTCCGGCACGAACTGGTCAGGCAGGCGCTGCTCTCGACGCTGCCCGGACCGCTGCGCGGGTCCCTGCACCGGCAGGCGGCAGAGATGATCATCGGCAGGGACGGCGGTGTCCTGCCGGCCGCGGCCCATCTGGTGCACGGCGCCCGCCGTGGTGACACCCGGGCCGTGACGGTGCTGTGCTCGGCGGCCACCGCGGTCGTGGCGACCGAGCCCCGAACGGCGGTCGAACTGGCCCAGCGCGCGCTGGAGATCGCCGGTCCGCTGCACCCCGTACGGGCGAATCTGGTCCGCGTCGCGGTCGAGGCGCTGGCCCGCTGCGGCCCCCTGCCCCGAGCGATCACGCTGGCCGAGGAGTCCCTGGGCGGCGCGCTGCCGCAGGAGCAGGCCACCGTGCTGCGGTGCGAGCTCTCCTCGGCGCTGCTGCTCGCCGGCCGGGCCGCGCGGGCCGTGGCGGTGGCCGGGCCGCCCCCGCCGGGCACCGCGGCGGCCGAAGGCCTCGCCGAGCGCATGGAACTGGGCAGGCTGCACGGCCTCGCCGACCTGGACGCGGCGGCCGCCGAGCGTGAGACGCGGCAGGAGATGACACGCCGGGGCGGTCCGTCCGCCGGGCTGCGGTGCGTGCTGGCCCGGTCGCACTGGCACGCGGGCCGGGTCGGCGAAGCGCTGCGGCAGGCCCGCGCGGCGGTCGGCTCGGCCGACGGGGAGCACGGCGTCTGCTGGCCGTTCCCGCCCCGTCTCGCGCTCGCCACCATCCTCACCCACCTGCGGGAGACCACGGAGGCCACGGCTCTGCTGAGCCCGCTGCGCGACGAGATCGAGGCCGAGGGCCGGCCGGTGCTGTGCGGCGCCGGCATGATCCTCGGGTCGTCACTCGCCCTCGCCCGTGGCGCCCTGGAGGAAGCGGCGGCCCAGGCCACCGAAGGGCTCGCCGCCGCGAACGAGGCGGGCATGCCGCGGTACTCGCCGCTGGGATGGCGCACCCTGGCCGAGGTCGCGCTGCGCCGAGGAGACCTCGCCGCGGCCGACGAACACGTCAAGCACTTGACGCAGGCGGTGGCGGAACAGGGTCTTGACGGTGCCGCGGCAGCCGCCTCCCGGGCGGGCGCCGCGTGGATGTCGGCGCAACTGGCGGCGGCACGGCGCGACCTGGAAGGACTGGACTCCGCGCTGGCCACCGTCCACGCGGACCACAACGCCCTGCGCCCCCTGCTCTGCGAGGAACCGGCGGCGGCCGCCTGGCTGGTGCGCACCGCGGTCGACCGGGGCGACAGGGAGCGGGCCGAGGAGACGGTACGGGCCGCGCAACGGCTCGCCGCCGACAACGCGGACGTACCGTCGCTGCTCGCCGCCGCCGCGCACGCGCAGGGGGTGCTCCAGCAGGACGCCGACGCACTGCGGCGGGCGGCGCAGACACACCGCGATCCGTGGTGCGGGGCCTCCGCCGCCGAGGACCTGGGAGCGCTGTGCGAGGCCGACCGCGCCACGACGGTGATGGAACTCGAATGGGCCATGGCCAAGTACGCGCGCCTGGGCGCCGCACGCGACGAGGCCCGCGTACGCCGTCGGTTGCGCCGCCTCGGCGTGCGTCGGCGGCACTGGAAACACGCGGACCGGCCCGCGTCCGGGTGGGCGAGCCTGACCGACACCGAGCGCAGGGTCGCGGACCTGGTGGCACAAGGCCTGACCAACCGTCAGGTAGCCACCCAGATGTTCCTGTCCTCGCACACCGTCGGCTTCCACCTGCGCCAGATCTACCGCAAGCTGCGGCTGCGCTCCCGCATCGATCTGGCGCGCACCCACCCCGGAGTCGACGACGATCCCGGGCACCACGCGTCGGGCCGCGCCGCGCCGCCGCCCGGCGCCGACTCCCCCGCAAGCCCACGCGGCCCGGTACGTCATGCCCCGGAGACGCCTCTCGGGCCCGCCCCGTCGGCCCCGGGCCACCCGGGCGACACTACGCAACCGCGCTGAACGACCCGACCGACCTTGTTCCTGACCAGGAGAGCTTGCTTGCATACACGACGTGATGAACCAAGGCGTCGCACCGAACACCTCCCCTCCGCGCCCCGGACGGACAGCGGACGCCGCTGACCCCGCGCCGGAGACCGACACCTCGCTGCCCAGCCACGCGCGCATCTGGAACCACTGGCTGGGCGGCATGCACAACTTCGCCGTGGACCGCGCCGCGGGCAACCGCCTCGCGGCGGACAACCCCGGCCTCGTGGAACGGGTGCGCACCACCCGGCACTTCCTCACCCGTGCCGTGCGCCACCTCGCCCTGGAGGAGGGCGTCCGGCAGTTCCTCGACATCGGTTCGGGGCTGCCCACGGCCGGCAACACCCATCAGATCGCCCTCCGGGCGGCATCCGGGTCACGCGTCGTCTACGCCGACAACGACCCCCGCACCGTGGCCTACGCCCATGGCCTCCTCGCGTCCACCTCCCCGGAATCCGTCACCTACCTCCAGGCCGACCTGCGCGAACCCGACGCGCTCCTGGCCGCCGCGTCCCGCACGCTCGACCTGACGTCCCCCGTCGCACTCGTCCTCAGCGGCATCCTCGGCCATGTGCCCACGTACGAGGAGGCGTGCGGCATCGTCGCGAAGCTGATGGGCGCACTGCCCTCCGGCAGTTTCCTGCTGTCCCACGACGTGAGCGACACCGCCGACGACTGGCGCGCGATCCAGGCACGGCACAACTCGACCGCCGACCTCGCCTACCGCCTGCGCACACCCGAGCAGATCACCGGCTACTTCGATGGCCTGCGCCTCGTCGGCCCGGGCGTCGTCCCCCTCACCACATGGCGGCCGGACACCGACGACCCGTACTCCCACGAGTGGGCCGCCCTCGTGGCCGACGTCGTGGGCGGCGTCGGCCGCAAGCCCTGAGAACCGGTCCGCCGGCCGGTTCCGTTTCCCGCTCTCCCGGAGGCCCGCCATGCACGCCACTCCCACCTGGGACCCCCAGCGTCACCTCGACCACCCCGACCCGCGCACCCGCCCCTTCCACGACCTCCTAGCCCGCGTCCCCGATCTGCCCCGCAACCCGGCCCGCATCATGGACCTCGGCTGCGGCACCGGGTGCGTCACCGCGCTGCTCGCCGCACGCTGGCCGGACGCGCACATCACCGGGCTCGACAGCTCCGCCGACAGCATCAGTGCCGCCGCCGCGTTCGCGGGAGAGACGCCACAGGGCGGGCGCCTCCACTTCCGCCACGGCGACATCGGCCGCTGGACCCCGGAGGAACCGTTCGACCTCGTCATCTCCAGCGCCGCCCTCCAGTGGGTGGCCGATCACCCCGACCGTTTCGAGGACTGGCTGCGGACCCTGACCCCCGGTGGCGTCTTCGCCTTCCAGGTCCCCGACAACACCGCCTCCCGCGCCCACGCCGCCCTGCGTGACCTGTGCGCGAGTCCGCGCTGGCAGGACCGCCTCGGCACCGGCGTCCTTCCCGTCCACCGGGTCCACGACCCGGCCGACTATCTCGACCGGCTCTCCTCCCTCGGCTTCACGGTGGACGCCTGGGAGTCGACGTACGCTCATGTCCTGCCGGGCAAGGACCCCTTCGCGGACTGGACCACGGGGACGGGAATGCTGCCGCTGCTGAGTGCCCTGGCGGATGAGCCCGGAGCCGCCGAGGACTTCCTCGCCGCCTACCGCCGACGCCTGGCCGAGGTGTACCCGGCCACCGCGTACGGCACGGTCTTCCGGTTCCGCCGCGTCTTCGCCGTCGCCCGCAAGGACGGGGCGGTGTGACGGCGACCGCGTCGGCTCAGCGGCGGACCGCGTGCAGATACCAGCCAGGACCGACGATCCTGCCCTGGTCGTCGACCTCCACCCGCTCCCTGTCGATCGTCACGCCCAACCGGCGGAAGTGGGCGATGTCGTCGTCGGTGAGGGTGTCGGGGACCACCGCCGTGGTGAGGCTCGTGCGCCGGATCTCCGTGATGTCCCAGTGCGTGCTCACGATGGTGCGGAGGTTCTCCTCACTCACCACCATGGGCTGCTGGACACCGGGGGTCCCCGCCGCCCAGCACACCAGATGCAACTGGGCTCCCGGCTCGGTGACTTGATGCAGCGCGGCGAGGTACCGGTGGCGCTCGTCGTCACCGAGGCAGTGGTACAGCGCGCTGTCGAGGACGGTGGCGAAACGCCGCCCGGCCAGTTCCGCCAGCCGCGTGGCGTCCGCCTCGACGAACTCCACGTCGGCCCCGGCCGTCGCGGCGCGCTCCCTGGCGGTCCGCAGCACGGCGGGCGAACTGTCGAACGCGGTGACCCGGTGGCCCCGCAGCGCCAGCATGATCGCGTTGTCCCCCGGCCCGCAGCCCGCGTCGAGGACCGGGTCGTGGAAGTCCACCGACTGTTCCAGCTCGACGACCGCCGGCTGCGGTTCACCGATGTCCCAGGGCACTTTCGGATAGGGCAATTCCGTGCCCGCCACGATCGGCTGCCCGAGGTAGAAGGCGTCGTAATCGACGTTCTCCTTGGGGAGCAGCATTTCGGTCGGCTCGTCCGACATGGCATTCCTTTCCATTCGACGGTGGGGCAGCGACCATCGTGCGCTCGGTAAGTCCCTGTCCGGTAGGCATTCCGCCGTCACCAGGGACATGTCTACGCGACCGCGCGGCATGGGTCCCTCGCCACGGCGCCCACGTGAAGGGAGAGCACGCCATATCCCGGCGGCTCACGGGCCGTTCGGGGGATGCGCTGTCAGTCGCCGCCGCGAGAAGGTCAGCGGCATTTCAATGAGAGGTGGGGAAATGGAACGTCTCCTGTCGGACCACGAGGCCATGATGACCGCCGGTGACATGCGCGTGGTCACCGTCTGGGAACTGCGCGGGGACATCGACGCCTCGGCGCTCCAGGACGCGCTCGGACAACTCGTACGCCGCTATCCCGTACTCGGCGGAAAGCTGTCCCTCCAGGACGGAAACGCGTACGTGCGCATCACGGACGGGCAGCGTGCCCCCGTCCGCCTGGACCGGGGCACGGACCTGCGGCAGGAGCTGAACGCCACGACCGACTGGTCCGAAGGCCCCCTGTTGCGCATGGCGCTGATCACGGAAGAGCGAACGCGTGACACACCGGGGCAGACGCATGACACACCGGGGCGAACGTGTGACACACCGGGGCCGGCTCACCGGCTCGTCACCACACTGCCGCGGGCGTGCGTGGACGGCACCAGCGTCATCGCCCTCCACCAGACGTTCTGGTCCCTGTACACCGCCGCGTGCTCGGGGCGGCACTCCTCCACGGCGCCGGTCCAGCCGGTCCTCGCCCCGGCGATCGAGGACGCGTTCCACCACAAGTACGGGCCGGACGAGCTGCGGACATACGTGGCGCAGCGCGCGGAGACCGATGCTCTGATCCCCCCGGCCCGCCTGCCGTCACCGGCGTCGGCGGGGCCGGGACCCGGGCCCGACATGACGTTCGGAGCGGCCCGTGTCACCGTGGACGCCGCCCGCACCGCCGCGCTCGTGGACGTCGCCCACCGTCACGCGCTGTCCGTCAACTCGCTGGTGTGCGGGGTGTTCACCGCCGCCGTACGGCCCTCGCTCGAACCCGCCCGCGGGCCCGTCTCCGTGTGCTGCGGCGTGGCGGTGGACATGCGCAGGAGGGTGACGCCGCCCATCCCCGACGAGGTCCTCCAGTCGGCTGCCTCCGGCATGCCGGTCCGGCTCTCCGTCGACGACCCCGCCGACCCCCTCGCCCTGGGCCGCGAACTGTCGAAGTCCGTGCGCGAGGGCCTTGCCGCGGGAATCCCCGAACGGGAGCTGGCGGCCTTCCCGTACATGGCACAGCAGTGCCCGCCGACCTTCTTCGTCACCAACCTCGGCAGGATCACCCCGCCGTCCCTGCCGGGCGACCTCGTCGCCACGGGGCTACGGGTGCTGCCGATGGCCCGCATCCCCACGCTCTTCGTCGTCGTCACCCGCTTCGGCGACGGTCTCCACATCGACCTGCCGCTCAGCCGTGCCTGGTACACGGACGCACAGATCGACGCCCTCGCGTCGCGGACGCACGACGTCATCGACCAGGTCGTCGCGCCGCGCGCCCCCATGGCCGCGGATCGCGAACGGCACGTGCCGGAGAACGCGGGGCCGCGCCAGGGGCCACACGGTGACCTCTGAGGCGCCGCGGTCACCCGCCACCGCGGCCGACCTGACGTTTCGCCATGGCCGGCGTCGGCCTCGCCGTCATGGCCGAGATCGCGGCGGGGACCGCCCTGGCACCGAGCCTGCTCGGGCTGCTGCTGTTCATGGTCCTCCTGGGCCGGCACACCGACCCGGCCTCGCTGCGCACCAGCGCTCGCCACGCCGCGTCGGTGTCGCTGTGCGCCCTCACCCTGTCCGTCGGCTGCGGCATCGCGCCGGCCGCTGCCGCCGCGGGACTCCGCCAACGCCGTGACGGTGTCGGTGCTCACCTCGCTGGGGCAGACTTCGCCATGGGCGTGCTGATGGCGCTGATCACGGCCCTGCCGGGTGGTCTCGTACGGGATGGCCACGGCGCTCCGCGGCCCCCGGACGCTACGAAGGCCCGGCCCCGGAGGGCGGTGCCAGGCGGCGACGGCGACCGCCGCCGTGCACGCCGGCCGGCCGTCCGGCGGTGGCACGGGGCCGGTGGTTGATGAGGGCGGCGGCAGCCACGCCGGCCAGCGCGAGGATGCCGGCCGCGCACCACATGGCGGTGGAGTAGCCGTGGACCGTCGCCCGCGCCGTGAGCTGCCGGGCGGTGGCCGGGTCGAGGGGAGGGTGGTCGCGCAGGTGGGCGGCGGTGGCGGTGGCCGCGACGGTGTTGAGCAGGGCGGTGCCGATGGCGCAGCCGATCTGCTGGGCGGTGGTCACCATGGCCGAGGCGACACCGGCGTCCCGCGGCTCGACAGCGTGGGTCGCGAGGCTGACGGCGGGCATCAGAACGGTCCCCAGGCCGAGGCCCATGACGAACATGCCGGGCAGGACGATCGCGGTGTAGGAGCTGGTCGGGGTGATCTGGGCGAGGACGACGAGACCCGCGGCCCCGACCAGGAACCCGGACATCATCAGCGGCCGCGCGGGAACGCGTGGCGCCAGGCGGGTGCCGATCAGTGTCGCGCCGATCATGATGCCGACGGTCAGCGGCAGGAAGGCCGCGCCGCACAGCAACGGGCTGAAGCCGAGGTCGCGTTGCAGGTAGAAGGTGAGGAAGAGGAACAGCCCGAACATGCCGACGAAGACGATGCCCAGGCAGAGGTAGGCGCCGCCCCGGTTGCGGTCGAGGATCACGCGCAGCGGCAGCAGCGGTTCCCGCACCCGGGCTTCGAGCACGACGAACGCGGCCAAGAGCACGACCGCGCCGCCCAGCAGGGCCAGGGTCACCGGCGCGGCCCAGCCGTCGGACTCCGCCTTGGTCAGGCCGTAGACCAGGCACACCAGGCCGCCTGTGGCGAGCACGGCACCGGGCAGGTCGAGGCGGCGGCCGCGGCGGCGGCCGGCCCCTCGCTCGTCGGGGAGGTAGAGGACGCCGAGGGCGGCGACGGCTGAGAACGCGATGTTGATCAGGAGCGTCCAGCGCCAGGTCAGGTACTCCGTGAGCACCCCGCCCAGCAGGAGTCCGATCGCGGCTCCGGCGCCCGCGATGGCCCCGTAGATGCCGAACGCCTTGGCACGCTCCTTGCCGTCGGTGAACATCACCGACAGCAGGGACAGCGCGGCCGGCGCCAGCAGTGCGGCGAAGGCACCCTGGACGGCACGCGAGCCCATCAGCATGGAGGTGTTCACGGCCGCGCCGCCCACAGCGGACGCGGCGGCGAAGCCGATGGCGCCCACGAGGAAGGCGTGTCTGCGGCTCCACAGATCCGCGATGCGGCCGCCGAACAGGAGCAGTCCGCCGAACGCGAGCGCGTAGGCGGTGACCACCCACTGCCGGTTGGCGTCCGAGAAACCCAGGTCCTGCTGGGCAGAGGGCAGGGCGATGTTCACAATGGTGCCGTCGAGCACGACCATCAGCTCGGCGAGACAGATGAACACCAGGGCCTTCCACCGCCGGGTGCAGGCCTTGTGTGCCGGGCGAGCCATGCGGTTCCCCTTTCCGGGGTAACGGGAACGGACCTGCGGAATCCGGCCGTCGAGGAATCACCGACATGGACGTCATGGGGGACCTCTGGCGAAGCCGTGCTTTCAAGTCCTTTGCGTGCCGGACCTGTTGCTGCCGCGGTCCTTCCCACGTGGTTGATCAACGAGACGTGCCCCGCCGCGGCTTCCCCTGAACGAGTGACGAACGGTCCCGGCACGAGGTACGGGCGCGGGCGCCACCAGCCGACACCCGGGCGTACGGCCCCGCCCGCCCGGTAAACAGATTCAACGGCACTCTGTTAAAAACCTCCCCGGTCACGAACCTTGATGAGTCTCAGGCGGATGGGCGAAAGTCAGGGCGCGGCGGAGCCCCCACTTTCGCCGCCAGGCAAAAGCCCGCCTTCACGGGAAACGCACCCAAATCCCCATTCCGGGAATGTCGCTGTGCCCGGGATGCCGGAATGCCGTGTGGCCGCTGCCTGCTACCGGAAGGAATAAGAGTGCGCATTTCGCATAAGTCTGCCCTCATCGCCGCCGTCGGAGCACTGCTCTCGGTCACCGCCGTGACCACGACCCAGGCCCAGGCCGGCGAGGCCGCTCCGCGGTACCAGCCGGAGATGGTGCGGGCGCTCGCCGATTCGCTCGGCGTCAGCGAGAAGGCCGCCATCGCACGGCTCGACGAGCAGGACGCGCAGCAGAGACGGCTCTCTGCGCTGTCCAAGAACGGGATATCCGGCGACGGTGCCTTCTTCACCACCGGCGGCAAGCTGACCGTCAACGCCGACAACGCCGCCGAGGCCGGCAAGATCGAGAAGAGCGGCCTCAAGGCCCGGATCCCCGCCCGCGGCCAGGCGGAGCTGGACCAGATCAAGGCGAAGCTGGACGCCCTCGCCGCCAAGCGCGTCCCCGCAGGCGTGTCCTCGTGGCGCGTCGACCTCGCCTCGGACACGGTCACGGTCGAGGTCAACACCGGGCGGGGAGCGGCCACCAAGGCGTTCCTCGCCGAGGCCGCGAAGCACGGCAAGGCGGTCAAGGTCGTCAAGGGCCAGGAGAAGCTCACCCCGCAGGCCGTGATCTACCCGGGCAGCCGGATGACCTACAACGGCTACCTGTGTTCCGTCGGTTACGGCGCCCGCGACAGGTACGGCAAGCAGTTCCTGGTCACCGCGGGGCACTGTGTGGAGGACCTCCCCGTCCTCTCGTACAACAACGTGCGTTTCGCCAAGGCCACGCACTCCCGGTTCGCGGGCGGCACGCGCAGCGTGGACATGGGCATCGCGGCCATCGACGCCGGCAACTCCATCGCCACCAGCGTCGGCACCTGGGGCAACAGCAGCCCGGTCGCCGTCCAGGGCAGCCGCCGGGCCGCCTCGGGTTCCGCGCTCTGCAAGTCCGGCCAGACCACGGCCTGGACCTGCGGCAAGGTCAACTCGTACAACGTCAGCGTCACCTACACCGACCCGAACGGCGGCCCCGACACCGTGGTCTCCGGCCTCGGCAGCTCCACGGTCTGCACCGAGGGCGGTGACAGCGGCGGCGCCTACATCTCCGGCAACCAGGCTCAGGGCATGACTTCCGGCGGCCCCATCGGCCAGCAGTGCTCGGGTGTGAACTCGGGTGGTTCGTCCTACTTCCAGCCGCTCGATGACGCGCTCAGCTACTACGGCCTGACGCTGAACACCAACTGATCCTTTTCCGATCCGGGTCACAGGGGCCGTTCACCGGTTACGGTGAACGGCCCCTGCTCGGCGTATGGGCGATGGCACCGGCCGACGGACCGCGGAACGGCGCACATACGCCCACATCGAAAGAAATCATGACGAACGACCTCATTTCCTCAGGCCCGGACACCTTCGCGCTCGTCTTCCGCCAGGCCCTGCGGCACCGTGGGCTCTCCCTGGAGCGCATATGCGACCGCCTCCACGCCCAGGGGATCAGCGTCAGCCCTGCCACGCTCAGCCACTGGCAGCGGGGCCGCAGCCAGCCCGAGCGGCTCCAGTCGCTGCGGGCCATCGACGCGTTGGAGCCGATACTCGGGCTGCGGCAGGGCACGCTGCGCTCCCTGCTCGGACCGCACCGCCCCCGCGGCCGTGCGCTGCCGCACGACCCTGCCGCCGTCCGCGGTGTCTACGGCGAGAAGTCCGACCTCGAACAGGTTCTGGGCGAGGCGTTCCTGCACTTCAACTCCGACACCCAGGCGCTGGTCACCCACGAGACGGTGACCCTGGACGAGCATCGTTCCATCCGCGAGATCACGGTGACGAGCGTGCTGCGAGCCGTTCGGGACGGTGCCCGGCAGCTTGCCGTGGTCCACTTCCTC
Organism: Streptomyces sp. NPDC046335; assembly: GCF_055587985.1. Classification (NCBI taxonomy): domain Bacteria; kingdom Bacillati; phylum Actinomycetota; class Actinomycetes; order Kitasatosporales; family Streptomycetaceae; genus Streptomyces; species Streptomyces sp. NPDC046335. The sequence goes on along the minus strand of NZ_JBVJFF010000004.1, from coordinate 382,291 downwards.
GACGCGCTGCCGACCGACGCCGTCGATGTCGTCGTGCGCGGCGGGGAGCTGGCCGACCGGCGCTTCCTGCCGGAGCTGCGCAGTGTGCTGGCGGAGATCTCCTTCGGCCGCCCGCTGGCCCGCAACGACACGGCGGTGGTCGAGTACACCGTCCACATCGGCCCGTCCTCCACGACCTCCTACTGTCATGAGCGCCGTCTCAGGGAATCCCTCCGGACCTACCTGCTGCACGTGCGTTTCCATCCGCTGGCGACCCCGACGAGCTGCCACTACGTGTACCGGGAACGCCTCGACGACGAGCCCCGGCACCGCCACCGGGTGTCCCTCGACACGTCCCACACCGCCCACCTGCTGCCGGCCAAGTGCCCGCCGGGTGTCTACGGACTGGAGTGGCAGTGGGACTGACCTCCATGGCGTGCCGACGACGGCGCCCCGCCGGGCCTCGCTGAGCGTCAGGGGAGCCGCGCGGACGCCGCCTCCAGCAACGTCCAGCCGTCGATCTCCCGTGCCCGCCGTTCGTCCGGCTGCCGGCCGTCGGCCAGCGCCTCGTCGAGCAGGGCCCGGACGGCGCCTGGTTCATGCAGGTTCAGGGACCCGCCCCGGACGAAACCCACGTCCCCGGAGCCGAAAGGGGCGCCGCCCGGCACGTAACGGCCCGGCGCCCGGGCGAAGACGATGCGCAGCGGGCCGCCGGTACCGGCCGGCTGCGGATACAGCGTGAGGGTCTGGCGGCAGTCCGCGGACCCGCCGCTTTCCCGTACGCGATGGTGGTGGCGGAGCGTCCACAGATACGCGCGCCCGTCGGCGACGAGCCGACGAGGCTTCTTCGGATGACGGGGCACGGCGCCAAGGGTACGACCTCTGCGGCATACGGCGAAGATCGTAAATCCGGTGTTCGCACACCCGCATGTCCCCTACATTGAAGCCCGATGACACTCCTACATGCCCATGACTACGGGGGCGTTGGCCCCCAGTTGGTTCTCCTGCACGGTTTCGGACGGTCGCTCGCCGACTGGGAGACAGCCGCTGCCCTGCTCACCACCGACCACCGCGTCCTCGGCCTCGATCTCCCCGGGCACGGCCGCTCCCCCGACGCCTCCCCCTGGACGATGTCCACCGCTGTACAGCTCATCGCGGACACCCTCGACGCGCACGGCGTTTCCGATGCCGTCGTGGTGGGCCATTCGCTCGGCGGAATGACCGCGGTCGAGTACGCCCGGGAGCACCCGGACCAGACCCGTGCCGCCGTGAATCTGGACGGCTTCTGGTGGGGCCCCGAGTACCCCGGCGCCGACCGCGTGAACGAGGGGCTGCTGGCGATGGCCGGGAGCGTCGCGCCCGCCGGGTACGTCGAGCAGAGGGTCGCCGACGCCGCCCGGCTCGGCATCCCCGCCGACCGCGCGGAGGCCGCGGCCCGAGCCGCCGCCCGACCGCTGCCGGACGGAACATGGCAGACGCTGCCGGAGCGGACCGCGGCGGGGGAGATCGTCGATGAACTCCACGGGGTCGGCGCGCTCGGCGTCACCAAGTGGGTGGCCGGGGTCGAGCGCCCGCTGCTCCTGGCCCAGGCGGGCCGGCGGCTGCCGTCCGCGCCGGGCATGGAGTGGTTCAGCGAGTTCAACGCCCGCTTCGCGCAAGGGGTCCGCGAGGAACTGGCGGTACTGGCCCAGACCCGGCCGACGGTCACGGTCGCCGAGGTCGAGGCCACCCACATCATGCACATGGAGGCACCGGAAGCGGTGGCGACGCTGGTGACCGAGTACGTCCGGCGACTGCCGTAGCCGTCCCTTGGAGCCGGGCGGGCTACGAGGTCCTTACCAAAGACGTCGTAGCCCGCTCTCGCCAGTCACGCCGCCACGCGGGGGCCTCGCATCCCGTTGAACCCCACGGCCACACAGGACGCGAAGCGATGCTCTGGAAGCTCGACGGGCTCGCCGAGTGCGACATCCGTCGGCCGCTGACCGCACCGGGCACCAATCTGCTCGGCCTGGTCAAGCACTTGGGGCTCTGGGAAGCGCGGTACTTCGGCGAGGTGTTCGGCCGGCCGTTCCCGATCGTCGACCGTTACCGATCCTCGACCGTTAACGATCGTCGGCCGTTACCGTCGGGTGTGGGCGCACTCGGACGGCACCATCGCCGCCCTCGCCCTCGGCTCCCCCGACCACTTGCCCTGGGCCGCGTCCCGACGTGGAGCTGTTCAACGGCCTGGTCCACTTGCTCACCGAGACCAGTCGGCACTCCGGACGAGGGCCCATAGCAGGGCGCTGAACTTGAGCCCGGTGAACTACCGCCCCCCGTAGGCAGGTTGCCTGATAACCGACACTTCGCTGAGCGCGGCTCGTTGCCCTCTATGGCACATGTCCGGATGGCTGCCCCGAACAGAGGGGCGGCAGAGCGTGCCGTGAGCCGGCGCGAGCGGGCGGTGGCCCTGGCCGTGAGGGAAGTTGACGCGAGAATGGACAGTAGGTTCGACGGTGGCCGCGGGATGCCGCTGAGCGCTGCGCAGACGGGCATGTGGTTCGCCCAGGCCCTGGATCCGCGGAGCCCGGCGTTCCGGGCGGCCGAAGTGCTGGAGCTCCAGGGCCCGGTGGACGTAGGCGTACTGGAGCGGGCGCTGCGCGAGGCTCTCACCGACGCCGAGGGACTGCGCGCACGGTTCGTGACCGACGACGGCGGTGATGTGCGGCAGATCGTCGAGCCGCTGCGCGGCTGGGGGTTGCCGCACATCGACCTGCGGGACGAGAGCGACCCCACCGCGGCCGCGTACGCGTGGATGCGCGCCGAGCTCGACCGGCCGGTGGACCTCGGGCGCTCCCCCACGGGGGTCTTCGTCGCACTGCGGACGGCACAGGACCGGTACCTGCTGTACCTCGCCATGCACCACATCACCCTGGACGGCTACGGCGCGGCCTTGTTCATCCAGCGGATCGCCGAGGTGTACACCGCCCTGGACGCCGGGGAGCCCGTACCGCCGTGCCGTATGGGCGCGTTGAGCCAGGTGCTTGCGGACGAGGCCGAGTACCACGCCTCGGAGCGGTTCGTACGGGACAGGGAGTACTGGGCGGCGGAGCTGGCCGACTGGCCCTCCCGGCCGGATTCCGCGCACGAGGTGCCGGACATCCCGCGCGGCTTCGTCCGGGCGACCGGCCACCTCGACGCCGCGGCGGCGGACGGGCTGCGGTCCCTGGCCCGAAGGGCGCGTACGGGCCTCGCGACGGCGGCGATGGCCGCCCTTTCCCTGTACGTGCACCGGCTCAGCGGGCGGGACGAGGTGACGCTCGATCTGACGGTGACCGGCCGCGGCGCCGCGGCGCGCGACGTGCCGACGATGCTCGCCAACATCCTGCCGCTGCGCGTGCGGATGGACGAGCGGAGCACCCTGGAGGACCTGCTGCGCCACACCGTCGTCAAGGCCAAGGGGCTCCTGCGCCACCAGCGCTACCCGTACGGATACATGGCACGCGAGCTGAAGATCGCCCGGCGTCCGGAGGGCTTCGCGGACGACTGGGGCATCAACATCATGACGCACGACAAGGAGTTGACCTTCGGGCGGTACGCGGCGGTGCTGCACAACCTGTCCAACGGACCGGTCACGGGCCTGGGCGTGAACGTCTACGACCGGCCCGCCGACGGCTCGCTGCGCATCGACTTCCAGGCCGACCCGGCCCTGTACTCCGCCGCGGACGTCACCGCCCACCACGGGCGCTTCATGGCCCTGCTGCGGACACTGTCACAGGCCGAACCGGTCCAGCCCCTCAAGGACATCGACCTCCTGCCGGCCGGTGAGCGCGCGGAGCTGCTGCGCGCCGCGAAGGGCGGTGAACACGCCGTCCCCGCCACGACGTTGCCGGAGCTGTTCGAGGCCCACGCCCGCCGTGCCCCCGACGGGACGGCCCTGGTGTGCGGCGGCACGGAGCTGACCGGCGGCGAACTCAACGCCCGCGCCAACCGTCTCGCGCACCTGCTGCTCGCGCGAGGCGCCGCCCCCGAGACGTACGTGGCGGTGCTGCTGCCCCGTACGGCCGACTACGCCGTCGCCCTGCTCGCCGTCCTCAAGACGGGCGCGGCCTGTGTGCCGCTGGACCCGAGCCACCCGGCGGAGCGCATCCGCACGATGGTGGGCGACGCCCGGCCGCTGTGTGTGATCACCGCCTCCGCCGAAGCCCCACGCCTCGCCCGTGCCACACCCACGGTGGTGCTCGACGAGGAGAAGACGGTGGTCGAGCTCGGGTGCCGGCCGGTGACCGATCCTCGCGGCCCTGACCGGCCCCGGCCCTTGCGGGCGCATCATCCCGCGTACGTCAGTTTCACCTCGGGCACCTCGGGGCGCCCCAAAGGTGTGGTCGTCGAGCACCGGCAGCTGACCAATCTCTTCTTCGACCACGAGCGCGACCTGATCGCTCCCGGCGTCGCCTCGGCGGGGCGCCGGCTGCGGGCCGCGCTCACCGCCTCCTTCTCGTTCGACACGGCCTGGGTGGGGCTGCTCTTCCTGGCCGCCGGTCAGGAGCTGCACCTCATCGAGGAGCCGGTGCGGCTCGATCCCGGCGCCCTCGTCGCCACCGTCCGCGAGCGGCGCATCGACTTCCTCGACCTCACGCCTTCCTTCCTCCGCCGGCTGCTGGCCGCGGGCCTCGTGGAAGGCGAGGGGCATCATCCGCGGATGGTGATGGTCGGCGGCGAGGCCATCGACGCCGGCCTGTGGCAGCGACTGCGGACCTGCCCCACGACCGTCTTCCACAACTACTACGGGCCGACCGAATGCACGGTGGACGCGGTGTACCGCCGTATCGAGGAGGCCGCGGAGCGCCCCGTCATCGGGCGTCCCGGCCACAATGTGCGGGCCTACGTCCTCGACCACGCGCTGCGGCCCGTCCCCGCGACGGTGCCGGGCGAGCTGTATCTGGCCGGTGCGCAGGTCGCCCGGGGGTACCTGGGGCGGCCCGGCCTGACCGCCGGGCGGTTCGTCGCCGACCCCTTCGGCGCGGCGGGTTCCCGCATGTACCGCACCGGTGATCTGGTGCGCCGGACGCATGACGGCGAGCTGGAGTACCTCGGCCGCAACGACGAGCAGGTCAAGGTGCGGGGCGTACGCATCGAGCTGCCGGAGATCGAGGCGGTCCTCGCCGGTCACCCGCGCGTCGCCCACGCCGCCGTCACCGTCCACGAGGCCGGTCACGGCGCCTCCGCCACGCAGACCCTGGTCGCACATGTCGTGGCCTACGAGGAGCATGTCGCCGACGGCGTCGGCGCGCCGCTGGACACCGTCGGCCTGCGGTCCTGGGTCTCGGCCCGGCTGCCCTCGCCCATGGTGCCGTCCCGCTTCGTCGTCCACCGGGCCCTGCCCCTGACCGTCCAGGGCAAGCTGGACCGCGCCGCCCTCGCCACCGCGGCGGCCCCCGCGGCCCCGGCCGGCGGCCGTCCGGCGGGGAGCCCGCTGGAGAAGGAGCTGTGCGGCATCTTCTGCGACGTCCTCGACGTTCCGGACGTCAGCATCGACGACGACTTCTTCGCCCTGGGCGGCCACTCGCTCCTGGCCGCCCAGCTCACCGCCCGCGTCCGCACCGACCTGGGTGCCGAGCTGCTGCTCGGCGCGCTGTACCAGGCCCCGACGGTCGCCTCCCTGGCCAGGCTCCTGGAGGAGGACACCCAGCAGGACGCCTTCGAGGTCCTGCTGCCGCTGCGCACCACCGGCACCCGCCCGCCGCTGTTCTGCGTGCACCCCGCGGGCGGCCTCGGCTGGTGCTACGCGACCCTGCCGCCGCATCTGCCGGCCGACGTCCCGGTGTACGCGTTGCAGGCCCGCGGGCTGCGCGGCGCCGACCGGCCCGCGGATTCCTTCCGCGAGATGATCGCCGACTACATCCGGCACATCCGCTCGGTCCAGCGGAGCGGGCCCTACCACCTGCTCGGCTGGTCGCTCGGCGGAGCCCTGGCCCATGCCGTCGCGGTCCAGTTGCAGAGCGAGGGCGAGCGGGTGGACATGCTGGCCATGCTCGACGCCCAGCCCATCGACCCCTCGGGCCACCTGTGCGCCGAGCAGGACTCGCAGCGCCTGACGAACCTCCTCCTCGAAGCCGCCGGGCAACTGCCCCAGCGGCGCGGCCCCTCGCAGGGCGGCGCCATCTCCGGTCGTGATGTCATGCCGACCGAGGCACTGCGGGCGTCGTACGCCGAGCACGCGCTCGACGAGGTCCACCTCAAGGCGGCCACGGCGCTCATCAGCCACCACGCCACTCTCCTGCCGACCTTCACCGAAGGCGTCTTCGACGGTGACCTGGTCTACTTCCACGCCACCCGGGGGAAACCCGACACCGCCCCCACGGGCCGCAGCTGGCAGCCCTGGGTCACCGGCCGCATCACCTCCCACGACACGGCCTGCACCCACCACGCCATGACCCAGGCGGAGAACATCGCCCTGACCGGCAACGTCCTCGCCGAACGCCTGGTGCCCCGCCCCTCGTCGAGGTGACAGGTCACCGTGACGGCGACGTCAGTGCCTCACGCCTCGGTGCCGTACCGCGCGGCGATGTCCTGGGAGTCGGCCCAGCGGCTGTAGGTGGGTGACTGGGGCCAGCCGTCGGGCGAGTCCTGCCACACCTCCTGCCGCCCGTACGGCAGCACGTCGACCAGCGCGAAGGTGTGGCTGAGCTGCTCGACGCCCCGGCCGCTGGTGTGCCAGGTGCGGTAGACGGTGTCGCCGTCGCGCAGGAGGACGTTGACCGCGAAGCCGCCGCCGGGCGGTGCGCCGACGTCGCCGCCGAACGGGCTGTTCGCGGTGGAGTACCAGGTCATCTTGTTCCCGACCCTGCGTTTGTACGCCAGGGCCTCGTCGATGGGCCCCTGGGTGACGATGACGAACCTGGCGTCGTACGCCTCCAGGAGCTCCGGCCGGGTGAACTGCGCCGTGAAGCCGGTGCAGCCCGAGCACTGCCAGGTCTCGCCGGGGAACCACATGTGGTTGTAGACGATGAGCTGGGAGTGGCCGGCGAACACGTCGGCCAGCCGGACCGGGCCGTCCTCGCCCTCCAGGGTGTAGTCGGGCAGCTCGACCATCGGCAGGCGGCGGCGCTGGGCGGCGATCGCGTCGAGTTCCCGGGTGGCGGCCTTCTCGCGGGCGCGCAGTTCGTCGAGCTCGTACTGCCAGGTCTTGGCGTCGACGACGGGGGGTAGCGCCTCGGCTGTCATGAGTACCTCCGTGGTTCACGGCATGCGGCATGAGCGTTCTGTACGGGTAGACCGTCCGCGTCCGCCGAACTCATCGCTCCCCGCGGCGGCATCCTGCCGGTGGCCGGTTAGGATCCGGGCCATGGCTCTGACCATGCGTGACATCGACCGCTTCGAGGCCGCCATGCCCCGCCTGCGGGCCATCGCCTACCGCCTCCTCGGGTCCGCGAGTGACGCGGAGGACGCCGTGCAGGACACGTTCCTGCGCTGGCAGGCGGCCGACGTCGACCGCGTCGAGGTCCCGGAAGCCTGGCTGACGAAGGTCCTCACCAACCTCTGCCTCAACCAGCTCGCCTCGGCCCGCGCCCGGCGCGAGACCTACGTGGGCCAGTGGCTGCCCGAGCCGCTGCTCGCCGGGGACCCGATGCTCGGCCCCGCCGACACCGCCGAGCAGCGCGAGTCGGTCTCGTACGCCGTGCTCACGCTCATGGAGCGCCTCTCCCCCAATGAGCGGGCCGTGTACGTGCTGCGTGAGGCCTTCGGGCACACGCACCGGGAGATCGCGGAGATCCTCGACATCACCGAGGCCGCCAGCCAGCAGATCTCGCACCGCGCCAAGAAGCACATCCGGGCCGGCAAGGCCCGCGCCGAGGTCGACGAGGCCGCCGCCCGGCGGGTCATCGAGGAGTTCCTCACCGCCGCCACCAGCGGCAGGACCGAGCCGCTCGTGCGGCTGCTCACGGAGGACGCCATCGCGGTCGGCGACGGCGGCGGGAAGATCCCTGCCCGCGCCAAGGCGTTCGAGGGCGCCGTCGCGGTCGCGAAGTTCATGCGGGGACTGTTCCTGCCCGGCAAGGCCAAGCGCGACATCGCCGGCGGCTCGCCCGAGGTGTACACCACGGCCGCCAATGGTTCCCCCGCCCTCGTCGCGGTCGTCGACGGCCGGGTCATCGGCGTCACGTGCCTGGAGATCACCGCCGCGGGCGTCGCCGCCTTCCGCAGCCAGTTGAATCCCGACAAGCTCGAACGCGCGAACCGGCAGTGGGCGGCGACGGGCCACGATCACGGGGAGCCCCTGCACCTCACCTTCTGACGCCTCGGCGCCAGAAGGTGAGGTGAGTCACATCGCGTTCCTGTCAGGAAACGGCGGGCTGTCCGGTTCAGGTGGCGAACCCCCGCGAGACAGGAGCCAGGAAATGCAGCACCGCATCATCGTCCTCGGAGCCGGCTACACCGGAGCGTTCGCCGCCGGGCGCCTCGCCAGGCGGCTGCGCCGTGAGGACGTCACCATCACCCTCGTCGACGCGGAGCCCGACTTCGTCGAACGCGTACGGATGCACCAGCTCGCGGTCGGCCAGGACCTCACACCCCGGCCCTACAGCGAGATGTTCGCGGGCACGGGCGTCGCGCTGAAGCTCGCGCGGGTCACCGGCATCGACGTCGACAGCGGCACCGTCTCCGTCCACGGCGCGGACGGCACCGAGGAGTTGGCGTACGACACTCTGGTGTACGCGCTCGGCAGCGGCTGGAACCCCCAGGGCGTACCCGGCGCCGCCGAGCACGCCCACGACATCGCAGGCCGCCCCGGGGCGCTCCGGCTGCGTGAGCGCCTCGCCGCGCTGGAGGCCGGCAGGACCGTGGTCGTCGTCGGCGGCGGGCTCACAGGGATTGAGGCGGCGACCGAGATCGCCGAGGCGCGCCCCGACCTCGACGTCGCGCTCGCCGCACGCGGCGGCCTCGGCGACTGGCTCTCACCCGCGGGCCGACGTCACCTGCGGAAGGTCTTCGGCAAGCTCGGCATCGCGGTGCACGAGCACACGGCCGTCACCTCCGTGGAGGCCGACCGCGTCACCACGGCGGACGGCGGTGACGTCCCGGCGGCGGTCACGGTATGGACGGCCGGGTTCGCGGTCCACCCCCTCGCACGGGCCACCGCCCTGGAGGTCACCGGCACGGACCAGATCGTGGTCGACGGCACCATGCGTTCCGTCTCGCATCCGGACGTGTACGCCGTCGGTGACGCGGCCATGGTGATGGGCCCCGGCGGCAAACCGCTCCGGATGTCGTGCGCTTCGGGAACCCCCACCGCCTGGCAGGCCGCTGACTCCATCGCGGCACGCCTGACCGGCGGGAAGCTCCCGAACGCCCCGCTGCGCTACTTCAACCAGTGCATTTCGCTGGGCCGCAAGGAGGGCATCGTCCAGTACGTCACCGCCGACGACCGTGCCGTCCGCGCGGCTCTGACGGGGCGTTTCGCCGCGCTGTACAAGGAGACGATCTGCAAGGCCGCGGCCTGGGGCGTCGCCCACCCGACCTTCGGCATGCCGGTCCGGCGCCGCGCCGTGCCCCTCCGTGTCGCCGATGTCAGGTGCTGATGGTGGTGACGGGGTCGAGGCCGTAGGTGCGGGCGTAGCCGTTCTCGGTGCCCACGAGGAGGTCCACGACCTCGAAGTAGCGGTCCCAGAAGGGCGTTTCGCGCAGTACGTCGATGAGGAGCTGGTAGGCGGCGTGGTCGTCCGCCTCCCAGACCCAGACGTCGGTGACGCGGGTGGAGTAGAACTCCGTGTCGTAGAAACGCGACCGCACACCGGTGGTCCTGGCCTTGACCGCGGACATGACCTGGGTGGCGAAGGCGTCCACCCTTTCCTCGGGCGTCATGGCGAGCCATTCGGGCTGGGTCTTGATAAGCATGAACGCGGTGACGGGCGGGGTGGTCTGCTCGGCGAGCATGGTGGTGCCTCCACAACGTGGGCGTGAGTGGTTTCGGCGACGAACCCCGCGTGCCGCGTCATGCGGCCTCTTGGGTACGTGGGTTCGTGGGTTCGTGGGTTCGTGCCGGAATCGGTACGTCACTCATCCTGCGGAGAGCCATGGCATTGCCACAATGGGAACTTCAGCACGCGATTATTGCCTGAAGTGGAATGATGCCGATGAGCAGCGAAGATCCCGTCATCGACGCCCAACTCGCCGTGGCGCTGGACGCGCTGCTGACCGAGCAGAGCGTCACCCGCGCCGCCGCACGGCTGCACACCTCGCCCGCCGCCATGAGCCGCACTCTCGCCCGTCTGCGCCGAACCCTCCAGGACCCCCTCCTGGTCCGGGCCGGCCAGGCCATGGTCCCCACTCCCCGCGCCCGGGCCCTGCGCGAGGAGGCAGCGGCGGTCGTGCAGCGTCTGGGGGCTCTGCTCAGCCCTGGTTCCCGGGTCGACCCCGCGACCCTGCGGAGCACCTTCACCCTCCAGACGGCGGACCTGGTCGGCGCGGCGCTGGCGCCCGGGCTGCTGCGGCTGGCCCGGCAGGAGGCACCGGGGGTCTCACTGCGGTTCACGGCCGAGGAGCTGGAGGCCGGTCCTGGTCTGCGGGACGGGCGGATCGATCTGGAGGTCGGGGCCATCGACCACGTCGACCCCGAGACCCTGGTCGAGGAGTTGCTCACGCTGCGCATGGCGGCGGCCGTCCGGCCAGGTCATCCCCTCACCGAAGGCACCCTGACCCCGGAGCGGCTGGCCGCCGCCGAACACGTGGCGGTCAGCCGCCGCGGCCGGTTCACCGGGCCCCTGGACGCCGCTCTCGCCGAGCACGGCCTCCGCCGGCACGTCACCGTCGTGCTGCCCAGCCACCTCGCCGCGATGGCCCTCGCCGCCCGCAGCGACGCCGTGTGCCTGGTCCCCACCAGGCCCGACGGCGCCTCCTCGCCCCCTCTCACCGACGCCGCCACGGACCTCGGGCTGCGCCTCCTCCGCATTCCGCTTCCCCTGCCGCCCGTGGTCATCGGCATGGCCTTCCATCCCCGTCACGCGGCCGACGGCGGCCACCACTGGCTGCGGGGTGCCGTCCGCCGGACCCTCGACGGTGCCCAGGACGGCGGCCGCCCCGCCATGCCGGCGCCGCCGGCTACTGCGGCTCGGTCGCGATCTGAATGAGGTTGCCGCAGGTGTCGTCGAAGACGGCGGTCGTGACGGGGCCCATCTCGGTGGGCTCCTGGGTGAATCTGACGCCGAGGCCGCGCAGGCGCTCGTACTCCGCCCGTACGTCGTCGACGGCGAACTGGGCGAGCGGGATGCCGTCCGCGACGAGTGTGTCCCGGTAGGTCACGGCGGCCGGGTGGGCCGCGGGCTCAAGGAGGAGTTCGGTGCCTTCGGGTTCGTCCGGGGAGACGACGGTCAGCCACCGGTCCTTCCCGCCCACCGGGACGTCGTGCTTCTTCACGAAGCCGAGGATCTCGGTGTAGAAGTGCTCGGCCGTGGTCTGGTCGTCGACGAAGACGCTGGTCATATGGATTTTCATGAGGTGCTCTCCTGTGGTCCTGACGGGTGGGGTGTGAGCCAGCGCTCGGCGATCTGCCGCAGCGGGGCCGTGTTCAGGTCATGGAATTTGTAGCGGCCCTCCCGCCTCGTCTCGACGAGTCCGGCGGCCTCCAGCACGGCCAGGTGCTGGGAGACCGCCTGACGCGAGATGGCGAGCCGATGCTTCATGCTCAGCCGCGAACAGATCTCGAACAGTGTCTGTCCGGATCTCTCGGTCAGCTCGTCGAGGATCGTGCGGCGGGTGGAGTCTGCCAGGGCTTTGAAGAGGTCATCGGCCACGACTCCAGGATAGGCAAGCATTCACTTGCCTAACAAGTCGGCTCAGCCGGCCGGCGAACGCGCGACACGGAAGCCCACGTCATCCACCTGGAACGCCGGGTGGCTGCGGCGCCGCGCCGACGCCCGGCAGCTCCAGTGCTCGTCGAACCAGCCTCCGCCGCGCAGCACCCGGTAGTCGCCGTAGACCTCGGCGTCGTAGATGTCCCAGCACCAGTCCCAGGCGTTGCCGAGCATGTCGTACAGGCCCCACGGGTTGGGCCGCTTGCCGCCCGCGTCGTGGATGCGCTCGCCGGAGTTGCCGCGGTACCAGGCGATCTCGTCGAGCGGCGCGTAGTGCGGTCCGCTCGTGCCCGCACGGCAGGCGTGCTCCCACTCGGCCTCGGTCGGCAGCCGGTACCCGTCGGCCGACGCGTCCCACTCGATGCGCTCGACGCCTTCCTCGCCGGGGAAGAGACGGTACGCGGGCGCGTACCCGTCACGCCCGGACAGGGCATTGCAGAAGCGGACCGCGTCCCACCAGGAGACACTCTCGACCGGCAGCGAGTCCCCCTCGGCGGCGCTCGGGCGCACACCGGTGACCTGCGCGTACAGCGCCTGCGTGACCGGGAGGGCCGCGAGTTCGTAGGGCGCGAGCCCCACCGTCCAACTGCGCTCGGTCCGCCGGTCCGAGAGCGTTACCCGCCCCGCCGGTACGGCGACCATCTGCACCGCGTTCTCGATCATGGGTCGATGATCGCACCGTCTCCGTTCCGGTTGAGGGGCGGTTTCGCAGCCGCGCCCACCGGTCGGGGCCCGTCCGGACAGGCCCGACCGGGCGGCCAGATTGGTCCGCACCAACTCCTTGACGTGGCCTGTGATGCTCTCTTAAATCAAGTACTGAACGAAGCAACGGGATTGATCGCCCGGCGCGTTCATTTTTCGACATCGATTTGTCATGGGCATGCCCCTCAGATGCTCATGGCGCCGCATGGCTCTGCATGCTCCGGCACTTCGCACCCCCCACTCCCTCGCACCCCCACGTGAAGCGATGTGATGACAGTGCACACTTCTTGGCGCCGCCGCGCGGCACTCACCACGGTCGCCCTGGCCTGCTGCGCCTCGGCCCTGGCCGGGCTCCCGGCCGGGGCCCAGGCGACCCCCGTCTCCCCTGCCGCCTCCGCCGCGGCCACCACCTTCTCCGACGACTTCGACGGGCCCGCCGGGTCCGCGGTCGACGGCGGCAAGTGGCAGATCGAGACGGGCGACAACGTCAACAACCACGAGCGGCAGTACTACACCTCGGGCAACAAGAACGCGGCCCTCGACGGCCAGGGCAACCTGGTCATCACCGCCCGCAAGGAGAACCCCGGCAACTACCAGTGCTGGTACGGGCGTTGCGAGTACACCTCGGCCCGGCTCAACACCTCCGGCAAGTTCACGCAGGCGTACGGCCATGTCGAGGCCCGCATGAAGGTGCCGCGCGGGCAGGGCATGTGGCCCGCGTTCTGGATGCTCGGCGCCGACATCGGCAGCGTGGGCTGGCCGAACAGCGGTGAGATCGACGTGATGGAGAACGTCGGCTTCGAACCCGGCACCGTCCACGGCACCCTGCACGGCCCCGGCTACTCCGGCTCCGGCGGCATCGGCGCGGGCTACACGCTGCCCGGCGGCGAGGCGTTCGCGGACAAGTTCCACACCTTCGCGGTGGACTGGTCACCGAACAAGGTCACCTGGTCCGTGGACGGCAACGTCTACCAGACCCGCACCCCCGCCGACCTCAACGGCAACCGGTGGGTCTTCGACAAGCCCTTCTTCCTGATCCTCAACCTCGCGGTCGGCGGCTACTGGCCGGGCGACCCCGACGGCAGCACCACCTTCCCGAACCAGCTCGTCGTGGACTACGTCCGGGTGACCACCAACGACTGAAGTCCCCGGACCGGTACCCGTACCGCAACCCCAGGCGCTCAAGGGTGCATGCGCGCGCCCTTCAGCACCTTGTCCACCGCGTTGCGCGGACCGTGGACCGCCAGACCGACCAGGTCAAGGGCTTCCCCGCGCACGGCCCTGACCGCCGCCCGGTTGTCGCGGTCGTTGCCCGTGGTGAAGAGGTCCGCCGTGAACAGGGCTCTGGGCAGTGAGCGGGAGAGCGCCTTGCCGTGCGCGGCCGTCAGCGTCTCCTTCGACCCCTCGAAGATGAGCACGGGCTGGCGGAACATGGGCAGGTAGGGGGTGTCGTCGGCGTCCGCGTACGGCTCGCCGACGACCTCCGGTACGGCCGTACCGAGGCCGCTCACCAGGAACGCGGTGACGTTCAGCCGCTGCCACGGTTCGAGGTCGTCGCGCAGCAGGACGGCGATCTTGGTGTCGAACCGCACGGGCGGGTTCTGGGCCTTGGCTGCGCTGCTGTCGTGCCCGGGTCCGGCTTCGGGGGCGGGTCCGGGTCCGGGTCGGGCGGCGGGGTCCGTGTCAGGGGTGGCGTCCGTGTCAGGGGTGGTGTCCGTTCTCATGCTGTGAGACTCGCGGGTGTGGGCCTTCCGCGTCTTGTACGTTCTTTGCGTGGTGCAAGGACAAGAGGTTTCCGCCTGGCGCCCGCCGGTCGCGGGAGTCGTGGAGGTCTTCCACGCCCATTTCACCGAGCACGCGTATCCCATGCACGTGCACGACGCCTGGACGCTGCTGATCGTCGACGACGGAGCCGTCCGGTACGAACTGGACCGCTACGAGCGTGGCACCCCGAGCGGCACGGTGAGTCTGCTGCCGCCGCAGGTTCCGCACAACGGCTCCGCCGCGACGCCGCACGGGTTCCGCAAACGGGTGCTGTATCTCGACATGACGCAGCTCGACGAGAGCTTCATCGGCCCGGCGGTGGACGGCCCCGACCTCACCGATCCGCTGCTCCGCAGACGAGTGGGGCAGCTGCACGCGGCCCTGGCGAACCGGGGCGACGAGCTGGAGGCCGAGAGCCGCCTGGCGCTGGTCGGTGAACGGCTGCGGGGGCATCTGCGTCCCGCGTCGCCCCCCGGCGGGCCGCGGCCTGCCCGTGGCGTCGCCCACAGCCGGGACACCCACAGCCGGGTCGCCCACAGCCTGCGCGATCTCCTCGACGAGCGGCTCTCCGAAGGCATCACCCTGGACGAGGCCGGGCGCCGGATCCACGCCAGTTCCGCGCATCTCGTACGCGCCTTCAGCGGTGCTTTCGGCATCGCCCCGCATCAGTACCTGATGTCCCGCCGGATCGACCTGGCCCGCCGGTTGCTGCTCGACGGGCGGACGCCGTCCGAGGTGGCGATCGCCGCCGGCTTCTACGACCAGCCGCACTTCACCCGGCATTTCAAGCGGGTGGTGGGGACCACTCCCGGGCGTTACGCCCGCGTACCGTCCCTGACCACGCGTGGCGAGACCGGAGCGGGTCCCACCGGGGCGTAGGTGCACCGCCTGCGCCCGGCCCACCCGCGGGCAGGCCCCGGCCCCGCCGCCCGCCCGCGTCCGCTGGTTCGTCGGTCCTCAGAACAGCGGACGCGGGGCGCGACTGGCAGGACCAAAAGGCCGGAGACAGGTCAGAGACAAGTCAGGGACAAGTCACAGACGGGTCAGAGGCCGAACTCCTGCGGCGAGACGTTGAGCGCCATGCACGCCTCGCGCAGGACCTGCTCCTCGGCCGGGGCGATATAGCCGTCCGCGCCGGCGACGACGAAACCGGTCTGGATGACCGCCTTCGCCTCCACCGGCTTCTTCGCCGCCTTGGCGATCTCCTGCATGACTTCCGTCTTGCCCTGCTGGAAGTTGAACGACAGCTGGTCCGCGTGCTTGTTGAACCGCTGCCGGAGCTGCTCGGGCGGGAAGTTCTTCAAAACGTCGTTCTGAAGGATCAGGGACTCCACGTGCTGGCGCTCGGCCGGGTCCACCGAACCGTCCGCGGCCGCCACCAGGGCGCACATGGCCATGCTGGCGTCGCGGTAGGCACCGCTCTTCAGCTCCGTCTTGAGGGAGGCGAGCTGGGTCTTGAGCACGCCCACGAGCTGCGCCTTCGACCCTCCGCTTCCGCCGGACCCCGACCCCGGACGCCCGGAGCCGCCGGAGCTCCGTCCGCCCTGCGATTGCTGCAGGCCCTTGGCCTGGTCCTTGATCCGATCCCACATCGCCATGCGTGCCACCTCGGCTACCCGTTTGCCAGTCCGCGCGTAACCGCGCGTCCTCCTGCCAACGCCCCTCCCCTCTTTGAAGTTCCTTGACCAACACAGTTGCTGACGGTCTCACCGAAATCGGCGAAATGAGGTGGCGAGAGCGGCCTCGGCAGCGCAAGGATCCACGGGACTCGTCCATGCGTTCGTGAAGGGGCAGCCATGAGCGACGCCGCTGCAAGAAGGCTGATCCATCTCGCGGATGACGAGGGGAACAGCGTCACCATCGACGTCCTGGGTATCCACCCCGGCTGGCGCGAAGGTCTCAGCGCCGAGATCGTCGTGACGACGCCGTTCGTGTCCGGCCGCATCGGCCTGGCGCTGTCCCGCACGCGGCTGGAGAGCTGGGCGGGGGCGCTGGACAGGCTCGACTCCGGTGAGAACGTCGGCTGGATGGAGATGAGCCGGGGGCCGTCCCTCTTCGTCCGGCTCACCGGTGAGCGTGACTGCCCGGAGGTACTCGTCGAGGACGAGTCGGGGTCCATGGTCACCGTACGGGTTCCACTGGCCCCGCCGGACGGCTGGATCACCGAACACCAGCAGCGCCTGCACCGCGTGGCGCGACACTGGTACCCGACGCTACGACTCCCCTCCCCCACGCCCGGCACCACGCTGGAAACCCCACACGCCCCACGGGAGCCGGCCCCGCGCGCGCCGCAGGGGGCCACGCCTGACGCCACGCCTGACGGCACACGCGAGGCCACCCCGCACGACCCACGGAGCGCGGCCCCGCACGAGACCACTCCCGACGGCACGCAGGAAGCCGCGCCTGACACCACCCGGGACGGCACACGCGAGGCCATTCCCGACACAACGCCGGACGGCACCCCGCACGCCCCGCCGAGCACCACGCCGGACGAGGCCACTCCCGACTCCACCCCGCACGCCCCGCAGAGGGCCACGCCTGACGCCACGCCACACTCCCCACGCGAGGCCACCCCGCACGCCCCACGCAAGGCCGCTCCCGACACCACGCCGGACGGCGCCCCGCAAGACCTCGTTCTGCGGCGGGTCAACGCCTTCGTGGCCGTCTTCGCCCGTTGCCAGGCCGCGCGGGTCGTCGAGCTGCCGGGCGGGTTCGCCGTCCATGACGACGCCTTCCGCCATTCGCGCGCGAACAACCAAGTCGTCATCGACACCGCCGTCGACCCCGACACGCTGCCCGCCCTCGCCGACGAGGCCCTGGGGCACCTGCCGCACCGGCTGATCTCCGTCCTGGACGACGCGGTCGGCGCCGCCTGCGCGCCGCCACTGGTGCGGGCCGGGTACTCCCACTCCACCTACCTGGTCATGCTGCACACGGGCCCGGTCCCGCTCGGCGGTTGCGCGCGGCCGGTGGAACTCGACGCGCTACGGGGCCCGCTCACCCGGCGCTGGCGCTCACTCATCCCGGAGACGGAGGCCGACGACGAGGTCATCCGCCACCTCGTGGACCGGCGCGCGGCCCGCAAGCACGGCGCCGACGTCGTGCACTTCCTCGGCGCCCGCACCCCGGAGGGCGAAGTGGCCTCGTGGGCCGACCTGTACATGGCACCAACGACCGGCACGGCCCAGATCGAGGACCTGATCACCTCCGAAGCCCACCTGAGACGCGGCTACGCGGACGCAGTCCTGAGCAGAGCCCTGCGCATGGCCGGTGACCACGGCTGCGCCACCCGCTTCCTGACCGCCGACGCGAGCGACTGGCCGCGCCACTGGTACGAGCGCCGCGGGTTCACCGTCATCGGCCGCACGCACGGCTTCGAACGAAGCTGACCGGGCCGCGATGCCGAGGGGCCCCTACGGCCGGGTGAGCCGTGTCTCACCCGGCCGGCACCTCTTGTTCATGCAACTCGTTGCATAGCAGGATCGCGGCATGGCGCTAGAGCACGCGATCCTCGTCTCGCTGCTCGAACAGCCCGGGTCCGGCTATGAGCTGGCCCGGCGGTTCGAGCGGTCCATCGGTTATTTCTGGGCCGCCACGCACCAGCAGATCTACCGCGTACTCAAACGCATGGAGAGCGACGGCTGGATCGACGCCCGTGCGGTGGCGCAGCAGGCGCGGCCGGACAAGAAGGAGTACTCGGTGGCGGCTCCGGGCCGGACGGCCCTCTCCCGGTGGCTGGACGAACCCATCGAGCCCGAGAGCGTCCGGCACGAGCTCGCCGTGAAGATCCGAGGCGCGGCCTTCGGCGATCCGGCCGCGCTGATCCGCGAGGTCGAGCGGTACCGCGATGTGCACGCCGACCGCCTCACCCGCTATCTCGCCGGTGAGCAGCACGACTTCCCACCGGACGAGGCGACCGGGGCGCCGGACGCCGGGCGGGAGTTGCAGCACGTCGTGCTGCGCGGCGGCATCGCGTACGAGCGGATGACGCTCACCTGGCTCGACGATGTGCTCGCGACCCTGCATCGGTTGGCATCACGGAGCTGAGCGCCTCCCACTTCCCTCCTCCCACTTCCCCCCTCACCCTCCTGCCCGGAAAGGCGACCTAACCCCCATGGCCGACGCCCTGCTGTTCAACCCGCACACCTACGACCCGACCCACTTCGACCCCGAGACCCGCAGGCTGCTGCGCGCGACCGTGGACTGGTTCGAGAGCCGCGGCAAGCGCAGGCTGATCGAGGACTACCGGGAGCGCGTCTGGCTCGCGGACTTCCTGGAGTTCGCCGCCAAGGAGGGGCTGTTCGCCACCTTCCTGACGCCGGCCGCCGCCGCCGGCGGGGAGCGGGACAAGCGCTGGGACACCGCCAGGATCGCGGCCCTCAACGAGATCTTCGGCTTCTACGGGCTCGACTACTGGTACGCCTGGCAGGTCACCATCCTCGGCCTTGGCCCCGTCTGGCAGAGCGAGAACGCCGCCGCCCGGACGCGCGCCGCCGAGCTGCTCTCGCAGGGCGAGGTGTTCGCCTTCGGCCTGTCGGAGAAGGCGCACGGCGCCGACATCTACTCCACCGACATGCTCCTCGAACCCACCGCCGACGGCGGCTTCCTGGCCAGCGGTGCCAAGTACTACATCGGCAACGGCAACGCCGCCGGACTCGTCTCCGTCTTCGGCCGCCGCACCGATGTCGAGGGCCCCGACGGGTACGTCTTCTTCGCCGCCGACTCGCGCCACCCGGCGTACCACCTGGTGAAGAACGTCGTCGACTCGTCCAAGTTCGTCAGCGAGTTCCGGCTCGACCGCTATCCCGTGGCCGCCGAGGACGTGCTGCACACCGGCCGCGCGGCCTTCGACGCCGCCCTCAACACGGTGAACGTCGGCAAGTTCAACCTGTGCACCGCCTCGATCGGTATCTGCGAGCACGCGATGTACGAGGCCGTCACCCACGCCCATCAGCGCATCCTCTACGGGCGCCCCGTCACCGCCTTCCCGCACGTGCGCCGCGAGCTGACCGACGCCTACGTACGCCTCGTAGGGATGAAGCTCTTCAGCGACCGCGCCGTGGACTACTTCCGCTCGGCCGGTCCCGACGACCGCCGCTACCTCCTCTTCAACCCCATGACGAAGATGAAGGTGACCACCGAGGGCGAGAAGGTCATCGACCTGATGTGGGACGTCATCGCCGCGAAGGGCTTCGAGAAGGACAACTACTTCGCGCAGGCCGCCGTCGAGATCCGCTCACTGCCGAAGCTGGAGGGCACCGTCCACGTCAACCTCGCCCTCATCCTGAAGTTCATGCGCAACCACCTGCTGAACCCGGCCGAGTACGCGCCCGTGCCCACCCGCGCCGAAGCCGGTGACGACGCCTTCCTCTTCGCGCAGGGACCGGCCCGCGGACTCGGCTCGGTGCGCTTCCACGACTGGCGCGACGCCTACGACGCGTACGCCGACGTTCCCAACGTCGCCCGCTTCCGCGAACAGGCCGACGCCCTCTGCGAGTTCGTCACCACCGCCGCGCCCGACGAGGAGCAGAGCCGTGACCTCGACCTGCTTCTCTCCGTCGGCCAGCTCTTCGCCCTGGTCGTGCACGGTCAGCTCATCCTGGAGCAGGCGCGCCTGACCGGTCTGGACCAGGACGTGCTCGACGAGCTCTTCGCGGTCCTCGTCCGTGACTTCTCCGCGCACGCCGTCGAGCTGCACGGCAAGGGTTCCGCCACCGTGCCGCAGCAGAGCTGGGCGCTCGGCGCGGTGCGGCGCCCCGTCATCGACGAGGCCCGCACCGCACGGGTCTGGCAGACCGTGGAGTCGCTCGCGGGGTCCTACGAGATGGCCCCCTGAGGGTGAGTGCCTACCGCGTGACGACCAGTTCCCTGAGGCCGGCGGGCTTCTTCGCGTCGGCGGACCTGAGCGTCACGCGGACGTAGCGCGCCACTGTCCCGTCCTTGTCGGCGCTCTGCCAGTGCCGGCCGTCCAGGGACGTCCGCACGTCGTACGACGCGGGCCGCACGGTGGTCCAGCGCGGGGTGACCTCGGAGATCCGTGCGGGCCTGCCGAGGTCCGCCGTGAGGCCGGCGCGGGCGGTGTCGGGGACCCAGGCGGTGGCGTTGCTGCCGTCGAGGGCGGCGTCGGCGTACTGCCCGGGCTGCTCCGACGTCGCTGTCGCGGCGGTGCACCTGGCGAGGTTGTCGGTGGGCCGGAGGTCCGGGCGCCGGGTCTTGAGGTGCGCGGGGTGGTCCTGGCTGACGGTCTGCCTGCCCTGCGGCGTCTCGATCTCGAACGGCTCGCCGTGGGTGAGCCGCACGGTGGTGTCATGGGCGCCGACGGCGATGTCGTACGTACGCCCCTGCCAGTGCAGCCCCTTGAGGTGCACGCCGCGGGAGAGCTGGGGCGGCAGCATCGGGTCGAGCCGCACGTGGTCCTCCCGCAGCCGCTGCCCGGTGAGGCCATGGGTGAACACCTGGAGGAAGCCGCCCTGGCCGGTCGTGAAGTTCTGGGCGGGCGAACCCGCCAGGGGGTCGGAGGCGCCTGCCTTGTCCCCGCGCGCCTCGGAGAAGAGCTCGAACGGGCCGCGGGCGAAGGGACGGATGGAGCGCGTGAGGTAGGTGTACGTGGAGCAGCCGGCCTCGTCGTTGGCCGCGGCGTCGATGGCGTGCACCGAGTCGGTCATCGCCGGGCCGTCGGGGTCGGTGCGCTCCGCGTAGTAGTCAAGGGTGTTGGTGGCGGCCTCCTTGGACATCGGCCACTCCAGCGGGTACATCAGCAGCACGGTGTCCGCCTGCTTGATGACCGAGCCCTTGTAGCCGTCGTACTGCTGGAAGACCTTCTTGTCCTTGTCGTACGGGATGCGGAGCTTGCCGGCGACGGTGTTCCAGCCGGCGGGCGCCTTCTCGCCCAGGATGCGGGCGACGCGGGTGGCGGTGCGCAGGGTGGTGGCGGCGCCCGCGTTGGTGAAGACGCCGTCGTCGACGCCGTTGCTGTACTCGTCGGGACCTGCGACGTCCTTGATGGAGTAGCTGCCGTCGGCGTTCGCCGTGGCGCGGTGGGCCCAGAACTCGGCGATGCCCCGGATCACCGGCCAGCCGCGGGTGCGCAGCCAGTGTGTGTCCTTGGTGGCGAGGTAGTACTGCCAGGCTGCCAGTGCCACGTCGCTCTGGAGGTGGTTCTGGGTGCGGCAGTGCGGCGGGTCCACGCTGTGGCACTCGGAGGCGAGGTCGCCCTTGCTCGCGCTGGTCCAGGGGTAGAACAGGCCGCGGTGTCCGAGCTTCTGGGCGTTGGCGCGGGCACCGGCCCGCGTGCGGTAGCGGTACTCCACGACCGACTTCGCGAGGTCGGGGTGGGCCGCCAGGAGGGCCGGGTACATCCATGTCTCGGCGTCCCAGAACACCAGGCCACCGTAGTTGTCGCTGCTCAGACCGGTGGGCGAGATGCTGTTGGCCGAGCCCTTACGGCTGCTGGACAACAGTCCGTACTGGGCCGAGCGCAGCCATGCCTGCATCCGGTCCTGGCCGGGCACCTCGATGTCGCTGCGCCACAGCTTGCGCCAGGCGGCGGAGTGACCGTCGAACAGCGCCTCCCAGCCCTTGCCCGCCGCCCGCCGCGAGGCCGCCACCGCGTCACGTCCGGGTGAGCGGGAGGTGAGGGAGGTGTCGACGCCGATGTACTTGGCGACTTCGTAGGTGCGACCCGAGCGGACGTCGACGGAGAGGGACTGCCGCGCGCTCAACTCCTGGCCGCGTGTGGCCTTTTCTTCACTTCCTGTACGCATTCCCTCCCCGGGGCGGAGAGTTGAAGCGACGGTTCCTGCGGTCTTCGTCCCCTGCGTCCGGAAACCCACGGCCATCGTCCGCCCACCCGGCCGCGCGCCGGCGCCGGTCGGGGTGATGCGCCGGGCGCCGCGACCGTCGATGCGGTCGGTGACGCGGGCCTCGCCGTTCCAGTGCGGCGTCATCCGCAGTCGGACGGCGCCCACGTGCGGGTCTGTGCGGTCCGCCAGGACGTCGTACTGGAGGTCGGTGGCCCGCCCGTCGGCGGCCGTCCACCTGAGTTTGGTGCGCACCAGGCCGCGGCGCATGTCCAGGCTCTGCGAGTAGTGCGAGATCCGGGACGCCGGGGTCGCGGAGGTGAAGGTCTGCGACGTGGCCCCGCCGGTGGAAACCGTGAGCGGCGTCCAGGTGGGGATCGCCGCGGCGACCTGCCGGTTCTCGGTGGTGGAGGGGTTGTGCGCGTACAGCCCCGACACGAAGGAGCCGTCGTAGCGCGGAGTGAAGAGCGGCCATCCGGTCTTGGCGTCGGAACGGGTGTAGCCGGTCCCGTTGGGCGCGACGCGCTGGCCGAGGTATCCGTTGCCGACGAAGGCGTGGTAGCTGTCCTTCGGGTCGATACGGTGCGAGGTCAGCGTCCAGCCGCCGTCCGACGGGGGTGAGGCGGAGGCCTGCGCCGCCGTCCCGCCCCCCGGGTCACCGGTCCCGGCCGTCGCTGTCGGCGGCACGGCCGCCGCGAGCACGCCGACCAGGACGGGTGCGATGAACCGGGCTTTACGGGTGAGAGACCTCATTGTGCTCCGTTACGCAAACGCGGGGGGACGAACGGGAAGACCCGAAGGTCGAGCGAGAAGGTCAGGCGACCATAAAGAGATGAACGGTCTGCGTCAATGAGTTGCGCGTTGTGTTGAAGAAGCTAAGCGAACCGGCCCGCTTGGGCTACCACCAATACGCGGGGTAGCGCGCGCTCTTGGGGCGGGACCGCGAGAGGGCCCACCCGGCCAGCACGAGCAGGGCGGTGGATCCCATGAGCAGCGGTACGAAGGTGCCGGGCGCCGGAGTGTTCAGGACGATGACCACGGCTGTCGCGCACGCGGGCGAGTGCGGGCACCGCGTCGCCGTCATCGCCGCCAGGCTGATGCCTGCCGCCACCGCGGCCGCCCAGGGCGAGCTGCCCGCGACGGCGACGACCGCGTAGCCGATGACGACGCACATCAGGTGGCCGACGACCACGCTGCGCGGCTGGGCCAGCGGCAGCCGGGGAGCCCCGTGGATGATCGCGGCGGACGCGGCGAGCGGAGGTATGAGCACCGGCTCGTGAATCAGTGACCCTATGGCGACCAGCGCCAGCAGCACGGCGGTGACGGCGCTGACGCTGTGCACGGCGGTACGGCGCGGCGGCGGGGCCGGCGCGCGGCCTGCGAGGCGGTCGAGAACGCGGGCTCGGCCGGGCGGCGGAGGCGCCGGGATGACGTCGTCGACGGCTTCAATGGTGCCGAGGGAATTGAGCGTGTTGCGGGTGTCGAGAGTGTCGCGGGTGTCGAGGGCGTCAAGGGACAAGGCAGCGGCTTTTTCCGGTACAGGGCCGACGGAGGACCCGGCAGCGGACGACGAAGGGCAGGAGTCGGCCGAGCCTTCCCGTGCTGTAGGCAGGGGGCTCAGTTGCCGGCGGTCCAGGGTCGGGAGTCCGCGTACTCGGTCGTGATTCTATGCGGTCGGATTTTGTTGCCGCAGGTCAGGGGGTCAGAGGGGCAGGTGGCAGAGGGTCAGGGGGGTGCTGGCCGGGGAGGGCGTCGAAGTCGACGCCCGTGAGTTCGCGGCTCGCGTCCCACAGCCGCGCAGCGACGGAGGTGTCGGCGAGGTGGGTCCACACCGGTTCGAGGCGGGGTTCGCCGCGCAGGCCGAACACGCGCGGGCCCCACAGTTGGCCGCCCCGCACGGCCGGGTCGAGCACCGCCCGTACCGCGGGCCACGCCCCGGCGTCCTTGCCCTGCACGAGAAGGGCCGCGGGGGCCGCGCTCAGCCGTGCGCCGGTGGTCCGCACGTGGACCGGCGGCCGTGACGGGGTGAGGGAGTCGAGCGCGCCTCCGGGATGGACCACCACGCCGGCCACCGTGCTGCCGGCAGCGCGCAGGCGGCGGTCGAGTTCGAGACCGAAGTGCATCTGCGCCAGTTTGCTGCGCCCGTAGGTGCGCTTGGGCCGGTAGTCCGTACGGGACTGAAGGTCGTCCAGGTCGAGCCGCTCGGTCTTCGCCGCGAAACTGCCCATGGTGACGACGCGGGCCGCCGGCGCGGCCGAAAGGAGCGGCATCAGCCACCGGGTCAGCGCGAAGTGCCCGAGGTGGTTCGTGCCGAACATCAGCTCGTGACCGTCCCCGGTCTCCTCGCGCGGCGGATCGTCGAGCGCGACGCCCGCGTTGTGGACCACGGCGTCGAGGTGGTCCACCCCGAGTGACTCCACCGCTGTCTCCAGGGACGAGAGGTCGGCGAGGTCGAGCCGTACGGCCCGCAGCCGGGCGCCGGGGACTCGCTCGCGGACGGCCGCCATGGCGGTCTCGGCCTTCGCCGGGTTCCGGCTGCCGAGGACGACGGTGGCTCCGGTGGCCGACAACTGCTCCGCGACGAAGTACCCGATGCCGGCGTTGCCGCCGGTGACCAGGAAGACGCAGCCATCCGCGCGGGGCGGCCGGTGGACGTCCCAGGGCGGGGTGGAGAACGTGGACGACATGGTGAAGGGGGCTCCTCGCTGATCTTCGGCTGTCGCTGTCACTGTCACTGTCGCTGACGCGCGGCAACTCGACACCCACGGTTCCAGCGGCCACCGACATATCTCCTACCGATCACCGACAGACCCGCGGGACGCATGGGTCATCCGGTGGCCCGGCACGCGCGTGCCGGTGACAATCACGGGTACCGGCCGGGACGAGCCGACGACCCCGACAGCCGACCCCGACAGAGGAGCGCCGCCTTGAGCGAGAAGGACGGACTGCGGACCTATCGCGGGAAGCGCGACTTCGACAAGACACGCGAACCGAGCGGCGAGCCGAGCGCCGGACCGAGTGGCGAACCCGGCGGCGAACCCGGCGGCGAGCGGACGGACCACGACGGCGACCCCGTCTTCGTCGTGCAGATCCACGACGCCAGCTCCATGCACTTCGACTTCCGCCTGGAGGTCGACGGTGTTCTGAAGTCCTGGTCGGTGCCGAAGGGACCCTCCACCGACCCGCAGGACAAGCGGCTCGCCCTGCCGACCGAGGACCACCCCATGGAGTACCGGGACTTCGAGGGGGTGATCCCGCAGGGTGAGTACGGCGGTGGCACCGTCATCGTCTGGGATCAGGGCACGTACCGGCCGACCAGCCACGACAAGCACAACCGGCCGGTGCCGTTCGCGCAGGCCCTGGAGAACGGGCACGCCACGTTCGAGCTGCGCGGCGAGAAGCTGCGCGGCCCGTACGCGCTCACCCGCTTCCACGGCCGTGAGGAGAGGAGCGGCGGTCCAGGATCGGCGTCAGGGAAGAAACCGACGTGGCTCCTCGTACGGAAGGGGTCCGGGCACGGCGGCAGCGGCACCGGCACGCCCGACCCCCGGCGGGCCCGCTCCGCGCGCAGCGGTCGTACGCTGCGGCAGGTCGCCGAGGCGCCGGACGCGGCGACGTGGGAGCCGGACCGCGGTGAGCGGGAGTGACCGGCCTCCTGGACACGCTGCCGCCCGAGCTGTACGAGCGCGTCCGCGAGGCGGCGCCCGGCGCCGAGCTGGCGGCCACGCCCATGCTGGCGACGCTCAGCGACCGGCGTGACTTTCCGCGGGGCTGGGTCTTCGAGCGGAAGCTGGACGGCATCCGGGTGCTCGCGGTGCGCGAGCGCGGCGAGGTGACGCTGCTGTCCCGCTCCGGGCGGCGGCTCAACGCCACCTACCCCGAGATCGTCGATGCCCTGGCGGCACAGACCCGCGCGGACTTCACCGTCGACGGCGAGATCGTCGCCCACTCCCGGGGCCGGACGGACTTCGCGCTGCTCCAGCAGCGGATGGGGCTCACGCGGCCCGCCGACGTCGCGGCGAGCAAGGTCGCGGTCACGTACTACGTCTTCGACCTGCTGCGCCTGGACGGCGCGGACGTGCGGCGGCTGCCCCTGCGCCCCCGCAAGTCGCTGCTGCGGCGCTCGCTCACGTTCACGGCGCCGCTGCGGTTCTGCACCCATCGCAACGAGGGAGGACCCGAACTGCTCGCCGACGCGTGCCGGCGCGGCTGGGAGGGCCTGATCGCCAAGCGGGCCGACAGCACGTATCAGAGACGCCGCTCGGAGGACTGGCTCAAGCTGAAGTGCTCCCGTGCCCAGGAGTTCGTGATCGGCGGCTTCACCGAACCCGCGGGCAGCCGAACCGGCCTCGGCGCGCTGCTCATCGGCTACTACGAGGACGGACGGCTGCGTTACGCGGGCAAGGTGGGCACGGGGTTCGACCACCGCACGCTGCTCGCCCTGCGGCAGGAGCTCGACGCACGGGAGGTGAACGCCTCGCCGTTCGAGGGCCGCGGGCCGGAGCGGACCGCCCGGTGGGTGCGGCCCGAACTCGTCGCCGAAGTCGCCTTCACGGAGTGGACCCGCGACGGCCTGCTGCGCCACCCCCGCTACCAGGGCCTGCGCGACGACAAGGACCCGTCGGCCGTGGTCAGGGAGCACGCGACCTCCTGAGACGGTGACGACCTCACCGAGAGGTGGCAAGGAGGATGGCGATGTAGTGGGCGGTGAAGGCCGCCACGGTCAGCGCGTGGAACACTTCGTGGAAGCCGAACCAGCGGGGTGAGGGGTCGGGGCGCTGGAGGGCGTAGACGACCGCGCCCGCGCTGTAGAGGAGACCGCCGGCCACGACAAGGACGAGTACGGCCACTCCCCCGGCGTGCAGGAACTCGATGAGGTAGCGCACGGGTGCCCACCCCAGGGCCAGGTAGCACGGGGTGTACAACCAGCGCGGAGCCCCGACCCACAGGACCCGGAACGCGATGCCGGCCAACGCGCCCGTCCATACGATCCACAGCAGCATGGACCTCTGGTCCGGCGCCAGGAGGAGCACGGCCAGGGGAGTGCAGGTACCGGCGATGATCAGGAAGATGTTCGCGTGGTCGAGACGTCGCAGCAGAGCCTCGCCGAGCGGCCCCCAGGTGCCCCGGTGGTAGATGGCGCTGGTCGCGAAGAGCAGCCAGGCGGTGACTGAGTACACGACACAGGCCCAGACCGCCTGGGGGGTGCGAGCCAGCCAGATGAGGGTGATGCCCGCGATCAGCGCGGTGGGGACCATTCCGGCGTGGAGCCAGCCACGCAGCCTCGGTTTGATCGGTTCGACCAGGTCGGCCGCCTGCTCCACGAGAGTCGCGAGCGAATGACCTTCTTCTTGCCCGGATTCGGCTTCAGCGGTGTCACGGGACATGGACTCCCGCTCTCCCCCGGATCGTTGGGCATCATCACTGGCAACCATGTGCCCATGCTAAAAGCCCTCGGGGGAGAGCTGTGCCGGGGCTCGGGGCGCCGGACGTCAGGAACTCAGGAATTCAAGAACTCAGGAACTCAGGAACTCAGGAACTCAGCAGACGGCGTATCAGCGCCGTGATCTCGCCGGGGGCTTCCTCGGCCATGAAGTGGCCCGCATCCGTCAGGTGATGGTCGAGCCTGGGTGCCCATGCCCGCCACACCTCCGCGGCGTCGTAGCCGAGCCGCGCGCCCCAGTCCTGCTGGACGACCGCGACGGGCATGGCGAACTGCGAGCCCGCGTCGGCGTCCGCCTGGTCGTGCACGACGTCCACGCCCGCCGAGGCACGGTAGTCCGCGACGATCGAGTCCACCGCCGCCGCGCTCGCCCGCAGGTACTCGGCGCGCACCGGCTCCGGGATCGCACCGGGGTCCTTGGCCCAGGTGTCGAGGAACGAACCGAAGAACGTGTCAGCGCTGTTGGCGATCATCGTCTCCGGCAGGCCGGGCGGCTGCGCCATGAGGAACAGGTGGAAGCCGACCGCCGCGGACACGCCTCGCAGTACGTCCCACATGTCCAGGGTCGGTACGACGTCGAGGATGCCCAGATGGGTGACGGTCTCCGGGTGGTCGAGGCCCGCCCTGAAGGCGACGAGGGCGCCCCGGTCGTGGCCCACCAGGGCGAAGTGTTCATGGCCGAGTTCCGCCATCAGGGCCACGATGTCGGCGGCCATGGTCCGCTTCGAGTAGACGTCGTCGTCCGTGGCCGGCGGCTTGTCGCTCGCGCCGTAACCGCGCAGGTCGGGGCAGACCACCAGGTGGTCCGTGGCCAGTTGCGGGGCGACGTGGCGCCACATGAGGTGGGTCTGGGGGAAGCCGTGCAGCAGCACGAGCGGGCTGCCGCTGCCGCCGACCGCGGCGGACAGCTCCACGCCGCCCGCGCCGGGCAGGCGTACGTACTCGAACTCCGGGATGGCGATGGCGGATGCGTGTGTGGGGATGGGGGTGGGAGCTGGATTCACAGCGGTTCCTCTCGTCTGTCGCGTCGTCCGGCACCTTCGTCCGGCTGACGCGGTCACGGTGCACCAGGGCGATCAGCAACCGATGAGCGCGGTTCGGCGGGGCCGGGTCCGTGCCCCGAGGATGGGGGCATGCGGATTGACGTACTCGGTGCCGTGCAGGCGTGGCATGACGACGGCAGCGCGATCGACCTGGGCGGGCCCCGGCACCGCGAGGTGCTCGCGCGCCTGGTCGCCGCCGAGGGGCGGCTGGTCACCGCCGACACGCTCGTCGCCGACCTGTGGGCCGAGCCGGGGGCCGGTTCCCTGGGCGCCTTGCGCACTTTCGTCGCCGCGCTGCGCCGTGCCGTCGAACCCGGCAGGGCGCCCCGTACCCCGCCGCGGCTGCTCGTCACGCAGGGACCCGGTTACGCGCTGCGTCTTTCGCGCGAGGCGGTGGACGTCCATCGCTTCGAGGACGCCCTGGCCGCTGCCGGCCGCCCTCCGCACGCCGTCGACGCCCTCGGTGACGCGCTCGCCTCGTGGCACGGGCCCGCCTACGCCGACTTCCCCGACGCCCCGTGGGCCCAGCGGGAACGGACCCGGCTGGAGGAGCTGCGGCTGCGGGCCGTGGAGCTGCGGGCGGGCGTGCTCCTCGACTCCGGTGCGGGTACCGACCTCGTGGCGGCGCTCGGTGAGCACGTCGCCGAGCATCCGTGGCGTGAGCCGGCCTGGGGTCTGCTGGCGCGCGCCCTCTACCGCGACGGGCGCAGGGCCGACGCGCTGGCGACCCTCCGCCGTGCCCGCACCATGCTCGTGGAGCGGCTTGGACTGGACCCCGGCCCCGAGCTCCGGCGCCTGGAGACCGCCATGCTCAACGGATCGGCGTCCGTCGAAGCGGCGCCGCGCCCCTGGTCCGGCACCGGCGCCCGGCTCGGCCCGCGCACCACCGTGGCCCTGGCCCGCACCCTCGCGCTGGCCGGCGGCGACGCCCTGGTCTCCTCGCGCCGCGACCGCCTCACCGCCATCCGGGCGGCGGAACGCACGGGGGACGTCGCGCTGACCGCGCGGGTGATCGGCGCGTACGACGTACCGGCGATCTGGAGCCGGTCCGATGACCCGGAGCAGTCCCGGTCGGTGGTGGCGGCGGCCGGACGCACCCTCACCGCGCTCGGCCCCGACGGCCCGCCCGAGCTGCGGACCCGGCTGTTGGCGACCATCGCGGTGGAGAGCCGCAGCGGGGACGTGTCCGGTACGGGACAGGGGGCCGCCGGTCCATCGGCGGGCGCAGGCACGGCCCTTGCCTCCGCCGACCCGCAAGCTCTGCCCCTCGCCGCCGCCGCGGCGGCGGCTGACGAGGCCGAAGCACTGGCCCGGGGCCTCGGTGACCCCGCCCTGCTGGCCTTCGCGCTCAACGGTGTCTTCCTCCAGTCCTTCGCCCGGCCGGGTCTTGCCTCCCGGCGCGACGCCATCGGCGCTGAGCTCGTCGCGCTGGCCGCCCGGCACGAGCTGCCGACCTTCGGCATCCTGGGGCGGCTCGTGCGGCTCCAGTCCGCGTCCGCCCTCGGCAGGCTCGAAGCCGGGGCCGCGCACGCCGTCGCCGCGGAGGAGCTGGCCGCCGCGCACGAGTCGCCGCTCGTCACCGTTCTCACCGCGTGGTTCAGGGCCCGGGTGCTCGCCGCCCGCAGTGCCGAACCCGGCGGCCCCTCCCCCGCCGAGGCCGCCGCGGCCTACCGCGCCGCCGATGACGCCCTCGCCGGAGCGGGCATGCCCGGCCTCCACCGCGGGCTGCTTCCGCTCGCCCTGCTGGGGCTTCGGCTGCTGCACGACCGGCCCGCGCCCACCGGCCCCCGCCTCGACTGGGGCCCGCACCTGCCCTGGGCGCAGCCCCTCGTACTGCTCGCCCGGGACGACGTGGCCGGGGCCCGCGCCGCCCTCGCCGCCCAGCCCGAACCGCCCCGCGGTCATCTGCAGGAGGCCCTGTGGTGCCTCACGGCCCGTGCCGCCGCGCAACTCGGCGAGTGGGGGGCCGCCGCGCGCGCCGCTGCCGCCCTGCGCCCGGCCGTTGCCGAGGACGCGGGTGGCGCGAGCGGCATGCTCACCCTCGGTTCTGTGCGGCGCTACCTCCGGGAGGCCGAGGCCGTCACCGGCCGATAGGCCTCAGACGTGCGCGAGGAGGCGGTCCAGGGGGCGTGGCACGCGGTCGAGGTCGAGGTGTTCCACGAAAGCGCGCGCGTACAGCGCCTTGCGGCCGCTCCTGGTGCCCATGAACCGCTGGAGTTGCTGCGGGAGGCCGCGGGTCCGCTGCGCGGGCTGCTTCTGGAAGGTGCGGAAGGAGCGCAGGTCGCCCTGTTCGGCGAGGATGTCGACGACGGCCTCCGCGCGAAGGCTGCGGATCAGTTCGTCCTCCAGGTCCGCCTCACACACGTAGAAGCCGCGCGTCTCCAGGTCGGAGCGGGTGCGCTGCGGGCCCGCCCCCGTCCGTTCGAGGACGCGCCGGAAGTAGTGTGCCTCCCCCGCGTCACACAGGCCCGCCACCGGGACGTCGAGCCCCGCGGGCCCGCACAGCGCCAGGAACCTGCCGATGCTCATCGCACCGCCCAGAGGGAGTATCGAGATGCCCTCCGCGTCCAGCCTGCGTCCGCGGCGCTCGGCCAGCGCCTCAAGGGCGACGAGGTCGCTC
This sequence comes from Streptomyces sp. NPDC046335, assembly GCF_055587985.1. NCBI lineage: Bacteria > Bacillati > Actinomycetota > Actinomycetes > Kitasatosporales > Streptomycetaceae > Streptomyces > Streptomyces sp. NPDC046335. The sequence goes on along the minus strand of NZ_JBVJFF010000004.1, from coordinate 351,110 downwards.
TCCCCCTCCACGAGGACGACCTTGCGCACACCGGCGTCGACGGCCCACGCCCGAGCCCTGTCGGCGGCGGATTCGCCGTCTTCCCCGGCGGCCGCCCACGCCACGGCGGCCCTTCGAAAACTCATCGTCGCCTTCACGCCCCCAATATCGCAGTGCCACCGGCCGCCCGGCATGCGAATTAGCTCGTACGTTCGATTGAGCGTTACGCTGGGTCGCATGGCAACGCACCAGCTCCAGGGTTCGCTCTTCGACCAGAGCGACGACGTGCACCTGCGCCCGCTGGCCGAGGCCCGCAGGACGGTACTCGGCGACGGTGCGTGGATCGACCTGCTGCCGGGTTGGCTCAGCGGCGCCCACGTGCTGTTCGAACGGCTGGCCGTGGACGTCCCGTGGAAGGCCGAGCGCCGGCAGATGTACGAGCGGGTCGTGGAGGTGCCGCGCCTGCTGGCCTTCTACGGCGACGGCGAAACGCTGCCGCACCCCGTCCTCGACGAGGCACGGCAGGCGCTCACCGACCACTACGCCGAAGAGCTCGGGGAGCCCTTCACGACGGCGGGTCTGTGCCACTACCGCGACGGACGCGACAGCGTGGCCTGGCACGGCGACCGCATCGGCCGGGGCGCGCGCGAGAACACCATGGTCGCCATCCTCTCCGTGGGAGCACCGCGTGATCTGCTGCTCCGGCCCCGCCGCGGGGGCGAGGGCATCCGCCGCCCGCTCGGCCACGGCGACCTGATCGTCATGGGCGGCTCGTGCCAGCGCACCTGGGAACACGCCATCCCCAAGTCGACCCGGGCCGCCGGGGGCCGCATCAGCATCCAGTTCCGACCGCACGGGGTGCGCTGACCGACGGCGACGGCACGGGAGCCACGCACAGAGGTTTTTGGTCAAATTCCGTCCGGTCACAGCCAACCGGTGCGCGTGGCAGTCGCCCCGGCTATCGTCGAGGTCGGTCAGGCCCGGCGGGAGGTCCGCACTGTGACCCTGCAGCAAGAGGAACTCGCCACGCTCTTCGCCCGATTGGTGAGGGCGGCCAGCGACGAGCCTCTGGACACGCGGACGTTGTTGGCCATGTGCGCGGAGAGCGGCCGGCGCGTGTACGGCGCGCGGGGCGCGATCGTGCAGTACGTACCGCTCGGCACCTCGGACGTACGGACCGAAGCGACCGGCAGCGCCCTGCGCACACTGGCGGCGGACGCCGCGGCGTGGAAGGAAGGGCCCGGGTGCGACGTCCGTTCCTCCGGCTCCACTCTCATCGACGTGGACGTCACCACGCGTCCGGCACGTGTGCGCTGGCCGTCCTGGGCACCGCGCGCGCAGGCGCTCGGCTTCGGCCGGGTGACGGCGCTGCCCCTGAAGAGCTCGGACCTCCCGTTCGGCGCGCTGGTCCTGCTGGGCCCGCCGGGAGCCGCCGTGGACGAGCAGGCTCTCGCCGTCGTCCGCTCCCTGACGGAAACGGCCGCACACGCTCTCGCCCTCCAGCGGCATGCGTACCAGAGCCGTGTCCTGGCCGACCAGTTGCAGCGGGCGCTGAACAGCCGGATCGTCATCGAACAGGCCAAGGGCATGCTCGCGGTCCGGTACGGCCTCAGCCTCGACGACGCCTTCGACCGGCTGCGCCGCCACGCCCGCGCCCACCGGCGCAAGGTGGCGGAGCTGGCGCACGAGATCACCGAGGGCCGCGACGACATGCCGTGAGGTCGCCGGGGCCCCGCGTCCGCTCTTCGAACGGTTCCCCCGGCTCGAACTGACCCTGCCCGTCGAGGCCTTGGAACCGTACGGCTCACTGCTCGGCGACGGTCACCAGACCCTCCCCGGCCGCCTACGGCGGTAACCCCTCGCCGCCCGGCCACGAGGCCGGCCGATACGTGGGGTGGGTATGCCGGACCTGCCCTTGCCGCGTCCCGGGCGTACTGTCGAGAGATGAGCGACGGTGCCGATCCGCTGGACGCGGAGCTGGCCGACGCGGTGCGCCGTACGGGCGCCTCCGCCGGAGGCATCTACCTGCTGGACGAGGGCGCGCCCGTGCTCGGCCTCGTGGTGCTGTCCGGGATGCCGGAGGAGGTGGCGTGGCCGTGGCGGCGGGTGCCGCTCTCCGCGGCCGTCCCGGTGAGCGAGGCCGTGCGCGAGAACCGTCTGGTGTGGGTGGGGTCGCAGGACGACATGGTCCGCACCTATCCGCGCGCCGCCGCGAGCCTGCCGTACCGGTTCGCGCTCGCCGCGGCCCCCCTGCCGGGTGGTTCACGGTGTCTGGGCGCGCTGTTCCTGCTGTGGCCCGCGAGCCACCCCATCGAGGCCACCCGCCGAGAGCGGGGACACATCAACTCCGCCGCGCGGCGCGTCGCCCGGGTCATCGGGGACGCCCCCGTCCTGCCCCCGGTCCCCGAGCAGCCCCGCCACATCCCGGTCGCCGTGGCCACCCGCCCGCGCGGCGGTCAGCGGCTACGGGCCGCCGGGGACTACATCGAGCGACTGCCGGAAGCGGCCATCGGCCTCGATCTGGAGGGCCGGATCACCTTCGTGACCACGGCCGCGGCGGCGCTGCTCGGGATGGACGCCAGCAGGCTGCTCGGTACCCGGCCCTGGCAGTCCCTGCCCTGGATGGACAACACGGTCGTGGAGGACCAGTACCGCACCGCCGTCATCAGCCGCGATCCGGTCGCCTTCGTCACCCTGCGGCCCCCGGACACCTGGCTGCGCTTCCAGCTCTACCCGGACGGCAGCGGCATCAGCGCCCGCGTCACCCGTGCGGCGCCACCGGAGGGCGGTGCGTCCGAACCCGCCGGTACGCTCGCGGCGCGTGGCCTGGTGTCCGCACGGCCCGCGCCGTCGGGACGGCTGTACCAGCTGGTCCACCTGGCCGCCGCGCTGACCGAGACGGTGGCCGTGCGCGACGTCGTCGAGCTGGTGGCCGACCAGATCCTGCCCGCCTTCGGCGCCGACGGCCTGGTGCTTTCCGCCGCCGACGCGGGACGACTGAAGATCACCGGGCACCACGGGTACGACCAGGCGACGATCGACCGGCTCGACGGTCTCCGCCTCGACACCGACGTCACCCCGGCCGGCGAGGTGCTGGCCAGCGGAATCCCCGCCTTCTTCACCAGCCCCGACGAGCTGGCACGCCGCTACCCCAAGGCACCGCGGCTCAGCGACAAGCAGGCCTGGGCCTTCCTGCCGCTGATCGTCTCGGGCCGCCCCGTCGGCTGCTGCATCCTCTCGTACAACCGGCCCCGTGACTTCAGCGCGGACGAGCGCGCCGTGCTGACCTCGCTGGCCGGTCTCGTCGCCCAGGCCCTCGACCGTGCCCGTCTGTACGACACCACCCGCGATCTCGCGCACGGCCTCCAGCAGGCCCTGCTGCCGCGCAGCCTGCCCGCCCTGCCGGGTCTCGACGCGGCCGCCCGCTATCTGCCCGCCAGCCGCGGCATGGACATCGGCGGCGACTTCTACGACATCATCCGCATCGACGCCACCACCGCCGCGGCCGTGATCGGCGACGTCCAGGGGCACAACGTCTCCGCGGCGGCCCTCATGGGCCAGGTGCGCACCGCCATCCACGCCACCGTCGGCGCCTCGCCCGACCAGGTCCTCGCCCGGACCAACCAGGTCCTCTCGGAACTGGAGACGGACCTGCTGGTCTCCTGCCTCTACGCGCACATCGACCTCGTACGCCAGGAGGCCGTCCTGGCCAGTGCGGGCCATCCGCCGCCGCTCCTGCACCACCTCGGCCGGCCGGCCCGCGTCATGGAATTCGAACCCGGCCCCCTGCTCGGCGTCGAACCCGTATCCCGCTACCCCGCCACCGTCCTGCCGCTGCTTCCGGGGACGACCCTCGCCCTGTACACCGACGGTCTGATCGAGATCCCCGGCACCGACCCCGACCAGACCGCCCGGGGCCTCGCCAACTGCCTCGCTGAATACAGCGGGCAGGATCTGGACCGGCTCATCGACGTCCTGCTGCGCCACGCCCGGCCCACCCCCCACTACACCGACGACATCGCCGTACTGCTGCTGCGCACCGCCCCGCTGCCGGAATGACCCGGTGCCCCGCGAGGGCCGGTCAGCCGGCGTCGGGCTGTGTGCGGCGCGCGTAGGCGCGGGCGGCACGGGCGCGGTCGCCGCAGCGGGTGGAGCACCAGTGGCGGCGCCCGTGCCGGAGCAGATAGCGGTTGCAGGGGGTGGAGCCGCAGGCGGTGAGACGCTCGGCGTCGGGCGAGGTGAGCAGGTCGGCGGCGTCGGCGGCGAGCGCGGCCAGGGCGTGGTCGAGGATCGCGGTGGTGGGGTGGGTGGTGGCGCGGTAGGGGCCCGCCTTGTCGTCCCACTGGAGGAGCGGGGCCGTGGGGACCCGGGTCATCGCGTCGTTGACGGCCGCGACGGCGGCGGGCAAGGCGGGGAGCCCGGCGGTGCGCGAGGCGAACAGCGACCTGATCTGCTCCCGCAGGGAGCGCAGTTGCGTCGCGCACATCTCCCTCATGCCGACGTCCACCGGGGCGAGGTCGCGCTCGGTCAGCCACTGGTTGGCCCGTGCGGGGGTCGCGAGGAGGTCGAGCGTATGGCCGCCGGGCAGCGCGATGCCGCTGTTGGCGAGGGCGAGGGAGGGGTGCTCCTCCTCGCCCTGCGCGGGCGGCGGGGTGGTCTCTTCGGCCCGGGGCTCCTTCATGGTCCTCATGGTACGTCTTGCGCACATCCATGAGAAACGCTTACGGTCACATCACGGTTCCATCCACTCCATCCGTGAGGTGTTTTCCTCGTGCCCCCTCAAGCCCCCTCGGCAGCGAACCGGTTCACCGTCCGGACCCTCGGCGGCCCCACCGCCTGCTTCGACTACGGCGGCCTGCGCTTCCTGACCGACCCCACCTTCGACGAGCCGCGGACCTACCCCGCACCCCCCGGCGCCCCGGCCCTCACCAAGACCGCGCCGTGCCCCGTCACACCCGCCGAGCTCGGCCCCGTCGACGTGGTCCTGCTCTCCCACGACGAGCACGACGACAACCTCGACACCTCCGGCCGGGCCATGCTCGCCGACGTCCCGCTCACGCTGACCACGCCGAGCGGCAGTGACCGCCTGGGCGCGAAGGCCCAGGGCCTGGCCGACTGGGAGTCCGTCGATCTTGACCGCCCCGGCGGCGGCACGGTCACCGTCACCGGCGTTCCCGCCGTCCACGGGCCGGGGCCGCGCGAGCAGGTCGAGCCGATCACGGGCCAGGTCGTCGGCTTCGTCCTGACCGGCCAGGGCCTGCCCACCGTCTACGTCAGCGGTGACAACGCCTCTCTCGACGCGGTCCGGGAGATCGCCGGGCGGTTCGCCCCCGTCGACACGGCCGTCCTCTTCGCCGGCGCCCCGCGCTTCCCCCAGCTCTTCGGCGGCGAGCCGGTCGTCCTGGACAGCGCCGGAGCCGCCGAAGCTGCGCGGATCCTCGGCGCCCGCCGGGTGACACCCGTCCACTTCGACAGTTGGTCCCACTTCACCGAGGGCGGCGACGACTTGAGGGCCGCGTTCACCGCGGCCGGACTCGCGGAGGTACTGGAACTGGACTGACCGGCGTCAGGACAGGTCGTCCGGCCGCACCCGCAGCTTCGCCGCGATGCGGGCCAGCGCCTTCCGGTCGCCCGCGGTGAGCGGGGTGAGCACGAGGTCGCGCACCGCCCGCACATGGGTGGGCGCGGTCTCGACGACCACTTCGTAACCCTCGTCGGTGAGGGCGGCCAGGGTGTACCGGCCGTCGTCGGGGTCGGGCGACCGCTCGACCCAGCCGCGCTGCTCGAACCGCTTCACGACGTTCGACAGGCGCGAGAGGGAGCCACTGGCGAGATAGGCCAGCTCACTCATCCGCAGGCGGCGCCCGGGGGCCTCCGAGATGTGACTGAGGGTCAAGTACTCGAAGAGGGAGAGCCCGCTCCGCTGTTGCAGCGGCGCTTCCAGCTTTCCCGGCAGCAGCAGGACCAGCGAGACGAGCCCGGTCCACGCCTCTTTCTCGTCCGCGTTCAGCCACAGGGCTTCGTCGGAGGCGTCCTGTCCTGGGTTCGCGTCGGCGGATTTGGCCATGGGGTCACCCTATCGAACACCAAGGACTTCACGCGTGAAGTGAAATCGCGTAGGGTTCACTTCAAGCATGAAGTCCTCGCATGCGGTACCCGCATGCGACCCCAGCGCAGGGAGCGCCATGAGTCAGGCCCAGTTCTTCGTCACGCCCGGATACGGCGACACACTGCTCGCCCAACTGCACTACAGCCAGGCCGTCCGCGTCGGCGACCGCGTCGAGATCTCGGGACAGGGCGGGTGGGACGAGGAGTTCACCTTCCCCGAGTCTCTGGAGGAGGAGATCGTCCGGGCCTTCGACAACGTCGAGAAGACCCTCGCCACGGCCGGGGCGGGCTGGCACGACGTCATCGCCCTGGACTCGTACCACATCCCCGGTTCGGCCGACTTCATCGGCGAACTGCCCACCCGCGTCATGGTGGAGCAGATGCGTCGGCGCATGGGTGAGCGCGCGCCGATCTGGACGCAGATCGGCGTTCCGGCGCTCGGGGCGCCGGGAATGCGGGTGGAGATCCGCGTGACCGCCGTGGTCGGCCACGACGCCTGACACCCGGCAGCGCACTGCGGCGGCCGGCCGCCGCAGTGCCGAACGGGGACGACGCGCCGCCGAGCCGCCGGTGCGGCCAGGCCCGGGTGGGCGCTTGGTCGGGTGACACCCTCAAGCCGGTCGCGGTCCGGCCGTGGTGGTTTTTCCGCCGCGGCCGGACGTCCGCGGCGGACGTGCGGCGGTCAGGACCGCGGCCACTCCTGGCCGCTCAGCCGCTCCACGCTCGTGTTGAACCGCTGGAGGTAGCGGGCGAAGGTCTCCACGTCGTCGGCCGACCAGTCCTCGAAGACCCGGTCCAACTCCGCGACGTGCGCCTCGCGCTCGACGTCCAGACGCTTCGCACCCTCCTCCGTGAGCCGGAACTTGCGGGCCATCCCGCCCTCCGGGTCAGGGATGCGTTCGAGCAGCCCGGCCCGCACCGCGCCCGCCGTCTGCCGGTTGAGCGTGGAGGCGTCGAGCATGAACGCCTCACTGAGCTGCCCGATCGTCATCGGCCCCTGCACCAGGATGCGGCTGAGCATGATGTACGTGCTGCGCTCCAGGCGGCCCTGCTGCTGCCGCAGCTTCGCGCTGCTCAACTGATGCCGCCCGAGCACCATGTGCTCGAACTCGACCAGATGCGATGGCTTGTCCATGTACGTGCGTCCTCCTACGGCGACCGTATCGCAACACGTGACGGCGTACGCGCCCCCTCCCGCGCCTTTCCGCCGGGCACACGCTGGGGCATGTGCTCAATACACACTGCGTGCTCCATGCACAGAGTATGTATAGTGCACATCGTTGCTCACGTGGAAGAAATCGAGGAGTCCCCTTATGGAAGCCCAGCAGTCGGGCGCCCGGACCGGCGGCGTGGTCGCCACCCTGGCGCTCGCCGGTACGGTCGCCGCGATCATGCAGACGCTGGTGACGCCGCTCATCGCCGAGCTGCCACAGATGCTGGACACGTCGCCCTCGAACGCCGCGTGGGTCATCACCGTGACCCTGCTCGTCGCGGGCGTCTGCGTGCCCGTCACCGGGCGCCTGGGTGACCTGGTCGGCAAGCGCCGCATGATGCTGGCCTGCGTCGTGCCGCTGATCATCGGCTCGGTGGTCTGCGCGCTCTCCTCCTCCGTCGTCCCGATGATCATCGGGCGCGGTCTTCAGGGCATGGGCATGGGCATGGTGCCGCTCGGCATCGCGCTCCTGCGGGACGTCGTGCCCACCGAGAAGCTCAGCGGATCCATCGCGCTCGTCAGCGCCTCCATGGGCATCGGCGGCGCCATCGGTCTGCCGATCGCCGCCGCCGTCGCGCAGTACGCCGACTGGCGCGTGCTGTTCTGGGGCTCGGCCGTGCTCGCCCTGGCCATCGGCGTACTGATCTTCGCCGTCGTACCGGACGTCCCGGCCGCCGCGAAGGGCCAGCGCTTCGACGCCCCCGGCGCGGTCGGGCTCGCCATCGGGCTCGTCTCGCTGCTGCTCGCCATCTCCAAGGGCGCCGACTGGGGCTGGGCCTCCGGCACCACGCTCGGCCTGTTCGCCCTGGCCGCCGTGGCACTGGTCGTCTGGGGCTTCTGGGAGATGCGCACCCGTGACCCGCTGATCGACCTGCGCACCACGGTCCGCCCGCGGGTGCTGTTCACCAACGCCGCGTCCGTCCTCATCGGCGTCGGCATGTACGCCTTCATGCTGATCGCGCCGCAGCTCCTTCAGTTCCCCGAGGCCACCGGATACGGCCTCGGCCAGTCGATGCTGGCGGCCGGTCTGTGGATCGCACCCGGCGGCATCATGATGATGCTCATCTCGCCGCTGGGCGGAAAGCTGATCAACACGCGCGGCCCGAAGGTCGCACTCGTCTGCGGTGCCCTCGTCATCGCCGTCGGATACGGGGCCGCGCTGCCGCTCATGGGGACGGCCTGGGGCATCATGCTCGCCGGCATCGTGATCAACAGCGGTGTCGCCCTCGCCTACGGCGCCATGCCCGCGCTCATCATGAGCTCGGTGCCGATCTCGGAGACGGCGGCCGCCAACGGCTTCAACACCCTGATGCGCTCGCTGGGCACCACGATCGGCTCCGCCGTCATCGGTGTCGTCCTCGCCCAGATGACCATCGGCATGGGCGGCGTCACGATTCCCTCCGAGGACGGCTTCCGTACGGGTCTGCTCATCGGCTGCGGTGTCGCCCTCGCGTCCGCCGCCGTCGCGGCCCTCATCCCCGCGATGCGCAAGGCCGACGACGACGGGGCTGCGGACAAGGCGTCGGCTCCCGCCGACCCGGCGCCGACCCGGGCCTGACCCGCACCGGCAGCTCGACGGCGGGGGGGGGGGGGGGGGGGGAAAAAGAGGGGGGGGGGGGGGGGGCGCTGGTGGGTTGATGGGGGGGGGGGGGGGTGGCATGGTGGTGTGTGCTGATATATAGAAAAAAGAGGAG
>NZ_JBVJFF010000004.1:0-342106 GCF_055587985.1 Streptomyces sp. NPDC046335 | reverse complement strand
ACCTGCTCCCACCCCCTCCCCCCCCCCCCCCCCCCCCCCCCCCCCCCCCCCCCCCCCCCCCCCCCCGTCCGCGTTCGTCACTGCGGCGGTCGGCCGCCGCTCGGTGCCTTGCTCAGATCCACGACGCAGAAGAGGTTGCCGTCCGGGTCGGCGAGGACGACGAAGTCGGGGTCGGGCGGGTAGAGGTCCCACTCCACGGCCTGTGCGCCGAGACCGATCAGCCGCCGGACCTCGGCCTGTTGCTCCTGTGCCGTGTCCGTGAAGAGGTCCAGGTGCAGGCGCGGGCGCGCCTCGGCGGGCGACTCGCTGTACATCAGCCCGAGGACACGGCCGGACCCGTCGGCGTGGCCGAGCGTCCGCCAGGTCTCGTTCTCCCACTCGCGCGTGACCACCAGATCCAGGGCCGCCGTCCAGAAGGCCACTGCCCGGGGGACGTCCGTGACTCCGATGACGGGGATACCGAGTCTCAACATGCCGGTGTCCTTTCGTGTTCGCCGGTCGTACGCCTGTCGTTTTCGCCGGTCGTACGCCTGCCTGCCCGGGAGGCGGCATAGGCGGCCTCCCGCAGTCCGCTGAACCTGTCCGTGGGGCGCAGGCCCGGCAGGCAGTGCGAGTAGGGGTCGTAGGAGGGGGTTTCGGCGGGCGGCAGGTCGAGCGGCGTCCCGGTCGTGAGCGTGCCGAGCGGCCACCACGCCCGGCCGGGCAGCGCGGCACACAGGTGGAACGTCAGCGGCGCCTGCTCCAGCGCCGTCCGCAGGCCGTCGAGACCGCTGGGCACGTGGGGCGAGGCCCCGGCGGGGTGGGCGATCAGGAGCCCCTGGCGGTCGCCGATGTGATAGGCGAGGAGCGTGGAGTACGGGCCGCCGGTCGCGTCCATGCGCGGCAGCGGCAGATGCCTGGTCGCCCGGCCGCCGCCGCTGGTGGTCAGCAGCACGTCCAGGGGCCGACCGGGGCCTCCCGCGTGGTGGACGCGCAGGGCGAGGCCCAGCGCGTCCGGCAGCCGTCCGGGCAGCCCGGCAGCTCGTGACCAGCGCAACTGGACGCGGTACTCCCCCGGCTCGTCGAGCCAGCGCTCACCCCAGGCACCACCCGCCGGGCGCACGGTGAGGGTTCCCTCGCCGCACACGCCGAAGGGGTGCAGCGCAGGCGCCCCGCGCCGGCGGGCGGCGGTGCGGGCCGCCCGCGCGACGAGCCCGACGGTGGTTCGTCCGGACGCGCTCATTCGCCGTTCTTCTGTACGAGGCAGTCGTAGCCGAGTTGCATCGCGTCGGCTGCCGCGAGCGCGGTGAGGCCGCCCGTCACGGTCCGGGTGGCGCCCGGCCACAGCAGGCGGGCGCCCGTGATGGTGGTCGTCAGCCAGACGCTCATGCAGAACGGGCACGTGACGAGTTCCCCCACGGTCGACCGCAGAAGGCCGCCGCGGGGGCTCTCACTGACCTCGGCCGGTCCCGTCGCCGACTCGTAGCGGGTGAAGGGCGCCCGGAGCGGGCTGGTGACCGAACCCTTGCTGAGCAGCCGGCTCAGCCGGAACGTGGCAGCCGCCGCGCACACGATGTCCCACGGCTCGGGCCGCTCGGGGAACTTCGCCTTGCGCAGGCCGACCGCCACACCCCACGCGGCCGTGTAGACGCCGAACGCGGCCACCGCGCCCGCGTGCCCGCCGAGGCCGCGCCGCTCACGCGGGGAGTAGGCCCTGCCCACGCGCCGGACGGCCTCCTTCGCCCGCTGCCCGCGGGTGCCCTCCTCGCGCTCTTCGCCGTGCTCCACAGTCGCCTCCGCTGGTCGGTGCCGGTGGTCCCGCCCCGTCGTGGACAACAGGTAACCGTTCGGCACCGGCGGAAACGCCCTGGCGGCAGGGCATCCGGGGCGCTCAGCCCGCGAAGCGCGCCATCCACGCCTCGACGTCGTCCGCCGACCGCGGCAGGCCCGCCGACAGGTTCTCGTGGCCGTCGGCGGTGACCAGCAGGTCGTCCTCGATGCGGACACCGATGCCGCGCCACTCCTCGGGCACGGTCAGGTCGTCCGGCTGGAAGTACAGACCGGGCTCGACGGTGAGCACCATGCCGGGCTCCAGGGCGGCGTCGACGTACTCCTCGTTCCGCGCCTGCGCGCAGTCGTGGACGTCGAGGCCGAGCATGTGCCCGGTGCCCGCCATGGTGAAGCGGCGCTGAAGACCGAGTTCGTACGCGCGGTCGGCCGGGCCCTCGATGAAGCCCCACTCCACCAGGCGGGCCGCCAGATGGCGCTGGGACGCCTCGTGGAAGTCGCGGTAGGCCGCGCCCGGCTTCACGGCGGCCATGCCGGCCTCCTGCGCCTCGTACACCGCCTCGTACACCTTGCGCTGTACGGGTGTGAACGTGCCGCTGATCGGCAGAGTGCGCGTGACGTCGGCGGTGTACAGCGAGTGGGTCTCCACGCCGGCGTCGAGCAGGAGCAGCTCGCCCGGGCGCACCGGGCCGTCGTTCTCCGTCCAGTGCATGATCGTGGCGTGGTCGCCCGCCGCGCAGATCGAGCCGTATCCGACGGCGTTGCCCTCCAGCCGCGCGCGGCGGAAAAACGTGCCCTCGATCCACCGCTCGGACGTCGCGACCGCCCGGGAGAGGTCGCCGACGACGTCGGTGAAGCCGCGCACGGTGGAGTCCACGGCCTTGCGGAGCTCGCCGATCTCCCAGTCGTCCTTGACGAGGCGCAGATCGCTGAGCGCCTCCGCGAGCTCGTCGTCCCGCTCCTCGTCGGAGGTGACCGCGGCCTCCAGGGCCGGGTCGACGCCGCGCACGATCCGGGTCGGCCCCTCGAAGCCACCGGCCAGGTCGGCGGCTGCCGTGCGGACGTCGCGGCAGGGCAGGCCGAGCACGAGCTGCGCCTCGGTCAGCGAGCGGCGCCTGCCCATCCACAGCTCCGCCGTGGGGCCGGTCCAGAATTCGTCGTCGTCCCTGCTGTCCCGCGGGAGCTGATAGCAGTAGGCGTCGTGGCCGCCGTCCGCGCGGGGCTGGAGGACGAGGGCGCCGTCACGGGCCTGGTCGCCGGTCATGTGCACGTAGCCGGAGTAGGCCCGGAACGGATAGGTGTCGTCGTTCGAGCGGACCTTGAGGTTGCCGGAGGGGATCACCAGGCGTTCGCCCGGGAAGCGGGCGGAGAGCGCGGCGCGACGACGGGCGGCGTACGGGGCCTGCTCGGCGGGGGCGAGGTCGTGCCGTTCGGTGTCCGCCCAGCCGGTCCGCATCAGGGCGGACAGCTCCTCGGATATGCCCGGGTAGAGCCTGTTCTTGCGGCCTTGCGCCATGGCGTACGCCTTTCTCTGGGGTGTCTGACTCTTCTGGGGTCTGACTCTTCTGCGGTCTGACTCTTCTGGGTCTGTCTCTTCGTGAAGCCGCCGGGGGCGACCGTGCTCGGAACGTACTCCGCCCCGCGGGCACCCGGGGCCGAAGAGTGCCACTGGCACGGATCGGCCACGGGCGTCGGCCGGACGGCGTCGATAATGCCGCCATGACGAACGTGAAACTCGGCGAGTCCCTGCGGCTGCTCGGGCTCGATCCCGCGGCGGCCCGGGTCTATGTCGCGCTGCTCGAACTGGCTCCGGCCCCGCTGAGCACGATCGGCACCGCGGCCGGGCTCGACGGTGCGGAGCTCGACCGTGCCTACGAGGGGCTGGTCGACGCCGGTCTGGTCGGCAGCGCCGAGCGGGGCGGGGACGCGGTGGCCCCGGTGCCGCCCGCCGCCGGTCTCGAAGTCCTTGCCCGGCACCGGGCGGCCGAGGTCGAGGAGTCGCGCATCGCGGTCGGCGGCGCGTTCGAGTCGTTCCGGCGGCAGCGGCTCGCCGCCCACAGCGACAACCTCGTCGAGACCGTCACCGGCGACGCCGTCGGCCCCAGGCTCCGCCAGGCCTGGGCCAGCGCCCGCGAACAGATCCGGCAGTTCGAGTCACCGCCCTACTTTCCCCTGCCCGGCGCCACGGAGGACGCGCTCGCCACGCTCGCCCGGGGTGTGACACAGCGCGTCGTGTACTCGCGTGAGTCGCTCGAACATCCGGGTCATCTGACCGAGGTCATCGAACCGTGCGTCAAGGCGGGCGAGCAGGCCAGGGTGCTGCCTTCGGTGCCGGTCAAACTCGTCATCATCGACGAGGCGTACGCGTTCGTGTCCCTGTCGATCAAGGAGGCCGACGTGCACAACACCATGCTGGTCGTGCAGCCGTGCGGTCTGCTCTCGGCGCTCATGGCCCTGTTCGAACAGTCCTGGAACAACGCCCTGCCGTTCCACGGCCGCACCGCGGCTCCGGGTGGGCTGCCGCCGGCCGACCGCCGCCTGCTGTGGCTCCTGGCCGGGGGCGCCACCGACGAGGTCATCGCCCGGGAGCTGGGCATCAGCCGCCGCACTCTCTTCCGGCGCCTACAGGTCCTGATGGCCAGGCTCGGCGCGGCCAACCGCTTCCAGATGGCGTTGCAGGCGCAGCGCTGCGGGTGGCTGTGAGCTTGGGGGTCGCCGTCCCCCACCTCAACGGCCCTCGCGCCGCCAGGCGTCGAAGCTGAGCAGGACCCGCACCAGGCGCCAGATTCCGGCAGCCACTCCCAGCGCGGCGCCCGCCGCCAGCACCGCCTTGCCCGCCGGTTCCGAGGTACCGAGGAACAGGGCGGGGATGAGCGAGAGGCCGAACACCGCCGCGGCCAGCAGGACAGCCGTCACCAGAGCGAAGACGATCTCCACCGTCATCGCGTCCTTCTCCCACCGCGACTCCCGCCCCGCATCCATGGGTGCAGTCTCACACATCGGCTTCGACGACCGCCCGGTCCCACGGGCTCGGCCCGGTGCCGTCGTGCCAGGCCTCCAGCTCGGCTCCGTTCACGCACACGATGCCGCACTGCTCCGCGTACTCAAGGGCGGGAACGGTGAAGTCGCTCGTCGTGACGAGGACCGCGACATCGGCCTCGTGGACGGTGAAGCACGTGCCGCCGAAGCGCTGCAGATCCTGTGAGCCGACCTTGTGGGTGTCGCCGTAGCGCTTGCACTGGATGACGACCCGCCGTCCGTCGGGGGTGTCCGCCATGATGTCCGCCCCCAAGTCGTGTGCTCCGCCGACGACTTCCACGTCCAGGCATGCGTCGCGGACGCAGAGCTCGGCTATGGCGTCCTCGAAGCCGTCGGCATCGAGGTCGGTGTAGTCGTCCGGGCAGTCGGCGACGGTGGTCGTCTCCGGGGCCACGGGTGCAGCCTCCGCACGCACCTCGCCCGGCGCGGCGGTCCGCGGGTCCGGCGGCACCCGCTCGTCGGCCGTCAGGTCGTCGATGCTGTCGGAGGCCCGTTCGGCCGCCTCCTCCAGCACCTCGGCGGCCCGGCGCGCACATCTCGCGGCGGAGAAGCGGCGCCATCTCGACCGGCACAACCACGCGGCCGCGACGGCCACCAGGAGGAGCGAGAGCGCCCACAGCGGGCGGCTTTCGACGATGTGCGCCGCGGTGCGGGCCAGGAACACCATGGCGCACAGGATGACCGCGAGCAGCACGAAGAACAGGGTGGTCACACGGAGGTCGAAGCGCCGCTTGTGGTTCGTGCGTCGAACCGGGCGCGTGGGTGAGGTCATGCCACTCTCTCTTCCGGTGATCACCGAAGATCACTCGCCATCCGAGTGCCCAAGATCAACGCCGCCAAAAGAGCCGCAGGCCGCTGAGCAGCAACGTCGGCGAAATCCGCTCGACCGGGACGTGCGGTGACGGTAATCATGCGTGAGTGACGTCGACCGAAGCAGCACCAATCGCTCTCCACGGAAGCGTCACGCGCCCGTTCTACATGTACGCCGTGCTCGCCAACACCCTGTTCCAGCGCGGCGTATTCGTCCTCTTCCTCTATCAGCGAGGCTTCTCCGCCGGGCAGGTGGCCTTACTGCAGACACTGCTCTACCTGGTCAGCGGAGTCGCGGAGTTCCCGACGGGAGTCATCGCCGACCGGATCGGCAGGCGTGCCGGCATCGTGATCGGCCAGGTGCTGGTAGCCGGATGTCTGCTCGGTCAGGTGGCGTTCACCGACTACTGGGTGTTCCTGGCGCTGTTCATCGGGCAGGGCGTGGGCATGGCATGTGTGTCCGGTTCGGACACCGCCCTGCTGTACGACCTGCTCGTGCGCCGCGGTGCGACGGCCGGCTACGTCAAGATCAGGTCCCGGTTCACCATGCTCGGGACGGTCACCTCGGGAGCCGCCATCGCCTTCGGCGGCCAGCTTCAGCGGATTTCCTGGGGGGTCGTCTACGTCGGTTCGGCGGCGTGCCTCGTCCTGGCCGTGGTGGTGCTGATGTCACGGGTGCCCGAGATCCGCGGCGCGGACATGGTGGACGAGCGGAGCGGAGGCGAGGAGCACCGCGACGCCACGGCGTGGCGGGCGATGCTTCGGGTCGCCACGCCGGCGCTCGTGACGCTCGTCGTGGTGTCCGGCTTGATGCATGCGACGTTGACGCCGTACATCATTTTCACGCAGAAGACCCTCTCCGATCAGGGAGCGGGCACCGCATTGGTCAGCGTGGTCATATCGGCGGGATTCTTCGCCGGCGGGCTCACTCCCTTGCTGTCGGACCGCGCGAACCGGCGCATCGGGTACCGGGTCGTCGTCCCGGTGTCTCTCCTGACGCTCGCCGCGGCGCTCGGCCTGAGCGGCCTCGGCCTTGTCTGGCTCACCATCACCGCGTTCCTGCTTCTGGTCGGAATTCCCGAGATCACCGCCGTGATCGTGGACAACGTGTTCAACGAGGCGGTGCCGTCGCGTCACCGGGCGAGCCTGCTGTCGATGATCGCGTTCGTGGAGTCGGTGCTCATCGGCATCGGTTATCTCGTACTCGGCGCGCTCATGGGCGGGTTGGGCTCCGGTGCGGGCATGGCCGCCTACGCCGCGGTCCCCCTGCTGGCATGTCTCCTGTGGCTCCCGGTGCTCTGCCGAAGGGCCCGGGTGACCACCGAGACCGAGAAGCGCGCGTAGCGGTCTTGGTCAGGAAGCGGGGACGGGATCCAGCCGGTAGGCGTCCCCGTGGGAGACCACCCGGCCGGCGGTGGGCGGTGCGAAGTGGGTGCCGAGGAGGAGGGTGTCCGTGCCGGCGAGGGAGCCGAGCAACTCGCGGCGGGTGGCCTCGGACCGCTGCGGGTCGATGTCGACGCAGGCGCCGATGACGGGGTGTGCGAGCTGGACGGGATGGTGGACGCAGTCTCCGGAGATCAGCGCCGTCTCACGCTGCTCCTCACCCCGGCTGGTCAGTTCCACGGCGACATGGCCGGGAGTGTGGCCGGGTGTCGGGATCAGGCGCAGGCCGGGGGCGATCTCGGCGCCCTCGCGCGGGACGTCGACCGTGCTCAGCAGACCCGCCTGCTCGACCGGGATCACGGAGTCGCGGAACATCTGTTCACGCGCCTCCTCCATGTCGTACGTGGCCCAGAACTCCCGCTCGGCCCGGGAGGTGAGGTAGCGGGCGTTGGGGAAGGTGGGGACCCATTCGCCGTTCACCCGCCGGGTGTTCCAGCCGACGTGATCGGCGTGCAGGTGGGTGAGGATCACCAGGTCGACGGAGTCCGGGGGGAACCCGGCGGCGGTGAGGCGCTCCAGGAAGTCGGTCCGCAGGTCGTGCCAGGCCGGGTTGGCCCGCTCCTTGCCGTTGCCGATGCCGGTGTCGACGAGAACGCGCAGCCCGTTCACGACGAAAGCGAAGCTGTGGCTGTCGATGTGCAGAATCCCGTCCCGGTCGGCGAAGTGGGGGTGCAGCCACTCCTGGGCGTTCACCACATCAGGGGTGGCGTCGGGCAGCAGCCAGGGCCCGGTCGCGGGCGGCAGGGCGACTTCGTCGATGCGGTGGACGGTGACGCCGCCCACGGTCCAGGAGGGGATGGGAGTGGCGGCGTGAGTGGCGGCGTGAGTGGCGTGAGAGGTGTGCATGGTGTGCCGTTTCCTTCGTTCTCTTCAGTGGGAGCGGTCGGTTTCGGGGCGGGCCGCCCCGCGTCGTGACGCGGTGAGTGCCGCCAGGGCCGCCAGGGCGAGGAGAGCGGCGGTGATGGCGTAGGCGTGCGAGGTGGCCCCCAGCCCGTAGTGCTGGGTGGCGGCGCCCGCGGCGATGGCGGGCAGGCTCATGGAGAGGTAGCTGAGGATGTAGTGGGCGGCCAGTGTCGCGGCGCGGTCCCGCTCGTCGAGCGAGGTGAGGAGCATGCGCAGCGCCCCCTGGGAAACGGCGCCGAAGGCGATGCCGGCCAGCACCGCGCCGCCGTAAACGGCGGGCAGCCCGGCGCCGTGCAGACCGCCCAGGGTCAGGGCCGCGGCGGGCGGGACGGACAGGCAGCCGCCGATCGCCGTGGCGCGGGGCGGCCTGCGCCGCAGCGTCCATACGGTGAGCGCGGCCGTGGCGCTGAGGGTGAAGAAGACCATGCCGCGGGCTGCTTGCGGGGCGTCGGGGGCCACCAGGCGTACGAGGGCCGGGCCGAGGGAGGAGTAGAAGCCGCCCAGCGCCCAGACGGTGCCGACAGCGGCGCCCGCGGCCAGCAGGGCGCGGCGGGCCGGCGGCGGGACGCTGACCCGCGGGCGCAGCGACCGCAGCGCTCCCGCGTGGCGGTGGGCCGTCTCCGTGGTGAAGGCGGCCGCGATCGCCTGGGCGAGGAACACCGCCGCCAGCAGTACGTAGACGGTGACGGTGGGGGCGGGGGCGAAACGGACGAGCAGGGTGGAGACGAGCACGCCGATGGCCATGCCCGCGGCCGGGGTGACGCTGTTGGCCAGGGTGGACCTGCCCGGGTGCCGGGGGCTTTCCAGGTCGAGGAGTGCCGCGCCCGCGGCGCTGGTGGCGGCGCCGGTGGCCGCTCCTTGCAGGACCCGGGCCATGGTCAGGGAGCCCGCGCCGTCCGCCGAGGCCAGGAGGACCATGGAGGCGGCCGCCATGAGCAGGGCGCCT
Source organism: Streptomyces sp. NPDC046335 (assembly GCF_055587985.1). NCBI lineage: Bacteria > Bacillati > Actinomycetota > Actinomycetes > Kitasatosporales > Streptomycetaceae > Streptomyces > Streptomyces sp. NPDC046335. Next base: position 333,198 of record NZ_JBVJFF010000004.1, on the reverse strand, counting down.
GCCAGGACGGGGCGTCGCCCCAGGTGGTCGGAGAGCGCTCCGGTGGTGAGCAGGGCCAGCAACATCGCCAGGGCGTACGCGCCGAAGACCACGGTGACGGAGAGCGCGGAGAGGCTCCACTGGTCCTGGTAGAGGGGGTAGAGCGGGGTCGGAGCGCTGGACGCGGCCAGGAGGGCCGCGAGTATCGACACGTCGAGGGCGAACGAAGCCGTGCGCCTCTTCGTACGAGTGCGGGTGTGGGCGCGGGCGCGGACGCCGGTGCGGGTGGCCTGGTGAGCGACGTGCGCGGGTGCGTCGGACGCCGCCGGTGCGTCGGAGATGACGCCGGGCATGGGACTCCTTCCGTTAACGCAATGCATTTGCGTTAACGCGACCGTAGACCTTGCGGGCGAGTTAAAGCAAATGCTTAGCTTTTACCGTGGAGGGCTTCGTTGTCGCCCGCCGATCAGGCGGAAAGCGGGCCGCGGTCTCTTGTGTTAGCGTCAACCGTTTGCACGGGTGTGACCGGCCGGCGATTCGGGCCGTGCGGGGCCCGTCGTCCGTCTACCGGGCCTTCCTCGGTACGTATCGCCTGCGGAAGGCTCCCTTCATGAACAGTCCGGACCGCTCCGACAGCCCCTCGGCGACGCCGCCGGCCGACTCCTTCGCCGATTCCTTCGCCGATCTCGGGCTGCCGCCCGCCGTGCTGCGCACGCTGGGCGAGCAGGGTGTCGAGACGCCGTTCCCGATCCAGGCGGCCACGCTGCCCAACGCCCTCGCGGGCCGCGACGTACTGGGGCGCGGACGCACCGGTTCCGGCAAGACCCTCGCCTTCGGGCTGCCGCTGCTCGTACGGACGGCCGGGCGGCGCGCGGAGGCCAAGCAGCCGCTCGCCCTGGTCCTGGTCCCCACCCGCGAGCTGGCCCAGCAGGTCACCGAGGCGCTCACCCCGTACGCCGGGGCGCTGGGCCTGCGGATGGCCACGGTCGTCGGGGGCGTGTCGATCGGCCGGCAGATCGCCGCGCTGCGCGACGGCGCCGAGGTCGTCGTCGCCACGCCTGGCCGGCTGCACGACCTCATCGAGCGCAAGGCCTGCCGACTGGGACGCGTACGGATCACGGTGCTCGACGAGGCCGACCAGATGTGCGACATGGGTTTCCTGCCGCAGGTCACGGAGGCGCTCGACCAGGTGCGTCCGGAGGGGCAGCGGATGCTGTTCTCCGCGACCCTGGACCGCGACGTCGACGACCTGGTCTCGCGTTACCTGAAGGACCCCGTCGTGCACTCGGTCGACCCGGCCGCGGGCGCGGTGACGACGATGGAGCACCATGTGCTGGTCGTCCACGGGCCCGACCGGTACGCCGTCACCACGGAGATCGCCGCGCGCGACGGCCGCGTCCTGCTGTTCCTCGACACCAGGCACGCGGTCGACCAGCTCACCCGGCATCTGCGTGCCAGCGGGGTGCACGCCGCCGCCCTGCACAGCGGCAAGTCGCAGCCGCAGCGCACGAAGACCCTCGGGCAGTTCAAGAACGGTCACATCACCGTGCTGGTGGCGACGAACGTCGCCGCCCGCGGCCTGCACGTCGACGACCTCGACCTGGTCGTCAACGTCGATCCGCCCACCGACCCCAAGGACTACCTGCACCGCGCCGGCCGCACCGCCCGCGCGGGCGAGTCCGGCATCGTCGTCACGCTGGTCCTCTCGGGGCAGCGCCGCGAGATGAGCCGCCTCATGACCGAGGCCGGCATCGAGGCGACGGTCACCAAGGTGCGCTCGGGCGAGCAGGAGCTGAGCCGGATCACCGGGGCCAAGGCGCCCTCCGGCGCTCCGCTCGACGGGCCCGCCGCGCCCCGGGCCAAGAACACCAACGCGCCCTTCCGCGGCCTCGGCACCAGCAAGGACGCCTCCCGCGCCACGGGCACCGGCGGTGGCACCGGCGGCGGCAAGTCCCGCAAGTCCGGGGAGGCCCGCAAGCTCGCCGAGGCCCGCAGGGCGGCCCGCGTCCGCCGCGGCGGCTGAGGAACCGCCCGTACGGGCCCCGGCGCGCCGGTCAGTCGTCCGCGGGGGTCTTGGAGTCCGTGGGGGCCTTGGAGTCCTCGGGGGTCTTGGGGTCCTCGGGCGTCTTGGAGTCCGCGGGTTTCGGGGCGTCCGCGGCCGCCGCGGGGTGGCCCTTGGGCAGCGTCAGAGTGAGCACGAGCGCCAGGACGACGAGACCGGCCACCCACCAGAAGGTGTGGCTGAAGTCCGCGGGCCCGGCGCTCTTCTGCTCCCCCGCCTGGCTCGTGAGGACCACGGCGAACAGCGCGGTGCCGAGTGAACCGCCCACGCGCTGAAGGATGTTGATGGCGGTGGTGGCGCGCGGGATCGACGCCTTCGGCAGCCCGCCCTGGAAGACGGCGGCCATCAGCGGGCCGACGCAGAGCCCGATTCCCGCGCCGCGTACGGCGAGTGCCGCGAGCAGCAGCCATGTCGGCGGATCGGACGGCAGCTGCGTGTAGACCAGGGTCCCGAGCGCCAGCAGGCCGAGGCCGCCCAGCATCGCGGGCCGCGGGCCCAGCTTGTCGGCGAGCGAGCCGCCCAGGAAGAGCATCAGGAGCATGCCGATGCCCTGGGGCGCCACCTCAAGGCCGGCCTGTAGCGCGGTGTGGCCCCTGGCCTGCTGGAAGTAGAGCGGGAAGAGGTAGACCGCGCCGAAGAAGAAGCCTCCGTACACGAGCATGATCCCGGAGAGCGTCCTGAACCAGCGGGTGTTGAACAGCCGCAGGTCGATGACCGGAGGGTGGGGTGTGGTGCGGGCGTGCGCCACGTACCCCGCGAGCAGTACGGCGCCTGCCGCGACCGGGACGAGCACCGCGGTCGCGCCGTCGGCCACCCGGGAGACGCCGAAGACCAGCAGGGCGAGGCCGGGCGAGAGCAGCAGCAGCCCCTTGAGGTCGAGGCGGGCCGTGCGCTGCGGCTCGTCGCGCGGGAGCATCTTGGCGGCGAGCCCGCCCGCGATCAGGCAGATGGGCAGGTTGAGGTAGAAGATCCAGCGCCAGGTCGACGTCTCGACCAGGACGCCGCCCAGGGTCGGGCCGATGACCGAGGCGAACTGGGTGGGGATGGTCACCAGGGCCATGATCCGGCCCACCCGGGCGGTGCCCGCGGCCCGGGCAAGGACCGCCTGGGCGATCGGCACGATCATGCCGCCGCCAAACCCCTGAAGGACCCGGGAGACAATCAGCGAAGGCGCCGACCAGGCAATTCCGCACAGCAGTGAGGCGCCCAGGAAAATCGCCATGGCCGTCAGCCACATGGTCCGGGCGCCAAAACGGTCGACGGCCCATCCCGTGACCGGTATAACTGTGGCGATTCCCAGCAGATATCCCGTGATAATCCACTGGATCGTGTCAATCGGAGTGTTGAATTCCGAACGAATATCGTTCAGGGCCAGCGAAACGATGGTCGCGTCCAGCGCCGCCGCGAACGTACCCACGGCCATGAGAGCGCCCAGGACAAGGAGCGGCCGATCTAGTCGTGTTTCCTCTTGTTCGGAAGTGTCCGCACTGGTCACACGCGTCCTCCTGGGTCGGATGTACGGCAATGGAGTTGGTACTCCGCCCCGTCTCGCCCGAGATCATGCATTGTTCGCGCCAGGAAGTCCAGATCTTGATCTTGCGAAGTCGCCCTGAAAACATCTGCGTTCAAACACCGACTGCTTCATCACCCCACCATCGGACGGATGTTATGAATCGGGCTCAACTGCCCACTCTCGCGGGGCTTTTCGAGAAACACGCCGATTTCGCACCAGAACGGACGGCTCTCGCCTTCGAATCGCAGGAGTGGACTTACGCGGAGCTCGATGTCCGCGCGAATCGACTGGCCGCATATCTGCTCGATCGGGGTATCCGGGCAGGTGCCTTCGTCGGTGTGTGCACCGACCGGCGGTCCGACATGGTGATGGCCACCCTCGCCGCGCTGAAGTGCGGAGCGGTCGTCGTCCCGCTGGACGTGTCGTACCCCGCGGAGCGGCTCGCCTGGATGGCCGAGGACGCCGGGCTCGACCTGGTCGTCACCCGCCGGCCGCACGACAAACTGCTGCCGCTGGAAAGCACCCCCGTGGTGCGCCTGGACGACGACTCCGAAGAGATCGCGGCCTGCGGCGCGGAGCGGCCCGGCCGGCAGTCGGCGGCGCAGCCCGCCTGCATGATGTACACCTCCGGTTCCACGGGCCGCCCCAAGGGAGTGCTCACCACCCAGAAGGCCGTCATCAGGCTGGTCGTGGACACCTGTTACCTGCGTCTTGGCCCCGAGGACCGGGTCGGCTTCGGAGGCAACCTCTCTTTCGACGCCAGCGTCCTGGAGATCTGGATGGGGCTGCTCAACGGCGCCGCCCTGGTGGCCATCGACCGGGAAGTGATGATCTCCCCGCGCCATCTGCGGCAGTTCGTCGAGGAGCAGCGGCTCAGCACGGTGTTCGTCACCACCTCCCTGTTCAACGAGGTGATCCGCAACGAGCCCGCGGCCTTCGCGACCGTGCCCCAGATCGTGATCGGCGGCGAGGCGGCCGACCCCGGCAGCGTCCGGGCCGCCCGTGAGCACCTGCCGCCGGGCGGCCGGCTGCTCAGCGGCTACGGCCCCACCGAGGCAAGCACCTTCTCCGCCGTCCACGACACGGCCGCGCTGCCGCCCGACGCCGACGCCGTCCCCATCGGCACCGCCATCGACCAGACGCTGCTCTACGTGCTCGACGAGCAGCTCCGGCCGGTCCCCGACGGCACGCCGGGCGAGCTGTACATCGGTGGCACCGGTGTCTCCTACGGCTACTGGCGCCGCCCCGGCCGCACCGCGAGCTCCTTCCTGCCGGACCCCTTCGCGGGCGGCGGGGCGCGGATGTACCGCAGCGGGGACCGGGTGACCCGGCGCCCCGACGGCGTCATGGAGTTCGGCGGCCGCCTCGACGGCCAGGTGAAGATCCGCGGCTTCCGGATCGAGCTCGGCGAGGTCGAGGAGGCCCTGCGCGCCCACCCCGACGTGGTCGCGGCCGTCGCCACGGTGCGCGAGGACCGGCCAGGCGACAAGCGCCTCGTCGGCTACGTGGTGCCCAGGGGCGACGCGGCCGGGCAGGGCGATGAACTGACCTCTCGCATACGGGAGTTCAGCCGCGAGCGGCTGCCCGCCCAGCTCGTGCCGAGCGCCCTGGTCGTCCTCGACCGCGTACCGCTGACCCCCAACGGCAAGGCCGACCGCGCCGCGCTGCCCGCCCCGGCCGCCCATGCCGTGGCGGACGGACCGCGGGCCGGGCGCGACTCCACCGAGGAGTCGATCGCCGGGATCTGGGCCGACGCCCTGGGCGTGGACGACGTCGCCACCGACCGGAACTTCTTCGACCTGGGCGGCCACTCCCTGATCGCCACCCAGGTGGTCGCGCGCATCCGGGCCGTCCACGGCGTCGAACTCCCGATGCGGCTGATGTTCGAGGGGCGTACGGTGGCCCAGCTCGCCGAGGCGGTGCGCGAGGCCGGCTCCGCGCCCGGGGACCACGCGGAGCTGCCGGCCGTGCCCCGGCGGGACGATCCGACGCGGGGCCTGCCCTCCTTCGGCGAGGAGCAGTTCCTCTTCCTCGACGAGCTGAAGCCCGGTAACACCGCGTACAACAACGCCTTCGCCTACCGGCTGCGCGGCCCCCTGGACATCGAGGCGCTGCGCCGCGCGGTGCGGGCCCTCGCGGCACGCCACGACGCGCTGCGCACCTCCTTCGACAGCACCGGCGATGCGCGGCTCGCGCTCGTGGCCGACGAGGCGGCCCTCGAACTGCGCACCGCCCCCGCGCACCGCCCGGACGACGATGCGGGGCTGCGGAGCACGCTCGACGAGGAGGCCTACCGCCCCTTCGACCTGAGCGCCGCGCCCCTGCTGCGGGTCCTGCTGGTGCCGCTGGGCGACGACGACCACGTACTGCAGCTCACCGTGCACGAGATCATCGCCGACGCCGCGTCGCTGCGGGTCCTCTTCGAGGACCTGAGCGCGCTGTACGCGGGCCGTGTACTGCCTTCCGAGCCGCCGATCGGCTACCGCGACTTCGCGCAGTGGCAGCGCGGGCGACTCGACGGCGCGGGGGCCACCGAGCGGCTCGCGGACCAACTGGCCTACTGGCGTGCGCAGTTGGCGGGCGCCCCCGAGGTGCTGCCGCTGCCCACCGACCGGCCCCGCCCCGCGGTGCAGTCCTTCCACGGCGCCACCCACCACTTCACCCTGCCCGCCGAGCTGGTCACCGGCCTCGACGAGCTGGCGAGGGAGCACGAGGCCAGCCTGTTCATGGTGCTGCTCAGCGGCGTCAAGGCGGTGCTGCACCGCTACACCGGTCTCGACGACCTCGTCATCGGCTCACCGGTGGCGGGGCGGCTGCGGCCGGAGCTCGACCGGGTGGTCGGCTTCCTGGTCAACACCCTGGCGCTGCGCACCTCACTGGCGGGCGACCCGGCCTTCTCCGAACTCCTCGGCCGGGTACGGGAGACCTCGCTGTCCGCCTTCACCCACCAGGAGGTGCCCTTCGAGCGGCTCACCGCGGAGCTCGCGCCCTCCCGCGGCCTGAGCCACAGCCCGCTGGTCCAGGTGCTCTTCTCGCTGCACACCATGCCGGGTGAGGGGCTCTCGCTGCCCGGGGTGGAGCGCGAGCCGCTGCCGTCGGGCTTCCGCGCCACCCAGTTCGACCTGACGTTCACCCTGGAGCGGCGGCCCGACGGCACCATCGCGGGCTCCGTCATCTACAGCACCGACCTCTTCGACGAGGGCACCGTCGACCGGCTGACCGGGCACCTGACCACCCTGGTGCGCGGCGCGGTCGCCGCCCCGGGTACCCCGCTCTCCGCGCTGCCGCTGCTGACCGCACCGGAGCAGGAGGGGCTGCGGCAGCTCAACGACACCGCCACCCGGCAGGCGCCCGACGCCCCGCGGCTGCTGCACGAGACCGTCGAGGAGCAGGCCCGGCGCACCCCCGACGCCACCGCACTCGTCCACGAGGGCGACCGGCTCACCTACGCCGAACTCAACGCGCGGGCCAACCGCCTCGCCCGCCACCTGCGGGAGCGCGGCATCGGCCCGGAGCGGATCGTCGCCCTGTCGCTCGAACGCGGCCTGGACGTGCCGGTCGCGATCCTCGCCACGCTCAAGGCCGGCGGCGCCTACCTCCCGGTGGACCCCACCTACCCCGCGGAGCGGCGGGAGTTCATGCTGTCGCACTCCCGGGCGGCCGTGGTGCTCTCCGGGGCGCTGCCGGACACCCGTGAGCACTCCGCCGACGACCTGCGCACCCCCGTCGACCCGCGGAATCCCGCGTACCTCATCTACACCTCGGGCTCCACAGGGCGGCCCAAGGGCGTCCTCGTACCGCACGCCGGAGTGGTCAACCTGATCACCGACCCGCACTACGACGCGCTGGTGCCCCGCGGCTGCCGGGCCGCGGTCTGGGCGAGCTTCAGCTTCGACGCCTCGGTCTACGCGATGTTCCCCGCCCTCGCCCGCGGCGCCGAGGTCCACCTGGCCCCCGAGCGGGCCCGCACCACGCCCGAGGACCACCTCGACTGGCTGGCCGAGCACCGCGTCGAGAGCACGTTCCTCGCCCCGTACATGGTCCCCGAGGCCGCCCGCCGCCCCCAGCCCGACCTGCGCGGCATCAGCGTCGGCGCCGAGGCGGTCTCCGTCGACGCCTGCCGGCGGCTCGCCGAACGGCTCCGCGACGACTGCCTGGTCGTCAACGCCTACGGGCCGACCGAGGCGAGCGTCAGCGCCAGCATGTACGCCGTACCCGTCCCCCTGCCCGACGAGCTGTCCGCGGCGGAGAGCCTGCCGATCGGCCGGGCCCTGAAGAACGTACGCCTGCATGTGCTCGACGCGGCGGGTTCGCCCGTGCCCGCGGGGATCACGGGAGAGCTGTGGATCGCCGGTGAAGGACTGGCCCGCGGCTACCTCGGGGACCCGGCGCAGACCGCCGACCGCTTCCGCCCCGACCCGCTGGGGCCGCCGGGGACGCGGATGTACCGCACCGGCGACCTCGCGTACCGCAGGGCCGACGGGGAGCTGGTCTTCGCCGGCCGCGCCGACCAGCAGATCAAGCTGAACGGCCTGCGGGTGGAGCCCGGCGAGATCGAGGCGGTGGCCGAACGCCACCCCGCGGTCGGCGCCGCCCACGTCACGGCGTACGAAGGCGGCCTGGTCGGCTACCTGGAGGTGCCCGACGCGGACGGCTTCGACCTCGACGAGGTGCGCGCCTCCCTGACGGCGGCGCTGCCGCGGTCCCTGGTGCCCGGCCGCTTCGTGGTCCTGCCCGAGCTGCCGCTGTCGCCCAACGGCAAGCTCGACACCGCCCGGCTGCCCGAACCCGGCGCACCGGACACCGCCCGTGGCCGCGCCCCGCGCACCGACACCGAGCGGCTGATCGCCGACCTCCTCGGTGAACTCCTGGACATCGGCGAACTGACCGTGGAGGACAGGTTCTTCGATCTTGGCGGCGACTCCCTGAAGGCGGCCCGGCTCGCCCGCAGGCTCGCCAAGGCCCGTGCGCTGCCCGTACCCACCCTGCTCCCGCTGGTCCTGCAACAGGGCACGCTCGGCGACCTCGCGGCCGCCGTGGACGCCGCCCTGGTCGCCGCCGCCGGAGCCGTCTCCGTCGCCGGAGCCTCCCTCGCGGGGCCGCCCAGAGGAGCACTTTCCGGCGCCGCGCCGCTGCGCCCCGCGGCGCGCCGCACCCTGGCCGAGCTGCTCGACGAAGACAGAGCAGAGGAGAACTGACGCATGTCGGAGACACGCAGTGCCCGAATGTCCTTCTCCCAGGAACGCTTCTGGTTCCTGGCGCGGATGGCGCCCGACGCGGCGTCCCCCCTGGTGCACGTGGCGGTACGGCTGCGCGGCCCGCTGGACGAGGCCGCGCTGACCTCGGCCGTCGCCGCCGTGGTGGCCCGCCACGAGGCGCTCCGCACCCGCTTCGCCGAGGTGTCGGGCAGCGCCTTCCAGGTGGTGGAGGACACCGCCGAAGTCGTCCTGGAACACCTGGAGTCCACCGAGGACGAGCTGCCCTCGCTGCTGCGCGAGGTGGCCGCCCGCCCCTTCGACCTGGGCCGTGCGCCGCTGCTGCGCGCGGTGCTCGTCCGGCTCGGCGCCGACGACCACGCGCTGCTCATCGCCGTGCACCACATCGTCGCCGACGGGGCGTCGATGGAGCTGATCGCCGAGGAGGTGAGCACGCTCTACGGCGGCGGCAGGATCCCCGATGAGCCCGCCCTGCACTACGCCGACTACTCGACATGGCAGCGCGAGCAGCTCACGGGCGAGGCCCTTGACGAGGGGCTCGGCTTCTGGCGCGAACACCTCGCGGGCGTCCCCGAGCTCCTCGAACTGCCCGCCGACCACACCCGCCCGGCCGTGCAGAGCTACACGGGCGCCACCCACCGCTTCGAGCTCGGCGAGGAACTTGCCTCGGCCGTCGTACGGTTCGGCGCGGAGCGCGGGGCCACCCCGTTCATGACCATGCTCGCCGGGTTCCTCGCGTTCGTGCACCGCGCCACCGGGCGCGACGACCTGATCGTGGGCACCCCGGTCACCGACCGGCCCGACCCCGAGCTGGAGCGGGTGGTGGGCTCCTTCACCAACACCCTTCCCATCCGCAGCCGGGTGGACGGCGCGTGGTCGTTCGGCGAGCTCGTCGACCGGGTGGGCGCGGACGCCCTCGCCTGCTACCCGTACGCCGAAGTGCCCTTCGAGAAGCTGGTCGACGACCTCCAGCCGTCCCGGCAGCTCAGCCACTCCCCCATCGTCCAGCTCATGTTCGCCTGGTACGAGAGCGAGGGCCGCACCCTGCGGCTGCCCGGTCTCGACGTCGAGCAGGTGCCGCTCGACCTCGGCACGGTCCCGCTCGACCTGATCCTCACGGTGGAGCGGCACGCCACCGGCGCGACCGGGGTCATCGAGTACAACACCGACCTGTTCGACGCCGCCACCGTCGAGCGGTACGCCGAGCAGTTCACCACCCTGCTGGCCGGTGCCGTCGACCGGCCGGGCACGCCCGTCGACCGGCTCCCGCTGGCCACCGCCGCCGACGCCGATGCCGTCCGGTGCCTGAACGACACCGCGCGGGAGGTGCCCCGCGCCGAGCTGGTGCACGAGCGGATCGCCGAGCAGGCCCGGCGCACCCCGGACGCCACCGCCGTGGTGCACGGCGACGTCCGGCTCAGCTACGCCGAACTCGACGCCCGCGCCGACCGGCTCGCCAGGTCGCTGGCCGCCAGGGGAGCGGGCCCCGAGAACCTGGTCGCCGTCGCGATGCGGCGCACCGGGGACCTGCCGGTCGCGCTGCTCGCGGTGCTGAAAACGGGCGCCGGATACGTGCCGGTGGACCCCGACTACCCCGAGCGGCGCAGACAGCAGATGCTCTCCGACTCCGGGGCCGCCATCGTGCTGACCGGTGTGGACGCGCAGGACGGGGACGACGCCGGGCAGGGGCCCGTGACCTCCGCCGTGCTGCCGGAGAACCCCGCGTACGTCATCTACACCTCGGGCTCCACCGGCACCCCCAAGGGCGTCACGGTGCCGCACCGCGCCCTGACCAACTTCCTGTACGCGATGGACGAGCACATCACCGCGGCCGAGGGCTCGGTGTGGCTGGCGACCACCAGCGTCTCCTTCGACATAGCCGGGCTCGAACTGCTCTGGACGCTGGCGCGCGGCGTCACCGTCGTCATCCAGGGCGAGGAGCGGGCGGCGCCGCGTCCCGCGGTGGACTTCAGCCTGTTCTACTTCGCCAGCGCGGAGGGCGAGCAGGGCCCCGAGCCCTACCGGCTGCTCCTTGAGGGCGCCAAGTTCGCCGACGAGCACGGCTTCGCCGGGGTGTGGACGCCCGAGCGGCACTTCAACCCCTTCGGCGGGCTGTACCCCAACCCGTCCGTGACCGGCGCCGCCGTCGCCGCGGTGACCTCGCGGATCGCGGTGCGCGCGGGCAGCGTGGTGCTGCCGCTCCAGGACCCGCTGCGGGTGGCCGAGGAGTGGGCGGTGGTGGACGGTGTCTCCGGCGGCCGCGCGGAGGTGTCCTTCGCCTCCGGCTGGCTGGCCGACGACTTCGTGCTCGCCCCCGACCGGCACGCCGACCGCAAGCGGCACCTCATGGAGGGCATGGACACCGTGCGCGCCCTGTGGCGCGGCGAGAAGGTCGAGCGGGTCAACGGGGCGGGGGCCACCATCCAGGTGGCGTCCCATCCGCGCCCGGCCCGCGGTGAACTGCCCGTCTGGCTCACCTCCTCCGGCGACGTGGCCACCTTCGAGGCGGCGGGCCGCGCGGGCGTCGGCCTCCTCACCCACCTTCTCGGCCAGAGCCTGGAGGAGCTGGCCGAGAAGGTGGCCCGCTACCGCGCGGCCTGGGACGCGGCGGGCCATCCCGGCAGGGGACGGGTCGCGCTGATGGTGCACACGGCCGTCGGCGAGGACGCCCGAGCGGTGCGCGAGCGGGCCAGGAAGCCCTTCGTCGGTTATCTGCGCAGCTCGCTGGGGCTGGTGAAGCGGCTGCTCAGCGGTGAGGACGCGGCGGACATCGAGGCGCTCGCGCAGGAGGAGCTTGATGTGCTCCTGGAGCGTTACTACGACCGCTTCGCCGACGAGGCGGGCCTCATCGGCTCCCCCGCGTCCTGCGGGCCGATGGTCGAGCGGATCGCGGGCTCCGGGGTCGACGAGATCGCCTGCCTGATCGACTTCGGCATCGACCCCGAGCAGGTCCTCGCCTCCCTGCCCCAGCTCGACCGGCTGCGCGCCCAGTGGGCCACCGCGGTCGCAGCGCCCGGCCCGGAGGAGGACCAGTCGGTACTGGCCCAGCTCACCCGGCACGGCGTCACACACCTTCAGTGCACGCCGTCCCTCGCGCTCGCACTGGCCGAGACGGACGCGGGCCTCGCGACCCTCGGGAAGCTGGAGCAGCTCGTGATCGGCGGGGAGGCCTTCCCCGCCGCGCTCGCGGGGCGGCTCACCGAGGTGCTGATGGGCCGCTTGCTCAACATGTACGGGCCCACCGAGACCACCATCTGGTCGAGCACCCACCCGGTGACCGGGGACGGGCCGCCACCGATCGGGCGGCCCGTGGCCAACACCCGCTTCCACCTGGTGGACCCACGGGGTGAGCCGGTGCCCGTCGGCACCCCGGGTGAACTCCTGATCGGCGGCGACAGCGTGGTGCGCGGCTACTGGAGGCGCCCTGAGCTGACCGCGGAGCGGTTCGTGCCCGACCCGTTCGGGCCGCCCGGCGGCCGCCTGTACCGCACGGGCGACCTCGCCGTGCTGCGCCCCGACGGGACCCTGGAGTACCGCGGACGCCTCGACGACCAGGTCAAGCTGCGCGGCCGGCGCATCGAACTCGGGGAGATCGAGGCGCACATCGAGGCCTTCCCCGGCGTGGACCGCGCCGTCGTCGGCGTGGTCGGCGAGGGTGACCGCGCGGCGCTCGCCGGGTGGCTACGGCCCCGGGGCGCCGCGCTCACCGCCGGGGACGGCGACGACCCCGAGCTGATCCCACTGCCGCTCGGCGGCGTGGTCGCCACCGGGGACCACCGGGCCGCCGCCGAGATCCACAAGGAGATCTTCGAGGACGGCGACTACCTGGGCGACGGCTTCCTGCGGCTGTGGGACGGCATGACCGTGCTCGACGCGGGCGCCAACGTCGGCGGCACCACGCTGTGGGTGCACCGCGGCTGCCGCCCCGCGCGGATCGTCTCCGTCGAGCCGATCCCGCCGACCTTCGACCGGCTGAGGCGCACCGTGCGGGCCAACGGCATCGACGCCGTCCTGGTCAACGCGGGCCTCTCCGACACCCCCGGCACCGCGGAGTTCACCTACTACCCGGCGCTGACCGGACTCTCCGGCCGCTACGCCGACCCGGAGGCCGACCGCAGGCGGGCGGCGGTGCTCATGCCCACGGCCGACGCCGCGGACGTCGAGGACTTCCTCGCCGACCAGTACCGCAACGAGCGGTTCACCTGCCGGCTCACCACCCTGCACGAGGTGATCGCCGAACAGCGACTCGCCGATGTGGACCTGCTGAAGGTCGACGTGGAGCGCGCCGAACTCGACGTGCTCGCCGGGCTCGACGACGCCGACTGGCTCCGGGTGCGGCAGGTCGCCGTGGAGATCGAGGGCGACGACCGGCGCGCCGAGGTCCTGGCCGTGCTGGAGAAGAACGGCTTCGAGACCGCGACCCGGACCATCCTCGACGAGCTGGAGGTGGGGATCGTCTACGGCCGCAGGCCCGGCCTCGCGGACACCGGCCTGCCCGCCGCCACGCCGGTCGGCGACCCGCCCGACCTGGACCGGCTCCGCGAGCACCTGGCGCGCTGCCTGCCCGGCTACATGGTCCCCGAGCACCTCACCACCCTGACCGCCTTCCCGCTCACACCGAACGGCAAGGTGGACCGCAGGGCGCTGGCCGCCGCGCCGGCGGGGCGGGAGACCGCGCGGGCGGCCGTCGCCGAGGTGCCGCCCCGCAACGAGCTGGAGCAGCGCCTGGCCGAGGTGTGGTGTGCGGTGCTCGGGGTCGAGCGGATCGGCATCCACAAGAACTTCTTCGACGCGGGAGGCAACTCCCTGCTGCTCATCCGGGTGCACGCGCGCCTCGCCGGTCTTGGCGCCGGGATCAAGCCGCCGCGCCTGGTGGATCTTTTCGCGTACCCGACGATCGCCGCGCTCGCCGCTCACCTGGGCGAGGCGGGAGAGGCGCGGGAGGACCGCCCGGCTCCGGCCGACGAGCGGGACCGGGACCAGGACCAGGACCAGCGGCGCAGCGCGCGGAGCCGGTTCCACCGGCGCAGGAAGGGCGGGGACAGATGACTGACGGGGGAGACATGGGAGAGATGACGGATCAGACGGACGCAACGGACGCAACGGACACCGAGGACCTGATCGCGATCGTGGGCATGGCCGGGCGCTTCCCCGGCAGTGACAGCGTCCCCGCGTTCTGGCGCCGGGCCGTGGCGGGCACCGAGGCGCTCGTGGAGTACGGCCGTGACGAGCTGATCGCCGCGGGCGAGGACCCCGCGCTCGTCGACGACCCGGACTACGTACGGTCGGGCATGCCCCTGGAGGGCCACGACCGGTTCGACGCCAAGGCGTTCGGCTACACGCCGCGCGAGGCCCGCCTGCTGGACCCGCAGGTCCGCGTCTTCCTGGAGTGCGCCTGGGAGGCGCTGGAGGACGCGGGCTGCGACCCGGACCGCTACCGCGAGCGCGCCGCCGTGTTCGGCGCGGCCGGCATGACCCGGTACCTGTGGCTGAACGCGGTGCCCGCCCTCGGCGGTTCGCTCAACATGCTCGAAGGGCGCATCCTCAACGACAAGGACTTCCTCGCCACCGCCGCCAGTTACCGCCTCGGTCTGCGCGGGCCCGCGGTCAGCGTGCAGACCGCCTGCTCCGCGTCGCTGGTCGCCGTCCACCTGGCCGTGCAGAGCCTGCTCTCGCACGAGAGCGACATCGCGCTCGCGGGCGGCTCCACCATCGAACTGCCCCACCGCGTCGGCTATCTGTACAAGGAAGGCGGCATCGGCTCCCCCGACGGGCACTGCCGCCCCTTCGACCACCGCTCCGAGGGCACCGTCGGCGGCAGCGGTGCGGGCGCGGTGCTGCTCCAGCGCTACGACGACGCCGTGGCGGATGGCCGCCGGGTGTACGCGGTGATCCGCGGCTCGGCCATCAACAACGACGGCGCGGCCAAGGTCGGCTTCACCGCGCCCAGCGTCGAGGGCCAGGCCACCGCGGTCCGCGACGCGATGGCGCTGGGTGACGTGGCGCCCCACACCGTCGGGTACGTCGAGACACACGGCACCGGCACCCGGATCGGCGACCCCATCGAGATCGAGGCGCTGCGCAGCGCCTACGGCGTGACCGCGGGCGGGGCCGCCGACGACGGGGCCCGGTCGGGCCGGCGGATCGCGCTCGGCTCGGCGAAGGCCACCATCGGCCACCTGGACGCGGCAGCCGGTGTGGCCGGGCTGATCCGCGCGGCGCTGGCCGTACGGGACGGCGTCATCCCGCCGAGCCCGTACTTCGAGAAGCCCAACCCGCTCCTGGAACTGGAGGACTCCCCCTTCTACGTGCCGACCGAGAGCACCGTGTGGCCGGCCGGGGACACGCCCCGGCGGGCCGGGGTCAGCTCCTTCGGCGTCGGCGGCACCAACGCCCACGTCGTCCTGGAACAGGCCCCCGCCCCCGCCACCGGCACCCCGACGCCGCGCGGGCGCGAACTGCTCGTCCTGTCCGCGGCCGACGAGGACGCCCTCGAACGCTGGCGGCTGCGCGTCGCCGACGCGCTCGACGAGCCGGAGACGGCCCCCGCCCAACTGGCGGACGCGGCCCACACCCTGGCCACCGGACGGCGGCTCCTCCCGCACCGGCTCGCCGTGGTCGCCGCCGACGCCGATGAGGCCGGGGCGCGCCTGCGGGACGTGGACACCCGGCGCATCAGGATCGCCGGTGAGCCGCCGTCGCCGGTGTTCCTCTTCCCCGGGCAGGGCGCCCAGCGGCCGGGCATGGCCGCGGGACTGCACCAGGTGGCCCCGCGCTTCCGCCGGGAGCTCGACACCTGCGTGGAGCTGCTGCGCGGCGAGGGCGTGGAGCTGCGGGACCTGCTGCTCGACCCGGCCGCCGACGCGGACGCCCTGAACAGCACCGACAAGGCCCAGCCCGCGCTGTTCGCGTTCTCCTACGCGCTGGCCCGGCAGTGGCAGGAGTGGGGCCTCACCCCGCGGGCGATGGCGGGGCACAGCATCGGCGAGTACGTCGCCGCCTGCCTGGCCGGTGTCTTCGGCCTGCCCGAGGCGCTGCGTCTGGTGGCCGCCCGCGGCCGGCTGATGGCCGCGCTGCCCCGGGGGAGCATGCTCGCCGTGGCGCTGCCCGAGGACGAGGCGGCGGCACAGGCACGGGCCGCGCACGTCGACCTCGCCGCGGTCAACGGGCCGCGCCAGTGCGTCCTTTCGGGGACGCGGGAGGCCATCGAGGAACTGCGCGGCGGCCTCGCCGCCCGGGGCGTGCAGTGCGGGCTGCTGCACACCTCGCACGCCTTCCACTCGGCGATGCTTGACCCGATGCTGGCCGCGTTCGAGCGTGAGGTGCGCGCCGTGCGCCTGCGCGAGCCCGCGGTGCCGTTCGTCTCCTGTCTGACGGGGCAGCCGATCACCGCCGAGCAGGCGTGCGACCCGGGGTACTGGTCGGCGCAGGCGCGCGGGACGGTCCGCTTCGGCGCCGGACTGGACCTCATGGCCGCCCGGCAGGACACGCTCTTCGTGGAGGTCGGCGCGGGCAAGGGCATGTCGGAGCTGGCCCGCAGGCATCTGCGCGCCCTGCGGCACGCGCCCATCGCCTCGCTCCCGCTGACCGGCACCGCGACGCCGGACGCCCAACTGCTCGGCGCGCTCGGCCAGGCGTGGGAGGCCGGTGCCGAGATCGACTGGGCCGCGTACTACGACGGGGAGCGGCGGAGCCACGCCGAACTGCCCGGCTATCCCTTCGCCAGGGACCGCTACTGGCTGGACGCCCCGGCCCGTGGACAGGCGACGGCCGTGGCCCCCGGCACCACAGACGCCACCGAGGCCGTCCCGGCTCCGCTGGAGACGTCCGCGCCCGCCGGGCCCGGCAGCCGTACCGAGGAGATCGTGCGGGCCGCCTTCGTCGAGGCCTTCGGCGTCGACGAGATCGCCCTCGACGACGACTTCTTCGGCCTCGGCGGCACCTCGCTGCTCGCGGCGGAGCTCGTGCACCGGCTGCGCAAGCAGCTCAACAGCGACTTCCCCGTGCGCTATCTCTTCGAGGCGCCACAGGTCTCCGAACTGGCCGCGCTCATCGACGGCGGCAGCCAGGGCACCGCGAACGCCGGCCTCCCCGAGCCCGACGAGCTAGACGAACTGTTGGCCCAACTGGAAGGGCTCCCGGAGGACGAACTCCTCGGGCTGCTCGGCACCGTCGGTGCGGAAGGAGCGAAGGCATGACCCCGCCCGGACACGAGGACGCCAAGAGCGCGCTGCGGGACCGGCTCGCCGCCCTCTCCCCCGAGCAGCGGGCCGCGCTCACCGAGCGGCTGCGCACCCGTGCCGCCGCCGTCGGGCCGGCCAGGCGCCCGCTGCGGTTCGGCCTCTTCTACTTCGCCAACACCGCGGGGGACAAGGAGCAGCCGTACCGCTTCCTGATGGAGACGGCCCGCCAGGCCGACCGGCTCGGCTTCGCCGCGGTGTGGACGCCCGAGCGGCACTTCCACGACTTCGGCGGCATCTACCCCAACCCCTCCGTCCTGGGCGCCGCGCTGGCGTCCGCCACGGAGAACGTCCAGATCCGGGCCGGGAGCCTGGTGCTGCCGCTGCACCACCCGGTGCGTGTGGTCGAGGACTGGTCGGTCATCGACAACCTCTCCGGCGGCCGGGCCGGCATCTCCTTCGCCACCGGCTGGCACGGCACCGACTTCGTCATCGCCCCGGAGAAGTACGCGGACCGCCGCCAGTACACCTGGGACACCATCCCGGTGGTGCAGAAGCTGTGGCGCGGCGAGGAGGTGTCGTTCCCCGGCCCCGAGGGCACGGAGATCACACCCACCCTCCATCCCCGCCCGGTGACCCGTGAACTCCCCTTCTGGATCACCGCGTCGGGCAACGCCGACACCTATGTGCAGGCGGGCAGGCTCGGCGCGAACATCCTGACCGGGCTCATCGGCACCGAGACCGACCAGTTGGCCGCCAACATCGCGCTGTACAGGAAGGAGCGCGCCGCCCACGGCCACGATCCCGACGCCGGTGTGGTCAGCGTCATGCTCCACACCTATCTGGAGGAGGACGCGGCCGCCGCGCGCGAGCGCTGCCGTGAGCCGCTGCGCGAGTATCTGCGCGGCTATCTGGGACAGCAGAGCGACATGATCGGCGGTTCCGGCGCGGACGCGGGCGGCGCCGACATCGAGGCGCAGCTCGACTTCGCCTACGAGCGCTACGCCCACCAGACCGCGCTGATCGGCTCACCGCGGACCGTGCGCCCGCTGCTCGACCGCCTCGCGGAGATCGGCGTCGACGAGGCGGCCTGCCTGGTGGACTTCGGCGTGCCGCTGGAGCAGGCGCAGCGGAGCATCGACCTGCTCGCGGGCGTGCAGGAGACCTACGCGGCAGGACCCGGCGCCGGCTCCCTCGTCGCCCCTTCCGTCACCTCCCCGGTCACCACCGCCCCGCTCGGCATCGACCAGGAGCGGATGCACCGGATGCAGAAGGCCCTGCCGCCGGGGCCCGCCAACTACGTGACCACCGGGCTGCGCATCCGCGGTCCGCTCAGGCCCGAGCTGCTCGAAGAGGCGCTGCGCACGGTGGTGGGCAGGCACGAGGTGCTGCGCACGGCCTTCGGCGAGACGGCGGGCGGTGAACCCTTCCAGCGGATCGGGGCGCCCGGCGAGTTCCCCGTGGGCCTGGAGCGGCACGACGTCACCGATGTGCCCCCGGCCGAACGGGTGCGCGCCGCGCGTGCCGTGCGCACCGAACTGGCCCGGCGGCCCTTCCCCGACGGCCTGCCCCCGGTGCGGCTCGCGCTGATCACGCTGGGCGCCGAGGAGTTCCAGCTCGCGGCGGTCAAGAACCACATGGTCACCGACTGGGTGTCGTTCACCGTCTTCCTCAAGGAGCTGTTCACCGTCTACGGGGCGCTGCTGCGAGGCCGCACCCCCGATCTGCCGCCTCCCGTCCCCTACCGCGTCTTCGCCGAGCGGGAGCGCGCCCGGCTGCGCGACGGGCTCCTTGACGACCAACTGGCGTACTGGGACAAGCAGCTCGCGGGCGCCCCCGACCCGGCGACCTTCCCCCTGAAGGAGTCCCTGGGCGGTGAACGCCCGGCGGTGCCGACCTTCGAGGGCCACCGCGCCTGGATGCTGTTCCCCGACGAGACCACCGCCCGGCTCAACGCGCTCAGCAGGGCCGCGCGCGTCACGCCGTTCATGACGGCCTACACCGCGCTCGCCGCCTCGCTGGGCCGGACGACGGGCGAGAGCGACCTGGTGCTCGGCTCCCCGACCGCCAACCGCGACCGCACGCCCGACAACCTGCTCGGGCTGCTGCTCCGGCCGATGCTGCTGCGCACCCGGCTGCGCCCTGAGCAGACCTTCCGCGACGCCCTCGCCGACGTACGCCGGACGGTGTCGGGCGCGCTGTCCCACGCGGAGGCGCCCTACCAGTCGCTGATCGACCGGATCGCCCCGCACCGCGACATCTCCTGGACCCCGCTGTTCCGGCTCCGCTATCTCTTCCTGCCCTGGAACGACCCGTTCGAGATGTCCGGGCTCCGGCTCAACCCCATCGACACCGACCCGCGGACCTCCCTGTACGACAGCACGCTGACGCTGTGGGACAGCAGGCTCGGCGCCTTCGGGCGGTTCGAGTACGCCACGGACCTGTTCGACCACGACACGGTCGTCGAGGGCATCGAGACGTTCGCCACCATGCTCGCCGCGGCCGTGGCCGACCCGGACACCCGCATCGGTGACCTCCCCGGCACCTCTTCCACCCGCTACCACGTAGACGTGGACCAACTGGAGGCCCACCTAGGCTCCGAGGGCCCCCCGCAGGACCGTCGATGAGGAAGGACTCCATGGACACGCAGTCCACACCGTCCGGGTCCGCACCCGGGGGCGCCGCGGAGGCGGACGTCAGGGCCGCCGCCGTCAGCGCCTGGGAGAAGGAGCTGGGCACGACCGGGCTCGCCGACGACGCCGACTTCTTCGAGCTGGGCGGCGACTCGATCGGCGGCGCACGCCTGATGGCCGACCTGCGGGGGAGGTTCGGCGAGGAGCTGCCGCTCACGCTGCTCTTCTTCCACCCCGAGCTGGATGAGTTCAGCGACGCCCTGGTGGAGGCCGTGGCGAAGCTGCCCGCGCCCACCGCTCGCGCGGTGCGGGCGGAGGCCGTGCCGGAGGAACTGCCGCTCTCCCCCGAGCAGGAGGCCCAGTGGGTCGCCGAGCAGGTCACCCCGGGCAACCTCGCCTACACCGAGCTGCTCTCGCTGCGCCTGAGCGGCCCGCTGGACGCCGCGCGGCTCCAGTCGGCCGTCGACCGGCTCGTGGTGCGGCACGAGGCGCTGCGCACCTGCTTCCCCGCCGGTCCCGACGGCCGCCCGTCCCAGGTGATCCGGCCCGCGGAGGCGGCGCCCGCGCTCGCGTTGGCGCGGTATGACGCCGGGGACGAGGACGAGGTGCGCGCCTACGCCCTCGACCGTCTCGCCGAGCCCTTCGACCTGGCCGTCGGTCCGCTGCTGCGCCCGCACCTCGTGCGGCTCTCCCTGACCGACCACGTCTTCCTGCTGTACTCCCACCACATCGTCGCCGACGGGCCGACGATGGAGGTGCTCTGCGCGGAGCTGGCCGATCTCTACGCGGACCGCGAGCCGCCCGGCGCGGCCCCTTCGTACGCGCGGTACACCCTCCAGCAGCAGAGCCTCGACCTGGACGCGCAACTCACTTACTGGACCCGCCAGTTGGCTGGCGCCGCCGATCTGGAGCTGCCGCTCGACCGGCCGCGGACCGAGGTGCGCGACACCTCGGGGCGCAGGTTCCGCTTCTCCGTGCCCGGCGGTGTGCGGGACGGTCTCGACGCCCTCGCGCGCGAGCAGCGGGCGACGCGCTTCACGGTGCTGATGGCCGCGTTCCAGGTGCTGCTCGGCCGCTGGGCGGGGAGCGAGGACGTGGTGGTCGGTTCGCCGGTGACCTCGCGGTCGCGGCCCGGCCTCGAACGGATGGTGGGCGCGCTGGTCAACATGGTGCCCTTCCGCGGCGACCTCGGCGGCGACCCCACCTTCCGGAAGCTGCTCGACCGCACCCGGAAGGCCGGGTTCGGCGCGATGGCGCACAGCGACGTGCCGTTCGGCCGGATGCTCGGCGCACTGGACATCCGGCGGGACGGCTCACGGCCCCCGCTGTTCTCCACCACGCTGGTCTCCCAGCCGACACCGCCCGCCATCCGCGCCGACCTGGGCGAGGTCACGGGCGTCCACTTCCCGGTGCCGCGCCGGCACGCCACGTACGACTTCAGTCTGTACGTGTGGGAGGCGCCCGACGAGCTGCTCGTGGACGTCGAGTACGCCACGGCCCTCTTCGACGAGGCGACGGTACGCCGCTTCGCGGACCGGTTCGGCACGCTGCTCCAAGCGGTGGCGGCCGCTCCCGACCGCCCCCTCTCCGCCCTCGACACCGTCCCCGCGGCCGAGCTGCGGCAGGTGCTGCACGGCTGGAACGACACCGCGGCGGACCTCGGGCCCGACCTCTGCGTCCACGAGCTGTTCGAGGAGCAGGCCAGGGCGACGCCCGACCGCACCGCCGTGATCAGCGCCGACCGCAGGATCAGCTACGCCGATATCGACGCCGAGGCCGAGGCGCTGGCCGCCGAGCTGCGCGGCCTCGGCACAGGCCCCGAGACCGTGGTCGCGGTCTGCCTCGAACGCTCGGCACAGCTCCTGGTCACCCTGCTCGCCGTACTGAAGGCGGGCGGCGCCTATCTGCCGCTCGGCCCCGACTGGCCGCGCCGGCGCAGGGAGTTCATGACGTCCGACGCGGGCGCGGCGCTCCTGGTGGACACCGCGGGCGCCCGGCGCGTCGACGGCCACCGGGCCGCACCGCGCGGGAGCCGCCCCTGCCCCTCCAACCTCGCCTACGTCCTCTACACCTCGGGCTCCACCGGTACGCCCAAGGGCGTCATGGTCTCCCACCGTGCCGTCGTCAACCGGCTCCGCTGGATGCGGCGGGACTGCGGCCTCGGCGCCTCGGACGTGGTCCTCCAGAACGCGGTGCCCACCTTCGACTACGCGGTGTGGGAGCTGTTCGGTCCGCTGCACATGGGTGCGACCGTGGTGCTGCCCAGCGCGGCGGGGCACCGCGACTTCGGCGAGCTGACGCGGCTGATCGCCGAACACGGCGTCACCGTGGCGCACTTCGTCCCCTCGCTGCTCCGGCACTTCGTCGAGGAGCCGGAGACGGCGCGGTGCACCGGGCTGCGGGTGCTGTTCAGCGGCGGCGAGACGCTCGACCCTGCGCTGGCCGAGCGGGCGCGACAGGTGCTCCCGAACGCACGGCTGTTCAACGCCTACGGGCCGACCGAGGCGGCCGTGGACGTCACGTGCTGGCCGGTGCCCCGGCGACCGGCGTCCGTGGCCATCGGCGGGCCCGTGGCCAACACCACCTGCTACGTCCTGGACGAGCGGATGCGCCCCCAGCCGATCGGCGTCCCCGGCGAGCTGTACCTCGGCGGCGTCCAACTGGCCCGCGGCTACCGCGGGCGGCCCGGCACGACCGCCGAGCGGTTCGTCCCCGACCCGTTCGGCGCGGCGGGCGGGCGGCTCTACCGCACCGGCGACCGGGCGCGCTGGCGGCCCGACGGCGCCCTGGAGTACGTGGACCGCGTCGACCGGCAGGTCAAGATCCGTGGCGTCCGGGTGGAGCCGGGCGAGGCGGAGACCGCCCTGCTGGCCCACCCGGCGGTCCGCGAGGCGGCGGTCGTGACGGCGCAGGGCAACGGCGGGCCGCGGCTCGTCGCCTACTACAGCGGCGGCCCGGCGGGCGGTGAGCGGGAGCTGCGGGACCATCTCGCGGCACGGCTGCCCGAGTTCGCGGTGCCCGCCGCGTACGTGGAGCTGCCCGGCGGGCTGCCGAAGCTGTCCAGCGGCAAGCTGGACCGGGGCGCCCTGCCCGCACCGGAGCGGCCGGGACCCGGCGCGGTGGCGGCCGCCGGCGCGACGCCGCCGCTCGGGGCGCGTGAGCTGATGCTCGCGGCCACCTGGGCGGAGGTGCTCGGCGTCGACCGCATCCACCGCGAGGACAGCTTCTTCGAGCTGGGCGGCGACTCCATCCTGGGCATCCAGATGGTGGCGCGGGCGCGCAGGGCGGGCATCGAGGTGACGGTTCCCGAACTGTTCCGGCATCCGACGCTCGCCGCGCTCGCGGCCACGGCCGCCGCCCGGAAGGACGGCGGGAGCGGCCCGGCGCCCGTGCCCGCGGGCAGCCGCAGCCGCTTCCCGCTGACTCCGTTGCAGCGCGAGATGCTGCGCGAGGCCGCGCTGGCCCCCGGCCGGGGCGCGTACATCGTGCCCGCCGAGCTGCTGATCGAGGGCGACCTCGACCCGGCGGCGATGCGCACCGCCTTCCGCCGCCTGGTCGAACGCAACCCGGTGCTGCGCACCTCGGTGACGCCGCACGAACTGGCTGAGCGGTGCGAGCAGACGGTGCATCCCGCGGCCGAGCCGTCCTTCCGCCACGAGGACTGGAGCGCGTACTCCGACGAGGAGCAGGAGCGCGGGCGCCGCGAGCTGCTCGAAGAGGAGTGGCGCACGGGCTTCCCGCCCGAGGCTGACCAGCTCAGCCGCATGACGGTACTGAAGCTGGGCGAGCGCCGCTCGGCCCTGGTGTGGACCCGGCACAACGTGCTGCTCGACGGCTGGAGCTTCGCCCAGCTCTACGACGAGCTGCTCGACCTGCACGCGGCGGTACGCGACGACCGCCCCGAGCCGCAGGCCGAGCCCCGCGAGTGCTTCAGCAGCTACGTCGACTGGCTCGCCGCCCGGCAGCGGGCGTCGGCGGAGCGCCTGTGGGAGGAGCAGCTCAGTGGGCTGTCCCCGAGGACGGTGTTCTCACCGGAGGTGGGGCCGTCGCCGAAGCCGTACCGGGAGCTGCGCTTCCCGCTCCCGCAGCGGGCGGAGGCGTTCGCGCGGGAGCGCGGCCTGACGCTCGGCACACTGATGGAGGCGGCCTGGGCGACGGTGCTCGCACGGCGTACGGGCACCCGCGACGTCCGGTACGGCCAGGTCTTCTCCGCCCGCGAGGCCGAGGTCCACGGGGTGGAGCGGATGCTGGGCCTGATGATCAGCACGCTGCCGTCCGGGCTCCGGCTCGACCCCGGGCAGACGGTGGCCGACTGGCTGACGGAGCTTCAGCGGCGGGGCGCCCGCAGCAAGGAGCTGTCCACGGCCGACCTCGGGGTCCTGCAGGAGCGGGCCGGGGGCCCTGGTGCCCTCTGGGACACCCTGCTGATCATCCACAACTACCCGCACAAGTTCCAGGACGTGCCGGCGGGCGGGCTGCGGGTGGTCGGGACGGCCGGGTTCTCCAGGACGGGTGCCGCGCTCATCGCATCGGTGGACGTCAAGCCGCTGCGGCTCGCCATGATCTATGACGAGGCGCGGGCCGATGAGCCGGTGGTGCGGGAGCTGGCGGCCGAACTGGCGAAGGCCCTCGACCGGTTGACCGGGAGCGAGGACCGGAAGGTCGGGGATCTCCTCGGCTAGCGCCGGCGGCGCCGGGGCCGGTGGGAGGGGCCGCTCGCCTCTCCCACCGGCCGGGGCGGCCGTCTCAGGACTGCCGGGCGGCCCGCAGGTCGCTCTCGACGCCCGCGGTGATCAGCGGGAAGGACTCCGGCTCGAAGAACGCCTCCTCGCCGCTCGGCAGCATCCGAAGGCGGAACCGGTCGGTGGTGTGCTGCTTCCAGCCGGCCACGGACTCCGGCGGGACGACCTCGTCGTACTCGCCGGTGAACGCGGAGATCGGGCAGCTCACCGAGGTGTGGCTCTCCCTGGCGGCGTAGCGCTCGACGAGCCGGCAGTCCGCCCGGTAGCTCGGCAGCATCAGTTCGAGGAAGAGCGGGTCGGTCCTGAGCGGGCTGTTCTCCCGCACGCGCGTCGGATCCGCGAGGAACTGCTCGTCGGTGAGCTGTTCGTCGGTGACCTCTGGAGGGACGAGAAGATGCGGGGCACTCTCCGCCGAGACGAAGAGGGCGACCGGCCCGGGAATCCCCGGCTCGGTCCGCTCCAGGTGGGCCGCGAGCTCGAAGGCGATCAGCGAACCCATGCTGTGTCCGAAGAGGGCGAACGGCACGTCGAGGTGGCCGCGGAGCGCGGTGGCGAGCTGGGTCACCAGCGCGTCGATGTCGTCCACGGCCGGCTCGGCGAGCCGGTTCTCGCGGCCCGGGGTCTGCAGCAGTACGGGCTCGACCTCGGGGCCGAAGCTGTCCGCGATCTCGCGGTAGCCCGACGCGCCCTTGCCTGCGTAGGGCAGGAAGAACAGCCGGGTGGCCGACTCGTTCCCGGCACGCCGGTAGGCGATCAGCCGGTCCTTCTTGCCCTTCTTGCCCTTCGTGTCTTTCGTGTCTTTCGCGGTGCCTTCCATGTCGCTATCCCTGCGTCTCCATCGCGCGGCGCAGGCTCAACGGCCGCATATCGGACCACACCTCCGCGATATGACTGAGGCATTCCTCCTTCGTGCCGGACTTACCCTCCGCACGCCAGCCGTCCGGTATATCCTTGCCCTGCGGCCAGACCGAATACTGTTCCTCGTCATTGAGCACCACGGAAAACAGATCCTGCTCGCTCATGTGAACCTCCAGCTAGACCAGGGATTCGGCCGTCACGCGCAGCCGATCTCGGGCTAGAAGCTAACAGCGCCGCCCCCGATCGGCAAGGCTCCCAGGACGGTCCGCAGACATTTCCACGGTCCTTGAAGTGCTGTCCGAAATTCATTGAGATCGGGCCGGTCGGTCCTTAGACTCACACAGGCACTCCACCCGGCTACACCACAACACACGAGGGGACGAACGAAATGGACGAGGTATTCGCCGAGGTCCACGAGATCCGGGAGACCCTCCCGGAGCGTGCGCTCTTCCGGGACGAAGTGACCCTCAAGAACCTCGCCGCGAAGCTGGAGAGCAGCCGCACCCTGCGCGGTCTTCCCGCAGTTCAGGCGCTGTTGGAGGACATACGCTCCTTCAAGGAGGGGAGCCGTCTCGAAGCCGTCAAGGAGCACATCAACACACGCAGGGACAACCACATCTTCTCGCTCTTCGACGCCTCCTACTTCCCCAGACTGAGCCTGGACTACCTGGCTTATGAAACGCTGCCGACGGACCCGTATCTGGCCGACAGGTACGCGAGCAACACGATGCCGGTGAACATCGCGGGAGCGACCAAGGGATTCCATTCACGGGTGGTCGTCGCACTCTTCCCAGAAAACCACATCGACGGCATCCAGAAACCGGAAGACCTCATCTTCTACTTCGTGGACAAGTTCGTCGAGCGGCACAATCGAATAACCCGGAAAATGATTGACGCGGTCATGGAACCGGGCAGTTTCCCGCGTATGCAGGGAGCCTCCGACGAAAAGGTGGAGCAGGCCGCGTCCTGGTGGGTGCGACTGCACGAATATCACCACCGGCAGGGCGACATGCCCATTCCCGACTTCCTCTCGTCGAAGAAGATGAAGCCGCTCGCGGGTCTTGAGGAGCTGCGCGTCGACGTATCGGGAATGCTCGCCTGCCTGCACGACGAGAATCTGCCACGCGCCGAGGCCATGGCGGCCTACGAATTCATCCTCGCGGAGCGACTCCTCCGCTACGCCGTCGAGGGAATCCCCCGCCCCAACTACGACGCGGTGGCCTCACAGCTCCTGTTCAACTACCTCTCGGAGCACAAGGGAATCCGTCTCGCCGGCGGACGGATCACCCTCACCACCGACCTGCCCGTCGTGCTCGCCGCCTTCCTCAAGGAGATCCAGACCATCGAGAGCCGGATCCACACCGAACCCGTGGACGCGGTGAAGAAGCAGCTCCTCGAATTCACCAACGCCTACACGGTCTTCGACACCGAGGCGGGCGACTACCAGCACATCCCGTACTTCGCCGAGATCAAACAGCGGCTCGGTGTGTGACCCGTGACGGTGCCCGCACAGCGACGTACAGCAGTCAGCGCGCAGGACTACCGCGAGGCGATGTCACTGCTCGCGGTGCCGGTCTGCGTCGTCACCACGCGCGCGGACGGCGAGAACCGGGGGCTCACCGCGAGCACCGTGACCGGCGTCTCCCTGGACCCGCCGCTCGTCTCCGTGGCCGTGGCCAGGTCGTCGAGCTGTCACGGCGCGCTGACCCGCGCCCCGCAGTTCGTCATCAACGTCCTGGGCGACGACCAGCGCCACCTCGCCACACGCTTCTCCACCCGCGACATCGACCGCTTCGCGGGCGAGGGGGTCTCCACGCTGCCGGGCACCGAACTGCCCGTGATCACCGACGCGCACGCGCTGTACCGGTGCACCCTCCGGCAGGTCGTGCCGGTCGGCGACCACGACCTGCTCATCGGCGAGCTGACGGACATCCGGCTCCGGCCGGAGGCACGTCCGCTGACCTGGTACCGCCGCGCCTTCCACCGTCCCGAACAGTACGGCTGAGCCCCGCCCGTCCCGCGGCGCCGGCACAGCATCCCGACCGAGCAGAGGCAGCAGAGGTATCAGAGGTGGCCGAAGTGAGTCGAGCGAGCACAGCCCCCACCGGGTGCCCGTACCAGGGCGGCACCGGAACCACGACCGATCCATGCCGTGACTACCTCGGACTGCGGGAGGACGAGCCGGTCCGCTGGGACGAGGACCTGGAGCTGTGGTTCGTCACCGGATTCCGCGAGGCGACCTCCCTGCTGCACCATCCGTCGCTGTCCTCCGCATGGCCGGAGCGGGGCAGCACCCCGCTCCACGCGGCGGCCGGCGGCGGCAGCGGCAGCGGCAGCGGCAGCGGCAGCGGTGACGGAGCGCGTACGTCGGGGCTCGTGCGCAAGTGGTTCATGTTCAACGACAACCCGTCGCACCGCAGGGCCCGGCGGCTGGTCGCGCCGCTGTTCTCGGCCGACCGCGTCGCCGGGCACCAGCCCTTCATCCAGGAGGTGGTCGAGGAGCTGCTGTCCAAGGACCGTGACTCCCTGGACGCCATGGAGGACCTCGCCATCCCTCTCTCGGGCCGGGTCATCTGCCGCGTCCTCGGCCTGGACGCGGCCCTGGCGCCGCACCTGGAGCCGTGGGCCCTGGACGTGGCGGCCCTGCTGGTGGCGGACTACATGCCCGACGTGGTCACCAGAGGGCACGCGGCCCTTGAGGACATGACCGGCCTCATCGACCGGGCCCTCGAGGGCGACCTCCCCGAGGGGTCGGCGCTGCACCTGCTGCGGACGGCCCAGCGGAACGGCGAGATCGAGCTCCAGGACGTCTGGGCCACGGCGTCCTTCCTCGTCTACGCGGGCTTCGAGACGACGTCGTCCTTCATCGGCAAGGCCGTGCGGTCGATCCTGCACTCCGGCTCCTGGGAGCGGCTGCGCGAGGCCGACATCGGCACCGCCGTGGAGGAGCTGCTCCGCTTCGACACGTCGGTCCAGCAGGTGGCGCGGCTGGCGACGGACACCATCGAGGTCGCGGGCAAGCGCATCTCCGCCGGGGATCTGGTCCTCATCATGCTCGGCACCGCCAACCGTGATCCGGAGGTCTTCGACCGCCCCGACCACCTCGACCACGGGCGCAGGACCACCCGGCACCTCGGCTTCGGCCACGGCGCCCACTACTGCCTGGGGGCGGGCCTCGCCCGCCTCGAGGCGCAGCTCGCCCTCGAAGGGCTGCGGGAGAAGTGGGAGACCCTGCGTTTCGTGGAGCCGCCCAGAACGCGGTCGCACTTCGGGATCACCGTGCTGGAGCACCTGGTGGTCGGACCGGAGGCCCGGCCCTGAGCCGGTGCGGTGTACCGCGGGCCCCTCGGAAGTGATCGAAGCCCTGTCCGAGGGGTTCCCCAACTGCCGCCTCAGTAAGATGGTTTACCGGGGAGAGGGGGGCAGCATGCGGCCAGATCCGAGAATTCTCGTGGTCGACGACCATGAGGACACCTTGTTCGCGCTGGAGAGCTCACTGGCTTCGCTCAAAGTGGAGATCGCGCGGGCCACCAGTGGTGAAGAGGCGTTGAAGGAGGTCCTGCGCGGCAACGTGGGGCTGATCCTGCTCGACCTGCGCATGCCCGGCGTCAGCGGGCTCGACGTGGTCCGCTACATGCGGCGTCTTGAGCAGACGCAGCTCATCCCCATCGTCCTGATCACGGGCTTCGGCCTGATGCGGGAGATCTCCCTGGCCGCCTTCGAACTCGGCGTGGCCGACATCGTCCTGAAACCGGTCGACCCCCTCGTCCTCCGCACCAAGGTGAACTACCTCTACACCACGCACTTACGCCTTCTGGCGATGCAACAAGAGCTGAAGTCCCTCCGCACCCACCTCAAACCCGAACCCCGCGCCCTGGACATGGACGACTGGCGCAAGGACCCACACCCCACGGAACCGACAACACCTACGGGCACCGCGCGGGAGGCCTGACGTGCCCGCCCCTCAACACGCCGCCCGCCGGCCACCACACCCCACGGACACCCCGAGCCACGGCATGCTCCACCACATCGAACTCTGGGTGCCCGACCTGGACCACGCCACCGCGTCCTTGGGCTGGCTGCTGGAGACCCTCGGCCACACACCGTTCCAGAGCTGGAGCAACGGCCGGAGCTGGCGCCTCGCATCCACCTACCTGGTCCTCGAACAGTCTCCAGCCCTCACGGCGGGCCAGCACGACAGGTGCCGCCCAGGGCTCAACCACCTCGCGTTCCACGTCGAGGACCGGGCCATGGTGGACTCGCTGGTGTCCCAGGCTCCCAGGCACGGCTGGAGCCTGATGTTCCGCGACCGCCATCCGCACGCGGGCGGCCCGCAGACGTACGCCGCCTACCTGGAGAACGTCGACGGCTTCGAGGTCGAACTCGTCGCCCTTGAGTCATCAGGAGTGAGCTGACACCGGTCCCTCATCACTGGTGGGTACGGACACCGCGACGCGTCCCCTTGCCCTGGAGTGGACTCCAGCTCGTACAGTCGGCGCTTTCATCGAGGTCACTGGTTGGGAGAGTTGGATGCGTCAGCGCGTACTGGGTGGGACCGGGATCGAGGTCAGTCCTTACTGCCTCGGCACCATGATGTTCGGGGCCGTCGGCAACGCCGATCACAAGGAGTGTGCGCGGATCATTCATGCCGCGCTGGACGAGGGCATCAACTTCGTCGACACCGCCGACATGTACTCGGCCGGTGAGTCCGAGACGATCGTCGGCAAGGCGTTGAAGGACCGCCGCGACGACGTGGTTCTCGCGACCAAGGTCCATTTTCACATGGGGGAAGGCCCCAACCGAGGCGGCAACTCGCGGCGGTGGATCGTCCGGGAGGTGGAGGAGAGCCTGCGGCGGCTCGGCACGGACTGGATCGACCTGTATCAGGTGCACCGGCCGGACCACACCACCGACATCGAGGAGACGCTGTCCGCGCTGACCGACCTCGTACGGCAGGGGAAGATCAGGGCGTTCGGCTGCTCCACCTTCCCCGCCGAGGAGATCGTCGAGGCGCACCACGTCGCCGACCGCCGCGGACTCCAGCGGTTCCGCACCGAGCAGCCGCCCTACTCACTGCTGGCCCGAGGCATCGAGCGGCATGTGCTTCCCACGGCCCAGCGCCTCGGCATGGGCGTCCTGACCTGGAGCCCGCTGGCCTCGGGATTCCTGACCGGCCGCTACCGCAAGGGGCAGGCCCTCGACCTGAGCAGCGGGCGCCCCAAGCTCAACCCGGCCCGCTTCGACCCGTCGGCGTCCCTGACCGCGGCGAAGCTGGATGTCGTCGAGCAGCTCGTCGCCGTGGCCGACGGCATCGGCTGCACGCTGCCCGAGCTGGCGATCGCCTTCCCGCTCGCCCACCCGGCCGTCACCTCGGTCATCATCGGCCCGCGCACGATGGAGCAGCTCCAGAACACGCTCAAGGGTGCGTCCGTCCAGCTTGACGACGCCGCCCTCGACCGGATCGACGAGATCGTGGCACCCGGGACCGACGTCTATCCCCCCGACGGCGCGTGGGCGCCGCCGGCACTCACCACACCGGCCCTCCGACGCCGCCCCACCCCCGGGAGGTCCGCCGTCTGAACGGCCGGGCGATGACATCGGTCACGTCAAGGCCGTTGCGTGTCCCGGCCCTGGGGGCGCGGCGGGACTGATGTGCGTACGGGATGGCATATGCGTGGCCCAGGTGACGTGAGGTGAGGTTGCCCGGCGATGGTCGCCCAGCAATGCGTCCCGGCGATGAGGGTGACTTTTGTTTTCGCATTCCGCGACGCGGTAACCGCCTCAATCACTCTGCTTGACGCGGTTACCGCCCACGCGATCCCGGCCCCTCAACTCGCTTGTGAAACCGCTGAGTTAATGGAATGCGCGCGTGCCGAACTCACCCGTGCAACCCCTCCGGAACACCCCTCGGGCGGCGCGGGCACAGCCATACGCCGCCGCCGCCGGAGGATTGTCATCTGCCGGTTCGGCCACCGACAGCGCCGATGAGCCTTACTATTCCCACCCTGACTCCACACACGGACAATCACCGTTGCGAGGCCAGATGGGATTTGCCGTGGGTGAGCCGGGCAAGGGTACGGAAGCACAGATTCCTCATCTGGGCGTACGATCCCAATCCGCCACTCGCACGCCCCCGCGTGCGCTGACGAAAGGTCACTGCCATGTCGGAAGTTCCAGCCAACGCCGCCGGAGTCCAAGGACAGTACGCCGCGCAAGTAGCCGCGGATCTCGAAGCCAACCGTAAGGAACAGGAGCGCATCAGTGCCGAGGTGACGGCGCTCACGGAACAACTGCAGGTGCTGGAGAACGACCACTCGCTGCTGGTCAACATGCAGCAGGCGCTGGGTGCCAACGGCACGGGCAGCGCGCCGGCGAGCGCCTCGAAGAAGGGAACCTCTCGCGCGAAGGCGGCCCCCAAGGCGCAGCGCGCGAAGAAGGCGAGCACTCCCCGCAAGAAGTCCGCGACCACGGCCACGGCGACCCCGTCGGCGAAGGCCGCGGGCAAGTCCACCACCAAGTCGGCCGCCGCCAAGGCCACCCCGAAGGTGCCCGCGGCCCGGACGCCGGAACCGACGCTGGGTGAGCTCATCCGCGACCACCTCGCCGGGCAGAGCGAGCCCCGCTCCTCCGCCGAGATCGCCTCCGCGCTCACCGAGGCCCACCCCGACCGCACCATCAAGACCACGGTCGTACGCACCACGGTGGAGAAGCTGGTCGCCAAGTCGCAGGTGCAGCGCACCCGGCAGGGTTCGTCCGTCTTCTACAGCGTGACCGCGCCGTCGGAGAAGTCCGCGCCGTCGCAGCCGGAACCCGCCGCAAGCTGAGGTCCGCGATATGTGGGGCCGTACGGCACCGGAGCGTGCCGCACAGCCCCACTGGCGGGCCCGCCGAGGTCACCCCTTCGAAGCCGAGGCCCCGGTGAAGGGCGCCCGAGCCGGTGTCCACAGCCGGTGTCCTCAGCCGTTGTCCCGACCGGAAGTTACGGTCGGCCACCCGAGCCACCTCATGTCACCTCCCGCGAGGCCGACGGGTGGCGGGGGCACGAGCGATGCCTGCGCGCCCGCCCACCCCACCCTGCGGTGCCCGAGCAAGACGGGCATGCGCGGGAGTGCCGGTTGCGGCGGCCCCACTCCGCCCATGGCGTGACGTCAGCCCGGCATCAAGAACGCGTCAAGACTGCCGGAATCCGGCAATGCCCTTCGGCGGCCTCCCGGGTCAGGATGGGTCCGGCAGGAACGGGGGGCCCGGTCCCGGTGCCGAGGAGCGGAAACGCTGCACGGCACCGGGACCTGAGCTGCCGACGTGCGCGAGGCGTACCCGGAGGGTGGTCCCGTGGTGTCACCTCGTTCTGGCGAGCTCCAGCAGTTCCGCGAAGAGTCCGCCCCCGGCGGCCAGCTCCTCGTAGCGCCCCTGTTCGGTGATGCGGCCCTCCTCCATCACGATGACGCGGTCGGCGATCCGGGTGTTGTCGAGCTGGTGGGTGACGATGATGGTGATCCGGTCCGCGGCGATGCGTTTGATCTCCTCGAAGATCCGGTGTTCGCCGCGAGGGTCCATCTGGGAGGTGGGTTCGTCCAGGATCAGCAGTTCCGGCCGCCGGTAGAGCGCCCGTGAGCAGGCGAGGCGCTGCCACTGACCGCCGGACAGCTCCGCTCCGCCCCAGATCTCGCGGGCCAGCAACGTGTCGAGGCCGTCCGGCAGTTCCTCGATCGCCGGCCCCATGCCGACCGCGCCCACCGCGTCCCACACCGGTGCGTCGTCGTGGGTCCTCGGCTGGCCGAGCGTGACGTTCTCGCGGGCGCGCAGCGGCCACTGGGCGAAGATCTGCGGCACGAGTCCCGTGCACGACCACACGGAGGCCGGGTCCAACCGCGCGAGGTCGGAGCCGTTCCATGTCACGCGGCCCTTGTCGGCCAGGTAGATGCCGGTGAGCAGCCGGGTGAGCGTGGACTTGCCCGAGCCGTTCTCGCCGACGACGGCGAGGATCTCCCCGCGGCGCAGCGTCAGCGAGACGCCGTCCACGGCCGGACGGTCCTTTCCGGGGTAGCGGAAGGTGACTTCGTCGAGGCGGATCTCCTCGATGGGGGGTGAGATGACCGCGCCGCCCCGGTGGGAGGCGCGTGCGTCGGCATCGGCGAGGAAGGTACGCATGTCGGCCAGGTACAGGCTGGTGTGGAAGCAGGCGGCGCCGTTCATGACGACCTGGGAGAGCGCGGCCAGAGCCGTCTGTACGGCGACCACGGCGGTGGCGGCCACGGCCAGGGGGATGCGCCCGGTCGTGGCCAGCCAGGCGAGGCCCGCCCAGGTGCCGATCAGGAAGACGCCGCCGATCATGGAGGTGCCGAGGTTGATGCGCAGGGTGCGGGGTGCCGCGTCGAGGGTGCGCCGGTCGATCCGCTCGGACAGGCACCGGTACCAGTACAGCAGGTAGTCGGTCATGCTGTTGGCGCGCACTTCGTCGGTGTACTTGGGTGTCGTGGCCCACCAGCGCGTCATCTGCCGGACGTTGCGGTCGGACACGTTGGCATAGTGGATCTCGTAGTCGACCCTGGCCATCAGCACGGCTCCGATGCCGGAGGGCAGGACGGCCAGGGCCAGCAGCGGCAGCATCAGCCAGTGCAGGACGGACAGCACACCGCACGCGGTGACCATCTTGATCAGGGCCGACATGAACCGTTGCGCGTCGGTGATCATGACGTGCGTACGGACGACGCCCATCTCCGCGGCCTCCTGCCGGTCGGCGAAGCCCTCGCCGGCGTAGGCGTCGGCCTCGACGCGGAGGACTCCGCTGACCAGGGCGGTGTCGGCGTCCGTGGTGACCGGTGGTGTCAGGCGCCGCTCCCCGTACTGGGCGAGCGCGGAACTCACGCGCCCGAGCGAGGCCGCGCACGCGACCACCATGAGCGCGGGGAACGCCTCGCGCAGGCGGTGCGGCACGGTGCCGGTGCCGAGTACGGCCTGCATGGCGTGTGCGGTCCCCGTGAGAAGCACGGCCGCGACGACGCCCGTGACGATCTGGCAGGTCACGAGCAGGATGACGGATGCGCGGTCGGCCTTCCACGCCATGCGGGCGATGCCGGCGAGTACGGCCGGCAGGCGCGAGCAGAGGTCACGGAACGAGGTGCCGCCCAGCGGGTTGACGGCGTACTGACCGCTGAAACTGATCTGCGCCGGGGGCGGTGGTGCGGGCGTGCCGGTGTTGCTTGCGCTCGTGGCATTGGCTGAGGTCAATTGCCTGCCTCCTACACGGTGGTTGCGGGCTCACTGTCGTCGTGGAGACAACGACGCGAGTCGCGTTTTCGAACACACGTGTTTGAGACGGGGCCGCACGACGGTCATTCCCGGGCCGCGCTTCACGGGGCCATACACCCACCCTTGGCACACGGGGCCCGCCCTCCGACGCCTCTGACGAGACCGTGGCCAAAACGCCGGGGCTGATGCCGGTGTGACGGGTGGGGTGTCGGGTGGGGTGTCGGGGTGTTCGGCCGTTGCGGGGGGGGGATGGGTGCCAGGGGTGTTGGGCCGTTGCTGGGGTGGGGCGGCGTGGCGTGCCTGGGGTGTTGGGCCGTTGCTCGGGCGGGGTGGGCGTGAGGTGCCTGGGGCGTCAGATTCGCCGCTGCGGCGGCGTGAGGTGTCCGGGGCGTGAGTCCTGTCGCTGCGGCGGGGTGGGATGTCCAGGGCGCCAGTCCCGCCGCCGCGGACGGCGTGGGACGTCCAGGGCGCCAGTCCCGCCGCCGCGGACGGCGTGGGATGCCGGGGGCTTCAGTCCCGTCGCTACGGCTGCTCTTCGGGGGCCGGCGTACGCGTCTGCCTCGCGGTGGGCGGGACGGTGCTCGGCGGTATGACCTCCCCGTGGAGGACCTCGGGGCTCCGCGTCGCCGCCTTCCTGGCCTCCTCCTGCTCCTGTTCCCGCTCCTTCTCCTTCTGCATCGCCTTGGCTTCCGCCTTGAGAATGCGGGCCGACTTGCCTGCCGACCTGGCCAGTTCGGGAAGCTTCTTGGCGCCGATGACGAAGACGACGACGATGAGGATGATCGCGATCTCGCTCAGTCCGAACACTGCGGTCCTGTCTGCTTCTCGGCCCGGGCCGTGGCCGGCGCGGACGTGGCGGAATGCTGCGGCTACGGGCAGGCGTGGGCCCGCCGCCTCCGCGAACCCGCGAACCCGCGAACCCTCAATGAATCTACAGCACTGTAGAGCTGCGGCGGGCGCGAACTC
Source organism: Streptomyces sp. NPDC046335 (assembly GCF_055587985.1). Lineage (NCBI taxonomy): Bacteria > Bacillati > Actinomycetota > Actinomycetes > Kitasatosporales > Streptomycetaceae > Streptomyces > Streptomyces sp. NPDC046335. Next base: position 297,797 of record NZ_JBVJFF010000004.1, on the reverse strand, counting down.
GTGAGCGCCTACGCCGAATCGGCCACCCGATCCGCCACTTCTACAGACACACCTGGGCGGCGGAGCGAACGCCGGCGAGTGGCGGGCCGGCAGGCCAAGGCGCTCGCCTCACGCCCGCCGGCAGGTCGCTCAGCTCTCGTCCTCGCCCTCCTCCTCGTCGCCCTCGAAGAAGTCACCCACCTCGTCGACGACTTCGGCCGCGACCATGCCGCCGACCACACCGACGGCGAGCCCAGCGGCACCCGCCGCCACCACGGTGCCCATACCGGGCCCCGAGCGCTGCCGGCCCTCGTGCCCGTGCTGATGCTCCCCGTACCCGGAGCCGTACGGATCAGTGTGCGCGTACGGGGCCTGCGCACCGTACGAGGCGCGGTGCTCGACCAGTTGCCCGACCCAGCCGTCGACCAGGGCGTTCCAGTCCTGGTGCGCGACATCGTCGTGGGCGACGGTGAAGCGGGTCACCGCATCGTGCCCGTCGGACAGGAAGCCACCGCGCTTGTCCGCCTCCAGGACGACCTCCAGGCCGCCCGGGTGGGCGAGGAAGGTCACCTCGATCTCGTTGACGGCGTGCGCGTACCGCGGGGCCGGGGTGAGCTCGATCTCCTGGTAGAACGGGAGTTGCTGACCGGTACCGCCGATGCGCCCGTACTCCAGGTCGGCCGACTTGAACCCGAAGCCCGCCTGCCCGAAGGCCTCCAGGATCGCCTCCTGGGCCGGCAGCGGGCGCACCGTCAGCGGGTCGAGGTCACCCTTGTCCTTGGCGCTCGCCACCGACAGCTCGGTGCGCACGCCGAGCACGATGCCGAGGCCCTGGCCGTACAGCTCGGTGATCGGCGTCTCCCACGGCAGCGTCACGGCGAAGGGCACGCTGCGCTCCTCGCCCTCGGCCAGGCGGAAACCGCCGCCGACGGTGAACCGGTCGAAGACGGCGACGCCCTCGCTCTCTCCGTCCTCGTGCTCGGCCTCCACCCGGGCGACCAGTTCGAGCGAGATGTGCTCGATGGTGTGGTCGGTGCTGCCGCCCTTGAGATGGACCTGCCCGGACAGTGTGCCGCCGGGCAGGGCGGCGCCCGGGTCGAGAACGGTGTCGACGGTGGGCCCGCCCACGCCGAGCGAGCCGAGCAGTCGTTTGAACACCATGGTGGCGTCCACCCCTTATGTGCGTGTTCATGCGCGTATGCATGAACGTGTTCTTTTTCTTGGCGTGTGGGCGCCGCGTGTCACCGGGCTTCGAAAAACGAGAAGGAACCCGGGAACACCGACGGGCGCCCTCACGTTCTTCGTGCGAGTAGCCCTCTACAAGCGCGTAGAAGCATAGAGCCTGCGTCACGGCTCCAGGTCGCAAGCGCCTGAGCCGTGACGCGAAAGTCCGAAAACAGTCCGGGCCGGGGGACCGACCCGGAACCGACCGAGAACCGAACCGACCCGTCCAAGAGCCGATCCGAACCGATCCGAACCGACCGAGAAGGAAGACGACCCGCAATGGGTGAGCCTCCCAGTACCAGTTGTGCCGAACCCCGCCGACGCCCCGCGCGCGAAGGAACGGGAGCGAAGCGATGACCGAGCTTCTGCTGCTGCTCCTTGCCCTGCTCCTCACCCTGGCCTGCGCCCTGTTCGTGGCCGCCGAGTTCTCCCTGACCACGGTGGAGCGCGGTGCGCTCGAGCGTGCCGCCGAAGCCGGCGAGCGGGGCGCCGGGGGCGCGTTGCGCGCCGTGCGGCGCCTCACGTTCCAGTTGTCCGGTGCGCAGCTCGGCATCACCGTCACCTCGCTGGTCATCGGCATGCTCGCCGAGCCGTCCCTGGCCGCGCTGTTGCGCGGGCCGCTGGAGGACGGTGGGCTCGGCGGTGCCGCCTCCTCGGTGGCGAGCGTCCTCGGCGTGGTGATGTCGACCGTGGTCCTGATGGTCGTCGGTGAGCTGGTCCCGAAGAACTGGGCGATCTCGCGCCCGCTGGCCGTGGCGAAGGTGGTGGCCGGCCCTCAGCGGGGCTTCACCGCCGCCTTCGCGCCCTTCATCCGGCATCTGAACGGCACGGCGAACCGCGTTGTGCGCCGCTTCGGCCTGGAGCCCGCCGAGGAACTGGCCTCCGCGCGCGGCCCCGAGGAGCTGGTCGCGCTGGCCCGGCGGTCCGCCGCCCAGGGCGCCCTGGAGGCCGACTCCGCCGAACTGTTCGTCCGCACGCTGCATCTGGGCGAGCTGACGGCGGAGAATGTGATGACGCCGCGGGTCGACGTGCGCGCCCTGGAGATGCACGCCACGGCCGCCGACGCGGCCAACCTCACGCACGCGACGGGCCTGTCCCGCTTCCCCGTCTACCGCGACAGCCTGGACGAGGTCATCGGCACCGTCCACATCCGCGACGTGCTCGCCCTCGACCCCGAGAAGCGGGCCGGCACGCCGATCACCGACCTGGCCACTGATCCCCTCCTCGTCCCCGACAGCCTCACCGCCGACCGCCTCCTGGAACGGTTGCGCGCCACCCGGACCATGGCGGTGATCATCGATGAGTACGGCGGCACGGCCGGTGTCGCCACCGTGGAGGACATCGTCGAGGAGGTCGTGGGCGAGGTCCGCGACGAGCACGACCCGGTGACCGCGCCCGAACTGCCGCTTGCCGCCGTGCCCCGGCAGGGGCGCGCCACCTGGGACGCGGACGGCGGCGTCCGCATCGACCAACTGGGCGGCATAGGCCTGCGGGCGCCCGCCGGGCCGTACGAAACGGTCGCCGGACTGCTCGCCACCAGACTGGCCCGCATCCCCGTGCGGGGTGACACCGTCAGCCTCGACGACGGCTGGCGCCTCGACGTCCTCGCGGTCGAACACCACCGCGCGAGCCGGGTGCGCATCACCGAACCGGCCGCGCCCGCCGACCCGTCGGCCGAACCGGCCGTGTCCGCCGACCCGTTGGCCGAACCGTCGATGGAGGGGTCCCGATGACCACCGTGCAGCTCGTCATCGGGGCGCTGACCCTGCTGACCAACGCCTTCTTCGTGGGGGCGGAGTTCGCGCTGATCTCCGTGCGCCGGAGCCAGGTCGAGCCGCGTGCCGCCGAGGGCGACCGCCGTGCCCGCACCACGCTCTGGGGCATCGAGCACATCTCCGCGATGATGGCCACCGCCCAGCTCGGCATCACCGTCTCCTCGCTGGTGCTCGGCGCGGTCGCGGAGCCCGCCATCGCCCATCTGATGGAACCCGCCTTCGAGGCCGTGCACGTGCCGCACGGGCTCGTCCATCCGATCGCGTTCGTCATCGCCCTGGCCGTGGCCACGTATCTGCACATGCTGATAGGCGAGATGATTCCGAAGAACATCGCGCTCGCCGCACCGGTACGGACCGCGCTGCTGCTCGGCCCTCCCCTGGTGGCCCTCACCCGGGGCCTGCGGCCGCTCGTCTTCGGGATCAACGCCTTCGCCAACGCCCTGCTGAAACTGTTGCGGGTGGAGCCGAAGGACGAGGTCGAGTCCGTCTTCACCGACGACCAGCTCGCCCGTATGGTGCTCGACTCCAGCGAGGCGGGACTGCTCTCGGCCGCCGACGGGGAGCGGCTGCGCGACGCCCTGGAGCTGGGGACCCGGCCGGTCGGCGAGATCCTGGTCCCCGCGGCCCGGATGCACACCGTCGAGCACACCGTGACCCCGGCGGGCCTGGAGCAGGTGGCGGCCGCCGCGGGGTTCTCGCGGTTCCCCGTGACGGGGCCGCGGGGCACTCTCCTCGGCTACCTGCACATCAAGGACACCCTCGGGGTCGCCGACCGCGACGCGCCGTTCCCGCCCTCGGCGCTGCATGCCGTCACCCGGGTCCGCATCGACACCCCGCTGGACGACACGCTCACCGCGCTGCGGGCCATGGACAGCCACCTCGCCGCGGTCGCCGGCGAGACGGGCACGGTGCTCGGCTTCGTGACCATGGAGGACGTGCTGTCGGAACTGGTGGGTCCGGCACCGGCCGCCGTGTAACGGGACCACCCGACCGCAGGGCGCCCGCCCCGTTCGTATGCGCCTGGGTCCCGCCGGACCCAGGCGCACCACCAGTGAAGTTTTACGCGCATGTAGAAGTATGGCTAGGGTGCCGGAATGCACTGCGATGACGCGGTATACGCATTCAGGTCCAGACGCGCTTTCGCAGGTTCGGGTCGGGTTCCGGTTCGGGATCACTGCGGGAGGCATCTTGAGTGACGCGACACAGTCGACCGGCCGCCGCGCGGCGCCGCTGCCGCCCGCGCGAGCGGTTGCCGCCCCCGCGACGGACTCCGCGAGCGGGGCGGCTCCGGGCGGCGAGACCGGCGCGGGCGGCCAGGCCGCGGCGCGGCCCGCCAAGCGACGCGACGCGTTCTTCGACAACGCCAAGTACCTGGCCATCGTCCTGGTGGCCATGGGCCACGCGTGGGAACCGCTGCGCGGCGACAGCAGAGCCGCAGCCGCGCTCTACATCACCGTCTACACGTTCCACATGCCGGCGTTCATCGTCATCTCCGGCTACTTCTCCCGCAGCTTCGACGCGAGCCCCAACCGCATCAAGCGCCTGGTCACCGGGGTCGCCGTGCCTTACGTGATCTTCGAGGTCGCGTACACGTACTTCAAACGGTGGGCCGGTGACGACCCGACGTATCCGATCAGTCTGCTCGATCCGTGGTATCTGACCTGGTTCCTCGCGGCGCTGTTCATCTGGCGGCTGACGACCCCGCTGTGGAAGGTCGTGCGGTGGCCGCTCCCGCTGGCGCTGGCCATCGCGGTCCTGGCGTCCGTGTCCCCCGACATCGGGGACGATCTCGATCTTCAGCGCGTGCTGCAGTTCCTGCCCTTCTTCGTCCTCGGTCTGGTCCTGAAGCCGGCGCACTTCCAACTGGTGCGCCGCAGGGAGGCCCGCGTCCTGGCCCTGCCGGTCCTCGCGGCGGCGCTGGCTTTCGCGTACTGGGCGGCGCCACGGATGAACGCGGCGTGGTTCTACCGCCGCGACAGCGCTCAGGAGCTGGCCGCGCCCGGCTGGGCGGGCGGCGTCATGACGCTCGCGATGTTCGGCTGCTCGCTGCTCCTCGTCGCCTGCTTCTTCGCCTGGGTGCCGGGGCGGAAGCTGTGGTTCACGGCGCTCGGCGCCGGCACGCTCTACGGCTACCTGCTGCACGGCTTCCTCGCCAAGGGCTCCCGCTTCTGGGACTGGTACGAGGTTGACTGGCTGCACCGGCCGCTGGGCGAGATCGCCGTCACGCTGGCCGCCGGCACGGTGATCACCCTGCTGTGCACTCCCCCGGTCCAGCGCGCCTTCCGCTTCGCGATGGAGCCGGAGCTGAAGTGGGCCTTCAAGCAGGACGCGGCCGCCCTCGCCAAGGGCCGCGTACGGGACGGAAGCGCCGAGTGAGCCGGCCGGCCAGGCCTCCCGACATCCGTTTCGCACACGATGCGGAGGCGCTGCCCGCGGGCCGGCAGACACTCACCATGCTCGACCCCTGTGGCAGGTGCGTCGGCAGCCTCGTCTTCCGGGTCTGTCGTCCGTGCGGGTCCGGCTACATCGACAGTGTCGCCGTCGCCACGCACTGGCAGGGCCAGGGCCTCGGCCGTCACGCCCTGCACGCGGCGCTGGCCACGGCCACGGGCTGCACCTGGTCCACGTCACGGCAGTCGTCGGACGGGCGGCGTTTCTTCGCCGCCATGGCGGACGAGACAGAGACCGCGTTTCCGCCCGACGGGGCGCGGTGCCCGCACATGACGTCCTGACCGCTCACCGGCGCCCCACCGGCACACCGGCACACTCAACCCCCCGCTGTTACCAAAGGCGGACAGAAAACAGTGAACGAGGCTCGTTCATCGGTCATCTGACGGGGTGCAACGAACAGAAGACGCGGTCGGCCGCCCACGCAATCAGGCGGAGGTACCGCATACCTAAGACGCATTGGGGGATTTCCGATGATGACCACTCGTCGCGCTCGCCGTACCGCCCGTTCCGCCGGTCTGGTGGCCGTCGCCGCCGCCGCGGCCCTCGCGCTGACCGCCTGCCAGAGCGCAGGCGATGACGCCGCCTCCGGTACGGGGAAGAAGGATTCCGTCTCCACCGCCCACCTCGCCACCGGCAAGAGCGACGCGCGCAGCACCTCCGAGATCAGCGGTGGCGGTTCCGCGGCCGACGCCCGGGTCGCCTCTTCCAAGGCGGTCTCCTCCGTCCGCAAGCAGACCCTGGTGGACGGCAGCACGGCCGAGATCCGCAAGATCGGCGCCCAGCACTACCGTGCCAAGATCGTCAACCAGGGTGACGTACTGGCCACGCTGGACGCGAACGGGGACGACGCCGGGCTGGACGCCAACGACATGTTCATCGTGCTCACGATGGACGGCAAGGTCCAGTCCTGGATGGGCGGCGGGCACAGCGGCCCGGGCACGTTCAAGCTGGCGGGCGGCTGGAAGGCCAAGGTCACCCAACTCGGCGACCTGCACTACCGTGCGGACATCCTGGGCCTCGACGGCTCCGTGATGGGCACGCTGGAGGCGAACGAGCACGACGACGGCGCCGTCGCCAACGGCATCTACATCGTGCTCAGCGCGGGCGGTGTGATCAGCGCCCACGAGTAGGCCCACCACGGCGACCGGCTGTGGCGGTGGGTCACCCCCGACACCCCCACCACCACAGCCGCGACCGCCGGGCCACGCGGCCATGCAGCCCCTGGCCAGGCGGCCCTGCAAGTCCCGACCGCGCGGTCACGCAAGCCCCCAGCCGAGTGTCATGCAGGCCCCGCCATACGGTGCCGGACCACCACGCGCCGATGGATGGCGGAGACGGCGAGGCCCGCCACGCCTGCCCCGACGCCCGGCAGCCGGGCCCCTTCCCTCGTCGGGCGTCGCCTGTGCATACTCCAGGGCCCCGTCTCCTCGTACCGAGCACGGGAGACGTATGTCCGAACGGATGGAGCTGAGGGAAAGAATGACGTCACTCGCGGTCCCCGCGGCAGCCGCGGGCACCTGGCTGCTCGGGGACCTCACGGTCAACCGGATCGGCTTCGGGGCCATGCGCCTGACCGGCAGCGCCGCCTTCCACCAGGGGGCGCCGAGCGACCGGGGCCGGGCGATCGCCGTACTGCGGCGGGCGGTCGAGCTCGGCGTGAACCACATCGACACCGCGGCGTTCTACTTCTCCCGGCTGCGTTCGGCCAACGAGCTGATCAACACGGCGCTCGCGCCCTACCCGGACGACCTCGTCATCGCCACCAAGGTGGGCCCGGCCAGGGACGCCTCCGGAGAGTGGGCCACCTCGGCGCGGCCTGACCAGCTCCGCGGCCAGGTGGAGGAGAACCTGCGCCAGCTCGGCCGCGACCACCTCGACCTGGTCAACCTGCGCCGCATGAGCCAGGACTCCATCGGCGAACACTTCGGCGCCCTCGCCGAGTTGCGCGACGCGGGACTCGTACGCCACCTCGGCATCTCGAACGTCCGTCCCGAGCATCTGGACGAGGCCCAGGCCATCGCACCCGTGGTGTGCGTCCAGAACCGCCACGGCATCGGCACACCCGACAAGGAGGACATGCCGCGGGTGTGCGCGGACCGCGGCATCGCGTTCGTGCCGTACTACTCCATCGCCGGCCAGGGACGTGAGGCCGGAGCCGTGCGGGCCGAGCACGAGGAGGTCGGCGCCGTGGCCCGTGCGCACGGCGTCTCTCCCGCGCGGGTCCGCGTGGCGTGGCTGCTGCGGCAGGGCGCTCACGTGCTGGCCATCCCGGGGACGGGCGACCCCGGTCACCTCGCCGACAACGTGGCGGCGGGCGCCCTGCGGCTGACGGAGGAGGAGGTCACGCTCCTCGACGCGGTGGGTTCCGCCGCCGCCACCTGACCGACCAGCCGCTGGTCCACCCTGGCCCTCCCGCTCCAAACCCCTCGGCATCGGCGGGCATGCCCCTGTGGCATGTGCCCGGCTGCCATGCCTGTCCGGCCCGCACTGTGCACATCGTGCGAAGATCCGGCGACCATCGGACTGTCCCCTTGGGTAAGCTCACGCTGTTCCGAAGGCATCGGCCGAATGGCCGGCCAGGCTACTGGGTGGGGAAGGCGAGAGCATGGCGGCGGCTTCACAGCCATGGACTTCCGGCGTTCTTGCGACCGCCGGGGGCGACACTGTCGAGGGCGGCGCTGTCGCGGGTGGCACTGTCGAGGGCGACACCGCCGAGGGTGAAACCGTCGCGGCGGTCCGGCAGTGGTCGCAGCCGTCGGTGCTGCTCATCGAGGACGACGCGGGCGACGCGCTCCTCGTCGAAGAGCTGGTCGCCGACAGCGCCCTGAAGATGCGCCTGCAATGGGTCCGCTCCATGGCGGAGGCCCGCGAGGCGCTGGCCTTCGAGACGCCCGACTGCGTCCTGCTCGACCTGCACCTGCCGGACGCCCAGGGGCTCGAAGCCGTGTCCATGGTCAAGTCCCATGCCGACCAGGTCGCGGTCGTCGTCCTCACCGGCCTCGCCGAGGAGGACACCGGCCTCGCCGCCGTCACGGCCGGAGCGCAGGACTACCTGGTCAAGGGCCGCGTGGAGCCGGAGCTCTTCGGCCGGGCCGTGCGTTACGCGATCCAGCGCAAGCAGGCCCAGCAGGCGGCCGTGGCGCTGCAGGCCAGCCGGATGCAGGCGCAGGAGAACGCCCGGCTCGAACGGGGTCTGCTGCCCCGGCCGCTGCTGAGCAGCGAGGGAGTGGGCGTCGTGGCCCGCTACCGGCCCGGCCGCGCCCAGGCACTGCTCGGCGGTGACTTCTACGACATCGTGCAGAGCGCCGACGGCAGCGTGCACGCGCTGATAGGCGACGTCTCGGGGCACGGCCCCGACGAAGCGGCTCTCGGCGTGGCCCTGCGCATCGCCTGGCGCACGCTGGTGCTCAGCGGCGTCACAGGGCCGGAGCAGGTCGGACGGCTCCAGGAGATCATGCTGGCCGAGCGGGCCCAGCCCTATGTCTTCGCCACGCTGACCAGCCTCACCGTCCCGCCGGGGGCCCGGTGCGTACGGCTGATGCGCGCGGGCCACCCCGGGCTGCTGCTCCGCACCGCGGACGGCGGGGTCGAGTGGGTGGAGACCGCGGGCGGCCCCGCCCTGGGCGTCGTGCCGGGGATGCCGCGCTGGCCGGTCGAGGAGGTGCCCCTGCCCCGGGGGGCAGCGCTGGTGCTCTTCACCGACGGCCTCTTCGAGGGCCACGTCGGCAAGGGCCGGGCGCGCCTCGGCGAAGAGGGGCTGCTCGGCCTCGCGCGCGAGATGGCCGGCCTGGCTCCCGAGTCGTTCGTGGACACGCTGATCCAGCGGGCCGAGGACCTCGCGGAGGGGCAGGGCGGCCTGGCCGACGACGTGGCCGTGGTGCACCTTCAGTGGGGTACGGGCGGAAACGGGGAAGACGGCTGAGGCGGGCGTGGACCGGGGCCCGTGACACATCGGCGGGATCGGGGCACGTGAGCCGTGACAAGCGCAGCATCGGAGAAGCACACCGTGAGTAGGACGACGGGCCGGAGGTGGCTCGGCCGCCGGTTGACCGTGCGGGGCTGGTTCCATCTGGTCCTCGCGCTGATGGCGCTGCTCGTGGTGGTGGGCACCGTCATCGGCACCCGGCTCCTCGGGCAGACCGCCGACGTGAGCGACCGGCTCGTCGGCCGGCTCCAGCCGGCCAGGACCGAGGCGTACCGCTTGCAGGCCGCCCTGGTGAACCAGGAGACCGGCGTCCGCGGCTACGCGATCGCCGCCGACCGCCGGTTCCTCGCCCCGTACACGCAGGGCAAACGGGACGAGGCCCGCGCCGCGGCCCGGCTGGGCGAGCTCATCGGGGACCAGCCCCGGCTGACGGCGGACCTCGCGGCGGTGCGGCGGCAGGCCGCGTCATGGCGGCGCGCCTACGCCGAGCCGCTGGTCCGCGACATCACGCCCGGCAAGCCGCGCACCGTCGACGCGACGACCGCCGGGCGCGGCAAGGAGGTCTTCGACCGCATCCGCAAGGGGTGGGCGACGCAGAACGCCGGCCTCGCCGACGCCGTCGCCGACGGCGAGGACGAGCTGGCCCATGCCCGTACGGTCCGTACGGTGGTGCTCAGCGGCATGGTGGCGGCCTTCCTGCTGGCGGGTGTGGTCCTCGCGGTCCTGGTGCGGATGCTGGTCGCCCGCCCTCTTGAGTCGTTGCGCGACTCCTCGCGCCGGGTGGCGGGCGGCGAGTTCGACCATGTGATCACGCTGGACGGGCCGAAGGACCTCAGGGCGGTGGCCGAGGACGTCGAGGGCATGCGCCTGCGGATCGTGGACGAGCTGGGCGCCACCCGCCGCCAGCAGGACGTGCTGGCCCGTCAGACCGCCGATCTGGACGCCCAGGCGGTGGAGCTGCGCCGCTCCAACGCCGAGCTGGAGCAGTTCGCCTACGTCGCGTCCCACGACCTCCAGGAGCCCCTGCGCAAGGTCGCCTCCTTCTGCCAGCTCCTGGAGAAGCGGTATGTCGACAAACTCGACGACAGGGGCAAGCAGTACATCGACTTCGCCGTCGACGGCGCCAAGCGCATGCAGGTCCTCATCAACGACCTGCTCACCTTCTCCCGCGTGGGCCGTCACAACGACGCCCGGGTGCCCGTGGACCTCGACCAGGCCCTCACCAGGGCGCTGGCCAACCTGGACACCGCCGTACGGGACACCGACGCGCTCGTCGAACGTCCGGAGAAGCTGCCCGAGATCGTCGGTGACCCGATGCTGCTCACGATGCTCTGGCAGAACCTGGTGGGCAACGCCGTCAAGTTCCGCCACGCCGACCGCAGGCCGCACATCCGGATCACCTGCGAGGCGGACGAGGACTCCGGCACCTGGAACGTGAGCGTCACCGACAACGGCATCGGCATCGCCGAGGAGTTCACCGAGAAGGTCTTCGTGATCTTCCAGCGGCTGCACGGCCGTGACTCCTACGGGGGTACCGGCATCGGCCTCGCGCTCTGCAAGAAGATCGTCGAGTACCACGGCGGCCGCATATGGATCGACACCGGGCACACCGGAGGCACGCGTTTCTGCTTCACTCTGCCGTGCCCCGTCGACACCGCGGACGACACCGCGTCCCGTACCGAGGAGAAGGCCCTGACATGACCATCCCCGATGCCACACCGGTCGACGTGCTCCTCGTGGAGGACGACCCCGGCGACGAGCTGATGACCCGCGAGGCGTTCGAGGACAACAAGATCGGCAACACGCTGCACGTGGTCAGGGACGGCGAGGAGGCGCTCGACTTCCTCTACCGGCGCGGCGGGCACACCGAGGCCCCGCGTCCCGACCTCATCCTGCTCGACCTCAACCTCCCCAAGTACGACGGCCGCCAGGTCCTCGAACAGATCAAGTCCGACGCGGACCTGACCGACATCCCGGTGGTGGTGCTGACCACGTCGGCGGCGGAGGAGGACATCCTGCGCAGCTACAAACTGCACGCGAACGCGTACGTCACCAAGCCGGTCGACCTGGATCAGTTCATCGCCGCGGTGCGCCGGATCGACGACTTCTTCGTCCAGGTCGTCCGGCTGCCGCGGCGTCCCGGCTGAGCCTCAGCCGGCCACGGCGACCTGCACGCCGACGTCCCCCATGGCCGACAGCTCCGCCGTGGGGGCGTCGGGGTCGGTGATGAGGGTGTGCACGTCCGCCGTCGGGCAGATCTTGGCGAAGGTGGTTCTGCCGATCTTCGAGTGGTCGGCGACCACGACGGTCCTGCTGCTGTGGAGGGCGAAGGCGCGGTCGGTGGCGGCCTCCAACTGATCGTGCGTCGTGCAGCCGTGGGCGGCGCTGATGCCGTCAACGCCGAGGAAGGCGATGTCGGTGTGGTGGTCGGCGAGGGTCTTCTCGGCGATGGGGCCGACGAGTTCGTAGCTCTGGCTGCGGGCGGTGCCGCCGATCACGATGAGGGTGACGGTGGGCCGGAGCACCAGGCTCGCCGCGATGTTGACGGCGTTGGTGACGATCGTGACGGGACCCCGGTCGGCGAGGAGCCGGGCCACCTCCGTGGTGGTGGTGCCGCCGGTGAGACCGACCACCGCCCCGTCGGGCACCAGGGCCGCGGCGGCGCGGGCGATGGCCCGCTTCTGCGGGGAGCGCTGGTCGGCGCGGTGTTGCAGCGGCAGTTCGATGCTCAGTCCGCCGGCGAGCGCGCCGCCGTGCGTGCGGTCGAGCAGCCGCTGCTCGCTCAGGTGCCGCAGATCGCGCCGCACGGTGGCCTGTGAGACGCCGAGCAGCCGCGAAAGCTGCGTCACGTCGGCGCTGCCCTGCGCGGCGACGTGGTCGAGTATCCGCACATGGCGGTCGCTTTTGAGCACGCGGTGAGCATAGCCGTGACGAGCGCGTTCGCTCACCGTTCGGGCACCGTATGCGCGTACCACTGAGCGGATTGACGTCAGTTCAGTCAAAACCGAACCCTTGACATGGCTGAACGCGCTCGATTTACTCCCTGGCAACGCCGATGTCGAGCACTCGGCGCAGAGGTACGCCCAGCCGGTAGTTGGCCTCGGCCATGAGCCCGGACTGAGTCGCCAGGGCCCCTTCCGGGGTTCCGAGGCGGGGACGTGCCCTCCACCGCTGGAGCTCCCCGATGAGCCTCAATCGTGTTGTGCGCAGATGCATGACGGCTGCCGTGGCCCTCTCGGCCACCGCGGCGGCCTGCCTGCTCGCCCCCTCCCCGGCGTCGGCCGGCCCCTCCGCCGTCGAACTGCCGTCGCCGCGGGCCGGCTTCGACTACCAGATAGGCGGCGCGTACACCCCACCGAAGGGCGTGAAGACCGTCAGCCGCGACCGGGGCGCCACCCCCGCCCGCGGTCTGTACAACCTCTGCTACGTCAACGCCTTCCAGGCCCAGCCGGGCGCGGAGCGGGAGTGGGACGCGGACCTGCTCCTCCGCGACGCGAGCGGTGACGTCGTCTACGACGACGACTGGAAGGAGGCCGTCCTCGACATCCGCACCGCCGGCAAGCGCAAGCGGATCGCCGCCAAGGTCAACACGTGGATCGACTCCTGTGCCGACAAGGGCTTCCAGGCCGTCGAGCCGGACAACTACGACACCTACACCCGCTTCCCCGATCACCTGAAGGCGAGCCAGGCCAAGGCCTTCATCTCCCTGCTGTCCGCCCACGCCCACGACAAGGGCCTGGCCATCGCGCAGAAGAACACGCCGGACCTGGCCGCCGACCGCGAGGAGACCGGGCTCGACTTCGCCGTCGCCGAGGAGTGCGGCGAGTGGGACGAGTGCGACATGTACACGGACGCGTTCGGCGACCGCGTCCTGGTCATCGAGTACTCCGCCAAGGGCCTGGACAAGGCCTGCTCGGGATGGGGCGACCGGCTGAGCATCGTCCGACGTGACGTCGGCGTCTCGCCCGTGGGCAGCGACGGCTACCTCCGCCTGACCTGCTGAGCCGACCGCCGGGTTCCGGACCGCCGGAACCCGGCGCCCTTCGCGCGGGAGCGTCCTCTCCTCTCCCGCTCCCCCGACGAGTTCACCCGCCGAGCGCCGCCGCAGGGCCGCGCGTCCGTCTGGAGGCAGTGATGACAGCAGTTCCCCGAGCACCAGGACCGCCGTCGCGGCGCGGTGTGCTGCGGGCCGGTGGTGCCGGTGCGCTCGCGGCGGCCGGCGGCGCCCTGTCCGGCTGCGCGTCGGCCACGGCCGACGGGGTCGGCGCCGACGGGCGCGTCACGATCCAGATGTGGCACGGCCAGAACGACACCGCGGCCAAGGTCATCAAGAGTCTGGCCGCCGAGTTCGAGCGCGCCCACCCGGACATCCGCGTGGACATGGGCGGCGGTGTGCTGGCCGACGCCATGCTCCAGAAGGTCACCGCCGCCCTCGCCTCCGGCGCCTACCCCGACATCGCCTACGTCTTCGGCTCCGACCTCGCGAGCGTGGCCCGCAGCCCGCAGGTGGTCGACCTGACCGAGCACGTACGGCACGGCCCGACGCCATGGCGCAACTACCACGCGCCGGCCCGCGACGCCGTCACCGTCAACGGCCGGGTCCGCGCGGTGCCCGCCCTCCTCGACGCCCTGGCGGTGGTCTGCAACAAGAAGCTGTTCGCCGAGGCCGGCGTCGAACTGCCCGAGGCGGGCTGGACCTGGCGGGAGTTCACCGACACCGCGCGCCGCCTCACCGACCCGGCCGAGGGACGGTTCGGCACCGGGTGGCCCGGCACCGGCGACGAGGACACCGTGTGGCGGCTGTGGCCGCTGGTGTGGGACCTGGGCGGTGACGTGGTCGCCGAGGACGGCCGGAGCATCGGCTTCGAGAAGCAGGGCGTACGCGCCCTGGAGGTCGTTCAGAACCTGGTGCGCGACAGAAGCGTCTACATCGACCCCAAGCCGGGCAGCGAGCAGATGTACCAGGTCTTCCTCTCCGGCCGGATGGCCATGGTGCCGACCGCCCCCTGGCAGCTCCCGGACATCAGGCAGGCGAAGGTCGACTACCACGTCGTCCCCCTGCCCAGCTTCAGCCGCCGCCCCATGACCATCTCCGGGCCCGACACCTGGACGCTGTTCGACAACGGCGAGGCCCGCGTGAAGGCCGCGCGCACCTTCGTCACCTGGCTGACCCAGCCCGCCCAGGACAGCCGGTGGGACGTGGAGGCGGGCAGCCTGCCGCTCAGCCGACGCAGCGAGGACCGCCCGGCCTGGCGGCGGCACTCCACCCGTACGCCCGGCCTGTCCGTGTTCACCGAGGCGGTCACGTCGGCACGCGTACGTCCCGTGCACCCCGCCTACCCCCGGATATCCCGCGCCCTGGGCCAGGCCATCGTCGCCGTGCTGCTCGGCCGCAAGAGCCCCGCCGACGCGGTGCGCTCCTGCGCCGAGGAGTCCAACGCCGCCCTGCTGATCCCGCGCTGAGGACCTGACATGCCCCGACTTCCCACCCCGCTGACCCTGCCGCAGGACCGTCCCGAGCCGCGCGCCCTGCGCCGTCGGCGCCGCCGGGAGACCGCCACGGCCTGGGCGTTCGTCTCACCCGCCGTGCTCGTCATCCTCGGCCTGAGCGTGCTGCCGGTCATCTGGTCGCTGCTGCTGTCCTTCCAGGCCAACGACCTCGTCACGCCCAGCCGCTGGGTGGGCCTCGACAACTACCACGCCCTGCGCCAGGACCCGAACTTCCACCAGGCCGTGCGGAACACCGTGCTCTACACGGTCCTGTACGTGCCGCTGAGCATCGCCGTCGGGCTCGCTCTGGCCCTCGTGCTCAACCGGCGCATCCGCTTCGTCGGGCTCTACCGCACGCTGTTCTTCATCCCCTTCGTCATCTCCGCCACCGCGCAGGGTGTGCTGTTCTCCTTCATCCTCGACCCGGAGTTCGGCGCGGCCAACTCCCTCCTGCACCGCCTTGGCATCTCACCGCAGGGCTTCCTCACCGACCCCTCGCAGGCGCTGGGTGTGCTGGTCGTCATCACGCTGTGGAGCGGTACGGGGCTGTGCACCGTCATCTACCTGGCCGCGCTCCAGGACGTCGACCACTCCCTGGTGGAGGCCGCGCGCCTGGACGGCGCGGGACGGCCGCAGATCCTGCGGCACGTGACACTGCCCGCGCTCACGCCGGTGACGGTGTTCCTGCTGCTCTGGCAGACCATCCAGTCCCTCCAGGTCTTCGACCTCGTCTATGTGACCACCAAGGGCGGGCCACTCGGCTCGACCACCGTGATCGTCTACTTCATCTGGGAGCAGGCCTTCAAGGAGTTCACCGCCGGATACGGGGCCGCCGCCGCCTACGTCCTCGCCCTGGCGCTGCTGGTCGTGGCCGTCGTGCTGCGCATGGTCCGCCGCGAGCGCACCCCTCGTACGAAAGCAGCCGCCTCATGACCGCGACCACGACCGGGACCATGAAGGTCCACTCCCGTCCGGCGGCCGCGCCGGCCGTCCGGCGCCGCCCGCGGCTGCCGTTCAGCGCCTGGCATCTGCTGCTCGCGCCGCTGGCCGCGCTGTTCGCGGTGCCGCTGGTGTGGCTGGTCCTCAGCTCGCTGATGAGCAACGCCGAGATCAACCGCTTCCCGCCGGCGCTCTGGCCCTCGAAGATCGACCTGGGCGGGTACGGCTATGTCCTCGGCAACGCCATGTTCCCGCGCTGGCTGCTGAACTCGGTGATCGTCTCCGCGGTCGCCGTCGCCTCCAACCTCGTGTTCGGCGTGCTCGGCGGCTACGCGTTCGCCCGCATGCGCTTCGCCGGTTCGCGGGTGCTGCTCGTCCTGATGCTGGCGACCATGGCCATCCCCTTCCAGCTCACGATGATCCCCACCTTCCTTGTCATGAAGAAGCTCGGGCTCATCGACACGCTCGGCGCGCTGATCGTGCCCGCCCTCGTCACGCCGTTCGCGGTGTTCCTGCTGCGGCAGTTCTTCCTGTCGCTGCCAAGGGAGCTGGAGGAGGCCGCCTGGATCGACGGCTGCTCCCGGCTGCGGGTCATCCTCTCGATCGTCCTGCCGCTCGCGCGGCCCGCGCTCGCCACCGTGGCCGTGCTGACCTTCCTGACCACGTGGAACGACCTGACCTGGCCGCTGATCGCCATCAACCACGACACGCAGTACACGCTGCAACTGGGCCTGACCACCTTCCAGGGCCAGCACCACACCAAGTGGTCGGCGGTGATGGCGGGCAACGTCCTCACCGTCCTGCCGGTACTCGTCGCGTTCCTCTTCGCGCAGAAGGCCTTCATCCGCTCGGTCACCTCCAGCGGCCTCAAGGGCTGACCGCCCGCCATCCCGACCCGTTCGAAGGACCGCGATGCCCACCGCGTACGACCTGCTCGTCATCGGGGACGCCAACCCCGATGTCATCCTCGGCCCACTCACCGAACCCCTCGCCTTCGGCCAGCGCGAACAGCTCACCGACACCGGCTCCCTCGTCATCGGCGGCTCCGCCGCCATCATGGCCTGCGGCGCCGCGCGCCTCGGCCTGCGCGTGGCCTTCGCGGGGCGCGTCGGCGACGACGACGCCGGCCGCTACATCCGCGACGCGCTCACCGCCCGCGGCGTCGACACCCACGCCCTGACCCTGGACCCCGACCGGGCGACACCGCTGACCGTCGTCCTGACCCGCGGCGACGACCGCGCCATCCTCACCTCACCCGGCACCCTGACGGCCACCAGCGGCCATGACGTGCCCGCCGGACTGCTCGCCGCAAGCAGGCACGTCCACGCGGCCTCGTACTTCCTCCAGCCCAGGCTCGCCGACGACCTGCCGGAGCTGCTGCGCACCGCCCGCGCCCACGGCGCCACGACGTCCCTGGACACCCAGGACGACCCGTCCGGACGCTGGGACGGGGCCGCCCTGGCCGCGATCCTCGCCGAGACCGACATCCTGCTGCCCAACGCCCGGGAGGCGGCGCACCTCGCCGGCGGTGAGGGCTCCCCCGCGAAGGCCGCCGCGCTCCTCGCCGCGCGCGTACCGCTGGTGGCCGTCAAGAACGGCGCCGACGGCGCCCTGTGCCACGACGGCCGCACGCTGACGACCGCGGAGAGCATCGCGGTGGCGCCCAAGGACACGGTCGGCGCCGGGGACAGCTTCGACGCCGGATTCATCGCCGCCACTCTCCGGCAGCAACCTCCGCACCGGGCACTGCGGTTCGCCGCCGTGTGCGGAGCCCTGTCCACGCGGGCCCACGGAGGCACCGCGGCCCAGCCCACCTGGGACGAAGCCATCGCCCACACCTCTCCCACCGGAGCAACCACGTCATGACCCAGCCCAAAATCGTCTTCATCGGCGCAGGCAGCGTCGTCTTCACCCAGGGGCTGCTCGCCGACCTCTTCGCCTTTCCCGAGCTGAAGAACGCGCACATCGCCCTGCACGACATCGACGCCGAACGGCTCGCCACCGCCGAAGCCGCGGCCCGCTGCATCGCGCGGGAACGGGGCGCCGACGCCCTCGTCACCGCCCACGCCGACCGCCGCGAGTCCCTGGCCGGCGCCGACTTCGTCATCAACATCGTGCAGGTCGGCATGGGTGAGTCCACCCGTACCGACTTCGACGTACCCGCCCGCCACGGGCTGCGCCAGACCATCGGCGACACCCTCGGCATCGGCGGCATCTTCCGCGCCCTGCGCACCTTCCCCTTCTTCAAGCGGCTCGGCGAGGACATCGCCGAACTCTGCCCCGACGCCTGGCTGCTCAACTACACCAACCCCATGGCGATGAACGTCCAGTACCTCACCGAGGCCACCGGTCTGACCAAGGTGGTGGGCCTGTGCCACTCCGTGTACTGGACCATGCAGGACCTGGCCACGCTGGTGGGTGTCCCCTACGAGGAGATCACCTACCGGGCCGCCGGGGTCAACCACCAGGCGTGGGTGCTGCGCTTCGAGCACCAAGGCACCGACCTCTACCCCCGTCTCGACGAACTCATCGCGAACGACGAGCAGTTGCGGCGCAGGGTCCGCGTCGACATGTACCGGCGGCTCGGCTACTACCCCACCGAGACCAGTGAGCACTCCTCGGAGTACGTGCCCTGGTACCTGCACCACGACAGCGAGATAGAGCGGCTGCGCCTCCCGGTCGGCGCCTACCTCGGCATCGTCGACGAGAACGTGGCCGAGTACCACCGCACCCGCGACGCGCTCGCCGCCGGAACCCCGCTCACCGTCGAGGGCACCATGGAGTACGCCCCCCAGATCATCCACAGCATGGTCACCGGCACCCCTCGCACCGTCTACGGCAACGTCCCCAACCGCGGCCTGATCGACAACCTCCCGGCCCACGGCGTGGTCGAGGTGCCCTGCCTGGTCGACGCGGCGGGCATCCAGCCCACCCGCGCCGGTGCCCTGCCGCCGCAGCTCGCCGCCCTCAACCGCACGTATCTGAGCATGAACGACCTCGTCGTACGTGCCGCCGTCGACGACGATCCGCGGCACATCCGGCACGCGGCCATGACCGACCCCGCCACCGCGGCCACCCTGACCGTGGACCAGATCTGGCGGCTCTGCGACGACATGGTCCGCGCCCACGCGGACCTCCTCCAGCCGTCCCTGCGGGTCACCCTGGCCGACTGACCCGACCGCCACCCGGCCGCGCACCACCCTCACCGAGAACAGGAACACACCCTCATGTCCCTCACGAGCCAGGAAATCGCCACCCAGCCGCAGTGCTGGGAGAACGTGCTCGGCCTGCTGCCCGACGTCGCCCCGGCGCTGCCCGCGAAGGGCGAGAGCGTCGCCGTCATCGGCTGCGGCACCTCCCTCTTCATGGCCCAGGCCTACGCCCACCTGCGCGAGGACGCCGGGCACGGGCCCACCGACGCCTTCCCCGCGTCCGCGGCCCGGCTGCACCGCCGCTACGACCGCGTCATCGCCCTGACCCGCTCCGGCACCACCACCGAGATCCTCACCGCGCTCGCCGGGGCCGATGCCGCCACACGTGTCACCACGATCACCGCGGTGCCCGGCTCACCGGCCGCCCGCGTGGCGCACGACGTGATCGCGCTGGAGGAGGCCGATGAGCGGTCCGTCGTCCAGACCCGCTACCCGACCACCCAACTGGTCCTGCTCCTCGCCCACTTGGGCCACTCCGTCGAGCGGGCACGGGCCGACGTCGTCACCGCGCTGGCAGCGCCCCTCGATCCGGAGCTGGCCGGCGCCGAGCAGATCACGTTCCTCGGCGACGGCTGGCACGCGGGGCTCGCCCACGAAGCCGCCCTGAAGGTGCGCGAGGCCGCGGCCCACTGGACCGAGTCCTACCTCGTCCCTGAGTACCGGCACGGGCCCATCGCCGTGGCGGGCCCCGGACGGGCCGTGTGGAGCCTGTCCCCGCTTCCCGCGGAGCTGGCGGAGCGGATCGAGGCCACGGGAGCGTACCTGCGCCGGCCGAGCCTCGACCCGCTCGCGGAGCTCGTCCTCGCCCAGCGCCTGGCCGTGCGGCTCGCCGAGGACGCGGGGCGCGACCCCGACCGCCCCGCCCACCTGACGCGGTCCGTCGTCCTCACCTGACCTCACCCACCCCTTGTGACCGAACCCGGCCGACCGGCACCGTCCGGTCGGCCGCCCGACCCCCCGGAACTCAAAGCCATGCCTCTGGTCAGCCCTTACGACATGCTTCACAGCACCTCCGCGGCGGTGGGCGCCTTCAACGTCGCCCTCATCGAGCAACTGGAGGCCATCCTCATCGGAGCCGAGCGGGAACGGCTGCCGGTGATCGTGCAGATCAGCGAGAACGCCGTCGCCCACCACGGCTCGCTCGGCCCGCTCGCGGCAGCCGCCCGTACCGCCCTCGACGCCACGTGCGTGCCCGCCGCCCTCCACCTCGACCACGCCACCAGCCCCGACCTGATCGAGGAGGCAGTCGCCCTCGGCTTCACCTCCGTGATGTACGACGGTGCCGCCCTGCCCTGGCGGGAGAACGTCGCCCACACCCGCCGAATCGCCCGCCACTGCCGGGAGCACGGCGTGTTCCTGGAGGCCGAGCTGGGCGAGATCGGCGGCAAGGACGGCGCGCACGCGCCCGGGGTGCGCACGGACCCCGGCGAGGCCGCCCGGTTCGTGGCGGACACCGGCGTGGACGCCCTCGCGGTGGCCGTCGGCACCTCGCACCACATGACCGAGCGCACGGCCCGCCTCGACCTGGATCTCGTACGGGAGTTGCGTGCCGCGGTGCCGGTGCCGCTGGTCCTGCACGGTTCGTCGGGGGCGGACGACGCGACGCTGGCCGCGGCGGCGGCCGCCGGCATCCGCAAGGTCAACATCTCGACGCATCTCAACGCGGTCTTCACCGCGGCCGTGCGCGAGGTGCTCGACGCCGGTCCCGATGTCGTCGACCCCCGGCGCTATGTGAGCCGGGGGCGCGGGGCGATGGCCGCAGAGGTGGCGAGGCTGCTCCGGCTCTTCGCCGCTCCCGCGGCCACCCCGGCGCCCGTATAGCGGCGGACTACCGGCGGCTGCGCACCAGCAGGTACAGGAAGTAGGGCGTGCCGATGACGGCCGTCATGAGTCCCGCTCCGAGCTGGGACGGTGCGATCACGGTGCGGCCCACCAGGTCGGCCGTGCAGACGAGGATGGCCCCGAGCAGCACGGAGACCGGCACGATACGGGTGTGCTGCCGGCCCACGAGGGCCCTGGCGGCGTGCGGTGCCACCAGGCCGACGAAGCCGATGGTTCCCGCGGCGGCCACCGCGGTGGCGCTCAGCAGCACGCTGAGGACGAGGAAGCCGAGGCGTCCGCGGCCCAGATTGAGGCCGAGCAGCCGCGGGGTGTCCTCGTCGAGGGAGACGAGGTCGAGTTCGGTGCGCCGCGCGACCGCGATGACCAGACCCACGGCGAGGACGATCGCGAGGGGCACCACGTCGGGCAGGGTCCGCCCGTAGGTGGAGCCGGAGAGCCAGGTGAGGGCTTTCGTCGCGTTGAACGGGTCGGTGAGGATGATCAGCAGGCTGACCAGGGCGGCGGCCCCGGTGGCCACGCCGAACCCGACGAGGACGAGCCGGTTCTGCCGGAAGCCGCCCCGCGCGGCCAGACCGAAGACGATGACGGCGCTGACCGCGGCGCCCGCGAAGGCACCCGCGGACACGCTCCACGTCCCGGCAAGGGGCACGGTCGTGACCATCAGTACGGCGCCCGCCGCGGCGCCGTTGGTCACGCCGAGGACGCCCGGCTCGGCCAGGGGGTTGCGGGTGACGGCCTGGATGAGCGTCCCGGCGAGCGCGAGGGCCCCGCCCGCGAGGAGGGCGGCCAGGACGCGCGGCATCCGGGTGTCGAGCACGAAGGTGACGGTCTGCCCCGCCCGCCCCTGCGCCCAGTTGACCACGTCGCCCAGGAGCAGCTTGCTGTCGCCGATGAGCACGGCGGCGATCGTCAGGCCGACGAGGACGACGACGAGCACGGCCGTGGTGACGAGGAAGACGGTGCGGCTGCGGATGCGCAGCCGGTCGACAGGGACGGCTCCGCCGGTGTCCTTGACCCGTGCGGCCATCGCGACCAGGAAGAGAGCGCCGACCAGGCTGGTGACGACGCCGGTCGGCACGGCGACCGCGGTGTCCGACGGCACGAGGGCGCGCAGCAGCACATCGGAGCCGAGCACCAGGCACGCGCCGGTGAGTCCCGCGAACGGCAGGCTCGCCCGCGACTTGGTGAAGCCGTGGAACTTGCGGGCGAGTCCGCGGACGAGGGCCGGGGCGCACAGTCCGACGAAGCCGATGGGTCCGGCGAGGCTGACGGCGGCGGTGGAGAGCAGGGCGGCGAGCACGACGGCGGTGACGCGGGTGGAGCGCACGGGCACGCCGACCCCGCGTGCGGCGTCGTCGCCGAGTGCCAGGGCGTCGACCCGGCGCGCCAGGAGCAGCAGGCCGACGAGGGCGACGACGCCGATCGGCACCATCTGCAGAACGCCGTCGAAGCCGTTCTGCGCGATGCTGCCCTGGTTCCACTTGTAGAGGCCCTCGGTCTCCTGGGGGAACAGCAGGAGCAGCCCCTCCGTGACGGCGGTGAGCCCGAGGGTGAGGGCGCTGCCCGCGAGGACGAGCCGGACGGTGCCCGCGCCGAGTCCGGAGAGGCCGAGGACGACGGCCGCGGCGGCGAGGCCGCCGACGAACGCGACGCCGGACGAGACGAACAGCGGCAGCGAGACTCCGGTGGCGGCCACCAGGGTGAGGGCGACGTAGGAGCCCGCGTTGACGGCGAGGGTGTCGGGCGAGGCGAGAACATTGCGGCTGATGGCCTGGAGGGCGGCGCCCGCCATGCCGAGTACGGCGCCGACGAGCAGCCCCGCGGTCATTCTCGGCAGCCGGGACGCGACGACGACGGAGGCGTCGGTCCGGTCGGCCTGCCCGGTGAGCGCCTTCCACACCTCGGGGGCGCCGGCCGAGGCCGTGCCCTGGGTGATGTCGACGACGGCGAGGACGGCGACGACGAGGACCAGTGCGGCCGTCACCGCGGCCGCGCCCGTGCGGGACAGGGCTGCCGGCGGACGGGTGGCGGGGGTGGTTGCGGTGACGGCCATGGCGTTGTTCCTTCGGCGCCTTGTTTCTTCAGTGCCAGTTACTTCTTGAGGGCCTTGACGACGGAGTCGACGTACTGGCTCATCGACGCGGGGCCGCCGAACATCCAGGTGCCGTCGGC
Source organism: Streptomyces sp. NPDC046335 (assembly GCF_055587985.1). Taxonomy (NCBI): domain Bacteria; kingdom Bacillati; phylum Actinomycetota; class Actinomycetes; order Kitasatosporales; family Streptomycetaceae; genus Streptomyces; species Streptomyces sp. NPDC046335. The sequence goes on along the minus strand of NZ_JBVJFF010000004.1, from coordinate 274,788 downwards.
CAGCCGGTGCACGTGGTCCTTCTTCACGAACGGCAGCGAGGTCCAGATCTTGTCCTTGGACAGGGCGCCGGCGAACGGGTTGCTGTTCTTGTCGCCGTCGTTGCCGATGTAGGCGAACCGCACGTCGTCGTCGAGCTCGGTGAGGCCCTCGACGTCGGTGGAGCCGAGGCCGTAGGCCTTGTCGCCCTTGACCGACCAGTCGTTCTTCAGGCCGAGCTTCTCGTTGACCGCGCCGATCAGCGAGCCGCTGGTGTACGGCCGGATCGAGGTCTGGTTGCCGGTGACGTAGCCGTCGGCGAAGGCGTACTTCGCGCCGGCGAGACCGGCGGCGGCGAGCTTCTTCTTGCCGTCGGCGAGCTTCGCCTCGAAGTCCTTCTTGACCTTCGTGGCCTGTTCGGTGGTGCCGGTGGCCTTCGCGAGGAGGTCCAGGTTCTCCGTCATCTGACCGATGGGGTCGGAGGTGTCGGAGGGCCGCAGGTTCAGGACCGGGGCGATCTTGCGCAGCTGCTTCACGGCGGCGGCGGGCAGGTCGGTCGTCGCGACGATGAGGTCGGGCTTCAGGGACGCGACGGTGTCCATGCTGGGCTCGCCGCGCGTGCCGACGTCCTTGGGGTCGTTCTTCAGCGGGGCTGCGGTGTCCCAGGTCTTGTAGCCCTTGACGTCGGCGACGCCGGTCGGCTCGACGCCGAGGGACAGCAGGCTCTCGACGGCGTTCCACTCGGTGCCGACGACCTTCTTGGCGGGCCCGTCGAGCTTCACCTTCGTGCCGGTGCCGTCGGTGAGGATGATGGCCTTGGCATCGCTCTTGGCGTCGTCGTCGGCGGCGGGCTCGGTGGTTCCGCATGCGGACAGGGTGAGGGCCGCGGCGGTGGCGGCCGCCGCGGTGATCAGGAGGCGTCTCATGAGGTGGTGCTGAGCCTTTCGCTTCGCGAGTGGTGACGGCCGATGGCGCGCGTGCGCAGCCGGCCGGTGAGCGGGTCGTTCTCGACCTCGATGCGGATTCCGTAGGTGTCGGTCAGCCGCTGGGGTGTCAGTACGTCTTCGGGGCCGCCGTCCGCGATGACGCGGCCCGTGTCGAGCAGGAAGATGCGGTCGGCTATGGCCGCGGCCTGGTCGAGGTCGTGCAGGACGGCGCCGACGGCGATGCCGTGATCGTCCGCCAGGTCCCGCATCAGGTCGAGGAGTTCGACCTGATAGCGGAGGTCCAGATAGGTCGTCGGCTCGTCGAGGAGGAGCACGCCCGTCTCCTGGGCGAGGCAGCTTGCGAGCCAGACGCGCTGGAGCTGGCCTCCGGAGAGGTGTTCGGCCCCGCGTCCGGCGAGTTCGGCGACGCCGGTCATGGCGAGCGCGCGGTCCACCGCGGTCCGCCCGTCCGGGTCGGCCTTGCCCCATCGGCCGCGGTAGGGGTAGCGGCCGAATTCCACGACGTCCCGTACGGTCAGGCCGCCGGGTGTGGGGCGTCCCTGGGTGAGCAGGGCGACGTGGCGGGAGAACTCACGGGGGCTCAGCGCGAGGCCGTCGGTGCCGCCGTCGATGACGAGTTCGGCGGTACGGGGCCTCTGCAGCCTTGCGATCGTGCGCAGCAGCGTCGACTTGCCGCTGCCGTTGGGGCCCACGAGCACGGTCACCTCGCCCGGCCGCAGGGTCATGGAGGCGTCATGGACGACGTCGACGCCTTCGTAGGCCACGGTGACGCCCGTGGCGTTGAGTTCATGACCCTGGGGGCGGCGCGGGGCCGCTGCGGTCTCTTCACCTTCTTGCACGAGGTGGAGGTTAGCCTAACCTTACCGAAGTGCGAAATGGGGCCCCCGCTTCCCACAAGGCGAAAACCGGCCAGGCTGTTTCAGACGGGTTCTCCCATCCAGGCCGTCAGCGCGGCGCGCCGCTCTTCGCCGCGCGTGCGGGGGTCGGAGTGGCGCGTGGCCCAGGCGACGTGCCCATCGGGGCGTACGAGGATCTCGCGCACCCCGTCCAGATCCGCGCGCCCCTCGTACTCGGTGATGCCGGGGGCGGTCACGCGCCGGCCCCATTGAGGGGCGACGGCCGCGGCGGCGTCCGCCTCGCCGGTGAGATCGAGGTGCACGAACCGGCCGCCGTGGAGCAGGCCGTAGACCCTCCGAGCCGTCGAGTCGGCCGCGCTCAACGCGATGTCGGGCATCCGTCCGCCCACCAGGGGGTCGGCACCGGGTGTCGTGGCAGGGTAGGCGGTGCCGAGCGCGGAGACCTGCGCGGCGAGCGTGCGGTTGACCTCCGCCATCCGCAGGAGCCCGTCGAAGAGGCTCCGCAGGGCCGCCGCCGGGCGCCGGTACCGCTCCATGAGCGCCAGCTCGGCGAGGAGTGTCTGCACCTCGGTGTTCTCGGTGACCGCGCGGCCGACCGGGCGGCGTTCGACGTCGTAGCTGTCGAGGAGCCCGGCCGGCGCCCAGCCGTTGACTTCGGCGGCCAGCTTCCAGCCGAGGTTCATGGCGTCCTGGAGCCCGGTGTTGAGACCCTGGCCCGCCGCGGGGAAGTGGATGTGGGCGGCGTCGCCCGCCAGCAGGAGGCGTCCCGCGCGGTAACTCTCCGCGAGCCGCGTGGCGTTGCCGAAGCGGGAGAGCCAGCGGGGCCCTGCGACACCGAGGTCGGAGCCGCAGAGCCGGGTCAGCGAGGCGCGGAACTCCTCCAGGGTCACCGGCTCGGCGGCCGGCACCCTCATCCGCTCCGGGTCCAGGAACACTAGGCGGGTCAGGCCGCCCTCCAGCGGCGCCACAAGGACGCCGTGCTCGCGGGCGGCGGCCAGGGCCGCGGGGCCGGTGTCCATGGCCGCGAAGTCACCCAGCACGCCGGTGAGGGTCTCGTCCGTACCCGGGAAGCCGATGGCCGCGGCCCGGCGCACCACGCTGCGCCCGCCGTCGCAGCCGACCGCGTACCGCGCGCGTACGGTCGCGGTGCCCGCGGGGCCGCGCACCTCGGCCTCGATCCCGTCGGCGTCCTGGCTCAGCCCGGTCACCTCGCGTTCGCGCAGGACCTCCACGCCCAGCTCGCGAGCCCGCTCCGCGAGCAGCGCCTCGGTGTGTGCCTGGGCGAGGAACAGCGTGTAGTTGTGCCGCGAGTCGAGCGCCGAGAAGTCCAGCCGGGTGGGGAGCTGCGCGAAGTGCCAGCCGGGCACCTTCCGGCCGAGCGGCAGGAACCGGTCGAGCAGCCCCCGCTGGTCCATCAGCTCCACGCTGCGCGGGTGCAGGCTCAGCGCCCGGGAGTCCCGCTGCGGCCTCGCCCTGCGCTCAAGTATCCGGGTCCGCACACCGGCCAGTGCCAGCTCGCAGCCCAGCATGAGGCCCGTCGGTCCCGCACCCACGACGATCACGTCGGCATCCATCGGAGTCTCCCTCATTAGTGAACGACGTTCACATGAACGATGTTCACTATAGTGAGACGCATGACCTCCTCGTCAACCCCGACCAGGGGCCGCCCACCGCGGCTCAACCGCGACCGCGCCCTGCACACCGCCCTCGACCTGCTGGACCGGTCGGGACTCGACGCGCTGACCATGCGGCGGCTCGCCGACGCGCTGGACGTACGGGCAGGCGCGCTGTACCGCTACTTCGCGACCAAGCAGGACCTGCTCACGGCCATGGCGGAGCGGATGATGGAGGGCGTCACGAAAGCGGCCGCCGAAGGCGGCGGGAGTGACTGGGGAGAGCGGCTGACCGACCTCGCACGGGCCATGCGCACGGCCCTGCTCGCCCACCGCGACGGTGCGCGCGTGTTCGCGGGCACCCACGCGACGGGGGCGAACATCCTCGGTTACGCGGACACCGTCGTCGGCCTCCTGCGCGATGCGGGTTTCGAGGACGACGACGCGGCACGGGCGCTCTACACGTTGGCGAACTTCACCGTGGGCCACACCCTGGAGGAACAGGCCGCGCTGCACCCCGGCGAGGACCGGCCGGTCGATCCCGGACTGCTGCGGGACGCGGTGACGGCGGGCACCTACCCGCACCTCGGCGCCACGCTGCCCGCTCTCACCAGCGGTGACTTCGACCGCCTCTTCGAGTTCGGACTCGGGCTGCTCGTCGACGGGCTGCGGGCGCGCCGTTGACCGGGCGGTGACGGGCGGCCGTGGACATTGCGTCGCAGACGTTGCGTCGTAGACGTTGGATATTGCGCCGTAGACATACAGTGTTGCCCATGACGCAAAGCGATGGAGAGCTGGACAGTCTGGTGCGCAAGAGGATCCGCGCGCTGCGGGTGGCCCAGGGCTGGTCCCTGGAGGAGCTGGCGTCCCGCGCGAACGTCAGCCAGTCCACGCTCTCCCGCATCGAGAACGGTCAGCGGCGCCTCGCCCTCGACCAGCTCGTCACGCTCGCGCGCGCCCTGGACACCTCGCTCGACCAGCTCGTGGAGACCCCCAGCGACGACGTCGTCACCAGCCCGATGATCGACGGGGCGCACGGGCTGATGCGCTGGCCCATCAAGGCGGAGCCGGGCATGACTGTCGTACGGCAGCGCATGACCGAGCCGCCGCCCACGAGTTCCGCACGCATGCGCGCGCACCCCGGCCGCGAGTGGCTGGTCGTACTGTCCGGCACCGCGGTCCTGCTCCTCGGCAACCGGCGGCTGCGCGTAGAGACCAACCAGGCCGCCGAGTTCCCCACGATGCTGCCGCACGCCATCGGCGCCGAAGGCGGGCCGTGCGAGATCCTCGGCATCTTCGACCGCGACGCCCGGCGCAGCCACCAGGAACGCGCACCGGCCGTCCCCGAGGCCGGTCGCTGAAGCGGCAGGCCTCGCGGGCCCCTTTCCGAACCAGGCCCCTTTCCGAACCAGGGCCCCTTTGTGGGCCACGCAGGTCAAGGGATTCTTGCGCGTACGGCAGCTCAGCGCGTCATTGTCTTGCGCATCCGGGAAGGCCCCGCCACTTCGGCGCATCGCCGACCTAGCGTGGCGCCATGAACCACGCTTCCCCGCATCCGCATCCGCATCCGCACACGGACTCGCACCCGCACACGAACACGCACCGGCACCCGCACACGGCGCACTCCGCGCACGGTGACGCCTCGCTCCGCACGGCCCGGCCCGACGGCGCGGGCAACCAGGCCGAGCTGCTCGATCTGGACGCGGAAGTCCTCGCCGAGCACATCGCGGACATCACCGCATGGCTGCCGGTCGAGACCGACCCCCGGCACATCGTCGACCTGGGCTGCGGGACCGGAACCGGCACCTTCGCCCTGCTGGCCCGCTGGCCCGAGGCCCGGGTCACCGCCGTCGACTCCTCGGCCGAGCACCTGCACCGACTGCGGGAGAAGGCGTGCGCGCAGGGGGTGGACGACCGCGTACGCACCGTCCAGGCCGATCTGGACGCCGGGTGGCCCGACCTCGGGACGCCGGAGCTGGTGTGGGCCTCGGCGTCACTGCATCACATGGCGGAGCCCGACCGGACGCTGCGCCAGGTCCACGAACTGCTCGCCCCTGGCGGCCTGTTCGCCGTCGTCGAGCTGGCCGGCTTCCCCCGCTTCCTGCCGGAGAACGCGCCGGAGGCCCGGCCCGGTCTGGAGGAGCGCTGCCACGCCGCCCTGGCACACCACCACGCCGAGCACGTGTCTCACCGTGGCGCCGACTGGGGCCCCAGACTGACCGGGGCCGGTTTCACCGTCGAGGGCGAACGCACCATCGCCGTGCACATCGACGGCTCCCGCGACGAGGCGGTCGGCCGCTACGCACTCAACACCCTGCGCCGCCTGCGCGACAGCGCAGCCGACGCGCTCTCCGCGGAGGACCTGAACACCCTCGACCAGCTCCTCGACACCGAAGGACCGCACAGCGTCCTGCGCCGCACCGACCTGGCGGCCCGCACGGAACGCACCGTGTGGGCCGCGCGCCGCGAGAACGGAAACGACTGACCGTCCGTCACTCACCCAGCGGGATCAGCCGAATCACTCACCTACCCGGTTCAGCCGGGTCACTCACCCACCCGGTTCAGCCGGGTCACTCACCCACCCGGTTCAGCCGGGTCACTCACCCGCCCGCATCAGCAGATGCCCCCTGCGGAACCGCTCACCCTCCCACGGCTCGCGCAGCATCCGTCCCACTTCGGTGAACCCGGCCTCGCCCGCAAGCGCCGCCATGCTGTCGATGGGCCACCGGTAGGCCGTGGTCACCTTGTGGTCGAAGGCGGTGAGCGGTTCGCCCTCCGATTCGAAGAACGCGAGGACGAGGTGACCGCCGGGTGCGAGCACCCGGCGGAACTCCGCGAAGTAGGAGCGCACGTCCTCGGCCGGAGCGTGGATCACCGAGTACCACGACACGACGCCGCTCAGCGACCCGTCGGCCAGGTCGAGGGCGTCCATGGAGCCGACCTCGAACCGCAGCTCGGGATGGGTCTTCCGGGCGATGTCGATCATCACGGGTGACAGGTCGATCCCGAAGACGTCGAGGCCCAGCTTCCGCAGATGCGCGGTCACCGGGCCCGGACCGCAGCCCAGCTCCGCGACCGGCCCGGGCCCCGATATCCGCGCGAGCTCGGCGAACGCGGCGAGCACCGCGCGGTCCACGGAGGGACAGTCGAGGTCGTCGCGGTTGAGTCCGGAGTAGACGACGGCGAGGGCGTCGTAGGCAGCGGCAGTCGTCTTCAAGTGCGAGGCGGTTTCAGTCACAAGAGACGACCCTAGGCGGGGACGCGGAAGGGCGCGAAGAAAGAGGCAAAAGAGAAAGGCAAGAGGGGGTGCCCACCTCTTGCCACTTTCAAGTTATAGCGCGGTGGGGGGCTTGCGGCAAGGCCCCCACCGTGCCGCACAATCGCTCACCTCAGCCACGACCTGCGGAAACGGGAGACCAACTGCGTATGCCCCCACTGACCACCAGCGCCTTCGACCTCGCCGACACCCTCACCGCCAAGGCCGACCCGCGGCTCATCGCCGACGACGAGCGGCACTTCGAGGCCATCGCGCGGAGCCTGGAGCAGGCGATCGCGGAGCTGTCCGACCGCCTCGACGCCGAACGGAGGGCACCCGGCGGCCTGGGCCGTGAGGCGCTGGAGCGGGACCTGGAGATCCACCGGCTGACCAACCGCCTGCGCGCCCTGCGCCGCTTCGGGCTCGACCTGTGCCTCGGCCGGGTCGTCGGCGCGGACGGCTCCGCGCCCGTGTACATCGGCCGGCTCGGCCTCACCGACAGCACGGGCCACCGGCTGCTGCTCGACTGGCGTTCCCCCGCGGCCGAGCCCTTCTTCGCCGCCACCCACGCCAACCCGATGGGTCTGGCCAGCCGCCGCAGGTACCGCTGGGCCAACGGCCGGATCAGCGACTACTGGGACGAGGTGTTCACCGCCGACGGCCTCGAAGGGCACGCCGCGCTCGACGACCAGTCGGCCTTCGTCGCCAGCCTTGGCACGAACCGCTCGGCCCGGATGCGGGACGTGCTGTCCACCATTCAGGCCGACCAGGACGCCGTCGTACGCGCGAGTTCCCGCGGCGCCCTCGTGGTCGACGGCGGTCCCGGTACGGGCAAGACCGTCGTGGCCCTGCACCGCTCCGCCTACCTGCTCTACTCCGACCCCCGCCTCGCGGGTCACCGCAGGGGCGGCGTGCTGTTCGTCGGTCCGCACCAGCCCTACCTCGCGTACGTCGCCGACGTCCTGCCCAGCCTCGGCGAGGAGGGCGTGCGGACCTGCACCTTGCGCGACCTGGTCGCCGAGGGGGCGGAAGCCGCGGTGGAGAGCGACCCGGAGGTGGCTCGCCTGAAGTCGTCCGCGGACATGGTGGGGGCCATCGAGAAGGCCGTCAGGTTCTACGAGGACCCGCCGACGGAGGGGATGTCGGTCACTACCCCTTGGTCCGACGTCTGGTTGAGCGCCGGTGACTGGGCCGAGGCGTTCGCGGCGGCGGAGCCCGGCACTCCGCACAACGAGGCACGCGACCAGATCTGGGAGGAGCTGGTCACGATCCTGCTGGACAAGCACGACCTGGACGAGGACGGTCCGGGCGACGGCCCGGGTGAGTACGGCGGGCAGGGCGAGTACGACGGTCCGGGCGAGTACGGCGGTGGCGCGTCGGCCGCGCTGCTCCGCAAGTCCTTCCTGCACAACAGGGAGTTGGTGACGGCCCTCTACCGCGCGTGGCCGCTGCTCGAAGCGGCCGACCTGGTCGGCGATCTGTGGTCGGTACCCGCGTATCTGCGCATGTGTGCCCCCTGGCTGAGCCCCGAGGAGGTGCGGAAGCTGCGGCGCGAGGACGCCCAGGCCTGGACGGTGGCGGACCTGCCGCTCCTGGACGCGGCACGGCAGCGTCTCGGTGACCCGGAGGCCTCGCTGCGCAGGCGCAGGCGCGACGCCTCGGTCGCCGCCGAACGCGAGCGCATGGCCGGGGTCATCGACAACATGGTCGCCGCCGACGCCGACGGTGAGGGCGCGGTGACCATGCTGCGCGGGCGGGATCTCCAGGACAGCCTGATCGACGAGAGCGCGCTGCCCACCGCCGCGCCGGAGCCCCTGGCGGGCCCGTTCGCGCACGTCGTCGTGGACGAGGCGCAGGAACTGACCGACGCGGAGTGGCAGATGCTGCTGCTCCGGTGCCCGTCCCGCAGCTTCACCATCGTCGGGGACCGCGCCCAGGCCAGGCACGGGTTCACCGAGTCCTGGCGGGAACGGCTCGAACGGATCGGCATCGACCGGATCGAGGTGGCTTCCCTGAGTGTCAATTACCGTACGCCCGAGGAGGTCATGGCGGAGGCCGAGCCGGTCATCCGCGGCGCGCTCCCGGACGCGAACGTGCCGACCTCCATCCGCAGCAGTGGCCTTCCCGTCGTCCACGGGTCCGTCGCCGAACTGGACTCGGTCCTCGACTCGTGGCTCATCTCGCACGCGGACGGGGTCGCCTGCGTCATCGGCGATCCCACGTTCCGCGCCACGTCACGCGTCCGGTCACTGACCCCGGAACTGGCGAAGGGGCTGGAGTTCGACCTAGTCGTCCTCGTCGACCCGGAGTCGTTCGGCGAGGGCATCGAAGGGGCGGTCGACCGCTATGTCGCGATGACTCGGGCGACACAGCGACTCGTCATCCTCACTCGCTCCTGAGCAGCCCTTTCGCGCCCCTTCTCTCCTCTCCTCGCCCTTCTCTCCTCTTCTCGCCCCTTCACGTGCCGGTGGGTGGCTTCATGACGGTTCGCCGAGCGCCGTCAGGCCGTCCAGCGCGGCCTGGCCGTCGCCACAGCACACGCCGCACACCAGCCGGGGCAGCATCGGCTCACCCTCGACGTCGTACGCGAGCCGCTGCGTGGCCCCGCGGGTACGCAGGTCGAAGCCGCACCGGGCGCACAGCAGGCCCATCAGCTCGGCCTGTCTCGTCGTCCAGGTCGGCCACTCGGCCGCCAGGGAGGAGAGGCTCATCATCGCCGGGCCGGTGGGCCGCGCCTCGCAGTAGGCGAAGGTGAAGCCGGGCGACTCGGCGGGGAGCTCGTCGAGCAGTTGCTGGAGCAGGGGTACCCAGCGCACCAGCTTGGTGAGCTCGGGGAAGGGGACGCGGACCTCCTGGCCCTTGCGGCGTCCCGCCTCGCGGCCCCGGGGCGGGCGGAAGGCGACGACGATCCGGTGGGGCACCTTGAGGGTGTCCAGGTCCCGCGACAGCTCCGCGGCCGACGTCTCCCACTCCCCCGCCGGGTAGTCGCGCCACATCGCGAGGCCTCCCCCCGTCAGAATGCTCGACGTCCGCACGATCCCGCCGACGCGGCGTTGCGCCGCCTGCTCGTCATCGGTCACCACTCGGGCCATGGAATTGCCTCCTTCGACGTGGACACGACCGCGCGGGCGGTCCCCGCACGCCCGCTGAACAGCAGTGGCCGTCGCCCCGGCGGAGGGGCGCGGCCGCGGGATGCTCCGCAGACGGTCGTACGACGGGCCCGGAGAAGGCTCGTCGACCGGTCCGGAGAAAGCTCGTACGACCGGTCCGGAGGGAACGCGTACGACCGGTCCGGAGAAGCTCGTACGACCGGTCCGGGCTCGATCGGCCCGGGGAGAGAGTCAGGTCGCGGGTGCGAGGCTCGCCGATGGTCCGAGACGCGTGGCGTACGGGCTCACCGCTCGCCCGGGATGCGGGGTGCCGTCATCGGACTGCTCGGCCGTGGCCGCCGGCCGGAGGGGTCTGTTTCGCTGCCACGCTCGCGCGTCGGGTCTCACCATCGCCTCCGGGGACCGGGGAAGCCGGGCGTCGACTGCGCCCGTACCCATCATTCCTGCCCACACCGACCGAAGGTCAGACATGGCAAATGGGCGTCTCTTCCGGGGTGGCCGAAGCCCAGCGGTTTGGTTTCACAGGGAAAGCGGCGGACGGACGGTGCGTCCGCCGGTCACTTCTCCTCGCCGGAGCCGGGTTCGGCCATCTTGCGGTGGAGCTCGCCCTTGAGCTTGTCGGGGAGCACTTTGTCGGCCAGACCCTGCGCCTTGGTCCTGGCGGAGCCCGCGACGAGTTTGTCCTTGCCCGCGAAGAGGGCGTCGAGGCCCTGCCGTGCGACCTGGGCGGGGTCGTCCTTGTCCTGCCGGCCGACGCGGGTGTCGTCCATGTCGGCGCGGTGGAAGAAGTCGGTCTCGGTGGGGCCGGGCATCAGCGACGTCAGCGTGATGCCGGTGTCCTTGAGTTCGTTCTGAAGCGCCTGGACGAAGGACTGGAGGAACGACTTCGACGCGTTGTACACGGCCTGGAACGAGCCGGGCATCATCGACGCGATGGAGGACGTGACCAGGATGCGCCCTTCGTCGCGGGCGGCCATGTCCCTGACGACGTATTTGGCGAGGTGCACGGTGGAGCGGACGTTGAGGTCGACGATCTCCAGTTCGTCCGCGAGGTCGGTCTCCGCGAAGGGGCCGCCCTGCCCCACGCCCGCGTTGAGGACCGCGACGTCCAGGGGCCGGCCCGTCGCGACGACGGCCGCGTAGAGCGACTCCGTCCCGTCGTGGTCGCGCAGATCCGCCCGTACCGTCTCCACGGCGGCCCCTGCCGCGCGGATGCGCTGGGCCGCTTGCCGCAGCCGTGCGTCGTCCTCGGAATTGACGATCAGGTCGTGGCCGCGTTCGGCCAGCAGCACGGCCAGTTCGAGGCCGATACCGCTGGACGCGCCCGTGACCAGGGCGAGGGGCTTGGCGTCGTTCATGGCGGGATCACTTCCGTGGCGGTACCGGCGGGCGGAGGTCAGGAAGGCGGGGCAGGCAGGGGCATCGCTTCGAGGGCCCGTGCCGCGTGGACGAGGTTGGAGGCCATGGCCCGTCCTGTGGAGGCCGCCCAGTCGTGCCCGCGCTGGTCGTCGAGGTAGTCGGGGCCGGGCCCAGGACCGAGGTGCCAGTAGGTCCACGACTGGCCGGGCACCGTGAAGCCGACATCGACGAGCGCGCCGTTGATCTCGCTGATGACGTGGTGGGCGCCGTCCTCGTTCCCGGTGACCAGGACTCCGGCCACCCGGTTGTAGGCGACGGGGCGCTCTTCGTCGTCCGTCTCGCCGAGCATCGCGTCGAGGCGCTCGAGGACGCGCTGGGCGACCGAGGACGGACGGCCGAGCCAGGTGGGCGAGGCCATGATCAGGATCTGTGAGGCAAGCACCTTCTCGTGGACGGCGGGCCAGTCGTCGCCCTCGCCCATGTCGGTCTGGACCCCGGGCTTGAGGTTGAGGTCGACGGCCCGTACGACGTCCACCCGCACCCCGTGCCCCTTGAGCGCGGTGATGACGGTATCGGCGAGGGCCTCCGTGTTCGACGGCTGAGGGGAGGGCTTGAGGGTGCAGTTAATGACGAGTGCGCGCATGGAACCCACTGTTCCCCTCTCGCCGCGTCGTGAACGGCGGGGCGCCCGACGTTTCACCCGCCATACCAGAATCCGGGGAGGGCGCCAGGCGCACGCCGCTCGCGGGAGGCCGGACAGGGCTCACCGCGGCCCTGGCCGGGCTCGCCGGGTTCCTGGCCGGGCTCGCCGTGTTCCTGGCGGGGCTCGCCGGCTTCCTCGTGGGGCGCCAGGTGGCCACCAGCGCGGCGGCGAGCAGGAGTTCGGCGATGTCACCGCCGTAGTACATCGCCTCCGCGCCGGCCCGGACCTGCGCCACGGGCGCGTGGATGTCGATGAGGAACCCGGCGTACATCGCCTGCGAGAGCGTCGCGTGCACCGCGATGGCCACGCCGAGGACCACCAGCCGCGCCGGGACTCCGGGCCGTGTGGGTGCCGGGTCAGGGCCCGCGATCACCCAGACGAACAGGCATCCCGACAGCAGGAAGTGCAGATGCAGCAGCCAGTGCAGGGCTTCGTTGCCCGTCGAGGCGTCGTACAGCGGAGTGCAGTACAGCAGCGGCAGCGTTCCCACGCTCAGGAGCAGCGCGGTGAACGGGTTGGCGATCAGCCGGGCCGGGTGGCTGCGCGACATCCTGGTGAGTACGCGCGCGTGCGCCACGGGGAGGGTGCGCAGCAGCAGCGTGACCGGTGCTCCCAGCATCAGCGCGAGCGGGGCGTACATGCCGATCAGCAGGTGCTGAAGCATGTGGCCGCGGAAGTCTCCGTGCGCGGCGGTGGCCAGGGGCGGCAGCAGGGCGAGGGCGAGCAGGGCCGTGCCGGTCAGGAAGAGGCCGGTGCGCCAAGGGCTCCAGCCCGCCCGCGGGTTCGCGCGCCGCGCGCGAACCGTGAGAACCACGTAGCCGACCGCCACCGTCAAAAGGACCAGCGAGATGAGTACGGGCTCCCAGGGCAGCGCGGACTGCTGGTGGTGTTCGTGCGGCCCGTGACCGGTCATGACGGCCCGGCCGCCGAGGCCGTGCCGGTTTCGGGGTCGAAGGCACGGGCTCGGCTCTGGACTGCCCAGCCGGCCGCCACGAAGAGGGCGCCGAGCAGCAGGAAGCCCAGGTCCCACCAGATCTGCTGGGGTCCGGCGTAGACATGGTGGATGCCCAGGATGTGGTGGTCCAGGATGCCCTCGACGAGGTTGAACACGCCCCAGCCGACCAGGATCCAGCCCCACAGCTTGCCCGAGGACCACACCCGACGTCGGCCGCGCGTCACGCGCGCGTACAGCGACGCGAGGCCGAGCAGGACCGCCAGCCAGCAGACGGCGTGGAAGACCCCGTCCCAGAGCGTGTTCATCTGCAGGCCCTGCACGGTGTTCGCCGGGTAGTACTTCACGCCGATCCGGTCAGTGTCGGTGCTGGTCAGCATGTGGTGCCAGCGCAGGAGCTGGTGCAGCAGAATCCCGTCGACGAAGCCGCCGAGCCCCACGCCCAGGAGAATTCCCGGCAGGCGCAGACAGCCCATGTCGGTACGCGGCCCGCCACGGGCCGCCGTCCCTGTCGTCGTAGCCATCACTCACTCCTCGTCCGAGCCGACCCCGCCTGAGACACCTCACGCAAGTACCGCGCGCGTGCGCTCGGAAACCGAAGATCACCCGGGCCGAGGGCCCTGCTCAGGCGCACGGCCAAAACAGCGACGAGATATTCCTTGACACGAATATTCTGCTCGGAGAATACTGGTGGGCATGGACGCACTCCTCTCCGCACTCGCCGACCCGGTCCGCTGGCGGCTCGTGAGCCTGCTGGCCGAGCGCCCCCGCCCGGTCGGCGTCCTCGCGCGGCTCGCCGAGGCGCGCCAACCCCAGACGACCAAGCATCTGCAGACTCTCGAACGCGCGGGCGTCGTCACCTCGCAGCGCACCGGCCAGCGCAACATCTACGCGCTCCGGTCCGCCGCCCTGCGTGACCTGGCGGCCGCGCTGACCCTGCTCGCCGACACCGCCGAGCGGGTGGACGGCCCACGCGCGACCTTCGATCGGTACGGAGCCGGTCTCCAGGTGGAGTGGCAGGCGGCGACCGCGCCCGGGTGGGCCGACGGCCGCTCCTTCAGCTTCCGCCGTTCGCTGGCGGGGCGGCCCGAGCTGGTGTGGCGGCACCTGACCGAGGCCTCGCTGCTCGGCCACTGGTGGACGCCCGACGACCTCCGCGTCTCCGAGTTGGTCTTCGACGCGCGGCCGGGCGGGCGGATCGTCCTGGAGTACCGCGACGCCGAGGACACCGACGGCTCCGACGCGGTCGCCGGGCGCGCGGAGGGCGTCGTGGACGACGCACGCCCCGGCGAGCACCTCGCCTACCGGCTCTCCCCGGCACTCCCCGACGGCGGCACCGCCTTCACCTCCCATGTCGACCTCGCCCTCCGGCCCACCGACACCGGCACCGACCTCGATGTGCACTTCCGGGTGACCGACAGCGCCGTCGACTCCGCGGACTTCGTCGCCGGCATCGAGATCGGCTTCGGCCAGAGCCTCGACAAACTCACGGCGACCCTCGCAGCGGAGCCGCAAGGCCGACTGACTGACGCGGCCGACTGACGCGGCTGACTGAGACGACGGCGACGGACCGACGCAACTGCTGACACGCCTGGCACACGAGCGGCCTGACGCAACTGACGCAACTGACGCAACTGACGCAACTGACGCAACTGATTGATACGAGGAGCACGCCATGACCGAACAGTTCACCAGCCGCAGAGTCGTCACCAACATGAGCCTCTCCCTCGACGGCCGCTACGCCAAGCCGGACGACCCGCTGGACATGAGCTGGGTGTTGCCGTACGCCCACACCGATGTCGCCCGCGATCACCTGGCCGACCTCTGGGAGCCTGCCACCACGGCGCTGCTCGGGCGGGTCAACGCCGAGGGGTTCCTCGCCTTCTGGCCCACTGTCATCGGCATGGAAGGGGCCGACCCGCGTGACGAGGGCTTCGCGAAGTGGCTCGTCGGCACCGACAAGGTGGTGCTCTCCTCCACACTCGGCACGGCCCCGTGGGAGCGCACCGCCGTCGTCGACAAGCCGACCGCCGAGGTGGTCGCGGATCTCCGGGCCACCGAGGGAGGTGACATCCTCGTGCTCTCCAGCGCTAGCGTCATCAAGGCGCTGCTGACGGCCGACCAGGTCGACCGGCTCGCGCTCACCGTCTTCCCCGTCTTCCTCGGCAGCGGGCCGCGTCTCTTCGAGGACGGCATACCCGAGGGGAAGTGGACGCTCACCGGTCAAGCGGCGGGCGAGCACGGCACGCTGGCCCTCGTCTATGACCGCGTCCGATAACCGCGTCCGATGAGCGCGGTCTCGGGGGCCGCCGGGGCGTGTGTGCCGGTCAGGACTGATCGTCGTCAGGGTGGGCCTGGGCCTTGATCGTCCAGTACTCGCCGGAGCAGTTCGAGGGCAGCGGAGGGAACCGGTGTCCCTTCACGTCGGTGCTCCAGTGGTGTTCCCCACCGCAGACGCACTCGTAGATTCCGCTGTCGGGCACGATCTCGCCCGGATGCCACGACGTCTTGTCCTCGCTCATGACTCCAGGTCTACGACGCCACCGGACGCTCCGCGACCCGAAGGGGACCCGCACGCGACCCGAAGGCGACCCGAACGCGGGCAGTCGCGGGTACGGGGCACGGCGCCCGCTCCGGGATCGAAGGGTGGCTCGGCAGGCCCTCTGCCCTCGCGTGACGTTCCGTGACACCGTGCACACCATGGCCAGTGAAGCCGATGTCCGCGCCGCCGCGGAAGATCCGGAACCACTCACCGTGGGTGTGGAGGAGGAGTACCTCCTCGTCGATCCGGTCACCCGACAGGTCAGCCCGAAGGCCAGGGAGGTCGTCGCCGACGCGGCAGCCCTGCTCGGGCCGAACGTGACGACCGAACTCACCCGCTTCCAGGTGGAGGTGCGCAGCGATCCCCACACCGGCCTCGCGGGCCTCGGCGAGCAGCTCCGTTTCCTGCGTACCGTCGTGGCAGGCTCCGCGCGTCGGCACGGGGGTACGCATCATCTCCAGCGGCTCCCCCGTCCTGGCGCCGCCGCTTCCTCCGCCCATCACCGAAGGCGCCCGTTACGCGCGGAGCGTCGAGAGGTTCCGCGCGCTGGACGACGAGCAGAGCGCGTGCGCCTGCCACGTGCACATCGGCGTACGAGATCCCGCGCAGGCTCTGCTGCTCAGCAACCACCTGCGGCCCTGGCTCCCCGTGCTGATCTCCCTGTCGGCCAACTCCCCCTACTGGGCGGGCCGCAGCACCGGGTACGCCAGTTGGCGGACCATGGCGTGGGCGCGCTGGCCCGCCGCGGGGCCGCCGCCCTACTTCGCGTCACCGGCCCACTTCGAGAACCTCGTCGGTGACCTGACCACGAGCGGTGCCGTCATGGACCGGGGCGGCCTGTACTGGGACATCAGACCCTCCCACCACGTCCCCACGCTGGAGGTCCGGGTCGCCGACGCCGCCCAGACCATCGACGACACGCTCCTGCTCGCGGCTGTCGTCAGAGCACTCGCCGCCGACGCCCGGGACGCCGTCGCCGCCGGGCGGCCCGCGCCGCGGCCGGCCCCGGAGCTGCTGCGAGCGGCCTGCTGGCGGGCGGCGCGCGACGGGCTCACGGGGCACGGCATCGACCTGTCCACCGCCCGGCCGGTGCCCGCCGCCGACCTGGCTCGACGCCTCCTGGACCTGATCCGCCCGGCCCTGCACCGGCACGGCGACCTCGACCTGGTGGGCCGCGGGCTCACGCTGCTGCTGGCCCGCGGCAACGGCGCCGAGCGGCAGCGCGCCGCGTACCACCACGGCGGCAGCCTTCGCCATGTGGTCGACCACCTGATCTCCGTCACCGCGCCCGACCACGCCTGAGAGCCGCGATAGCGTAGTGATCATGGTGGACCGGAAGATGCGCCCGGCGTCGGCCGCGGACGCCGAGGCGGTGGCGGAGCTGCGGGCCGTCGTACTGCGCGCGGATCTGGAACGGCTCGGGCGGTACGACCCCCGGCGGGTGCGGCAGCGGCTGCGGGACGGCTTCGACCCGGCCCACACGTGGGTGATCGAAGTGGGCGACGCGTTCGCCGGCTGCGTGGCTTTGCGCCCCGCCGAGGACGCCCACTGGCTGGAGCACTTCTACCTCGCCCCGCCCCTCCAGGGCAGCGGCGTCGGCTCGGCCGTGCTGCGCGAGCTGCTGGCGCGGTGCGACCGCGACGGAGTCCTCGTACGCCTGAACGTTCTGCGGGGAAGTCCGGCGCGGAGGCTGTACGAGCGGCACGGGTTCGCGGTCGAGGCGGAGGACGCCGTGGATGTGTTCATGGTGCGCCGCCCCGCATAGGCGCGGGCAGGGAAGTCTCAAGCGCCGTCTCAAGCGCCGTCTCAAGCGCCGCGCTTCTTGGCCGTCGTCTTCTTGGCCGTGGCCGTCCGCTTCGACGTCGACTTCTTGGCCGCCGCCGTCTTCTTCGCGGCCGACTTCTTGGCGGCGCGCTTCGCGGGCATGTCATGGACGGTCGCGTCCCGGCCGTCCCCGCTGTCCCCGCCGTCCTCCCCCCGGGAGGCCTGCGCCTGTTGTACGGACTGCTGGAGCGCGGCCATGAGGTCCACGACCTTCCCGCCGGACTCCTCCTTCTCCGCCACCGCGGGCGGCTGCTTGCCCTCGGCCTTCGCCGCGATGACCTCCTCCAGGGCGGCGGTGTAGCGGTCGGTGGCCCACTCCTGCCCCTCGATGCCGTCGGCGGTCATCGAGTCGATGAGGAGCACGGCCCGGTCGATCTCGGCCTCGTCGAGTTCGACCTCCTTGGGTGCCAGGGTCTCCGGGCTGCGCACCTCGTCGTCCCACTTCATGGCGTGCAGGACGATCACCTCGTCCTGCACGCGGAGCAGCCCGAGCCGTTCCCTGCCGTGCCAGGCGAACTTCGCCACCGCGGCCTTGCTGCTGCGTTCGAGCGCCTTGCGCAGCAGGGTGTACGGCTTGGCGGCCACCTGGCCGTCGCCCTGGAGGTAATAGCCCTCGCCGATCCTGACCGGGTCGATGGACTCGTAGGGCACGAACGCGGTGATCTCGATCGCCTTGGCGGTGGGCAGCGGCATGTCGTCGAGCTCCTCGTCGCTGATCTCGACGATGGTGTCCCTGTCGACCTCGAAACCCTTGCCGATCTCGGCGCTCGTGACCTCTTTCCCGTCCAGCTCGCAGATCTTCTTCGTGCGCACCCGCGCCATGTCCTCCAGGTGGTACTGGTGGAAGCGGATGCTGTGCTTCTCGGTCGCGGGCAACACCTTGATCGGGATGGTCACCAGACCGAAGCTGATCGCGCCGGACCAGACGGGGCGGGGCATAGGAATACCTCCGTGACAGCCCCGAGGCCTCCAGGCTAGGCAAGGCCGACCGGGTGGGCACCCCGAAGGGCTCCGCGCGACCGACCGCCTACTCCTCGCCGAGGCAGGCGCCCACCATCGCGCCGGCGCTCCACCAGCCAAGGGGCAGGTCGCTCATCCGCATCGTGGGCGTCCCCCGCCGCGGAGCGCGCAGAGGGCGGTTGTGCGCGTACACCAGCGCCGGGCCGCGTTCGGCGAGGGCCAGCAGGTCGGCGGCCCGCATCTGGTCGCACAGGCCCGCCAGCCGCGTCATGCGGCCCGGCGATGTGTCGGCCATCCAGTAGTGGCGGCGCAGCAGGCCGGTGGCGGTGCGCGCGTACAGGCGCGCACGGTCCCAGTCGTCCCGCGCGCCCGCGTCGGCGGGGTGCGGCGGGCACGCGTCGAGCAGTGCCTCCAGGTCATCGGCGAGCATCCGCAGCTCCATGGCGTCGGCGGACTGCCCGACCGACCGTGCCGGGTCCGCCAGGGCGGCGGGGTCGGTCCACCGGCCGTCCGCGCCGAGCAGCCGGTCGAGCCGCGCCGCCGTACAGGGGAGCAGGTCCGCGTCCATCCGGGCCGTGAGATGGCCGTGCAGGGCGGTGAGGGCCTGCCGGGGGCTCGTGGCGCCGGTGTTCTCCAGCGGGGCGCCGATACCCGCGAAGCGCAGCCGGTCAGCCGCCGGGCGGCGTTCGTTGTGGGCGCGCATCCAGCGGAGGAGTTCGCGGTCGGCCTCGGGGGCGCCGGAGCCGTGGCCGAACCCGTACTCCATGGCCTCGTCGAGGGTGCCCGTGCCCGCGGTGACGTAGTCGTCGACGACGGTTCCTCGTACGCAGTCACTCTCGACCGCGATCGTGCGCAGGCCTTCCTGAGCGACGAGGCGCCGGAAGAGGTCGTTGCGCCGTGTGAGCGAGGTGTCCTCGGAGTCTGTGGGCTCGTGGAGGGTGAGCAGCCGCGCCGGGGCCGGGAGCAGCTTCATGACGGTGGCGGCTTCGCGAGCAGGCGCGGCGGCTTCACGGGCGGGCGGTGTGGCGGCTTCGGTGTCGGTGGCCATGCCTCTCAACGGTATCGCTGACCCAGCATTTGAGACTTTCGGCGCGACGCCCGCGCTATCGTCGGCCTCGTGGCGAAGAACCTTAAAAGCAGTGGGCGGCTCAGGCCGATCGACCTCGCGCGCGGACACGGCCTGTCCACCCAGGCGGTCAGGAACTACGAGGAGGCCGGCATCCTCCCGGCCGCCGACCGCACGGAGCACGGCTACCGCACCTATACCCCGCTGCACGCTCGGGCCCTGGACGCGTTCCTCGCCATGGTGCCCGGCCACGGTCACGGGACGGCGGCGTCGGTCATGCGGGCCGTGAACCGGGGCGCGGCGGACGAGGCGTTCCGCCTCATCGACGAGAGCCACGCCCAGCTCCTCGACGACCGGCGGACACTCCAGGCCGTGGAGAGTGCCCTCCGCGACCTCGCCCCCACCACGGCCGACGGGCCGGACCTGCCGCACTCCCGCCCCCGGGGCACGTTCATCGGGCCGCTGGCGGAGAGTCTGGGCGTCCAGCCCGCGACGCTGCGGAAGTGGGAGCACGCGGGGCTCGTGCACCCGCGCCGCGATCCGTTGACCGGCTACCGGGTGTACGACGATGCCGCCGTGCGCGACGCCCGTCTGACCCACCAGCTCAGGCGCGGCGGCTACCTCCTGGAGCAGATCGCCCCGCTGATCGCGCAGGTACGGGCGGCCGGGGGCCTTGAGCCCCTTGAGGCCATGCTGAGCGACTGGCGCGGCCGGCTGTCCACCCGTGGCCGGGCCATGCTGACCGGTGCGGCGCTGCTGGACACGTATCTCCGCGAGCGCGGCTGACGCGGCCCCGCCGTCGGCGCATCGCCCGCAGCCTCGGCTGCCCGCCCGGAAAAGCCCAAAAACGGGGCCCTGGCTGTGAGCCCACCCATAGGGGCTACGTCACATGCTAAGGGCGGTAGTAGGCCTGGCGGGCGGGGCGCCGGGCCCGGGGCCGTTTGTCCTACTTCCGGCCGAGAAGCTCTTCGTAACGGGGTAGTACGTCACATGCTTGCGCACCCCCCAGAGCGCCGCTAACTCTTGCTGAAGTTCCGGGGCAGCGGACATCGCACCGGGTGAATCCGCCCGACGCACCGAGCCCCATCCACGTAGAGCACCGAGGAGTAGCACTCACATGGCCACTACCGTCACGCCGACCCGTACCGCCCGACTTCGTAAGTTCTCCGTCTCGGGCATCGTCACTGCCGGCGCCGCGGCCGCGGCTCTTTCGCTGGTCCCCACCTCCGCCCACGCCGCCGAGCCGACCAAGGCGAACGCGTCGACGACCCAGGCGGCCGAGGTCACCAAGGCCGCCGCGGCGGCCAAGAAGGACCACCCCGACAACCTCGACGGCTGGATCAAGGAGGCCCTCGGCATCATGAAGGAGAAGGGCATCCCCGGCTCCTACGAGGGCCTGCACCGCAACATCATGCGTGAGTCCGCCGGCGACCCGAACGCCCAGAACGGCTGGGACGTCAACGCGCAGAACGGCACCCCGTCCAAGGGTCTGCTCCAGGTCATCCAGCCCACCTTCGACGCCTACCACGTCGAGGGCACCGCGAACAGCCTGACCGACCCGGTCGCCAACATCACCGCCGCCGCGAACTACGCCGCCGACAAGTACGGCTCGATCGACAACGTCGACTCCGCGTACTGAGCCGCCGGCGCACGGAGGAAGACAGCGCATGCCGCACGAGAGGCACGGAAACGGGAGCGAGGACCACCACGGGCCAACGGCGCCCGGTCACGGACCCGCGGTGCCCGAATACGGGCCCCCGCGAGTACGCCGCTCCCGCCGCAAGCCCCGAAAGAAGGCCCTGCGCTACGTCGCGTGGGGCGCCCTGGGGGCAGTCGCCCTCGGTGGCGGTGGCGTGGCCTACGGCTGGCACCACCTCAACGGCAACATCGAGGGCACGGACGTCGACGCCGCCCTCGGGCACGACCGGCCCGCGCAGCAGCGGGACGGATCGATGAACATCCTCCTGCTGGGATCCGACTCGCGGGCGGGCACCCACGGCCAGTACGGCCGCGGCGTCAGCGGCGCGCGAGCCGACACGGCGATGGTCCTGCACGTCGACAAGACCCACAAGAAGGCCTCGGTCGTCAGCATCCCGCGCGACACGATGGTCCAGCGTCCCCAGTGCGCGCAGCCGCACGGCGGCAGTACGCCGGGCGCGCAGCAGGCCATGTTCAACTCGTCCTACCAGGTGGGCGGCCCCGCGTGCACCGTGAAGACGGTCGAGAAGATGTCGGGCGTCCGCATGGACCACTACCTCGAAGTCGACTTCAAGGGCTTCCAGAAGCTCATCGACGAGCTCGGCGGCGTGGACATCACCACCCGCAAGGCCATCGAAGACCCCAACAGCGGTCTGTCCCTGACCGCCGGCAAGCACACGCTGAAGGGCAAGCAGGCCCTCGCGCTCGTGCGCACCCGGCACGGTGTGGGTGACGGCAGCGACCTGGGCCGCATCCAGCTCCAGCAGACGTTCATCAAGGCGCTGATCCACCGCGCCGAGACCCTCGACCCGCTCAGCGACCCCACGAAGTCGTACTCCCTGGCGGACACCGCGACCAAGACCATCAGCGCGGACTCCGACCTGGCCTCCGCCGACAAGCTGCTCGGCCTGGCCAAGGAACTGCGGGGCATCAGCCCCGGACGCATGGACATGGTGACGATGCCGGTCACCTACGACGCCCGGGACGCCGGACGCGTCAAGCCGCTGCCGAAGGCGTCGAAGCAGGTCTGGACGGCGCTGCGCCACGACCGGGCCATACCGGAGTCCGCCACGGAGGGTTCCGTGGGCGACAGCATGGACTCCCCGGTGTCGTCGGGGGCGTGATCGGCCGCCCGTGGGGCCCACCCCGGCCTCGGTGTGAAGTCGCCGATGCGGTACGAAGTCCCTCGTGAACGAAGAGACCCCGGCCCCGGCCACCGTGCGCGTGTTCATCGCCCTGGCGCCGCCCGACGAGGCGAAGCAGGAGCTGGCGCGGGAACTGGGCCCCGCCTACGAAGCGCATCCGCGCATGCGGTGGAACCGCATCGAGGACTGGCACATCACCCTGGCGTTCCTGGGCGAGGTCCCCGCCGACGTGGTCTCGCTCCTGCGCCCACCCCTCGCGGAGCTGGCGGCCGCCCGCCCACCTCTCACCCTGGCGCTGCACGGCGGCGGCCACTTCGACGAGCGCGTGCTGTGGGCCGGGATCACCGGGGAACTCGACGCGCTCCACGACCTCGCCGCGGACGTACGCGGCGAGGTCGAGGAGTGTGGCATCGCTCTCCCGGACCGTCGGTTCCGCCCTCATCTGACCCTGGCCCGCGCCCGCCGCGACACCCCCTCGTGCGCGCCCCGAGCCGCCACCGGCCTCGCCGATTTCGCCGGTCACCCCTGGCTGACCGAACGCCTGCACCTGGTGGCCGGCGACGTCGGCCGCGGCCCGGGTCCGATCCGGTACCGGGATGTCGAGGCGTGGGCTTTCGGGGGCGGACGTGAGGGGGCCGCGGAGTAGCCGCGGGAGAGCGGGCCGCCGGTCGGTCGACGGGCGGCCCGCATCGTTCTACTTGGACTCGACCCGGCCCAGTGCTTCGGGGCCGGTCGTGAGCGCGTCACGCGCCGACTGCCAGGCATCGTCTCCGGGGTGGAACTGGCTGCGGAGGTAGGCCCAGGTCAGCCGCTGGACCGCGGACACCCGCTCGGGGCTCTCGTCCGTCGTCTCGGCGACGTCGTACCCGGAGACTCCGCCGAGTCCGTGCCCCGCGTCGAACAGGGTGAGCAGGGTCTTGGGGCCCGGCGCGAGCAGGTAGGGGTCGGTGTGCCACTCCGGGCCGCGGTTCGTCAGGTGCGCGGAGTCGTCCTTGTCGCCTGCGACCACGAGGGTGGGTGTCGCCATCGGCGAGAAGTCCGTGGTCGTGAAGAAGGGGTAGCTCTCGGCCACGGGCTTGTTGATGGCGTCGCCGCCGCGGCCGGGCGCGGCGAGCAGGACGCCCGCCGTGATGCGGGGGTCGGCCAGGTTCACTTCGGTGCCGTCGTCCGGGTCGGTGAGCCGGGCGCCGAGCAGCAGGCTCGCGGTGTGTCCGCCCATCGAGTGTCCGACCACGGCGATCCTGTCGCGGTCCAGGCGTCCGCGGAGCTGCGGCACCGCGGCCTCGATCTCGTCGAACCGGTCGATGATGTGCCGCATGTCCTCGGCCCTGGACCGCCAGAACATGGGCGCGCCGGGGGTGGCGGGGTCCAGGCTCAGCCTGCGAGAGCTCAGGTGGGTGGGCTGGATGACGACGAAGCCGTGCGATGCCCAGAAGTGGGCCATGGGCGCGTAGCCGTCGAGCGAGGAGAGGTGGGTGGAGTAGCCCTGGCCGTGCGAGAGGAGGATGACCGGCAGGTCGTCCCCTGTCACGGGGGCCGATACCCGCAGCTCCAGGTCCACGGGGCGGTCGGGGTCCGGCAGGACCACCGGGGCGACCGAGAGGACGGGAGCGGGCGAGGTGAGGGCGGTGCCGGTTGCGTGAGTCGATGCGTTCATGATGCGTACGTCCATTCGATGGCCTCCGCGTCAGCCATTACGGCGGACGACATGTGAGGCAGGGCGGCAAGGAGCGCCCGCTTTCGGCTAAGCTTCAACCGGAGCGTCGTTCCGCTTATGCTCTCGACGATACGGAGCAACGTTCCGCTTTGTCAACGGTCCAAGGACGGACCTCGATGACCCCCGCCCGACCCGACCTCGACGTCGGGCAGCGAAAGGAGCGCGTGGTGCCCACTGCCCCCGCCACACCCCCTCCGGGCCAGGGCGAGCCGCGGCCCGCCCGGAGTAAACGGGCCGACGCCCAGCGCAATCAGCAGACACTGCTCAAGGCCGCCGCCGCGGTGTTCGTCACCTCCGGCGTCGACGCGCCGATCCGGCAGATCGCGGCCGAAGCGGGCGTCGGGATGGGCACGATCTACCGCCACTTCCCCACCCGCGCGGACCTCGTCGTCGCCGTCTACCGCCACCAGGTCGAGGCGTGCGCCGAGGCCGGGCCGCGCCTGCTCACCGACGCCGGCTCCCCGTTCGCGGCGCTCCGTGAGTGGGTCGACCTCTTCGTCGACTTCCTGGTCACCAAGCACGGTCTGGCCAACGCGATGCAGTCGGACAGCGGCGGCTTCGACGCGCTGCACGCCTACTTCCTGGACCGCCTGGTACCCGTCTGCGCGGAGTTGCTCGACGCCGCGGTGGACGCCGCCGAGATCAGGCCCGGCACGCGGGCCCTTGAACTGATGCGCGGCATCGGCAACCTCTGCATCGGCCGCGAGGGCGACCCGGACTACGACCCCCGCCGACTGGTCGCACTGCTCCTCCGAGGCCTACGCCAGCCCGAAGTCTCACCCTGAACTTGACGGTGAGATTTCAGCTCCCGGCGCGTCAAAAGCGTTTGCCGGGCGGGGCGTCGGCTTCCTGCTTTCCCTACCAATTTACTAGGAAAGTATTGACGCCCACCCAACGAGTGCGGAGGATGAAGAACATGCCCCATACACACCGCTGAGGAGACTTCCGCCATGGGCGTTGCCACCGCGCCGGCCGTTCCCGCCCCGGAGTCCGGGCGCGACGGGCCCGGTCGTGCGCACTGGCTGCGTGTGGCGCGGGAGGCGGCGGACGATCTGGCCACCGACGCGACAGCGAGGGACCAGGCAGGGAAGACGCCGTTCGACGAGGTGTCCCGGCTGCGCGAGGCAGGTCTCCTGTCTCTGCTCGTGCCGGCCGAGGCCGGCGGGGGCGGCGCGGACTGGACGACGGCCTACGCCGTGGTCAGGGAGATCGCCGCCGCCGACAGCTCGATCGCCCAACTGCTCGGCTCCCACTACTTCCTGTCGTGGAGCGCCCGCTTCTTCGGCGACCCCCTGCTCGCCGAAAGCGTCGAGCAGCGGTCCGCGGCGGAGCAGTCGTGCTGGGGCGGCGGCTTCGCCCACCAGGAGCTGCCTCTGACGCTCGCCGAGTCGGGCGACGGTCACGTGCTGAGCGGACGGCAGACCTACACCACCGGTGTCCTCGTCGCCGACCGCCTCGCCGTGCGGGCCATGCGCGCTGACACCGGCGAGCCCCTCGCCGTCGTCGTGGACGCCACCCGGCCCGGCGTACGGATCGACGACGACGCCCACACCTTCGGCCAGCGCCTCGCGGCAGGCGGCACGGTGGAGTTCGACGGCGCCCGGGTGGCCCGCGGTGACGTGCTCGGCTCGCTCTCCGCCGACGAGGACATCCTGTCGCCGCCGACCGCCCTGGCCTCCCCCGTCGGACGCCTTCTCTCCGTACAGCTCCGCCTGGGCATCGCGGAGGGGGTGCTCGCCGAGGCCCGTGAGTACAGCAGGGCGGGGCACGCGGCCCGGCGGCCCGCGTGGCCGGCCGGAGCCCCGCAGGACCCGCGAGCGCTCACCATGTTCGGGGAGCTGACGGTCCTGACCCGCTCGGCCTCCGCGCTCGGCGCGCAGGCCCTGGACGCCGTGGGCGAAGGCCTCGAACGGGGCGCGAAGCTCTCCTACGACGAGTACGCGGAGATCTCGGTCCTCGTGGCGATGGCCGAAGCCGCCGCGGCCGAAGCCGTGCGGGAGTCCACCACCCGTGCCCTCGACATCATCGGCGCCACCTCCGCCGCCGCGCGGCTCGGCTTCGACCGCTTCTGGCGCAATGCCCGGACCCACGCCCTGCACGCGCCCGGTGGCCACCGGCTCCAGGACGTCGGGGACTTCTTCCTCAACGGCGCACACCCGCCGTTCGTCCTGCCCTCCTGAGCCTTCACCACGGCCATTCCGTAACTCATTCCCGTAATTCATTCCCGTGACTCGCCGCAGCCCGGCCTTCATTGTGAACGCCGTACTTCACCCGGGTTTCCCGCGTTGCGGACGTCATAAGCCGTCCCTCACGGCATTGACCCGGCCGATCTCCGCTGCGACGCTCAAGGTGTGAGCAAGCACGAGGAATTCACCGCGCGCCTGCACGTCGATCTGCGACGTCAGGCCAGCGCCATCTGTGCCGCCGGACGCTGAATCCGCCGCCGCGCACCGATTCCCCGCACTCCACTCCATTTCTTCACCGCCGGCAGCGATAGCCGTGCCGCTGTGCGCGTCACTCGTATGCGCTCGTGACGTCCGCGCGGTCCATTCCCTTTTTTCGAACAGGACGCATTCATGGCCGCCAAGGCATCGACACGACGTCAGTTCCTCTCCCTGCTCGGTCTCTCCGCGGCGGCCGTGAGCTGCGGCGTCTCGGCGACCGCCAGGTCCGGCGGGGGCCGGACCAAGACGCTCCGTTACCAGGGCTGGGCGGGCCAGGTCACCCTGCCGGAACTCGCCGCCGATCTGGGCCTTCTGGCGGACGTGAAGCTGAAGTGGGTCGGCAACACCATCAGCGGGCCCCAGGACATCCAGTCCGCGGCCACGGGCCAGACCGACTTCGGCGGCGCCTTCAACGGCGCGGTCGTCAAACTCGCCGCGAACAACGCCCCGATCAAGTCGGTCATCAGCTACTACGGCGCCGACAAGGACGCCTACAACGGCTTCTACGTCCTTGAGGACAGCCCCATCCGCTCACCCCGCGACCTGATCGGCAAAAAGGTCGGGATGAACACCCTCGGCGCCCATTCGGAAGCCATGCTCGACATCTATCTGAAACGAGGCGGTCTCTCCCGGGAGGACAGGGACAAGGTCGAACCGCTGGTCGTGCCGCCGGTCAACACCGAGCAGTCGCTGCGGCAGAAACAGATAGAAGTGGCCGTACTCGGCGGTGTTCTTCGTGACAAGGCCCTCGCTGCCGGCGGAATCCGCCCGCTGTTCACCGACTACAAACTGCTCGGCGCTTTCAGCGCGGGCACCTTCGTGATGACGGACCGCTTCCTGGAGCAGAACCCCGACACGGCCCGCGCTTTCGTCACCGGGGTCGGGCGGGCCATCGAATGGTCCCGTTCCACACCGCGTGAAGAGGTCATCGCCCGGATGACGAAGATCATGGAGAAGCGTGGGCGCAACGAGGACACCGCTCCCCTCAAGTACTGGAAGTCCTACGGAGTCGCCGAGAAAGGCGGCCTGATCACCGGCAAGGAACTCCAGCTGTGGATCGACTGGCTGGCCGAGCGCGGCGACATCGACAAGGGCCAGGTCGCCGGCGCCGACCTTTACACCAACGAATACAACACCTCCGACAAGAGCGGGAACTGACCCATGCCGGAACCCAAAATCGTGTTCGAGAACGTACGCAAGGAGTTCGCCGTCAAGGGCCGCGCGGGCGCCCGGCGGTCAGGGACCGTCACCGCGCTCGACGGCATCGACCTGGAGATAGCGGACGGCGAGTTCTTCGTCCTGGTCGGGCCCAGTGGCTGCGGGAAGTCGACGCTGCTCGATCTGCTCGGCGGTCTCACCCGGCCCACCACCGGGCAGACGCTGGTGGACGGCAGGCCCGTCACCGGGCCGGGACTGGACCGCGGCATCGTGTTCCAGCAGTACGCGCTGCTCCCGTGGCGCACGGCCCAGGGCAACGTCGAGTTCGGCCTGGAGGCCACCGGCGTACCGCGGCGGCAACGCGCGGCGCGGGCCCGGGAGTTCCTCGGCCTGGTGGGCCTCTCCGGCTTCGAGGACCGCCATCCGCAGGAGCTGTCCGGCGGCATGCGCCAGCGCGTGGCGATCGCCCGCAGCCTCGCCTACGACCCCGACATCCTGCTGATGGACGAGCCGTTCGCCGCGCTCGACGCCCAGACCCGGGAGTCGCTCCAGGACGAACTGCTGCGCATCTGGCAGCGCACGGGGAAGACCGTCGTCTTCATCACCCACGGCATCGACGAGGCCGTGTACCTCGGGCAGCGCGTCGCCGTCATGTCGTCGAGGCCGGGGCGCGTCAAGCAGATCGTGCCGATCGCCTTCGACTCCCGTACGGGCACGGACGACCTCCGCTCAAGCCCCGCGTTCGCGCGTTACCGCCACGAGATCTGGTCGCTGCTGCGCGACGAGGTGGCCAAGGCGCAGGAGCTGGAGAAGGAAGAGGTTTCCGCATGAGCTCGACGACCCGGACCGCCGCCCCCGAGAGGGCCACCTCCGTCGAGCCCGCCCCGGCCGTCACCTCCGTACCACCGAAGGAGTCGGCCGTACGCCGTGCTCCTTCCCCGGCTGCACTCGGTCGCAGCGTGGCGCGTCGGCTGCCGCGGCTGCTGCTGGGCGCGGTGACCAAGTCCGCGGCCATCGTGGCGCTCCTGCTGCTGTGGGAGATCGGGCCCCGGATCGGGCTCGCCGACCGGACGTTCCTGCCGCCGTTCAGCGAGGTCGCCGACGCCTGGTGGGGGCTGGCGGCCGACGGGCAGCTCGCCGACGACGCACGGGCCAGCCTGGTGCGCTCGTTCAGCGGCTTCGGGATCGCCGTGGTCCTCGCCGTACCGATCGGGCTGCTGATCGGCTGGTACCGGCCCGTCGCCGACCTCCTCGGCCCCCTGCTGGAGGTCTTCCGCAACACCGCCGCGCTCGCCCTGCTGCCGGTGTTCGTGCTGCTGCTCGGCATCGGCGAGACGTCGAAGATCTCCATCGTCGTGTACGCGTGCACCTGGCCGATCCTGCTCAACACCATCAGCGCGGTCCGCAACGTCGATCCGACCCTGCTCAAGCTGGCCAGGTCGATGGACCTGTCGGCGCCCCGGCTGTTCCAGAAGGTGATCCTGCCGGCCTCGGTACCGGTGATGTTCACCGGCATCCGGCTGGCCGGGGCGGTGTCCATCCTGGTCCTTGTCGCCGCGGAGATGATCGGCGCCAAGGCGGGACTCGGCTATCTGATCAACGCCTCGCAGTACAACTTCGCGATCCCGCAGATGTACGCGGGCATCGTCACGATCTCCGCCATCGGCGTGGCCTTCAACCAGCTCCTGGTCGCCGTGGAACGGCGGCTCAGCACCTGGCGCGTGCCCACCGGCGGGTGACCCCGCAGACCAGCCTTTTCTCCTCACACACCCCTCGCTCACCCCGTGAAAGGAACCCCGCACATGACCACCAGCACCGGCTTCGACATCCGCAGGATCGGCGGCCGCATCGGCGCCGAGATCCTCGGCGCCGACCTCTCCGCGGACCTCGACCCCGCCATCGTCACCGAGATCAACTCCGCGCTCCTCGAACACAAGGCACTCGTCTTCCGGGACCAGCAGCTCGACGACGCGGGCCAGCTCCGCTTCGCCTCCCTCTTCGGCGAACTCACCGCCGCCCACCCGACGGTGGCCTCGGTCGAGGGGCAGCCCGAGATCCTGCCCGTCGACGGCGACGAGGGCATCCGCGCCAACCACTGGCACACGGACGTGACCTTCGTCCGTACGCCGCCGAAGGCGTCCACGCTGCGCAGCATCGTGGTCCCGCCCTACGGCGGCAACACGCTCATCGCCAACTCTGCGGCCGCGTACCGTGATCTGCCCGACGCGCTCCGCGATCTCGCGGACAAGCTGTGGGCGGTGCACACCAACGACTACGACTACGCCGCCCCGAAGAACGAGAAGGCCGCCGAGCACCGCCGGCGGTTCGTCTCCCGCAAGTACCGCACCGCGCACCCGGTCGTCCGCGTCCACCCCGAGACCGGTGAGCGCGGTCTGTTCATCGGCGGCTTCGCGCAGAGCATCGTCGGGCTCAGCCCCTCCGAGTCCCGCGACCTGCTGCGCATCTTCCAGGCGTATGTCACCCGTCCTGAGAACATCGTGCGGGTGGTCTGGTCGCCGGGCGACCTCGTCCTGTTCGACAACCGCATCACCCAGCACTACGCCCCCGACGACTACGGCGACCTGCCGCGCCTGCTGCACCGGGTGACCGTCGCGGGTGACGCCCCCGCGGGCATCGACGGCACGCTCAGCCGTGTCGTCGAGGGTGACGACGCCGCCCACTACACCCCTTCGGCGGCCTGAACCCCGCGGCCGCCGGGCACGAGCATCCGCCCGGCGGCCACCGGAGGCCCTCCCTCGGCGGTCGCCGGTCCGCGTCGTACGGGATAATGCGCGTATGCGGATCTCAGCCAGGGCGGACTACGCGGTACGTGCCGCGCTCCAGCTCGCCGCGTCTCCGGACGACGGGCCCCTCAAGGCCGAGGCCATCGCCGGTGCCCAGGACATTCCGCACAAGTTCCTCGAAGGCATCCTGAACGACATGCGCCGGGGCGGGCTCGTGCTCAGCCAGCGCGGCGTCAACGGTGGCTATCGGCTCGCGAGGCCCGCGCAGGACATCAGCATCGCCGATGTCATCCGGACCGTGGACGGGCCGCTGGTCTCGGTGCGCGGTGTCCGGCCGCCCGAGCTGTCCTACACCGGCCCCGCCGAATCCCTGCTCCCGCTGTGGATCGCGCTGCGGTCCAATGTCCGCGAGATCCTTGAGGGAGTGTCGCTCGCCGATGTCGCGACCGCCCGGCTCCCGGCCGACGTCGCGGCGTTGACCGACGCTCCGAGCGCCTGGGTGAACCCCTGACCCGTGCCGCCCCCGGCTACGCCGCTTCGTAGTGGTGCGCGCGTCCACCGCGCCACCGCACCCATGCCGGGTCGTCGAGCAGCCTCTCGGCGTCCTCCAGGCCCGCCCGGCGCAGGAACTCGATCACGTCCGTGTCGGAGTGCGCCAGGCCGAGGATGTGCCCGCGTGCCGTCACGCGGCGGCCGCCGGAGCCGGACGGCGGGTGCACGGTTACCGGTGCTGGTGCCATGTTCCCAGGGTGCGGCGGACCCGCGCGGTGTGCACGTCGTCGGTGTCGCCGCGAGGTACCCGGGGGGCCGGCCCCGCGAGGTCAGATCAGGCGGAAGAGGTCGGCGGCGGCGTGGACGTCGGTGAAGTCCTCGACGGAGCGGAGGTTGTCGCAGAGGGCGTCCAGGACCGAGCCTGCCTCGGCGGCGGGCGGGGCGCCGATGGCCACGCCGAAGACGCGGAAGCCCAGCAGGTGCTTGGCGTCGTTCCAGCCCCGCATCCACTCCTCGGTGACGTCGCACTCGTCGTCGGTGAGCATGACGATGTCGCCCCGCGCGCGGGAGGTGTCGTCGTACTCCTCCGCGAGGATCTCCCTGGCCGCTGTCAGGGGCGTCTGGTAGCTGGTGCCGCCGCCGAGGAAGGTCTCCGCGAAGTCGAGCACATGGGTGATGCCGGAGTGCCCCTCGGCGGGGCCGCCGGAGGACCACCCCTCGGCGGGGAAGCGGAAGACCTGGATCTTGTCGGCGGCCGAGAACAGGATGCCGACGAAGTCCCGCCCCGCGTGCCGGGCCTGGTCAAGCAGTGCCAGGGCGCACGCCTTGGCCCACGCCTCCCTGGTGACTCCGCCGGGCCCCTCCTCGTACATGGAGTGCGAGGTGTCCACGCAGGCGATGACGGCGCCCTGGCCGGTGGTCTGCTCGCCCTGGCTGTCGTAGAGCATCAGCTCTCCGGCGGCGTAGCGCGCGGCGAACACCGCGCGCAGCTCGGGCACGCCGAGGTTGGCCAGCTCGGAGGGGATGACGCGGGAGAGGTCGTCGCCGAGCGTGACGCCGACGAGTTCACCCGCGGTGTTCTCCACCTTGCGGGCGCGTTCGCCGTCGGCCATCCGGCGGAAGCGTCCGATCAGCTCGGCCCACTGTGCGAGCCGGCTGGTGCGCAGCCGCTCGGCGAGCCTGGCCCGCTCGTCGTACGGCAGCCGTTCGAGCTCGCCGGGGCCGACGCCCCACGCCCGCATGAGCGCGGCCTCCTCCCGTACGGTCTCGGCGGCTTTCGCCACGGCGTGCCGGGCGGTGGCCCGCAGCGCGGGTGCCGCGTCGGAGAGGGTCTGGGCGGCACCCTGAGCGGCCTGCCGCGCGGCGGTCCGCGCCGCCTCCGCGGCCTGGACCGCCTGCTGTACGGCGTCGGCGGCCCGCGCGGGGACCGTGCCGTCGTCGTCGGCCGCGTCGGCGGCCTGTCCCAGCGCCTCGCCCACGGCGGTCGCCGCGCCGCGGGCTTCCTCTTGGGCCGCCTCCGCCTGTTCGGCCCGCTCCCCGGCTTCCCGGCAACGCTCCAGCATCCGGCGCAGCTCCCCGGCTTGGGCGAGGACGGCCATGGCGGCGGCGTAGGGGTCGCCTGCCGTCTCGCGGTGCAGCTCGGCGAAGTCCGCCGACTCCGTCAGTGCGGTGACGATGTGGTGGTTGACCAGCCGCGAGGGGGCCATCTCGGCGGGCTCGCGCAGCCGCGGGGTGACTCGGTAGGCCGCCAGGAACACATCGCTCAGGAGGTCGGTGGTGTGCTCGTGGTCCCTGCCGAGCTCCGCGTCCAGGTCCCGCAGTCCCGCCGACCGCACGTGGACGTCACGCCATGCGATCCGGTCGAACGGGTCCGCGAGCACGGCCGTGGTGTGCCGTCCGAAGGCAGCGGCGGACAGGCCGAGCCACGTCCCGCCGAGGCTCGCCAGCTCCTCCAGCCGGCTCGGCGCACCGTCCATGCGACCCGTACCGTCCACGCACCCCATACCATCCATGCGACCCGCACCGTCCACGCGTCGTCCCGTACCGTCCACGCGTCCACGCCCCCTTTCCCCGGCTCTCCTGCCTACATCCGCGTCGGCACCATGTCCGCGTCGACGCCGAGAGCCTCGGTGAGGACGCGGGCCCGGACGGCGCGCTGGCGGCCGGTGACACGGTCGATGGCGGCGGTGGAGCGGCCCGCGCCCACCGCCTCCTCCCGCAGTCTCTCCAGCCGGTTTCCCGCCCTGGCCAGCTTGTTGTGGGCGTTCTTGATGACCCAGTCGCTCAGGGCCTCGCGGGACTGCCCGGCCATGGCGTCGAGTTGCGCCTCCAGCTCCTCGATGGTGTCGGCCAGGTCCAGGGCTTCCTTGGCGTCGGGGTTGACCAGTTGCAGGACCTCGCGCTCGACGGTCGGGCGGTCGGCGGGCGAGTCCCACAGCACGTGCGTCAGCACCGACAGGTCGGTCTCGGCGACCGCCGGGCGGCCGTCTAGGTACGCGGACGCCTGGAGCAGGCCCACCGCCTGCCGCCAGCGGCGGTCGGAGGCGACGAGTTCCTTGCGGCGCAGGGCGGCCCGCAGCGTGCACACCGCGTCCACGATCGGGTCGGGAACGTCCACGGCCGGCACGGCTTCGGTGACCGCGTGCCGCAGCGCGCCCAGCTCGACGGTGGTGCGTGCCGGTGCCGCCCGGCGGCCGACGGCGGAGCGGACGAGCGCGGCGAAGTTGGAGGGGTCGGCCAGGTAACCGACCTCGATGCGTACGAGGAGCCGGTCGTAGATCGCGGCCGTATCGGACCCGGTGGGCAGTTCGTTGCTGGCCGTGATGGCACCGATCAGGGGGCAGTTGATCGGCGCGCCACCGTTCTCGGGGTGGTAGATGCGCTCGTTGAGGTAGCCGAGGGTCTCGTTCAGCGCGGCCGTGGAGCACTTGAAGATCTCGTCGATGAACGCGATGTGCGCGGTCGTGGCGCGGCCCTCGTAGACCTGGCGGTACTCGCCGCGGGCCAGCGCGGCGACGTCGATGGGCCCGAACATCCTGGTGGGCGCGGTGAACTTGGAGAGCAGGATCTCCCAGTAGGCCGCCCCGTCGATCCGGCCCGTGAGCTCCCTGGCCATCTCGGACTTCGCCGTCCCCGGCGGCCCGAGCACCAGCGAGTGCTGCCCGGCCAGCAAGGTCACCACCAGCGTCCGCACCACGTCGTCCCGCTCGTAGAACCGCGCCGCCAACTCACCGCAGACGGCCCGCAGCCTCTCGGCCGTACCCTGCGTGTCCTCTGCGCTCATGTGCAACTCCCCACCACCGGTCACACATATGGAGGTTACAGAGCCGCTCCTCGTCTAGGGTCTGTCGTTTGGATCAGGTCGGCTGGAGGGGCGGTGCCTTTGAGCCTGGCCGGAGCGGGGTCTGGTGCGTGCAGATGCAAGGCGGAGGAGGGCGACAACGCGGAGCGTTGGCAACCGACGACAACGCCGCAGATGTGCGTGCCAGACCCCGCGACGCCGAGATGATCCAAACGACAGGCCCTAGGCGCCGGTGGTGCCGTCGGCCATCTCGCGCAGGATGTCCAGGTGTCCGTTGTGCCGGGACGTCTCCTCGATCAGATGCATGAGAATCCAGCCGAGGGTGACGTGGACGCCGTCCCTGACCGGGCGTTTCGCCGTGGCTGTCAGGTCTGTGGCGGCGACCAGTTCGCGGTAGCGGGCGCTCTGCTCCTCATACGTCGCCAGCAGCTCGGGCATGGCCGTCCACGCGCCTATGCGCATCTCCCTGTCGGGGTCCTCATCGGTCCAGGGGCCCTGGTCCTCCTCCCCCAGGAAGATCACCTGGAACCAGTGGTACTCGACCCACCGGAGGTGGCTGATGAGACCGCCCAGGGTCATGAGCGGCGAACCGGGCAGCGGCGCCTTCGCGACATCCTCCGATGCCAGGTCGGCACACTTGGCGACGGCCGAGGCCCGCGCGTAGTCGAGGAAGGTGGTCAGCATGGAGCGCTCGTCCCAGGCGGGAGGCATGTCGGTGCGTGTCATCCGGCGATGATCGCAGAGCCGTCGCCTCCGGGCACCGGGATTTTCCCCTGGTCACCTGGCGCGGCCTGACCGGCCCACCCGCCTCTGTACGCTCGGCCTTCGCAGAAACCACACGCAGCGCCAGGGAGCCCATCGATGCACGGCCAGAACACCGAGCGCCCGACGGCCGCAGCCACGACCGCGACCGCGGCCACGGCCACGCGGGGCGACGTCGAAGCGCGTGTCCTGCGGGACTGGGGCTTCGAACTGCCCGATTCGCTCTTCCGGTTCCGGACGTTCCTGGAGTCCCTCGGGCCGGTCGAGAGCCAGGCGCTCGGGGACCTGGACGTGCGTCCGGCCGGTGTCATGGATCTGTTCGACGATCCCCGCCGCGAACCGCGCGCGGGCATCGACGTACGGGTGCACGGCCGTTACTACCGCGATCCGCCGGAGTTCCTGACCTTCCTGCACGGCGGCTCCGACGGCCTCCACCACGGTCTGTGGTTCGACGACGGCCGCACCAGCGGCGGGGTCGCCTCGTACTACAACAACGACGGCGGCGGTATCGACATGAGCGCGGCCACCCCGCTGGAGGCGGTGCGCGCCATCCTCGAACGGTGTTGGCGCGACCTCGACGACGAGCGGAGCGACTCGGTGGCGGCGCAGCGGGCCCGGCTCGGCCGGCTCCGGGAGCGGCTGACCGACCACGAGACGGCTGACCGGCCGGAGACGGGCCTCGCCTACTCGCGGGCGTACGACGGCAGGGTCCCGCACCGTGACCGGGTCGCGACGCTGGACGGGGCCGGTGCCCTCGTACCGGGCGGGACGGCGTTGGGGCGCCCGGCTCAGCACGCGGTGGACGAGTACGCGTTCGCGACGCACATGTACGCCCTGTTCGAGGACTCGGCGGAGCTGGCGGCGGCCCTGGCGGAAGCCCGGCGCCGCTGCGCGGCCGGAGACCCGGCGGAGGCCCTGGTCCTGGGCCGCGACCTGCACTGGGCGTCGGGCGGCGACCCCGCCCGCGAGGCGGCCGCCGCCGAACTCCTCCTGTCGGCCTACGAGGCCCTGGACCGCCCCGCCCTGGCGGCCGTCGCCGAGGCACACCACCGCCACCGGGACCTGTCCCACGTCGACGTCCTGGAGGCGCGGCCCGGCCGGACCGGCCGGTGACGCGGACTGCCCCACGAGTCGACTCGTCCTGAACGATCAGTTGGGCGACGTGAGGATTTCGGCTCCGGACTCGGTGATCGCGATCGTGTGCTCACTGTGTGCCGTCCGGCAGCCCGTCGCGCTGCGGAGCGTCCACCCGTCGGCGTCCGTGACGAGTTGAGCGGTGTCCGCCATCACCCACGGCTCCAGGGCGAGCAGCAGTCCGGGGCGCAGTTTGTAACCGCGTCCGGGCCGTCCGGTGTTCGCGACATGCGGGTCCTGGTGCATCGTCGATCCGATGCCGTGGCCCCCGAACTCCGTGTTGATCAAGTAGCCCGCCTCGCTGAGGACGGTGCCGATGGCGTGGGAGAGGTCGCCGATGCGGGCCCCGGGCCCGGCGGCGGCGATCCCCGCGGCCAGCGCGCGCTCGGTCGCTTCGATCATCGCGACGCTCTCCGGGGGCTTGGTGTCGCCGACGATGAAGCTGATGGCGGCGTCCGCGGCGACGCCGTCCTTGGAGACGGCGAGGTCGAGTGTCAGCAGGTCTCCGTCGGCGAGTGTGTAGTCGTGGGGCAGCCCGTGGAGCACCGCGTCGTTGACGGCCGTGCAGATGTAGTGCCCGAAGGGGCCGCGTCCGAAGGAGGGCGCGTAGTCGACGTAGCAGGACTGCGCTTCTGCCGCGGCGATCATCTTCTCGGCCCACCGGTCGATGTCGAGCAGGTTCGTGCCGACCGTGGTGCGGCTCTTCAGCGTGTGCAGGATGTCGGCGACCAGCGCGCCTGAGTCCTTCGCTCGGGCCAGCAGAGTGGGGTTCAGAATCTCGATCATGCGACGCTCTTTCCATGCAGCCAATAACTATCCCGGTCAAACTATACCGGTCTAGAATCGGGGTCATGGTCAGATTGCCGCTCACTCCCGCAGAGGTCGCACGTGGTCAGCGCCTGGGCGCCCTGCTGCGTCGGGCCCGAGGAGAACGTTCGATGCTTGAGATCGCGCTCGACGCCCGCGTCTCACCCGAGACGCTCAGGAAGATCGAGTCGGGCCGCGTGGCCACGCCCGCCTTCCCGACCATCGCGGCGATCGCTGACACCCTCGGCCTCTCCCTCGACGCGGTGTGGGCAGAGATCAGCCGGCCCGACTGCGGCGTCGGACCGGCGGCTCACGGCGCACGTGAACGGCTGACCGCCTAGCGGATCGGTTGCGGACGCGAGTCAGGAGCGGCCGCCGAACTGCCACCTGTGGACCTCGACTTCGGCATACCCCTCCGCGGTGAGGACCGCGCGTGCAGTGGCCGCGTCCGGCGCCCTGAGCAGCGCCGCCGTGCCCAGCCAGGTGGCCCCGTCGTCGGACAACAGCGGTCCGAACGCGATGAGTTGACCGCTGCCGTCGGCGGGTGGCACGAGGTCACCGGGGTGGGTGGGTCTGGCCTCACCCAGGCCGAGGACCGCGTACCTGTCGCCTTCGGTCGGGCCGCCGGGGAAGTCCCACATCGTGCGGCCCAAGGTGTTCCGCCAGCGGCGCAGCAGCACATCGCGGTAGACGCCCGCCTGGTAGCCGGGTTCGTCGAAGGCGAAGGCCCGGGCGGCGGCGGGGTCCGGCAGGTCCAGGATGTGCACGCTGCCGGTGGGTATCTCCCCGTCGTCGGTGAGGGTCGGGCCGCGGGCGATCATCTCCTTCGCCCAGCGGTCCATGTAGGACCAGTGCTCCTCAAGGAGGCGCATGCGCGGCGCCAGGGAGTCGCGGCGGTCACGGTGGTAGCAGAAGTACTCCATTGCCTCAGTCTTCACCACCGGCCGCCGCGACACCGCTGTGTTCTGTCAGCTCGCCCGGACGGTGTCCGCGCCCCGCAGCTTGACCCGATGGCGCGGGCTGGGCTCCTGGCCCGCCTCGTCGACCACGGCCTGGGCCATGATCGCGCTGCTGAACATCAGGGTTCCGCGCTTGCCGTAGGTGCCGTCCTCGGTCAGGTAGCTGCGCGAGCCGAGGAACGCCAGGCCGTCGGGGTCGAAGACCCACTCGGTGCGCGTGCCGAAGGTGGTGTCGTCCCGCCTGATGCCGAGGCCGTGGCGGCCGATGGCGTCCTTGGCCTTGTCGGTCTTCTCGACGCCGGGGATCAGCGCCGCGGCACGGTACAGGGCCCCGGCCGTGTCGGGCGGCATGACCCCGCCGAGGAGGGAGCCGATCTCGTCGAACACCGCCTGGTCGCGCTCGCTCTCGTCGTGCTTGGGCGTCTTGGCGTACAGGTACTTCAGCAGGGCGTCGGGGTCGGTCGGCAGGGTGGCGAGCCAGCGGTAGGTGGGCCGGCCGAGCCCGGGCTCGGTGCCGTTGTCGTCGCCGAGCTGCGCGTTGATGTCCAGGGTCTCGCCGTCGGACTTGGACACCCCGAGCTTCTTCTGCGGGCCCGGCTTCTGCGACGACCACGCCTCAAGGTCCTTGAGCGGGCTGACGACGGCCTTGCCGCTGGTCACGTCGGCCTCGCGGATCTTGGAGCGGGTGTACAGATACTGGTCGTCCCCGACCTTCAGCGGGTCGTCCTTGCTCGCGGCGGTGGAGATCCGGTCGAGCAGCACGGCCGCGGGCCGCGCCTGGCCGGGCTCGTGCTGCCCCGCCGCGGCGGGCTCGCGCCCGTCGCCGCCGGTGGCGGCCACGCCGCCCACGACCGCGGCGGCCACGGCGAACGCCGTCACCGGCACCAGCAGCGCGGGGCGCAGGAACGGCCTGCGGGGGCGGGCAGCGGCGGGCTCGGGGGCCCCGGTGGTCGTGGCGGCGGCGTTGTCTTCGTCGATGTGACGCATCAGCAGTTCCTTGTTGCGCAGGTACCGCTCGTCCGGGAGATCCCAGTCGGCGGGCACCGGCAGCAGTCCGGCGATCGCTTCCGCGTCGGACTGCTGACGGTCCCGGGACCGGGACGTGTCGTCGTGGTTCATACGGTTCCCTCCCGCACGGGCCGAGCCGCGAGTGCGGCGTCACTCTTCATCTCTCCGCGAGCCGTACGGGGTTCCGTCTTTTCCCGGGATTTCGCGAATTCTCGGGATTTCATGACTTCTCGGGTCCCTCGTACTTCTGCTGCCTCTTCGGTGAACCTGGCGAGCTTCTTCCGGGCCCGCGACAGGCGTGAACGGACCGTGCCGAGCGGGATGTCCAGGGCGTCCGCGGCCTGCTGGTAGTCGAGGCCGGACCACACGCACAGCGCGAGCACCTCCCGCTCCTGGCGCTTGAGCCGGTCCAGGGCGACCTGCACCGCCCGCAGGCGCTGGGCGTCGTCGATCCGCCCCGCCACCTCGGAGGCGAAGTCCGCCACCGTCGTCCGCTGCGTGTCCCGGGCCAGGAAGGCGCGGCGCCTGCGCAGTCCGCGCCGGGCGTTCTCCGCCTTGTGGGTGGCGATGCCCAGGAGCCACGGCGTCAGCGAGCCCCCGGTCGTGTCCAGCCGCTCCCTCGACCGCCAGGCCGCCAGGAACGTCTCCGACATCACTTCCTCCGCCGTCGACCAGTCGCCGGTCAGCCGCAGGGCGTGGTTGTACACCGTGCGCGCGCCTTGCTCGTAGAGCTCGGCGAACGCCTCGCGTTCACCGGCCCGTACCCGCCATCGCAGGTCGTCCTCTGAATCCCTCACGTCCCATACCTCTCCGCGGCCACGGCGCGGTTCCTGAGACCTGCGTCACTGAATGGGCGCCGATGTCCCCCGAGTCCGGCGCCGAGCGCACCCTAACGCCCATGGACAGCCGCCGACCTGGCGTGATCTGATCGCCACGGCTCCCGCACCGCCCCGGTGAGCGCGGGACTCCGTCCTCCCCCGGCAGAAAAGTTCCCCGCACATGCAGAAAACCAAGGCCGCGCTCTGGGAGTTCCTCCAGGGCCTCGGCAAGACATTCATGCTCCCCGTAGCGCTGCTCGCCTTCTGCGGCATCATGCTGGGCATCGGCTCATCGCTCTCCAGCGAGGCGGTGACCGACAACCTGCCGTTCCTCAGGGCCGAGGTGTTCCACCTCGTCTTCACGTGGATGGCCAGCACCGGTCTGGTCGCCTTCAACTTCCTGCCGGTCCTGTTCGCCATGGCCATCCCGCTGGGCCTCGCGCGCGAGGACAAGGGCGTGGCCGCCTTCTCCGGTTTCGTCGGATACGCGGCGATGAACCTCGCGGTGAACTTCTACCTCACCGCCAAGGGCGTCGACTTCGAGGACGAGAAGGCCGTCGCCCACTACGGCATCGCCGACGTCCTGGGCGTGCAGTCCATCGATACGGGACTGCTCGGAGCCGTGGTCGTTGGCATCGTTGTCAGCGTCCTTCACCAGCGCTTTCGTGCTCAGCGCATGCCCGACGCGCTGGCGTTCTTCGGCGGTCTGCGCTTCGTCCCGATCATCTCCGCCCTCGTCCTGAGCGTGCTCGGGCTGCTCATCCCCCTGGTGTGGCCCACGTTCAACGGCTGGATCACCTCGGTGGGCCGCGGCATCGGCCACACCGGCGTCTTCGGCCCGTTCTTCTTCGGCATGGGCGAGGTCCTGCTCCGCCCGATCGGGCTGCACCACATCCTCGTCGCCATGTTCCGCTTCACGGACGTCGGCGGCTCGGGAACCGTGTGCGGTGACAACGTTTCCGGCGCCCTCAGCATGTTCTACGCGCACCTGGACTGCTCGGGGTCGCCCTCGCAGGCCGTCACGGACGCCACCCACTTCCTCTCCCAGGGCAAGATGGCCGCCTACCTCGGCGGACTGCCCGGCGCCGCGCTCGCGATGTACCACTGCGCGCGGCGGGAGATGCGCCCGGAGATCAAGGCGCTGCTCGTCTCCGGCGTCGTGGCCTGTGTCGTCGGCGGGATCACCGAGCCGCTGGAGTTCCTGTTCCTGTTCATCGCGCCCTGGCT
Source organism: Streptomyces sp. NPDC046335 (assembly GCF_055587985.1). Taxonomy (NCBI): domain Bacteria; kingdom Bacillati; phylum Actinomycetota; class Actinomycetes; order Kitasatosporales; family Streptomycetaceae; genus Streptomyces; species Streptomyces sp. NPDC046335. Next base: position 234,208 of record NZ_JBVJFF010000004.1, on the reverse strand, counting down.
GTACCTCATCCACGCCGTCCTGGTGGGCCTCGGCTTCCTGACGGCCGCCGTCCTCGGCGTCTTCATCGGCAACACCGACGGCAACGTCATCGACTGGCTCGTCTTCGGCGTCCTCCAGGGCTCCACCACGAAGTGGTATCTGGTCCCGGTGATCGCGGCGGTCTGGTTCGCGGGGTACTACTTCCTCTTCCGCTGGGCGATCACCCGCTTCGACCTCAAGACCCCGGGCCGCGAGGACCCCGAGCCGCCGGACGCCGAGGACGCCGATGACGCCGATGACGCGAAGGACGCCCCGAAGACCGGCTCCGACGAGGAGAGCGAGGACGCCGCCGCCCCGCGCGAAGTGGTCGCCGGAAAGCGCGAACTGGTCGCCGGAAAGCGCGAACTGGTCGCCGGAAAGCGCGAACTGGTCGCCGGAAAGTACGACGCCGCGGCGATGCTCGACGCGATCGGCGGGCCCGGCAACATACGGACCCTGGACAACTGCATCACCCGTCTGCGGATGACCGTGCAGGACGCGGATCAGGTCGACGAGGCGCGGCTGAAGAAGTTGGGTGCCGTCGGCGTCATGAAGCTCGACGCGCACAGTGTCCAGGTCATCATCGGCCCGCAGGTGCAGTCCGTGAAGGACGCGATCGCCACGATGCTCCCGGTGGGCTGACCCATGGCTTCCCCGACCCGCGACGCGACGCCCCAGGACCGGCCGGCCCCGTACACGTACGACTTCGACACCCCCGTCGACCGGCGCGGCACCTGGTGCACGCAGTGGGACTACGTCGAGGACCGCTTCGGCGTGCCGGACCTGCTGCCCTTCACCATCTCCGACATGGACTTCGAGACGGCGCCGGAGGTGATGGCCGCGCTCCGCGCACGCCTCGACCACGGTGTCCTCGGCTACTCGCGCTGGCGGCAGGAGGACTTCCTGTCCGCGGTCGCGCACTGGTACGCGACCCGGCACGCCACGGACGTGGACACCGCGTCCATCGTCTACGGACCGTCCGTCATCTACCAGCTCTCGGTCCTGCTGCGGCTGTGGTCGCGGCCGGGCGATGGGGTGGTGACGCACACCCCGGTCTACGACGCGTTCCCGAAGACCGTCGCGGCGGCCGGACGCGAGCTGCGCGGCTGCCCGCTCGGTGACTGGGCGGCCCTGGAGGAACTGCTCGCCCTCCCTGACACGTCCGTCCTCCTGCTCTGCTCGCCGCACAACCCGACCGGTCACGTGTGGACCGCGGACGAGCTGGACCGCGTCGCCGAGCTGTGCGACCGGCACGGGGTGGCCGTCGTCAGCGACGAGATCCACTCCGACCTGGCGCATCCGCCGTACGTCCACCGCCCCTGGGCCCGGCACGCGCGTCCTGGCCGCTGGGCGATGCTGACCTCGGCGTCGAAGTCGTTCAACATCCCCGCGCTGACGGGGAGTTACGGCATCATCGGCGACGCGCCGTCACGCGACGCCTACCTGCGGCAGCTCAAGGACGCCGACGGCCTCTCGTCCCCCGCCGTGCTCTCCCTGGTCGGGCACATCGCCGCCTACCGGCAGGGGGCGCCCTGGCTCGACGCACTGCGGGATTACGTGGCCGACAACCTCGCCATGGTCGCCGAGCGCCTGAACGGGGCGTTCCCCGGGCTCGGCTGGCAGCCGCCGCAGGCGGGCTATCTGGCATGGATCGACCTGCGGCCGCTGGACGTGGACGACGACGCGCTCCAGAGAGAGCTCATCGAGGCCGAGAAGGTCGCCATCATGCCGGGCGGCACCTATGGCGCGCCCGGCATGATCCGGCTCAACGTCGGCTGTCCGCGCGAGAAGGCGGAGGCGGGTGTCCGGGCCCTGACCAACGCCCTGCGCCGGCTGACGTCATGAGCGGGCCGCGCCCGGAGTCGTGCTACTTCAGCGCCTTGGCGAACTCCGGGACGACCTTGTCCAGGGCGTAGGAGACGGAGAGGACCGAGTCCGTGGCGAACGCGGAGCTGAGGTCCGACTTCGGGTCGAAGACGACGTCGTGACCGGCCTTGACGGCGGGGATGTCCTGGTAGAGCGGGTCCTTCTCGATCTTCGAGGCCGGGAGGCCGATCGGCGCCATGACCAGCAGGCCGGAGTCGAGCGTGTCGAGGCTCTCGCGGGAGATCTCGACCGAGAAGGACTTGCCCTTCTTGGCTTCGACCTCGGGGTTGTTCTTGAAGCCGAGCCGCTCCAGGAAGTCGACGCGGCCGCTGCCGCTCACGTAGGCGCCGTAGCCGACGCTGGTGCGCGAACCCGCCGTGACGGTCTTGCCCTTGAACTCGGGGTGTGCCGCGGTGGCGGCCTTGAATTCCTTCTCCGTGCCGGCGATCAGCTTCTCGCCCTTGTCGTGCAGGCCGAGGGCGTCCGCGACCATCGTGGTCTGCGTCTCCCAGTTGGTGAGGTACTGCTCGCCGCCCTTGGGCACGCCGATGGTGGGTGCGATCTTGCTCAGGGTGTCGTACCGCTTCTGGTCGCCGCTGGACTTGGTGTCCAGGATCAGGTCGGGCTTGAGCGAGGCGATCTTCTCGTACTCCGGCTCCAGCGTGCCGATCTTCGTCGGGCTCTTCTTGTACAGGCCCTTGGCCCACGGCCCGACGCCGTCGCCGCCGAAGGCCAGCCAGTCGCTGGCGCCGACGGGCTGGACGCCGAGGGCCAGCGCGGTCTCCGCGTCGCCCCATCCGAGCGCCACCACACGCTGCGGCTTCTCCTTCACCGAGATGTCGCCGAACTTGGTGGCCACCTTGACGGGGAACCCGGCGGTCGACGCCGAGCCGCCCTCGTCGGCGGAGTCGTCGGAGGACGAGCAGGCGGTGAGACCGCCGGTGAGGGCCACGGCCGCGACCAGCGCGGCGGCGGAGCGGCGCCGCGAGAACAGCGACTTGAGACTGAAGGACATGGGGGTAAGGCTCCTAATGTGCGGTGCGGACGCCGTCAGCCGACGCGGTGGCGTCCGATGGGGACGATGAGTGGTGTGCCCGAGACCGGGTCGGGGACGAGCGAGGAGCGCATTCCGAAGGCCTCGTTGACCAGTTCCTCGGTGACGACGTCCCGCGGGGCGCCCTCGGCGATCACGCGGCCGTCCCGCATGGCGACGAGATGGTCGGCGTAGCGGCAGGCGAGGTTCAGGTCGTGCAGGACCACGACGATCGTGGTGCCGTGCTCCTCGTTGAGGTCGACCAGGAGGTCGAGCACGTCCAGTTGGTGGCTGACGTCCAGGTAGGTGGTCGGCTCGTCGAGCAGCAGGATGTCGGTGCGCTGGGCCAGCGCCATGGCGATCCACACCCGCTGCCGCTGGCCGCCCGACAGTTCGTCCACCGGGCGTCCCGCGAGGTCGAGGACGTCCGTGGCGAGGAGCGCGTCGGCGACCGCCGCGTCGTCCTCGGCGGTCCAGCGCCGGAACCAGCCCTGGTGCGGGTACCGGCCGCGGCCCACCAGGTCGCTCACCGTGATGCCGTCGGGTGCCACCGGTGTCTGCGGCAGGATGCCGAGGTGGGCGGCGACCTCACGGGTCGGCATCGCGTGGATGCTGCGGCCGTCGAGCAGCGCGCTGCCTGAGGTCGGGGTCAGGAGCCGGGCCATGGCGCGCAGCAGCGTCGACTTGCCGCAGGCGTTGGGGCCCACGATCATCGTGATGCGGCCGGGCGGGATGTCCAGGCTCAGCCCGTGGACGACCTCGCGGCCGTCGTAGCCGAGGTGGATGTCCCGGGTGGCGAGGGTGTGGCCGCCGGGGCGGCCGGGGGTGTGGCCGTCGGGGCCGGCGCCGTCCGTCTCGCTCGTGCCGTGCGTGTCGGGCATGCCGCCGCCCTCATCCCTGTCCCGCTCCCGGTCCATGCTCGTGTCCATGCCCTTGTCCGTGTCGATGTGTTTCTCCGTCACCGTCAGCCGGCCCTTCCCGTGCGGTTGGCGCGGGCCAGCAGCCAGAGCAGGTACGGGGCGCCGATCAGGCTCGTGACCACCCCGACCGGGAACTGGCTGGACCACAGCAGATGCTGCGCCGCGAAGTCGGCGGCGATCACCAGCAGGGCGCCGGTGAGCGCGGCGGGCACGAGTGCCGCGCCCGAGCCGGGCACGAGACGCCTGGCCACGGGCGCCGACACGAACGCGACGAACGCGACCGGTCCGGCCGCCGCCGTGGCGACCCCGGCGAGCGCGACCGCGCAGCCGAGCAGTGCGAGGCGGCCGCGGCCCACGCGGGTGCCGAGCCCTGCCGCGGTGTCGTCGCCGAGCTGGAGCGCGCCCAGGTCGCGGGCGGCGACGGCGGTCAGCGGCAGCAGGACGACCAGGGCGCCGAGCAGCGGCCACACCTGTTCCAGGGTGCTGCCGTTGAGGCTGCCGGTGAGCCACACGAGGGCGTTCTGCGCCTCGGTCACCTCGGAGTTGGTGAGGAGGTACGAGGTGACGCTGGACAGCCCCGCGCCGATGCCGATGCCGACCAGGACGAAGCGCTGGCCCGAGACGTTGCGGCGCCAGGCGAAGGCGTAGATGACGGCGGCGCTCACCAGCGCGCCGGCGAGCGCGGCGGCGGACAGCGCGATGCCGCTCACCGCGAACCCGAGCGAGGCGAGCACGGCGGCGGCGCTCGCGCCCTGGCTGATGCCGATCACGTCCGGGCTGGCGAGCGGATTGCGCAGGAGCGCCTGGAACAGCGCTCCCGCGAGGCCGAACGCGACGCCGACGAGCAGGCCGAGCAGCACGCGCGGAAGGCGCAGCTCCACGACGATGAAGTGGGTGCCGAGGTCGCCGCCGCCGGTCAGCGCGCCGATGACGTCGCCGAGCGGTACGGACATGTCGCCGAAGCTCAGGGCGGCGCAGAACACGGCGGCGATCGCCGCCAGCAGGACCATCTGGACCAGCGCCACGCGTGCGCGCCGGGCCCGCCGCACGGCGTGGACGCGCTCCACCGCCTCGGCGCGCCCGGCTTCGGTCACGGTACTCACGGCACCCCGCTCACTCATCGTTCGTATGCCTTGTCCGTCGTTCCCGTTCACAGCGCGGAGTCCGTCGTTCGGTTCACAGCTCGGACAGCTTCCTGCGGCGCACGAGCAGGACGAACGGGATGGCGCCGATAGCGGCGGTCACGATGCCGGCCTGGACCTCGCCGGGCGGGGCGATCACGCGTCCCACGATGTCCGCGGTCAACAGCAGTACGGGGGCGATCAGCGCGCTGTACGGCAGGACCCACCGGTAGTCGGGGCCGGTGAACACCCGGGCGGCGTGCGGTACGACGAGGCCGAGGAACGCGATCGGCCCGGCGACGACGGTCGCGGCACCGCAGAGCAGGACCACGGCCACGCCGCAGGCGGCCCTGGCGAGGCCGATCCGCTGGCCGAGGCCGCGCGCGAGGTCGTCGCCGAGGGACAGGGCGTTGAGGCGGGGCCCGAGGAGCAGCGCCAGGACGGTGCCGACGGCGATGAACGGCAGCGCCTGCCACAGCACGGGGGCCTCGCGCCCGGTGAGCGAGCCGACCTGCCAGAAGCGGTACTGGTCGTACGACTTCGAGTCGGTGAGCAGCATCGACGTGGTGAGGGACAGCAGCGCCGCCCCGGTGGCCGCGCCCGCGAGTGCCAGTTTGACGGGCGTGGCGCCCTCCCTGCCCATCGAGCCGATGCCGAACACGACGAGCGAGGCGACCAGGGCGCCGAGGAAACCGAACCAGATGTAGTGGGCGGGGTCGGACATGCCGAGGATGCTGATGGCGAAGACGACGGCCGCCGAGGCCCCTGAGTTGACCCCGAGGACGCCCGGGTCGGCGAGGGGGTTGCGGGCGACGCCCTGCATCACCGTTCCCGCGAGGCCCAGGGCGACGCCCGCGAGCAATCCGGCGGCGGTGCGCGGGATGCGCACCTCCCGCAGGATGAGCTGGCCCTTGTCGGTGAGGTCGGGATCGAGGAGGCCGGGCAGCAGATCGTCGGCGCCCACGCTTCCGGCGCCGACCATCAGGCTGGCGAACACGGCGAGTACGAGCAGGACGAGCAGGAGGAGGAGTCCGGCGCCGAGGGCGGGCGCGCCGCGTCCGCCGCGGGCCACCGCGTCCGTGGCGGAAGCCGTGGGGGGCGCGGGAGCCTTGGGGTCCGTTGTCCCGATGACCGGCTTTCTCGTGCTCCGGCTCATCAGTCGACTGCCCCTTCTCGCGGCAGGGGGCACCTCTCACCTGCCAGTTCCATTCCAGTAAGGTGAGCCTAACATTACATATCAGCCACTCTGAGGACCGCCTGTGCCCGACGCCGTGATATCCGCAACCGCCGTCCCCGCGTCCGGCGGCCCGGCCCCCGCACCCGGCTCCACGCGGGAGCCCCGCCCGGCGGGTTGGCGGGAGCTCACCTCCGACGAGGAGCTGACCGAGCTGCTCGGCGCCCCGCACCCGATCGTCATCGACAAGGTGCACGACGAACTCACCGAGGACGACCTGGGCATACTCGCCCGCTCCCCCTTCTGCGTGCTGTCCACGTCGGACGCGGACGGCAACTGCGACTCGTCGCCGCGGGGCGACACCATGGGCTTCGTCCACGTCCTTGACGCGCGCACGGTGGTCCTCCCCGACCGACCCGGCAACCGGCGCGGCGACAGCCTCCGCAACATCCTCGTCAACCCCCGCGTGGGCCTGCTGCACCTCGTGCCCGGCGGCGCCGACGTGCTGCGCGTCAACGGCCGGGCGCGGATTCTCACCGACGCCCCGTTCTTCGACGCGATGGCCGTCGATGGCCGGCGCCCGCAGCTCGCCGTCGTCGTCGAGATCGACGAGATATTCCGCCACTGCCCGGCGTCACTGCGGCGGGCCGGCCTGTGGCAGCCGGAGACGTGGCCGCAGGACGTGCCGCGCGGCTGAGGCGCTGGCTCAGTAGCCGCGCTTGAGGTCGGCCAGCAGGGTGTCGAGGGCGCTCTCCAACGCCTCGCGGTGGGGCTCGAACCACGTCGTGCGGATGCGTTCGTTGATGCCGCCCGGCGTCTCGTGGCCCGCCGCGATCCGCGGCAGTGTCCTCGACTCGTCGGCCAGCGCGTGCGCGGCGTCCTGGAACAGGCCGCGGACGTACCGGTCCGCGGCCTCGCCGTCGATGCCCTGCCGGGTCCCCCAGGCGGCGAGCGTGGCCAAGTACGCGTAGTACGAGGTGAAGGTCGATGTCAGCGCGGAGAACACGTCGAACGCCTCCTCCGCGGGTGCCACGAGCGACCCTCCGAGGCGGTCGAACAGCGCCTCGGCGACCGGGTGCCCGGGGTAGGTGACGGTGATCGACGACCTGCGGCTCACGGCGGGCAGCGGGATGACGCGGACGACGGGGCCCGCGTGGCCGAGGAGCTCGCCGACCTCGGCGATGCCGGTGCCCGCGATGGCACTGATGACGACCGTGCCGGGCTTGACCGTGAGCGGGGTCAGGGCCTCGGCGCGCTGCTGTGGCCGCACGGCCAGGATCACGACGTCGGACGCGTCGGCCACGGCCTGGTTGTCCGCGCACACCCGTACGTTCCGGTGGCGGTCCGCCAGTTCGGCGGCGACCCGGGCGCCTCTGGGGGACAGCGCTATCGCGGGCGGTGTGTCCGTGCCGTCGCACAGGCCGCTCACGATGGCGTGCGCGATCTCGCCCACGCCGATGATCCCGAGTGTCTGTTCCGCTGCCATTCGCTCTCCTTGATCGCAGGTGGGTTCGGACCATACCCAACCCGCGGGGCGGCGAATGGAGTTGCCTTCAGCCGCCGGGAAGGGCCCGCCACGGCAAGGGGAGGAAGGCACAAGGTGCCTTCGCCGTGGCGGGCCCCGAAAGGGGGGATGCGGGTCAGGCGGTGTGCAGTCTCAGGCCGTAGCGGTTGAGGATCTCGTTGACCGGCTGGTGCCAGGTCTCGCCGCCGCCGGAGCAGTTGCCCCAGCCTCCGGAGGTGACACCCTGCGCCTGGTCACCGCTGATGAAGGAGCCGCCGGAGTCGCCGGGCTCCGCGCAGACGCTGGTCTTGGTCATCTCGTGGACCGCGCCCTGGCTGTAGTTGACGGTCTCGTTGGTGGCGAGCACCTTGCCGCAGTGCCAGTGCGTCGTGGAGCCCGAGCGGCAGACGGACGCGCCGATGGGCGCGACCGCGGAACCCCGCACCAACTGGTCGGAGACCGTGCCCCAGCCGAGCACGACGGGCACCGTCCACCAGCCGTTGCCCACGTTGACCCAGGAGTAGTCGTTGCCCGGGAAGGACGAGCCCTGGAAGTTGCCGATGGTCGAGTTGTCCCAGCCGCGGACCTGCGCGCCCGTCCGGCCGCAGTGGCCGGCCGAGACGAAGCCGCCGTGGACGGAGAAGCCTATGGAGCAGCGGGCGTTGCCGGTGTAGTACGGGTCGCCGCCGACCGTGCCCGCGGCGAAGGTGCGCGGCGCCTCACTCACTTCCCGGACGGTGACGGGTCCGGCCTTCTCGGCCCGTTCGACGAAGGTACGGACATCGTTGTCAGCCTGGCGGGACGCGACGACGTTCACGATGACGCTGTTCGCGCGCGGGTCGACGTGCCAACTGCTCACGCCCTTGGGCGCCTTGAGCGCGTCGATCTTCTTCTTGGCGCCGTCGAGCCGCCGCGCGGAGTGCGCCACCACCGTGACGTCGGCGCCGGCCGTCCGTACCTCGTCGGCCTTCGCCTTGTCCGTGAGGGCGACCGTCAGCCTGCCCGCGGAGGCGTCGAACCAGGAGCCGCCGTAGGCGGACCCCGCGGCTTCGCGCGCCTCGCCCTCGACCGCGGTCGCCTTCTTCTCGGCCGCGAGCCGCCGCACGGCTTCGCTCTTCGAGAGGCCGAGGTCCTTCTGCATGGCCGTCAGGAGGGCGGCCGACGCCGGTGCGGCGGCCTTGGGGGACGTGGAGTCGGCCGCGGAGGCGGAGGGGAGGCCGACGGTGGCGGCGGCGCCCAGGAACAGGGCGCATACTCCCGCGCCGAGGGCGGTTCTGCGGCGCCCGGCGGAAGCGGTGGTGGAGTGGGGGTGCGTCAGGTGTCTCAAGGCGGATGGCCCTTCTGTCGTTCCAGCTCGGTGGGGTGGAACAGGAGACGAGAACCGAGAACGCCGCAAGAGAGCGCTCTCAGAGCGTGCCGGTCGGAGCGTAACGGTCCGGTGTAGCCAGGTCCATGCCAAGAAATGCGTAGGTGTGAAGTGGCCGGAAACCGTGCGTCGCGTACGAGGGTCGGGGGCGGGCGGCGCCCGCCCCCGTCACCCGCTACGGATGCAGCACGCTCCACGTCACGGCGTCCACGACACCGGTGGAGGGCTTGGAGAACTGTAGTTGCAGATGTTCGACGGAGGCCCTGGTCACCTCTTCGAAGACGCCGGTCCGCGGGACGTTCTGGTAGCGGTAGACCTCGTTCAGAACGCACTGGAGGTGCCGCACGGCCTCCCCCGAGCTGCCCATCTGGAGGGTCGGGTGCGAACCCAGGTACATGCACAGCCGCCACTCGGCGACCGTCGCCGCCGTGGAACCCGCGGTCGCGGTGCCCGCGGAGCCCACCGCCAGGACGGCGGCGGCCACCACCGTCGCGGCGGCCGTACGGATCGTGCGTCCGGTCTTCATCGCAGCTCCTTCTCGCTTCGCTGACAGGGGTGGGAACCGTTCGTCAGTACCAGGGGCAGCGCGGCAGTCCGGCCACCGGGTGCGACATGCCGGCGCCGAGCTGGACCACCTCGGCCGGGACGTTGCCCCAGCCCTTGATGTAGGGCAGGTCGCCCACCCGGTCGCCCTGCGTGTAGTACCAGACGTCGTTGCCCTGGGTGTCCTTCGGGCCGATGCTGTAGCAGGTGAACCAGGAGGGTGACAGGAGCAGCCACCCCGTGACCGGCGCGCTGAACGTGGGCCTGCCGTACAGGTCCGCCGGGAGGTTGTCGCAGTACAGCGCCTTGGTGAACGTGTTGCCGATGGTGTCGCGCAGAATGATCCCGTCCTGCATCGCGCAGGTGGACCGCGCGTCGGCGTGCGCCGGGACGGCCACGAGGGCCGGGCCCAGCAGCGCGCCTACGGCCATGGCGACGGCGGCGGCACGGGTGGCGAGGAGCGGGCGGGACGGTCTGCGTTTCACGGCGTACTCCTGACGGTTCGGCACGTGCCGTACGGGACAGTGGCGGACGCGCGGATGCCGGTCACGACCAGGAGCACTTGGTCAGCCCGGGGAACGGGTGCTGGGGCGCCTCGACCATGTCGGCGGGCATGTAGCCCCACGCCTTGACCTTGGGGGAGGTCACGACCTGGTCGCCCTGGGTGTAGTACCAGATGTTGCTGCCCATGTAGTCGGAGCCCTCCTTCCAGCACACGAACCAGTGCGGGCTGAACCGCATGGTGCCGATGACCGGGCTGGTGGAACGCGACTGGATACGCACCGAACCGGGGGTGAGGTCGCACCACAGGTCCCCGGTGAAACCCATCCCGGTCCAGTCCACATGCGGCTCGCCCGGCCGCAGCCAGCACTCCGCGTCGGCGCCCGCTCGGGCACCCGTTGCGGTATCCGGTCCGGCGCCGGGCGCCGCGGCGGCGGGCGCGGTGAGCGCCGCGCACAGCAACGCGGAGGCTGCCAGTTGTCCCGCGACGCCACGCAGCCGCCGCCCGGGTCTTCCGCTCATGGTGAGTACACCCCTCGTCTGGTCGACAGAAACCGGCCGTGCCCAGCGGTACGGGGCCGATGGTGGCCGCCCCGGCTGACGCACCCCTGACGAACCCGCCTGCCGTGAGCCCTCGTCGGCGCCGTCAGACGTGCGTCAGACCCCTGTGCGACGCTCCGCGCCGGAAGACTCCGGCACATGGGCACATCCGAGGGGGAATCATGCGAAGACCGGGAAACGGACATCAGGCGCGCCACGGCCGTCTCATGCGGCACGGACGTGGCCACGCCGCCCTGATCGCCGTCACCGCCCTGCTGTTCACACTGACGGGCCTGGGCGGAACGCCGGGCACGGCGCGGGCCGCCACGTCGGACATCAACATCGTCGCCAAGCACAGCGGCATGTGCCTGGAAGCCAATTCCGCGGCCGAGGGCGAGGTGATCACCCAGCGCCGGTGCGCCGGGCGCGAGAACGCGCTGTGGACGCTGCGGACCTCCTCCCTCGGCGGCGGTTCGTACCAGCTCGTCAACGCCTACAGCGGCAAGTGCATGGCCGTCGAGAATTCGAGCACCACGGCCGGCGCCCTCGTACGGCAGCAGACCTGCGACAGCCGGCCCGGCGCCAGCTTCACCTTCGGCGAGACCGACGGCGGGGTCTGGATACAGCCCAAGTCAGCGCCCTCGCTCTGCCTGGAGGTCACCGGCTCCTCCGCCACCGACGGCGCGCAGTTGCGCCAGTGGAGCTGCGACCGGCAGCCCGGGTCCGTCTTCTCGCAGGAGCGCTACGTGGGTCCCGTGCTCGGCTGGGCGAAGATCCGGCCCGCCGGCGCGCCCTCCCTGTGCGTCACCGAGGGCCGCGACCGCAAGGGCCTCTACCAGAGCGCCGTCGCCGTCCAGCGTGACTGCTCCCAGGCCACTCCGCCGCGCACCTACCTGGAAGAGGTCGGCGCGGGCCGCTACCGCATCCAGTGGCACCACCCCGAGTTCGGCATCGGCTGCCTGACCGTCATGAACGGGGGCCCGGTGCCCGGCATGCTCGAACCGTGGGACGCCTGTGCCGCCGCCACGGTCTTCCTCGTCGAAGCCGTCGAAGCCCCGGTCCCCGGCGGCTTCCGCATCCGCGAGGAGTCCACGGGCCAGTGCGTCGGCATGGCGGGCGGTGGCACGTCCGCGGGCGTGGAGGTGACGCGCCAGGCGTGTACGTCGGCCGTCTCGCAGGAGTTCTTCATCGACCCGGAGTGAGCGTCGGCCGCGGGCCCGGGGCCGGGTCCCGCCTACCGGAATAGGCGCACACAGTCTCGTACCGCTGCCGGATTTCGCGAGGGCTCTCTGAGGTCTAGCGTGGTGGGACAAGCATGACGGCCGCATGAGGCGGCCTTACTCCTTGGTCCCCGGCCCCCGGACGCGTCCCTGGCCCTCCAGCTCCCCGGGGGTATCCGCGTTTCGGCACTCCCCCCCCGGGCGGCTCCTCTCGCGCTTCATCCGTCTTTCAGCACACGCTCAGGCCCTGCGTGGCCGGGCCCGTGAGCCGACAACACGGGCCCGGTCCTCCAACCCTTCCGACCTGTCACCACGGGGCCAACTCCCGCGCGCCCCGACAGCCGAAGGGTTACCGCGGCGCCGCCATGGTGGGGAGCCACGGCGGCGCCGCGACGATGTCCGCGTACCGTCGCCGCCCGGGCTTTTGTCGTGGCAACGAGCGGCCGGTCATCGCCGCGCCGACAGGCTCACCCGGGCGGCGATGGTGCGCGCGCACGCCATGGATTCGGCGTGGGTCGTGTCGACCTCGATGTCGTAGGCCACGCCGTCGTGCACCGTGTCCGCCTGCGACGCCGCCATGCCCTTGGCGCGGTCGCCGCGCGCGACCCCGCGGTCCTCGGCGACCGCGCTCTCACACCGCACGCCGACCCACAGCACCTCCACGTCGTCCAGTCTCTTCAGCCACCGCCGCTGCGACGCGGCCCCGCCGAGGAAGACGTCGTCGACGATGATCCTGGCGCCCGCGCGGGCCATCGCGACGATGCCCTCCGTCCAGGCTTCCTCAAGGGCCCGGAAGTCCTCGCCGACGCTCACCGAGCCGTCCGCCGCGACCTCGATGCCCTCCTGGGACGCCTGCATCCTCGCGGGCATCGACTCGACGAAGGAATCGCAGCCGAACGCCAGCCACGGGTCGGGCAGCACGTCTTGCAGGCACCGCACGATGCCGGACTTCCCGGAGCTGGAACCGCCGTTGAGAATGATCATCTGTGTCGCCATTCCGCCACATTAGGCCTTCTCCGTACGGTCGCGGGGCCGGGTCGTTCAGCCGGTGCCGGGGCGGACCACGACAGCCGACACGCTGATCCGTCCGCCGTCACGGAAGCGCAGCACGAACGGCACACGGTCCCCGGCGCGCACCGGTTCGCGCAGCGTCAGCATCACGTCCAGGCCCCGCGGTGACATCTCCAGCGTGCCGCCCGCCGGGACCGTGACGGAGCCCACCCCGCGCATGGTCGCCGCGTTGCCGCCGGTCCGTGTGTTGCGGCCGAGCATGACATCGGAGGCGGCCGTCGAGGTGACGCCGGTCAACTGGTCAGCGCTGCCACCGGAGTTGACGATACGGAAGAAGGCCGCGGACTCCCTGCTGCCGCCGAACGGCAGGTACATCCGCCCGGCGGAGACCTCGACGCGCGCGGGGCTCCCCGCGGCCCCCGACGCGGTCCACGCGACGAGACCGCCGAGCGCGAGCACACACGCCGCCACCGGGGCCAGGGCGACACGCACGGCGTCGGTGAGCCGGCGTCGGGCGGGCCGCCGCGCGGCCGTGCCCGTCATCGGCCGCCACCGCGACGCGTGGGCCGCCAGGTGCGCAGGCGCAGGCTGTTGCCCACGACGAGCAGGGAACTCGCCGACATCGCGGCGGCCGCGAACATGGGGTCCAGCAGACCCACCGCGGCGAGCGGCACGGTCACCGCGTTGTATCCGAACGCCCAGATCAGGTTGGCGCGGATCGTGCCGAGGGTGCGGCGGGCCAGGAGGACGGCGTCCGCGACCGCCTCGATGTCGCCGCGGACGAGGGTGACGTCGGCCGCCCCGATGGCCACGTCCGTGCCGCCGCCCATCGCGATGCCGAGGTCGGCGCAGGCCAGCGCGGCGGCGTCGTTCACACCGTCGCCGATCACCGCCACGCGGCGCCCGTCGGCCCGCAGCCGGCGCACCAGTTCCGCCTTGTCCTCGGGCGAACACCGTGCCCGTACGTCGTCGATGCCGAGCTCGGCGGCGACGGCGCGGGCGGTGGCCTCGTGGTCGCCCGTGGCGAGCACGGGCCGCACGCCCAGCCGCTTCAGCCGGTCGACGGCGCGGTAACTGCCCGGCCGTACGACATCCCCGACCGCGAGCAGCGCCTCGGGCTCACCGTCCACGCGGACCAGGACCGGTGTATGGCGCGCGGTCTCGCACGCCTCAAGGGCGCGGGCCAGCGGCTCGGGCAACTCCCCCTCAGGCACCCCGACTTCGACGAAGCGCCCCTCGACATGCCCGCTCACCCCGGCCCCCGGCAGCGCCCGGAACCCGGTGACCTCGGGCAGCGGCCGCCCCGCGTACGCGACGAGCGCGCGGCCCAGCGGGTGCTCCGAGCCCTGTTCCACCGCACCGGCCAGCCGCACCACGGCCTCCCCGCCGGTCCCGCCCGGCAGCGCCGTGACCCGCGTGACGCTCATCCGCCCGGAGGTCAGCGTCCCCGTCTTGTCCAGGACGACGGTGTCGACGTGCCGCAGCCCTTCGAGCGCCCGCGGCCCGCTGACGAGAACGCCGAGCCGCGCGCCGCGCCCGGTGGCGGCCAGCAGCGCCGTCGGCGTCGCGAGCCCCAGGGCGCACGGGCACGCGACGACGAGCACCGCCACGCAGGCGGTGACGGCCGCCTGCGGGTCGGCGCCTGCGCCGAGCCAGAAGCCGAGCACCGTGACGGCGATGGTCAGCACCACCGGTACGAACACGCCGGCCACCGAGTCCGCGAGCCGCTGGGCGCGCGCCTTGCCGGCCTGAGCGTCCGTCACCATGCGTGTGATGCGTGCCAGTCGGGTGTCGGCGCCGATCGCCGTGGCGCGCACCAGGAGCATGCCGCCCGCGTTGACGGCGCCGCCGACCACGGACGAGCCCGCGCCGACCTCGACCGGTTCGCTCTCCCCCGTGACCAGCGACAGATCGACGGCGGAGCTGCCCTCGACCACCTCCCCGTCGGTCGCGACCCGCTCCCCCGGCCTGGTGACGAAGACCTGCCCGGCCCGCAACTCCCCGATGGGAATACGGCGTTCGCCCGTTCCCTCGCGTACGGCGACGTCCTTGGCCCCCAGCTCGGCGAGCGACCGCAGCGCCTGCCCCGTGCCGCGCCTGGCCCGCGCCTCAAGGAGGCGTCCGCCCAGCACGAACAGGGGTACGGCGACGACGGCCTCCAGGTAGATGTCCGCGGTGCCGTCGCCCGCGTCGGCCGAGGGCAGCAGGCTGAAGGGCATCCGCATGCCGGGGGTGCCCGCGCCGCCGAGGAAGAGCGCGTACGCCGACCAGCCGAAGGAGGCCATCACGCCCAGCGAGACCAGCGTGTCCATCGTCGCCGTGGAGTGCCTCAGGCCGCGCAGCGCCCGTACGTGGAAGGGCCGGGCGCCCCATACCGCGACCGGCGCGGCCAGCGCGAAGCACAGCCACTGCCAGTTGCGGAACTGGAGTACGGGCGCCATGGACAGGACGAGCACCGGCAGCGAGAGCAGCGCCACGACGAGCAGCCGGTCCCGCTCCTCGTTCCTGGCCGGTTCCGGCTCGGGCTCCGCCCGCGGCGGCTCGGGGGGTCGCGCCGTGTATCCGGCGCTCTCGATGGCCGCGGCCAGGTCAGCGGGCGTGACGTGGGGCGGGTGACTGACCCGGGCGCGCCCGGTGGCCAGGTTGACCGTGGCACTCACGCCCTCCAGCCGGGCCAGCTTCTTCTCGACCCGCCGCACACAGGCCGCGCAGGTCATGCCGTCCACGGCCAGATCGGTGACGGCCGCCGCCTCGGGCGCGGTCAGCCGGGTGCCGGCGGCCGTCATCCGTGCATCCCGCCCATGCCGGGCATCTCCTCGGCGTCGTCGCCGGCCGGCCGCGTACCGCCGTCGCCGGTGCTCGTCCCGGGTCCGTGCATGCCGGGGGCGACGGGCCCCGCCCAGGAGCCGACGGCGTACGACACGGTGAACACCAGGGCGAGCAGCAGCAGGAAGGCGGGGAGGGTGAAGCGGCGGGGGTCGGACCGGAGCGGGTTGAATCGGCGGGTAACGAAAGGGCGGGGGGTGAAGCGGCGGGGGTGGTCCATCAGCGGTCTCCTGCGCGCGTCGTGCATCACGGGTGTGGCTCGCGCCTGCGGCGCCGGCCGGTCGCGGCCGTGCCGGTACAGGAGTCGGGGCGGCGGAGTACCGAGTTCCCGCACCCGGGAGTGATCCAGCCCACACGCCCCGCTACGCCGCCCCCGGGAGCACCTCGCACTCCTCCGGCGTGCGCGGCCCGCGGTCCGCCTCCGTCAGGAGGCCGTGCGCGCGCAGCAGTTCGGCGACGGCGACACCCCACGGCAGGTTCAGGCCCGCCCGGGCCAGGAGGTCCCGGTCGGCCAGGGTGGCCGCGGCCGGGCCCGTGCGGACCCCGGAGGGGGTGAGCAGCGCCGCGTCGTCGGCCCAGCGCAGGGCCAGGTCCACGTCGTGGGTCGCCATCACCACGGTCGTCCCCGTGTCCCGCAGGCCCCGCAGGGTGGCGAGGAGGCGCTCCTGCCCTTCGGGGTCCAGGCCCGCGGTCGGCTCGTCGAGGATCAGCACGCGCGGGCGCATCGCCACGGCGCCCGCGATGGCCGTGCGCTTGCGCTGACCGTAGGAGAGCAGGTGGGTGGGCCGGTCGGCCAGCGCCCCGATGTCGAGGGCGGCCAGCGACTCGGCCACCCGCGCCCGCACCTCGGCGTCGGGCAGCCCGAGGTTCAGCGGACCGAAGGACACGTCCTGCTCGACGGAGGCGGCGAACAACTGGTCGTCGGGGTCCTGCACGACGAGCTGGACGGTGGTACGCAGCCGGGTCAGCCCCTTGCGGTCGTACGTCACCGGGACTCCGCCGAGCGTCAACTCGCCCTCGCTGGGGCGGAGTCCGCCGCTGAGCAGCCGCATGAGGGTGGTCTTGCCGCTGCCGTTGCGCCCGAGCAGGGCGAGGGCGCGTCCCTCGGCGACGTCGAAGTCCAGGCCGCTGAGCACGGCGGGCCCCTCTTCGTACGCGTAGGACGCCGCGCGCAGCGCCACCAGGGGCTCGCTCATGGAAGGAACCTTTCCAGTACGAGGGTGAGGGCGATCAGGCCCAGGAGAAGGACCGCGACGGCGGCCACGAAGGGCCGGGAGACCTTCGCCTCGGGCACGAGCACCCGCAGCGTGCCGTCGTAGCCGCGCCCGGCGAGCCCTGCCTGAAGCCGCCCCGCCCGGTCGAAGGCGCGCACGAACGCGGTGGCGCCGAGCCCCGCGAGCGACCGCCAGGCGGCGGCTCTGGTGGTGTGGCCGAGCCGCGCCGCCTGCGCCTGGCGGACGCGCCCCATGGAGTCCATGAGCAGGAAGCTCATCCGGTACGTCACGAGGGCGACGTCCACCACGGGCGCCGGCACCCCCGCCCCGACCAGGCGGGGCAGCAGGTCCGACAGGGGCGTGGTGAAGGCGAACAGGAGCACCCCGAGCGAGGCCGCCGAGGTCCGGAGCAGCAGCCCCCCGGCGCGCGCGGGGCCGCCTTCGGCGAGCGTGACGAACCCGTCGGGGCCGCCGAGCTGGACGAGCAGGGTCAGGGCTCCGGTGACGCAGAAGCCGAGCGGCACGCGGTAGGCGCGCCACAGCTTGCGGGGCGGCACGCCCGCGGGGCCGAGCAGCACCACGAGCGCGGTGACGAGGACGAGGGCCGCGCCCGGCCAGGGCGGCAGCGAGATGGCGAGGACGGTGAGGCCGAGGCCGAGCACGGCCTTGTCCACGGGGTGACGGCGGCGCCAGCGGCTGCTGTGCGCCGCCGCGTCGATGGGCAGCACCGCGGATCAGGCCTGCCCGGCCCCGTTGCGGCTGTCCGCCGCGTCGCCGGGCGGCTCGGCGTGGCCGTCCCGCACCCGCTCGCGCTCCGCGCCCTGGCGGCGCCCCCTGCGCAGCCCGAAGTAGTACGCGAGGACGCCTGCGCCGAGCGCCGCCTGAAGGGCGAAGAGCGCCGACTCGACCTCGCCGGACGGCGGTTCGTACAGCGGGGAGAACCAGGGCTCGTAGTCGGGGTCGATCTCGGTGATCGCCGTCTCGGCCTGGGCGTCGGCGCCCGCGAACGGCTCCTTCTTGTGGTCGCCGAGTCCCAGCACGAGCGGCAGGACCGCGAGGGCGGCGACGATGACGATCAGCAGGGTGTTTATCTTCGCGTTCCGGCTCATCAGGCGCTGGCCCCCGTCTCGGTCCTGGTGTTGTCCGTGTCGGTGGCCTTGGCCGTCCGCTTGCGCTGGAGCAGTACGCCGAGCCGTGTGAGCTCTCCCTTGCTGGACTGCACGAGGAGCCGCATCACGAGGACGGTGAGCAGTCCCTCGCTGACCGCCAGCGGGATCTGGGTGACGGCGAAGATGCCGCCGAACTTGCCCAGGGCGCCGATGAATCCGCTGCCGGGGTCGGGGAAAGCGAGGGCGAGCTGGACGCTGGTGACGCAGTACGTGGACAGGTCGGCGACGAACGCGCCGAAGAACACCGCCACCATGAGCGGCACGTCGTACCGCTTCAGGAGCCGGTAGACGGCGTATCCGGCCCAGGGCCCGACGATCGCCATGGAGAAGACGTTGGCGCCGAGCGTGGTGAGCCCGCCGTGGGCGAGCAGCAGCGCCTGGAACAGCAGCGTGATCGTGCCGAGCACCGCCATGATCGGCGGGCGGAACAGGATCGCGCCGAGGCCGGTGCCCGTCGGGTGCGAGCAACTTCCGGTGACCGACGGGATCTTCAGTGCGGACAGGACGAAGGTGAAGGCTCCGGACGCACCCAGGAGCAGGGTGCTCTCGGGGTGCTCCTTGACCTCACGCGTAAGGGAGCGGACTCCGTGGACGACGAACGGCGCGGACGCTACGCCCCAGGCGATGGCGTGCGCCGGCGGGAGGAAACCCTCGGCAATGTGCATGGCTCAGCAGACCCTCTCCAGCACCTCGTGGATGGACGACGTGCCTTGGCCGGTCTCCTGGCTGACGGGTAGTACCGCCCGAACTCCGCCTTCCCGGGCGCGTGTGCGCCCAGTGGCTGCCGCGAGGGCTGGAGCCGGACATCCCGATCACAGTGGCGAGGGCCGCACCGGCATCACACCGGATTTCCCGAGCACCAAGGCGTGGTGACAGTAGTGCGAGAGCCGGAGGCATGACAACTCGCCCGCAGGTCATCGCGGTGTCGGGCCGCGGTCAGCGCGTGTCGGTCTCACCGCCCGTCACGGCGAGGACCTCGCCCACGGTGAAGCTGGAGTCCGCGTCGGAGGCCAGGTAGACGTAGGCGGGCGCCAGCTCCTCCGGCTGGGCGGGACGGCCGAGCGGGGTCTCGCTGCCGACCTGGGAGAGGCCGTCCTTGGGCATGTGCGGGTCGGCCGTGTTGAGGACCGTCCACACGGGTCCGGGGGCGACGACGTTGGCGCGGACGCCCCGCTTGGCGAGGTGGGGCGCGATCGACTTGGTGAAGGTGATCAGGGCCGCCTTCGAAGCCGCGTAGTCGATCATCGTGGTGCTGCCCTTCAGGGCTTCCTCCGTGGCCGTGGCGATGATCGCGTCGCCCGCGTCCAGGTGCGGCAGGCTCGCCATGACCAGGTGGAAGTAGGCGTACACGTTCGTCTTGAACGTGCGGTCCCAGTCCTCGGCGTTGAGCTGCTCGAGCTCCAGCTTGCTGTTCAGGTAGGCGGCGTTGTTCACCAGGATGTTCAGCGTGCCGAACTCCGCCACGGTGCGTGCCACGGCGTCGCGGCAGAAGTCGGCGTCGCTCACGTCGCCGGGCAGCAGCAGACAGGTGCGTCCGGCCTTCTCGACGAGCCGCCGGGTCTCTTCGGCGTCCTGCTGCTCCTCGGGCAGGTGGACGATGGCGACGTCGGCCCCTTCGCGCGCGTAGAGCCAGGAGACGGCCCGGCCGATCCCGGAGTCGCCGCCGGTGATCAGCGCGACCTTGCCGAGCAGCTTGTCGGCGGCCTTGTACCGCGGTGCCTCGTAGCGGGGCCGCGGGGACATGTCGGCCTCGACGCCGGGCGGCGGGCCGTGCTTGTCCCCCGGGAACGGAGGCGTCGGCTCGGACGTGACCTGCGGCGTGCCGTGGTCGCTCGTGCGGGCGTCGTGCTGGCCCTCTTGCATGGGGAGGCCTCCTGCGGAAGTCGGGCATGGGCGGCCGGTGCCGCGTGCCGCCCAAGATCGGTGACCCGGGTCGGGTGCCCGTGTCCCCCGGGGCACAAACGGTGCGAACGGCTCTCGGAGGGTCCTGGGGCCACCACGGGCCGGAGGTCAGCACGTGTCCTTGAGCACGTCGCAGGTGTGCTGGAACTCCTCCATGAGGCGGTTCGCCTCGACGACGAGGACTCCGTACGGGCGGGCCGGGTCGGCCAGCGGCAGGCCGGAGCGGGCCGCCTGCTCGGTCACCGCGCGGGCGCGGCCCTGGGCGTCGTCGGCCAGTTCGCCGAGGTGCCGGGCCTGCTCGGCCAGGGAGTTCTCGTCGAGTTCGGCGAGCACGTCGGTGATCTTCGAGATGCTTTCGAGGAAGTCGGCGTAGCTGCCGAAGAACGCGCCGTCGTCGAGCCTGCCCTCCTCCTGCTCGGTCCACTGGTCGAGGCTGCGGGTCAGCGACGAGACCTGGTAGAGCGCGCGCACCAGGGCTTCGAGGACCGCGCCGTAGCCCTCGAACGAGACATGGCCGCCCCGCTTCCTGCGCAACAGCAGCCGGGGGTTGTAGTAGAGGCTCTCCTCGGCCGTACGGAAACCGTCGCGCGCCTGTGTGATCATGCCGCCGGTCTGCTCCGCCCTGCTGTGCCAATGGGCACAGTGGTCGGCGTCGATCTCGTTCTCGCGCAGTACGGGATACATGTCGCTCACCAGGTCGCCGAGGGCGGCGGAGAGCGTGCGGAGGCCGGATTCCGCGCTGCTGTGCCGCATCGGCGGGGCGACCGTGAGGTTGACGATGACGCCGATGCCGCAGCCGATCAGGACGAGGAGGACGATCTGCCCCAGCTGGGTGATCTTCTCGCTGCCGGTGGAGGCGAGGGCGTAGACGGAGAAGGCGAAGAACGCTCCGGTGGCGACCTGGGAGCCCTGGGAGCCGAGCGCGGGCCAGCGCCCGATGGTCAGGCCGACGACCGCCACGAGCACGAACGTCAGGAGGTCCGATCCGATCATGAATCCCAGGGCCGCCACCATGGCCACGCCGACCGCCACGGCCGCCAGGTAGCGCAGCGATTGCAGCAGCGACTGATAGACCGTCACCTGCATGATCAGCACCGCGGAGAACGGCGCGAAGGCGGGTGACGTCGTGTGCAGCACGTCGTAGGAGATGAACCAGGCCAGGGTCGCGGCCAGCGTGCTCTTGAAGATGAGCAGCAGGGTGTGACGCTCGTAGCCGGGTGTCGCCAGGGCCCGCTGCCACCAGTCCCGCGCCCGGCCGGACCAGCGCCGGACAGCACCCGGCGTCCGCTGCCCCTCGTCCTCGCCGGCCATGCCCCGCTCCGATCCGTTCCGCACTGTTCCCGCATGCGGGGTTCCCAGCCGGACCGGTGTGACACGCGGAAATCCCGGCCGCCGAATTCTCTCGGTGAGGCACGTTTACATCGTCCATGGGCGGCCACGCGTATACGCAGCACACAATCCCGAACCATCGGAGGGTGAGCGACATGGCCGCCAACGAGAAGAACCAGGCGAAGACCGAGCAGATCAGCGGCAAGGTCAAGGAGGCCGCAGGACGCGCCGTGGGCAATGAACGCCTCACCGCCAAGGGCCGTGCCGAACAGGCCAAGGGTGACGCCCGTCAGGCCAAGGAAAAGATCAAGGACACCGGCAAGCACTGACCGGCGGCACATCATGGCGGGCGCCCCCTTTATGCGAGGGGGCGCCCGTCTTTAATGTGAGGGGGGCGCCGCGCCCCGTCGCGTGCCGCGCGGGAAGCCCGCCGCGCGCGTGCGCTCCCGGCCACCCCCGCCCCGAGCCAAGATCATCAGCGGTGCAGAATGCCCGTATGCCGATATCGAACAGCCCACAGCAGGCCACGATCGACGACGCCCCGCTCATCAGCCGCGTCCTCGCCGACGCCTTCGACGACGACCCGATGATGCGCTGGTTCTTCCCCGACGCCGCCTCGCGCAACGCGGGCCTCGGGCGGTACTTCGCCACGCTCTTCACCAGGCAGTACGTCCACCACGGCGTCTGCGAGCGCACCGGCGCCGCAGCCGCCTTCTGGGTGCCGCCGGAGGGCCGGGCCAAGGCCGTGCCCGACGCGGAGACGGTCCAGGAGCTCCAGGTCATCCTGGGCGAGCGCGCCGAACTGTTCCGTGACGCCGCCATGGCCGCCGCCGAGCACACGCCGGAGGAAGAACACTGGTACCTGGCCGTCGTCGGCGCCGATCCGGCCGCCCGCGGTCAGGGGCACGGGGCGAACCTGCTGCGGTCAGGACTCGCCCAGGCCGACGCGGCGGGTCTGCCCGTCCGCCTGGAGTCCTCCAAGCCGTCCAATCTGCCTTTCTACGAGCACTTCGGCTTTTCCGTGCAGGAAGAGACGCGGCTGCCCGGAGGCGGTCCGGTCCTGTGGGCCATGCGGCGTGAACCCCGTATCGCGGCGTAAATCTCGGGATGCGGCGCACCTGACCGGATGAAAAGAATGGGGAGAACAGGCGCGCGTTAAGCGTCGAAATCGCCGGGTACCTCGGTGCGGACGAAAACGGTGCCGTCGCACGAGGAAACGAGGAGCAAGCAATGCAGATCGGTTACAAGCTGGCCGCCGAGGCATTCGGCCCCAAGGAACTGGTTCGGCAGGCGGTTCTCGCCGAGGAAGCCGGCTTCGATTTCGTCGAGATCAGCGATCACTACCACCCGTGGCTCGACAACCAGGGCCACTCGCCGTTCGCCTGGACCGTGCTCGGCACCATCGCCGCCAAGACCTCGCGCATCCAGCTGGCGACGGGAGTGACCTGCCCGACCGTGCGCTACCACCCGGCGATCATCGCGCAGGCCGCCGCCACCCTCGCCCTCGTCTCGGACGGCCGCTTCGTGCTGGGCGTCGGCTCGGGCGAGCGGCTGAACGAGCATGTGGTCGGCCGCGGCTTCCCCGACACCGTCCGCACCCGGCACGAGATGTTCAGGGAGGCCCTGGAGATCATCCGGCTGCTTTGGAGCGGGGGCTACCGGTCGTACGAGGGCAAGCACCTGCGCCTTGAGGACGCCCGCGTCTTCGACCTCCCCGAGGAGCTGCCCCTGATCGCGGTGGCGGCCAGCGGCAAGGCGTCGACGCGCATCGCCGCTGAGCTCGGCGACGGCCTGTTCGCGACGGAGGAGAAGCCGGAGATCGTCCGGCAGTACAAGGAGGCCGGGGGCAGCGGCCCGGCCTACGCGGAGGTGCCGATGGCCTGGGCGCCCGACGAGCACACCGGGGCGAAGGCCGCCCTGGAGACCTCACGGTGGGCGCTGACCGGCTGGAAGGTCATGAGCGAGCTGCCCAACCCGGTCAACTTCGACGCCGCCACGTCGACCGTGCGCGAGGAGGACATCCTGGGTAAGTTCGCCTGCGGCACGGACCCCGCCCGGTACGTCGAGGTGGCGCAGAAGTTCGTCGACGCGGGCTTCGACCGCCTGGTCATGCAGAACGCGGGCCCCGACCCCGACGGTTTCGTCGACTTCTACCAACGCGAGCTCGACGGGCGTATGCGCGCCCTGCGGCCGAGCGGAGCACAGGCCTGATCTCGCGGCCCCGGCCCCGGCCCAGGTGACCGAACAGGGCGGCGGGTCAGCCCGCCGCGTTGTCGACGCGCAGCCGCACCTGCTCCTCCAGGCGTTCCAGGCTGCTGTCGAGGGCGCTGTGCACGGCCTGCTCGCCCGGGTCGTGGCTGTCCTCGAAGAACGACAGATGCACCGTCACCTCGCTGGTCCCCGTGCTCATGCCCGCGACCTGGAGCCAGCCGGTGTAGCTGCCCTGCTCGCGCGTGCCCCACTCCAGGCGCATCTGGTCCTTCTGGGCGCGCAGCAGAGCGGAGACGTCCTGGTCGGTGCGGTCCTCGTGCACGGTGACCGCGGGCAGCTCCCCGGCGTCGACGTGCAGGTCGCGGGGGAGCCATGTGTCCATCTGGCCGACGTCCGCGGCCTGGTCGAAGACGTGCTCCGGCAGTGCGGGCATCGTGCGCGAACGCTCGTACTCGGTCATCGCGGTACCGCTCCTCGGCTCGGTGGCATACGGGACACGACACAACGCATGCCCGGCCATCCGGCACTGAAGCCGCGGCGGCGCAAAACCACCCGATCGCCGCCCCATCGCCCCATCGGCTCCGCGGTCACCCGTGCCGTGCGTGGTGCACCCGGGTCACGATGACCATGAGGACGGCGGTGGCGCCGCCGAGGACCATGAGCGTGGCCGGTGAGGTGTGGTCGACGGTGACCCCGCCCGCCAGGGCCCCGATGGAGATCGTCGCCTGGAAGGAGGCGGTGAACAGCACCGAGGCGGCCTCGGGCGCATGGGGCGCCGCCTTGAGGAACCAGGCCTGCGACGCGACGGGCACCGCCCCGTACGCGATGCCCCAGAGGACGAGCAGCGGCGCGGCGCCCCATGGCCAGCGTCCGAGGAGCGGCAGCAGGAGGGTGGCCGCCCCGATCATGGCGGCGGCCAGGCCGAAGGTGAGGTGGGGCCTGCGGGTTACCAGCGCTCCGCCGAGGAAGTTGCCGGCGATGCCCGCGGCGCCGTAGACCAGCAGGAGGACGGTGATCAGGGCCGGGCTCGCGTGGGTGACCTGTTCCAGGAACGGCGTGACGTAGGTGTAGGTCCCGAAGTGGGCGAGGACGACGAGGAAGGTCAGCAGCAGGGCGAGGCGTGCGGTTTTGCCGCGGAGCACTCCGCGCAGCACGGCCGGGCGTGTGGCTCGTACCGGCGGGAGCGGTGGCATGACCAGGAGCAGCATGGCGAGCACGGCGGCGGAGAGGACGCCCATGACGACGAAGGCCGTCCGCCACCCCGCGATGTCGCCGATGAGGGTGCCGACCGGCACACCGAGGACGGAGCCCAGCGGGACCGCGGAGAAGACGACCGCGGTGGCCCGGCCCACCGAGGCCGCGGGCACCAGGCGTTGCGCGAGTCCGGCGCCGATCGACCAGAAGCCGCCGATCGTGACCCCCACCATGACGCGGGAGACCAGGACGAGCCAGTAGTTCGAGGCCCCGGCGGCCAGGAGGTTCGCCGCGGCGAGGACGGACATGAAGACGCAGAGCATCAGCCGCCGGTCGGCGCGCGCGGTCGCCACGGTCACCAGTGGCGCGGAGACCGCCGCGAGGAGACCGGGCATGGTCATCATCAGGCCCGCGCTGCCGTCGGAGACGGCGAAGTCGGAGCCGATCGAGGTGAGCAGACCGATCGGCAGGATCTCGGTGGTGACGATGGAGAAGAGGCCGAGCGTCACCGCGACGACGCCGGGCCAGCCGGCCAGTGGGGAGCGGGTCGGTGGGCCGGAGACGCCGGGGGTTCCGGCGCGCGAGTCGGCGGTGCTTGTCGAGGTCATGGGTCCGTTTCCGGTGCGAGGCCAGTGTGGTGACCTCAGTGCAGCGGCTCCGCCCGGCGAGAGCTGGCAGGTACGCGACGTCACCCTTGCGGCCTCGGGCCGTCCCGCGGGGTACGGCCCCGCCTTCGTACGCGGAACGCGCGCGTACTCGCCGGTGACAGAACCCGGCGAGTACGCGCGCCCCCTCCCGGATCAGTGGCTCTTCACCCGAGCCGTCACCGATCCGTCCTCGGTCCCTCAGACGCCCGCGATGCTCTGGATCCAGGAGCGGTACGCCGTCACGTTCGTGTACGCGGTGGTGGTCTGGCGGTCACTGGTGGAGGCGACGCCGACCTGCACGCCGTTGGCCATCATGGGGCCGCCGGAGTCGCCGCCCGCGGTGATGCCGTTTCCGCGCCGGGCGCAGATGGCCTGGCCCTGGTAGGCGTCGCGGCAGCCGCCGGTCACGACGACGTTGGCGACCTTCAGGAGCCGGGACTGGCAGTTGATCTCCGAGCCGCACTGGGAGGTGGCTCCCCAGCCGTACACCTGCACGGTCTGGTTCACCGACACCGAACCCGGGCTGCCGAGGCGGGCGTAGCTGCCGGAGACGGAGCGGTCGAGCTTGACCAGGGAGAGGTCCGATGAGGCGTGGTTGCGAATGCTGATGCCGTTGGCCGTGGTGCCGCCCGAGGTCTGGTCGAGGCTGCCGATGCGGAACGAGAGGTTGCCGCCGCTGACGCAGTGCTTGGCGGTGAGGATCCAGGTCGGGGCGATGATCGTGGCGCTACAGGTCTGCTGGCCGTTGGAGAAGAGCCGGGCCGCCCAGGGCGCGTTGGAGGCGTAGCCGCCGCCGATGATCGGCTTGGGCGAGTCGACGGCCGTCACGCTGGGCGGCGCGGTGCTCGCCCCGGTCTGCGCCGCTGCCGTGGGGGCCAGTCCGAGGACGGCCATCGCGGTGGCTGCGAGCGCGGGGACGAGTCTGGATATGCGCATGTTCGACTCCATTGTGTGGGGGTGGAACGTCCCGGATAGGGACTGAAAAACTGCATAGGTATGCAGCGACAGCGCGCACGCCACGGGCGGGTCGACCATGGCGCGTGCATGCCATTTCGGCTGGGGTGAATGTGGCAGAGGAGGCGCCGTGGCCGCAAGGGGTCGACGGCCGTCAATTCCGTTGGACCACTGGACCATTGGACTCCCACGAGCCCATTTCGCAGTCCGCCGTCACCACTTGACCTTCGATCACTTCTGGGCGACACACCCGAGGTGAACGCACTTGGCGGCCCTCCGGGACGGCCCATGTCTACGTGCGTAGCATTACGGCTTGACGCATGATCAAACAGCAGGCGCCGGCCCGAACCATTCATGGGACGGTGGGTCGGCCCCGCCGGGGTACTCGGGGACGACCGCGGCATCAGCCGCCCGACGGCATTCGTGCGATTTCGAGGAGGTACGTGTCATGCGCGCCCTCAAGCGCAGGGTCGACCGCAGTCTGAGCGCGCAGTCAGCCCTGATCTTCGTGCTGACGGCGGGAGTCACCGCCCTGCTCCGCCCTGACGAGCATCCCGCCTGGTGGGCGGTGAAGGCTGTCCTCTACACCGGCATCGCGATGGCGTTCATCGTCGCGCAGCGCCGCAAGGCCGGCCGCGCCGCGGGGACCGACCCGAGGAAGGTCGCCGATCTCCACCACGGCATCCGGCACCGCGAGGTGCCGCGGGACCCCGAGGAGCGGGCGTCCATGCGACGGCTCGTCGCCGCCCAGCTCGGCCAGTTGGAGCGGGGCAGCAGGTGGCTCCCGTACTGGCTCGGTTTCATGGGGCTCATCGCCGTCGGCACGCTGTTCCTCGGCACGGCCAACGGCTCGATGACCGTCCCGCTGATCTTCGCGGTCGGCGTGCTCGCGTTCTGCTGCTGGGTCCTGTGGACGCGTCACGTCTCCATGGAGCGCTTCCGCTACATGCACTCCGCCCTGCGGACCCGGCGCGTGGCTCCTGAGCGGCGGGTCCGACGCGTGATGGACTGAACGTCAGCGGCCCCGACCGGCCCCCGCCGCACCGGGGCGTGGCCCGCGACCGCATCCGGATGACGTGCTCGGACGGTATGGACCCGCAACCTCCCACCGGCCGAACGCGACGAGAGGCAACCCCCATGTCCCGCACCCGGACGCAGGCCGCTCCCGCAGGCGGCGACGGCGACCCGGACCTCCGGCACGGGCGGGCCCGCACCCCGGACCTCGTCGACGACGACGTCCCTGCGGCGGTGGGGCACACCCTCGACGGGATCCTGCGCGAGCGGCTCGACGCGGCACGGGACATCGACGTCACGTTCGCCGACGACATCGCTCGGCGCGTCGCCCGCTTCACGCTGGACGGCGGCAAACGCATGCGCTCGCAGTTCCTGTGGTGGTCCCTGCGGGCCTGCGGCGGCCCGGCGGACGCCGCCCGCACCGAGGCGGCGCTGCGGCTCGCCGCCGGGCTCGAACTCATCCAGACGTGCGCGCTCGTGCACGACGACGTCATGGACGGCTCCCCGCTGCGCCGGGGCGGCGCGTCCGTGCACCGGGACCTGTCGGCCCAGTACGCGCGGCCCGACGGCGCCGAGCGGGCGTTCGGCGGCTCCGCCGCGATCCTCGTCGGTGACCTGGCGCTGGCCTGGGCCGACGACGTGGTGGCCGCGACCGCGCTGAGCCCCCCGGCCGAGGACCGCGTCCGCGAGCTATGGCAGGCGATGCGGACGGAGATGGTGGCCGGCCAGTACCTGGACCTGCACGGCCAGGCCACCGGCGCGCGGTCGATGTCACGGGCCATCCGCACGGCCGCCCTCAAGAGCGCCCTGTACTCGGTGGAGCGCCCCCTCGCGCTGGGCGCTGCCGTGGCGGAGGCCGACGAGGCGGTCACCGAGGCGCTCTGCTCCGCGGGCCGCTGCGCAGGTCTCGCCTTCCAGCTCCGCGACGACCTGCTCGGCGCCTTCGGCGACCCCCGCCACACCGGCAAGCCGTCGGGCGAGGACCTGCGCGAGGGCAAGCTGACATACCTGGTCGAGGTGGCGCGGGCCCGCGCCACGGCCGCCGCGGACCACGAGTCGCTCGCCCTCCTGGACAGCGCCGTGGGCAACCGGCAGGCGAGCGAGGGCGAACTGGACCGGGTCCGTCACGTGCTCGTGGCGACCGGTGCCCGCACGGCCGTCCAGGACAAGATCCAGCGGCTCGCGGAGCGGAGCCTGCGCGGCCTCGACGGCGCCGCGCTCACCCCCCACGCCGCCCTGCGGCTGCGCGGACTCCTCGGTGCCGCCGCCGGTGTACCGCCCTCCGAGGCCGACGAGCCGCCGGATGCCGTGCACACCTCCGCCGGTACCGACCCCGATCCCGTGCGCCCCTCCTCCAGGACGAGCCGCCGATGAGGACCGTGGAAGGACCCACCGCCCGGGTGGTGGTCGTCGGAGCCGGCCTCTCCGGGCTCTCCGCCGCGCTGCACCTGCTCGGCGCCGGCCGCGAGGTGACCGTCATCGAACGGGCCGCGCACCCCGGCGGCCGGGCCGGACTCCTGGAGCGGGGCGGCTACCGCTTCGACACCGGACCGACCGTGCTGACCATGCCCGGCCTCGTGGCGGAGGCCTTCGCCGCCGTCGGCCAGGAGCTCGGCGACCACCTGGACCTGGTTCCCCTGCACCCCGCCTACCGGGCGCGGTTCGCCGACGGCAGCCGCCTCGACGTCCACACCGGGGCCGAGGAGATGGAAGCCGAGGTCGCACGCTTCGCGGGGGCCCGTGAGGCGCTCGGCTACCGGCG
Source organism: Streptomyces sp. NPDC046335 (assembly GCF_055587985.1). NCBI lineage: Bacteria > Bacillati > Actinomycetota > Actinomycetes > Kitasatosporales > Streptomycetaceae > Streptomyces > Streptomyces sp. NPDC046335. Next base: position 205,168 of record NZ_JBVJFF010000004.1, on the reverse strand, counting down.
GCTCCGCGCCTGGCTCACCCGCCTGCACGCCGTGCAGATGCGCCGCTTCATCGACGCCAACTTCGACTCCCCGCTCGCCCTCATGACCCCGGATCTGGTTCGCCTCGCCGCACTCGGCGGCTTCGGCAGGCTCGACGCCCGCATCGGCCGGTTCCTCTCCGACGAACGGCTGCGCCGCGTCTTCTCCTTCCAGGCGCTGTACGCGGGCGTCCCCCCGGCCCGCGCCCTGGCCGCGTACGCCGTCATCGCGTACATGGACACCGTGGCCGGTGTCTTCTTCCCCCGCGGCGGGATGCACGCCCTGCCGCGCGCCATGGCCGCCGCCGCGGCGGACGCCGGTGCCGACATCCGCTACGGCCACGACGTGACCCGGCTCGAACGCTCCGGGGACCGCGTCACGGCCGTCATCACCGACCACGGGCGCATCCCCTGCGACGCCGTGGTCCTCACCCCCGACCTGCCCGTCGCCTACCGCCTGCTCGGGCACCGGCCCCGTCGGCCGCTTGCGCTGCGGCACTCGCCCTCGGCGGTGGTCCTGCACGCGGGCACCGACCGCACCTGGCCAGGTCTCGGCCACCACACGATCTCGTTCGGCGCCGCCTGGAAGGAGACCTTCCGGGAGCTGACAGGCACCGGCCGCCTGATGTCGGACCCCTCGCTGCTCATCACCCGCCCCACGGCGACCGATCCGGGCCTCGCCCCGCCGGGGCGCCATCTGCACTACGTCCTCGCGCCCTGCCCCAACACCGACATCGGTCCCGCCGCCGCGGACTGGCACGGCCTCGCGCCGCGCTACCGCGACCGCCTCCTGCTCGAACTCGAAGGGCGCGGACTCGACGGGCTCGCCGCCGCGATCGAGGAGGAGTGCCTGGTGACGCCGGTCCACTGGGCGGCGCAGGGGCACGCGGCCGGCACGCCGTTCTCCGCCGCCCACACCTTCGCCCAGACCGGGCCCTTCCGGCCGCGCAACCTCGTGCGCGGCACGGTCAACGCCGTCCTCGCAGGATGCGGCACCACGCCGGGCGTCGGCGTGCCCACCGTTCTCATCTCCGGCAAGCTGGCCGCCGCCCGCGTCACGGGCGGCCGGCCGACCCGTACCGCGAGGAGGCCACGCCCATGACCACCAGGGAACTCGACGCGGCGGGCATCACCGATCCCGCGCTGCGCGCCGCCTACCGCCACTGCCGACGCCTCAACGCGCGCCACGGCACCAGCTACTTCCTGGCCACCAGGCTCCTGCCGGTCGACCGAAGACCGGCCGTCCACGCCCTGTACGGCTTCGCCCGCCGGGCGGACGACATCGTCGACGACCTGAACTCCCGGGCCACACCGGCACAACGGGCCATCTCCCTGGACCGCCTCACGGCCGAACTCGGGGCCGGTCCGCGCGCGGGCGGCGGCGCGGAGCCCGTCGTCACGGCCCTCTGGGACACCGCCGACCGCTACGCCATCCCGGCCGAGCACTTCACCGACTTCATGGCGTCCATGCGGCAGGACCTGGAGGTCGCCGAGTACGCCGACTACGGGGCGCTGTACCGCTACATGCACGGTTCGGCCGCCGTCATCGGCCTCCAGATGCTGCCCGTACTGGGCACCGTCGTGCCCCGCGAGGAGGCCGCCCCGCACGCCGCCGCCCTCGGCGTGGCCTTCCAGCTGACCAACTTCCTGCGGGACGTCGGCGAGGATCTCGACCGGGGCCGGATCTACCTTCCCGGCGACCTGCTCGCCGCGCACGGCGTCGACCGCGGCCTCCTGCGGTGGAGCAGGGACACCGGCCACCGCGACCGGCGCATCACCAGGGCGCTCAAGGCCGCCGCCGCGCTCACCCGCGGCGTCTACCGCGAGGCGGCCCCCGGCCTCGCCATGCTCGACCCCCTCTCCCGCCCCTGCGTCCGCACCGCCTTCATGCTCTACGGGGGCATCCTCGACGCCATCGCCGACGGCGGGTACGCCGTGCTGCACCGCCGCTCCTTCGTCCCCGGCCACCGCCGGGCGGCGGTCGCCGCCGACGGTCTGCTGCGCCTCGCCGCGGCCCGCCTTCGCCACCGCGCCCCCGGCGGTACGAAGCCACCGGTCACCGGCCTCCGGAAGGAAACCGCATGAGGGGCCGCCGCTCCCCCGTGACCGGACGCCTGCCGCTCAGCCTGCGCCGCGGGCCCGTGCCGTGGGAGCGTCAGCGGCCCACCTGGCGCGAGGCCAGGCCCGGCGTCATCGCCGAGGCCCTGAAGCGGGCGCAGGGCCGCCCTTCGGGCAACTGGTACGTCATCGGCGGCAGCCGGGAGATCCGGCCTGACCGGCCCCTTGGCCGTACCGTCGCGGGCATCGAGGTCGTCGCCTGGCGTGACGCCGAGGGCGTCCTGCGTGCCGGTCCCGGCGTCTGCCCGCACCTCGGCGCTCCCCTGAAGGACGGCCCCGTCCACTGCGGCACGCTGCTCTGCCGCTGGCACGGCCTCGCGCTCGACGGGCGGGCCAGGGCGGGCTGGGTCCCCTATCCCGCGTACGACGACGGGGTGCTCCTCTGGGTCAGGATCGACGAGGCCGGCGGTGAGGAACCCTCGGCTCGGCCGGTCGTACCCGCCCGTCCGCGCCCGGCCGACGCCCTCTCCGCGGTCTGTACGGTCATCGGGCGCTGCGAGCCGGAGGACGTGATCGCCAACCGCCTCGACCCGTGGCACGGGGCGTGGTTCCACCCGTACTCCTTCGTCGACCTCACCGTGGTCGGTGACCCCGGAGGGGACGCCCACGACGACGCGTTCACCGTGGACGTCTCCTTCAAGGTGGTCGGGCGCGCGGTGGTGCCGGTCCGCGCGGTGTTCACCGCGCCCGAGCCGCGCACCGTCGTCATGCGCGTCACGCGCGGCGAGGGCGAGGGGTCCGTCGTCGAGACCCACGCCACGCCGCTCGGCCACGACGGCGCGGGCCGACCGCGTACCGCCGTCGTGGAGGCCGTCGTCGCCGCGTCCGACCGCCGCGGCTTCGCGCTCGCCAGGGCAGCGGCGCCACTGGTCCGTCCCCTGATGCGGGCCGCCGCGGGCAGACTGTGGCGCGACGACATCGCCTACGCACAGCGACGCTGGGAGCTGCGAAGCAGCGGGCGATTCCCCGGCTGAGGCGTGGTTGCCCGGCTGAGGCGTGGTGGCCCGGCTGAGATTTTGCGACGCTCAGGTGCCCGCCAGGGCGCGGGAAACAGGCCGCTCCACGGCCCCTTGAGGCGGTCACGGCCCGTAAGCCGTGACGCCACGGCGCCCCTACGCCGACCGGCACCGGCGACCACGCGGCCGTGAGCGGTTGCCCGGTTGAGGCGTCGCGGAGGTCAGGTGCCCGCGGCGTGGTTCAACAGCCGTAGTGGGAGCGTCCTGCCCTTGGCGGGGACTGTCCACAGCGTCTGGCCGCGGACGCCCCACCTCGCGAGCAGGGCGTTCGCCGCGAGGAAGCCGGTGGTCGCCGCCCGCTCCATCAGCGCCACCGGCAGGTCGGTGCGGACCAGGTCGCCCGCGACCGTGACCGCCGGATCGCTGGTGCGCACGCCGGGGCGGTCCCGGTGGCCGCCCACCGCGAACAGGGGGCAGTCGGCCCGCCATTCGTGCCGCTCGTCGACGATCGCCGCGTCACGTGTCTCGGGGTAGACCTCCCGCAGCCGGCCGAGCAGCCGCTCCTGTTCGGCGGTCCTGTCGGCGCCCGCGTCCACCGCGTAGGCGTGCAGTTCGAGGACCGAGCCGCCGGTCCGCCGCGACCAGCGGGCCGCCTCGCCCTCCCAGCGCTCCAGGACGCTGACGTTGTCCAGGGGGCCGTAGCCACTGGTGCCGAGGAAGCCCGGCCGGCCGGGCGCCACCGGACGGTCCAGCCAGAGGCGGGAGACCAGGAAGGGCGGGGCGGTGCGCAGTCGCGTCACGCGGTCCCGCCACCGCTCGTCGCAGAGGTCGGGCGAGCGGGCGACGACGTGCCGCAGGCCCCCGGTGTCCAGGGCAAGCACGACGGCGTCGTGCCGCCGTCCTCCGTCGGAGGTGCTGACGCGGAGGCCGCCGCGCGGGTCGGGCCGCACGCTCTGAACCCCCTGGCCGGTACGGATGTCGGCCCCGTGCCCCGCGAGGTAGTGGGCGAGCGGCTCCCACAGGGCGGCGGGGAACGGCTCGTCGGGCACGTCGAAGAGGAGGCCCTCGCTGGAGCCGAGGAAGTAGATGTGGAACATGAGGGCGAGTTCGGCCGCGGAGAGCTCCTTCGGGTCGGCGAAGAAACTGCGGGAGAAGACCTCGAAGGCCAGATGGTGGGCGGCTTCGGGGAAGCGGATGCGTCGCAGCAGCTCCCACGCGCTGATGCCGTCGAGCCGCTCGTACACCTCGGGGACGCGCACGTCCAGGAGCGGCAGCGCGGCCCTGGGGTTCATCCGGACCAGGTCGCGCACGCCGAAGGTGGGGCTGAGGGCCGCGAAGCCGAGCGCGCTCCAGGGCGGTGTGCGCGGCACGCGGGCGAAGCTGTCCTGGAGGCCGCCGCTGTGCCGCAGGGGATAGTCGGGCAGCCCGGTGAGCCGGCCGAGGCCGGGATCGGCCCTGCGCAACAGCCCCCGCAGGTTGTAGTACTGCCGGAAGAACGCGTGGAAGCCGCGGCTCATCGTCACCGTCGAGCCGTCCGCCAGCCGCACCGGCCAGCCGGCCAGGCGCCCGCCGAGCTGCCGCTCGCGCTCGTAGAGCGTGACGTGGACGCCCCGTTCGGCGAGCGCGGTCGCCGCGGCGAGCCCGGCGATCCCGCCGCCGACCACCGCCACGTCGGGCGCCTCGCCCGTGACGCGGGGGGCTCCTTGGGGCCCGGGGACGACCTCGGCGCGCCGGTCGCGGCCCCTGCGGGGTGCGCCGCCCCGCCTCATCGCCCAGCCCGTGCCGGGGCGGGAGCGGCGGCCGTCCGGGGCGCCTCGGCCACGAGGGTGTGCACGATGCCCGTCTGCCAGCCCGGCATCGGCAGGACGCGCACCCGCTCGAAGCCCGCCCTGCGCACCCGTGCCCCGAGTTCGGCCGCCGTGTCGAAGGCGATGACGCTGCGGTACAGATGCCGGTAGAGGCGTCCGTCGCCCGCGAGGCTGCCCACCGGGAGGACGACGCCGGCGCAGACCGCGGTCCACACCGCGCGGTCGAGGGCGTTGCCGCCGAGTGTGTACTCGTGCACGGCGAGGCGGCCGCGCGGGGCCAGGAGGGCGCGGGTCGCGTCGAGCACCGCGTCGGGGTCCTTGAGGTTGCGGAACAGGTACGCGGCGAAGACGGCGTCGAAGGGGCCGCTCACCCCCTCCTCGGTGAGCCGCTCGGCGGGCGCGCGCACGAAGGAGACACCGGACGGCCAGCGCTTGCGGGCCGCCTTCGCCAGCATCCCCGCGGAGGCGTCCACCGCGACGATCTCGGCGCGCGGCGCGGCGCGCAGCAGGGCCGCGGTGGAGGCGCCGGTCCCGCACCCCAGGTCCAGGAGCCGCAGCCCGGCGCCGCCGTTCGGCAGGCCGAGGCGGCGGGCGGATCTGCGCAGGTGAGCGTGGTAGCCGGGGTTGACGGACACGAAGCGGTCGTAGCTGCGGGCGGCATGGTCGAAGGCGGCGGACAGGGTGTCGTCACGCAGCACGGTCATCTCGGCGTCTCTCTGTTCGGTCCTTCGGGTTCTGGCCGCCCCGCCGTCCCACCGCGCCCGTCGGGGTGGGCGTGCCGCGGCAGCCAGGGCAGTTCGAGCGCGGTGCGGAGCATGGGGCGTACGGGGGTGCGCAGCCCGATCGTGAAGTCCTCGGACCAGCGGGTGCCGCCGTCGAGGAAGCGCAGGAGCCGTGCCATCGGCACCCCTTGGAACAGGCCGGTGAAGAACTGGGCGCCCGTCACCCGCCCGGTGTCCAGGGCGCGCAGCAGCACGGCGTCCATGGCCAGGGAGCGCGCCGAGTGGGCCGGGGGCGGCTGCGGGAACCGTCCCTGGCGGCAGGCGGCGGCCACCGCCCGGGTCTGGCGCTGCACGGCGGCGAAGGTGTAGCCGGTGGAGGGCCGGGTGGCGCCGCCCGCGGTGCCGATGCGGAAGACGGACCGCCCCGCCCGGCGCGGGAAGCGGGCGTCCGTCATGGGGATCACGCCCTGCTCGGCGCGGGTCACCTCGAAGCGCTCGATGCCGATCCTCCGCCGGACGTAGTCGTGCAGGGCCCGCTCGTACTCCCGCTCGTCGAGGGGCGCGGCGGAGAACTCCGTGTACTCCACGAGCGCCTGACGGGCCGTGGTCGGCAGGACGTAGGCGAAGGAGAGACCGCGGGCGGGCTGGGGTGTGCGGAAGTCCATCAGGTCCGCCACGCGGGCGTCGAAGACCGGCTGCCGCGTGGTGAGGTACCAGCCGCGGAAGTGCTGGAGGAGCCTGGTCCTCGCGGGCGGAAGCTTCCGCAGCGGGCGGGAGTCGAACACCCACCTGGCCCGGAGCGACACCGGCCGCCCGTCCGGGGTGGTCCCCCGGACCTCGGCCCCCTCCCCGGCGTCGCGCACCTCGTCCACGTGGGCCGTCAGGCGGCGCAGCCCCGGTTCCGCGTCGAGGCGGGCCGCGACCAGGGCTTCGAAGGCGCTCGACCGGAGCATCTTGTACCGCAGCGGTGCGGGCGAGCCGACCACCTGGGTGCCGTCAGGAGCACGTACGCGGAGGGTGTCCCACACGGCGGTCAGCGCGTCGTCGAACTCTCCCCCGGCCTCCTCCCAGTAGCACCACGTCCGCTCCGGTGGCCTGGCCGGGCCCGGCGGGGCGTCGACGAGCGTCACAGAGGGGACGGGCCCCGGCTCGGGCGCGCACAGGCGGTGGGCGAGGGAGAGCCCGGCGGCGCCCGCGCCCACCACGGCGATCTCGCAGTCGTACACGCGTCACCTCGCCTTCGCCGCACGTCGCGTCGGCGTCGCACGTCGGTCGCCGTCCCGGTCGGCCGGTGTCCCGGTCGGCCAGGATTCCGCACGGGGCCGCCGCATGGATGCAGGCATGCGGGAATTCCCGTCTTTCACCGGGATTGATCGCCCCGATGCGCGCGCCAGGGGCCTCGGCCCCCGACAGCGACCACGCGGACCGGCCGCCCCGGCGCTCTCGTCCGGGGCGGCCCTGGTCCTGGGCCCCTCAGCCCTGTTCGCGCTCCACCGGCAGCCAGAGCTCGGCGTCCGCTTCCGTGCCGTTCGCCGACAGGCGGGTGCGCAGGATCTCGGGCCCGGGACGGCTGCGGTACGGGTTGGAGGGGAACCACTCCGTGAACACGTCCCGCCACAGCTCCTGGATGGCCCGCGGCGCGGGTCCGGAGGTGGTGAAGACCGCCCAGGTGCCCGCGGGGACCGGCAGGACGGCCGCGTCCTCGGGCACCGCTTCCGGGGCGGGCGCCGAGGTGATGACCCCGTGGTAGTAGTCCAGCTCGGTTCCCTCGGCGCGGCCGGGGTCGAGGTCGTCGCAGACCGCGACGGTGCCCCGCGGCTCCTGGTCGGACAGGTTCTCCAGGCTCTCCGTGGTCTCCGGCCGGACGGACCGGACGAAGTCGATGATCGCCTGGTTCGGCCCCGAATGCACCAGCGGCACCCGGGCCTTGGGCCCGACGACACTGAACTCCGGCTTGTCGATCACGCGGTAGCGCATGCTGCTGTTCCCTTCGACGGTGAGGCGGAAGGTCAGCCGGGGCTGGGAGACGAGCGCGGTGCCGGTCCGCCGGGCCTCGCCGGGGCCGACTCCGTGCATGGCACGGAACGCCCGGGCGAACGCCTCGCCCGAGCCGTACCCGTACCGCACCGCGATGTCGAGCAGCGACTCGCGCCGCGCGAGCACCTCGGCGCCGGCGACGGTGAGCCGCCTGCGCCGGACGTACTCCGACAGCGGCATGCCCGCCAGCGCGGAGAACATCCGGCGCAGGTGGTACTCCGACGTCGCCGCCGTGCGCGCCAGATCGGCCACCTCGATGCGCTGATCGAGACGGGACTCGATCTGTTCCATCGTCTGGTTGAGCCGCTCGAGCACCCCGGGTTCCCTTCCTTGATCGTGCTCACCACGCTAGGCAGCGGGCCCCCCGCCGGACCCGACCTTCTGTGCCCGATGAGGTCGGGTCCCCGCGGTGCTCAGCGTGCGGCGACCCGCTCCAGCCAGGAGCGCAGCGCCGCGTTGAACTCGGCGGGGCGTTCCAGGTTCGGCATGTGGGCCGCCGATTCGATGACGCACAGCGTCGAGTCGGGGAGCGCGGCGTGCATGGCCTCGGCGTCGGCGACCGGGGTGAAGGCGTCGTCGCGGCCCACGACGACGAGGGACGGCACGGCCGCGCGGGTCAACATGTCACGGTAGTCCGGACGTTCGGCCCTGCCGCGCAGCGCGGCGGCGGCTCCCTCGGGCGGGGCGGCCAGCATCATGCCGTGGACGTAGGCGGAGGCGTCCGTGTTGTATGGGGCGACCATCTTGTCCCGCACCTCGTCCGCGTACCCCTTCATGCCCTCGGCGAGGAGCCGGTCGGCGGTGGCGTTGCGGGTGACCTTGCCCTCCGGGGTCTCGGCCGTGGGGAAGGTGTCGGCGAGGAGCAGACCGGTGACGCGCTCCGGGAAGAGGCGGTAGCACTCCATGACGAGCTGACCACCCATGGACAGGCCACCGAGCGCGAACTTGTCCACGCCGAGGTGGTCCAGGAGCGCGACGACGTCCTCGGCGAACGTGGCGAACTCCGTGGTGCCGGGCACGACGGTGGACTCGCCGTAGCCCCGCAGATCGGGCGTGATCACGCGGTGGTCGCTCGCGAGGGCCGCGCGCTGCGGGCCCCACATGGAGCGGTCGAAGGGGTGGCCGTGGAGGAGTACGAGGGTGGGGCGCCCCGCGTCCGGGCCCTCACCGCCTTCGTCGTCGTAGCCGATGGTGACGCCGTTGACCTGTGCTGTTGCCATGCGGGGAGGCTAATTTGGGCGGGCCGCGCGCGGCAAGGGCTTAACGTTCGGGCAAGCCCTGCCCGGTCGCCGTGCCGTCCGGCGCGTGTCGTAGCGTATTCGCCATGTCCACGCCGCCCCAGCCCGGTGGTTTCGGTCCTGTCCCGTCTCCTTATGAGCAGCAGCATCCGCAACCGCCCCACGCCCAGCCCCACTTCCCCCAGCAGGGTGCTCCGTACCCGCAGCAGGGCGCTCCGTACGCGCAGGGGGTGCCGTACCCGCAGCAGGGTGTGCCGTACGCGCACCAGCCCCCTCCCGGGCCCGGACCCGGGCCCTGGGGTCATCCGCCCATGGCACCGCCGCCCCGGCACAGCACCGGCAAGGTGGTCGGCATCCTTGCCGCGGTCGTCGTCGTGCTGGTGGGGGCCGCCGTCGCGGGTTCCCGGGTCTTCTCCGAGGCCTCCGGCGGGTTCCCCGAGGCGAAGTACCGCATGTCGGTGCCGCCCGAACTGCTCGACGGCACGTACAAGCTGACGCAGGACCTCTCCGACACCTCGGGCAAGGCCGTCATCGACGAGAACCGGAGCCGGGCCAACGTCCGGGATCCGAAGGCGGTCGTCGGGCAGTACGCGGGCCAGGGCGAGCAGGCGGGCGGTGCGCTGGTCGTCTCCGGCATGTACGGGCGGTTCAAGAACACCGCCTCGGCGCGCGAGGACATGATGCGGGGCGCGGCCGAGGCGCAGGGCGCCACGGTCGCCGTGCCCGCGCGCGACATCACCCCCGCGGGTTCCGGTCTCACGGTGCGCTGCCAGGTCCTCACCACGGATCAGGGCACGGGCGGCGCACGGAGCAACGTGCCGCTGTGTGCCTGGGGCGACGACAACACCGGGGCGGCCGTGGGTGTCGTCACGGCGGAGGACATGTCGAAGGACCCCGAGGACATCGACCTCGACGCGGTCGCGCGGACGACGCTGAAGGTGCGCGAGGAGATGCGGGAGCCCATCGGCTGACCCCGGGCGTAGGCCCACGCCGGGACGGGTCGGTCCGGTGTGGCCTTGTGGCCTTGTGGCTGGCCTCCGGTAGCGCTCCACACGACGCGCCCGAGCCGAGGCGCCCGGGATGGGTAAACGGGTACGCGTACGAGAAAGCCCGAGAGCCGATCCAGCGCCCCCGAGGAGCATCATGACCCAGCCGTCCGCCGCCGCCTGCGGAGCCCCCGGGCCCGACGAGCACCCGACCATGGCCGACCGCGGCTGGCTGGCCGTCGCCTGCCAACTCGCCGCCGCCCACGCGCCGTCGGATACCAGGCTCTCCGCGGGCGCGGTCGTCGTCGCCGCGGACGGCACGGAACTGGCCCGCGGGCACTCCGGCGAGGGCTCGCGGGCGCATGCCGAGGAAGCCGCGCTCGGCATGCTCGGCGCCACGGAGAGCCGATTGAACGGGGCGACGGTGTACAGCTCGCTCGCCCCCTGCGCCCAGCGCCCCGATGGCATGCGCCCGTGCGCCGAGCTGATCCGCGACTCCGGGGTGCGGCGCGTGGTGACCGCCGCGCGCGACCCCGAAGGGGCCGTGTCCGCCGGCGACGGCGCGGGGCTCCTGGAATCCGCAGGCATCACCGTCATCGAACTGCCCGAGTACGCGCAAGCCGCCATGAAGCCCAACCGGCGTGCGCCCTGAACAGCGGTGCCCGCACTGTCCAGCAGCCGGACGGTTCAGCCGTACGGGCGTGGCCGCGGGCACCATGCCGGGATGGACAACACACGTCGGATCGTCAGCTCCGGGTCACCGCTGGAACCGCGGATCGGGTTCTCCCGTGCCGTGCGGACAGGACCGTACGTCGCCGTCGCGGGGACGGCTCCCATCGGGGACGACGGGTCCACCGTGGGGCCGGGTGACGTCTACGCCCAGACGGTGCGGTGCCTGGACATCGCCGAGCGGGCGTTGCGCGAGGCAGGGGCGTCGGTCGGGGACGTGGTCCGCGCCCGCCTCCTGCTGACCGACGTGACGCGGTGGGAGGAGGCCGCCCGGGCGCACGGCGAGCGATTCGCCGCGGTACGGCCCGCCTGCACGGTCGTCGAAGTCTCCCGCTTCATCGACCCGGCCTGGCTGATCGAGGTGGAGGTCGACGCGGTGCTTGGCCGGGTTCAGGAGAACGGTCAGTAGGTACGGGCCGCCGGCCCCGCGGAGTCCGGCTCCCGCGGTCCGGCGGCGCCGCCACCACGGGAATCCGGCTACCGCAGGCCAACCGCGCCAACACCACAGAAATCCGGCTCCCCGGGGCCGGCCCCGCCGCCACCACAGAAACCCAGCTACCGCAGACCGACCCCGCCGCCACCACGGGGCCCGGCTCCCCGGGAGTCGGCCGCGCCGCCGATGCTCACCTCACGCCGACGCGGCGTCACGAGCGGTTCGCCCGGCTTCCTCGGCCGCGCGCTGGAGCCGGTCGCGGTGGTCCGCCCACCACGCGGGGTCGCCGGGCGCCATGTTCCGCCCGTCCTCGCGCTGGCCGACGGCCCCGTCGACGAGTTCCCTCGCGACATCGGCGTGGCCGGCGTGCCGCTGCGTCTCGGCGATCACATGGACGAGGACCCGATGGAGCGTCAACTCCTTCCCCGGGCCGCCGGGTACGCGGCCGAGCGCATCGAGGGAGCGTGACTCGATCGTCTCGTCCGAGTGGGCCCACACCCGGCGGTACAGCCCGACCACCCGCTCCCGCGACTCCTCCGGGGTCGCCCACATGTCCGCGTTGGGCTCGGCCTCGCCCGTGCACCACAGCTTCGGCGCGCCGGCGAAACTCCGGCCGAACGTCTCCCCCAGGTAGAGCACCTCGGCCCCGGTGACGTGCTTCACCAGGCCCAGCAGATTGGTGCCCGTAGGGGTCATCGGGCGGCGGATGTCGTACTCGGAGAGCCCGTCGAGCTTCCACAGCAGACAGTCGCGCGCGTCCTGCAAGTACACCTTGAGGTCGGTCTTGAAGTTCTGTGATCCGGTCATCGGGGCAGTCTGCCCGCCGGGTGATCCGCGTGTCTCCCGTAATTCCCGTGCAGTCAGAGCGGTGTCAGCGGGCCGCGGGAGACTCCCGCCGACGGACACCGCAGACGAACACCGCAGACGAACACAGCAGACCGATGCACAGCAGACCGGTACACCAGGGGGAGACCATGAACCGGAGGACCAGCGGCGCGCTGCTCGCCGCGGCCGGCGTCGCGACGTGCCTGACGGGTACGGCGGCCGGGACCTCGCACGCGGCCGGCTCGGCCACGGCGTGCGTCATGCGTGAGAACAGTCCGCACACGGACTGGACCGGGATGACGTGGGACGCGGACATCCTGTGCGACAACGCGCCCGGCGACGTCCATCTTCAGTCGTTCACCGACAGCCCCGTGGTCGGCCGCATGGTGACCACCAGGAGCTGGTTCGTCTGCTGGAAGGTCGGTGACCCCCACTCCGGGGGCAACAACATCTGGTACTACACCCAGGGCGACGAGGTCGTCTCGCGTCCGACCGCGCAGGCCTGGGGCTACATGCCCGCCGTGAAGCTGGAGACGGAGCAGGACCCGGTGCCGGGCCTGCCCAAATGTTCTTGGGGATGAGGGGATACGGGGATGAGGGGGATGCAGGGATGAAGAGACAGCCATGGGTCACGGCGAGGCGGTGGCGTGCGCTCGGAGCACTGTCGGCAGCCGCGGCGGCTTCGATGTGCCTGCCCGCGGCCGGTGCGGCCGCCGCGACCGCCGCCCGGACGGATTCCGCGGCTCCGGTGTGCCACATCCGCGAGGGCGTACGGCACACCGACATCAAGGGCCACACGTACACCAAGGACCTCTACTGCGAGAACGCCGTGGCCGACGTCTTCGCGACGCCGGAGGTGTACGGGACGGTCATCGCCAAGCTGAAGACCTCGCCGAGCTGGTTCGTGTGCTGGCAGAGCGGTGACCTGCACCAGGGCGGCAACCGCATCTGGTACTACACGCAGGGCGACGACATCCTCAACTGGCCGCTGTGGGAGGGCTGGGGATACGTGCCGGCCTTCCGCATCGAGACCGAGCCGGACCCCTTCCCCGGCCTCCCGGCCTGCCTGCCCAGCTGACTGCCCAGTTGACTGACCGCCTGCCTGACCACTGCCTGACCACCGACATCTGGAGTGAAATCGTGGCGTTCTTCGAGAAGACGCGCGGCGGGCGTACCGCCGCCTCGGCACTCGTCCTCGCGGCCGCCGCCCTGTGGCCCCTGACCCCGGCCTCGGCGGCGACACCCACCCCCACGGCCGACGTGAGCTGTACCCTGCGGCCGAACGTGACCCACACGGACACCCTCGGCAACAAGTTCACCGGCGACCTGTACTGCACCAACGCCCCGGGAGACCTGTACGGACGCCCGGCCTTCGACGCCCCCGTGACCGGGCGGCTGAAGACGACCCAGAGCTGGTTCGTCTGCTATTCGATCGGCGAGGCACACAAGGGCGGCAACAACGTCTGGTACTACACGCAGGGCGACGAGACGGTGAACCTGCCCAGCATCGACGCCTGGGGCAACATGCCCGCGAGCAGCGTCATGACCAGCACCGACCCCTTCCCCGGCCTCCCCCGCTGCCCCTGGCACTGAGCCCCGCCGCCGGGTGGCGGCTGATCGCCTAGAATCGGCCAATGGCCAAGTACTTCGACGTGCACCCCGACAATCCCCAGCGGCGCAGCATCACCACCGTGGTCGACAGCATCCGCTCCGGCGCGCTCATCGCGTATCCGACGGACTCCTGTTACGCGCTGGGCTGCCAGCTCGGCAGCCGCGAGGGCCTCGGCCGGATCCGGACGATCCGTCAACTCGACGAGCGCCACCACTTCACCCTGGTGTGCCAGAACTTCGCGCAGCTCGGCCAGTTCGTGCACCTCGACAACGACGTGTTCCGCGCCATCAAGGCCGCCACGCCCGGCCGCTACACCTTCATCCTGCCCGCGAGCAGGGAAGTCCCGCGGCAGCTCCTGCACCCGAAGAAGAAGACCGTCGGGGTTCGCATCCCCGACCACACCGTCACCCAGGCCCTGCTCGCCGAACTCGGCGAACCGCTGCTCTCCAGCACCCTTCTCCTGCCCGACGAGGAGGAGCCGCTCACCCAGGGCTGGGACATCAAGGAGCGGCTCGACCACGTCGTGGACGCCGTCATCGACTCCGGGGACTGCGGCACCGAACCCACCACGGTGATCGACTTCTCGGAGGGCGAGACCAAGGTCGTCCGTCACGGGGCCGGGGACGCCTCCCGCTTCGAGTAGGCCGTCACGCGGGCGCGGCTTCCGGGTCAGCGGCGGCGCCTGCGCTGCGGGGTCCAGCCGGCGCCGACACCGGTGAGGTGCAGCGCCACCAGGGTCAGACCCAGCAGCATCAGGCTGGTGGTGCCGAAGAAGATGTTGGCCGAGGTCTCGGTGAGGTGGAGGATCCACGCCAGGCCGAACACGACGGCAGCGCCGACAGCGAGCACGGTGACTCCTTCGGGAGGGGCGCGGTCCGACGCCGCGCGGCGATGCGGGGAGTGGCTCACTGGCCGGTTTCCCCGCGAGGGCCCGTCCATGCGCACGGCCATTGCGCCGGGTGCGGCCCAGGCCCCGCCCGCCTTCTCGCCCTGCCTCTCCCCCTCCCCCTCTCTCCCGCCTCTTCCGCCTCTTCCGCCCCCTCTCCCACTCCCGTAGACGGATCTCTTTCGCTTTTCCGAGGGACAGACCAATCCGCGGGGCCGTCGGTCCCGGATTCCCCGTGTGAGAAGAGAGCGAAGCACTCCGCGACACCGCGTCGACCTGTGGCGGGCCGCGGCCGGGGTCCTCGGCGGGCTGCTGGCCGGGACCGCCGCGCTGGCCGTCGCCGAACTGGTCTCGGCCGCGGTGCGCCCCGAGGCGGGGCCCGTGGTGGCCGTCGGCGGCGCCGCGATCGACCGGACGCCCGCGGCGGTCAAGGACTGGGCCATCCGGCACTTCGGCACGGACGACAAGCTCGTCCTTCAGTCAGGCATCCTCGCGGTGCTGGCGCTGTTCGCCGCCGTACTCGGTCTGATCGCCCTGCGCCGACGTCTCGTGGGCGCGGCCGGGGTCCTGCTGTTCGGTGTGGTCGGCGCGCTGGCCGCCACGAGCCGCCCCGACTCGACCGGCGTCCGTGACGCGCTGCCCTCGGTGACGGGGGCGGTGGTCGCCGCCGGGCTGCTGTACTGGCTCGGCGGCCGTCTGGTCAGGCGCCCGCGAGGCGAGGCCCCGCCTTCCGTCGTGGCGGGTGGGGCGGCGGCGCCCGACTGGGACCGGCGGGGCTTCGTCATCGCGGCGGGCGCGGCCGCGGTGGCGTCGGCAGGAGCGGGCGTTCTCGGCAGGTCGCTCAACGCCGCGGGCGGCAAGGACGCCATCGCCTCCCGTGCCCGGATCCGGCTGCCCGCCCCCGCGTCGAGCGCGGCCCCGGTGCCCAAGGGAGCCCAGCTCCGCGTTCCCGGCGTCAGCTCCTTCGTGACACCCGCGGCGGACTTCTACCGCGTGGACACCGCGCTCGTGGTGCCGAAGGTCGACGCGCGGACCTGGCGGCTCAAGATTCACGGCCGGGGCGTCCGGCGGCCGATGACCCTCTCCTTCGACGACCTGCTGCGCCGGGAGCTGATCGAGCGGGACATCACCCTGACCTGCGTATCCAACGAGGTCGGCGGCCCCTACGTCGGCAACGCCCGCTGGATCGGCGTCAGGCTGGCCGATCTCCTCGACGAGTGCGGGGTGGAACCGCCCTCACGAGGCGGCCCCGCCGACCAGTTGGTGGCACGCTCGGTCGACGGCATGACCATCGGCAGCCCCGTCGAGGACCTGCTGGACGGGCGCGACGCGATGCTCGCCCTGGGCATGAACGGCCGGCCCCTGCCGTTCGAACACGGCTTCCCCGTGCGCATGGTGGTGCCAGGTCTGTACGGCTACGTGTCCGCCTGCAAATGGATCAGGGACATCGAGCTCACCACGTTCGACGCCTACGACGTCTACTGGGTGAAGCGGGACTGGGCGCGCGAGGCGCCCGTCAAGACGCAGTCCCGCATCGACACACCGAAGCCGTTCGCCAGGCCGAAGGCCGGCACGGTCATGGTCGCCGGAGTGGCGTGGGCGCAGCACCGCGGTATCGACAAGGTCGAGGTCCGCGTCGACGACGGGCCGTGGCAGACGGCGGACCTCGCCGCCGAGGACACCCGGGACACCTGGCGCCAGTGGTCCTTTCCCTGGCAGGCGACCAAGGGCGGCCACACCCTGACCGTGCGGGCGACGGACCGTACCGGCGTGGTGCAGACCGCGAAGCGGACCCGCACGGTGCCCGACGGGGCGAGCGGCCGGCATTCGGTGGTGGTCACCGTGGACTGACCCGCCCCGCTCACTGGCCAAGCCCTCCCCGTTTCCCCCTCACTCTCCAGCCCCCCCGATTCCACCCCGTGGCCCCGTCACCCGTGGCCGCCGTTCCCAGGAGAAACAATGAACACCAACCGGACCCGCCGCCTTCGCCGCACCACTCTCGCCATCGCCTCGGTCGCACTGCTGCCGCTGGCTCTGACGGCCTGTTCCGACGACGGCAAGGACAGTGAATCCGCCGGTTCGCCGAAGTCGTCGGCGGCCAAGGACAAGGCCGCCGAGAGCCCGGCCGACGACACGGGCACCATGACCGAGCCCTTCGGTCCCGCCTGCTCGTCGGTGCCGAAGGACGGCAAGGGCAGCTTCGCGGGCATGGCGAAGGACCCGGTGGCCACCGCCGCCTCGAACAACCCGGAGCTCTCCACGCTGGTGACCGCGGTCAAGAAGGCCGGGCTCGTGGACACGCTCAACAACGCGAAGGACATCACCGTCTTCGCTCCGACGAACGACGCGTTCGCGAAGATCCCCAAGGCCGACCTCGACAAGGTCCTCAACGACAAGGCACAGCTCACCAAGATCCTCACCTACCACGTGGTGGGCGAGCGGATCGCCCCCGAGGACCTGAAGAACGGGTCGTTCGAGACGCTGGAGAAGTCGAAGCTGACGACCTCGGGATCGGGTGAGTCGTACAAGGTCAACGACTCGGCGAACGTGGTCTGCGGCAACGTCGGCACCGCGAACGCCGACGTCCACATCATCGACACGGTGCTGATGCCCAAGAGCTGACGCGCACGACATGAACCCATGGGCCGGGCCGGCGTGGTCGCACGCCGGCCCGGCCCATTTCCCGTGCTCGTGCGTGCCGGGCATGTGATCTTCATCGCTGCGTCATCGCGCCTCAGGCGGCCCATGGAACACTGTTCGAGGAGTTGCCGTCGCCACTGCCTCCGCCGAACAATCAGGGGCCATGGCCGACTCGACAGCTGGAGATTCATTGACCGACAATCAGCCGGTGCCCCACCCCGAGGGCGAGCGGACCTCTCCCCTGGGGCCCACGACGCAGCGGCTCGCGGCCCAGGCGGCGGAGCTGCGGCGCCAGGTGTCCGAGCTGGAGGTGCAGGTCCGCTCCCGCCCCAAGATCGCGCTGGCCGAGGGTGTGCTGGTGGAGCGGTACGGCCTGCCGGACGCCGAGGCGGCGTTCTCGCTGATGCGCCAGGCGTCGCAGCGGGCCAACATCAAGCTGCACCAGGTGGCCGTCGCCATCGCCCGTACCTCGGGCCCGGAGCGCGGTGCGGACACCTGGTTCGAGCCGCGGCCACCGGAGCCTGCCCCGCCCCTCGACGCGCTCGACGCCGGCACGCTCGACGCGCGGAACCAGGGAGAGGTCCTCGGCAGCGCCCTGAACCGCGTGCTCGACATCACCAGCACCGACATGGGCAATGTCCAGCTGGTCGAGGACACCACGCTGCGCATGGAGAAACACACCGGTCTGAACCAGGAGTTCACCGATTTCTTCGCGTTCGTGGACGGGGGGACCTCGTGCTCACGGGCCGCCGTCGCCCACCACCAGGTCACCGTCAAGGACGTGGAATCGTCCCCCGGTTTCGACGACCTCTCGCGCCGCGTGATCCTCTCCGCCGGCAGCCGCGCCTGCCACAGCATTCCGCTGATCGACGCGACGGACACCGTGCACGGCGTCATCTCCTCGCACCACGCACGCCCTCTGATCGGTTTCACCCACGCACAGCTCAGGGCCCTCGCGGACACCAGCCGTGTGACAGGGGCGTGGATCGACTGGCATCGGCGCACCGTCCTGCCGGAGGCGCTGGAGGATCTGCACCGGCTCGCCCTCGCCCGTCAGGGCTGAGCGTGCGCGACCGCTGCCCCTCCTCCCCGGCGGTTCCTCGCGGAATCTTCACGTCGGGCGCTGTTCCCCTCCGTCTGCGCGGGCACCCGCAAGGGGTCCTCAACGGAAAGGGGAGCGGCATGACAGCGGTCGCCGTCCTACTCCTGCCGGGGCTGGCAGTTCTGCTCCTCCTGATGGTGCAGCTGGAGGACCGGCTGCTGGCCCCCAAATCCCGGGAAAGCACCGCCCGGCACGCCCGTCGGCACCACCTTCACCTGATCCGCGGCGGGGGTGAGGCGGCGCCGGGGCCGGAAAGGCAGCAGACGCGTTCGGCCCGGCCACAGAAGAGAAATGCCGCTTGAGCTGCCGGAACTTTCGGCAATGCGGCGTCCATGACGGGTTTGGCAAGAGGGTGAGGTGACGTGAAAGTCTACGGTCATGACGATGAATGACTACGACCGCGTGCGCGCGGGGATCGAAGCCATGACGGCTTACATTTCCGGCGAACCCGCAATGGACGAATACATCGCGGAGATACGCGCGAAGGACGGCGACCTCGATCAAGTCGCCGACAGTGCCACCGCCTTGTGTGCCGCGCTGCTCTTCCAGATCGCCGAAATGACCGGAAAGACACAGCACGAAGTGCTCCAGGAACTGGCCCATGGACTGAACCGGAGCGAGGCGGAGCAGCGGGGGTAGCCGCGGCATCCCGCACATCGCCACGTTCACCACGCTCAAGGAGCAGTTCCATGGACAGTCCACCGGCAGCCGCGCCCATGGCGGGCGCGGCATGGGACCTGCGGCGCACCGCCCTGCGCCGTACCCCCGTATCGATGTGGAACGACGACGTCTCGGACTGGGCCGCGGCCCTGACGTACTACGCGATCCTGGCCCTGCTCCCCGCCTTCCTGGTCACCGTCAGCCTCATCAGCCTGGTCAGCCCGGACACCACCGAGGCGCTGATAGCCGAGGTGACAAACTGGGCGCCCGCCCAGTCGGGGCGCGCCCTGCAAGCGGCGCTCAGCGACATGGCGGACGCGCGTTCGGCGGCGCTCACCGTGGTGATCGCCGGGGCGGTCAGCGCGGTGTGGTCCGCGTCCAGCTACTCGGCCGTCTTCCGGCGGGCGCTGCACGCGATGCACGGGCAGGCGGACTGCCGGCCCGTCTGGCGCAAGGCGCACCGGGTGCTGATGACCGCGGTCACGCTCCTGGCGCTGCTCGTCGCGAGCGCGCTCCTGCTGGTGCTCAGCGGTCCGCTCGCCGAGGGGGTGGGCCGGCGTATCGGTGTCGGGGACGCCGGCCAGACCGCGTGGAGCCTCCTGAAGTGGCCCGCCCTGGTCTGCCTGGTGGCGCTGCTCGTCCTCGTCCTGTTCCGCAACGCGCCGCCGTCCGCCCGTGGCTGGCGCCGCAGCCTGCCTGGGGGTCTGCTCGCGGCGCTGCTCTGGCTGGTGTCGTCGGCCCTGTTCACCTGGTACGCGTCCGGGTTCGGCAGCTACGGCAAGCTCTACGGTTCGCTCGCGGGCGTCGTGGTCTTCCTGGTCTGGCTGTGGGTGTCCAACCTGGCGCTGCTGGCCGGGGCGCAGTACACCGTGGAGCTGGCCCGGGTGCGGGCCGCCGCCGCGCGGTGACCGAGGGGGCGCGGGTCAGGCCGCTCCGTCGTACGGGGTGACGCGGCGGTAGGCGGCCCGCGCGGCGAACAGCCGGCCCGCGGCCGTGCCGATGAGGGCCGCCGCGAGCAGGCAGGCCATCCAGCCGGGGTCCCGGTGCCCCGCCCAGGAGATCTCGCCGGTGGGGTGGGTGGCGAAGACGTTCAGCAGGGCCCAGCAGAGCAGCGCGGTCCCCGGTGCGGCGGTGAACCGGCCGAGCACCCCGAGGACTCCGGCGAGCAGGGAGAGCGCGGCCAGCGCGAAGCCGGTGCGGTCGAGGGCGCCGAGCAGGTCGAGCACGCCGATCAGCGCGAAGGAGCCCCAGGAAGCGGCCGTCCAGACGAAGGGCGTGGCCATGGGTTCAGGAACCGGCCTGGCGCCCCTGGCGATGTGCCGCCACTCCACCGCGTCCCTGGCGTGGTACCGCCACTGCGTCATCGTCGACTCCTCCCCACCGCCGGGCCCCGGGGGCGACACCGCCCCAGGGCCCTCCACAGCTTCTCGCTCGTGCGGTGCGACCACCGCACCGGACCGGAGCCACGGTCCGCGATCCGGTCAGCAGATTGTCGCACCACGCCCGAAGGGCACCTTCCGGAAGGCGCTGTCCGCCGTCCGGCCGGGCCCGGCCGCGCCGTCAGCCCTGGGTCAGGCGGCCGACCTCCTGCGGGTCGAGACCGGTGAGCTGGGCGATGCGGGGCGCGGGGATGCCGGCGGTCAGGGCACGGTGGACGAGCGACTCCCGTTCCCGTGCGGTATCCCGGAAGTCGAGCAGTTCGGACTCGATGTCCGTCACCGACCGCGGGGAGCACGCCTGTTGCACCCGGATGGTCTCCTCGGGGCTCAGCGGCACGGGCAGCCGCTCGGCCTCCTCCGGAATGATCGCCTCCGTCTCCGCGGGGAGAATCCGGACGAGCTCCGACGAGGCCGACACCCCGTGGGCGTGCAGCCATCCCTGGACAGCGGGGGTCTCGCGGCACTCCAGGTCGCCGACGGCGGCGAGGGGCGCCCCGATCAGAGGGTGGCGTGCGGGCAGCAGAAACAGGCAGGCGTCGTCGGCCATGGCAGCGGAACCGTTCCTTCATCGTAGGTCAGCGGCGTCTGATGCTAGCGCCGCGAGAACCCTCCGGCGCCCCTCTCCCCGACCTCACCGGGCACCTCCTCGAAGTGGGCGGTGTTGCGCCGATCGGCTGATGCGGCGCATCAGGTGGCCGGGGCCGGGTATCGGAGCGGGGAAGCGGACCAGAGAGGCAGGCACTTGATGTTCCCTTCGCAGGACGTAGTCAAGCTGATCCTCAAGGACCACCGGATCGCGGAGGACCTGCTGCGGCAGTTGAGCCACGGCGGCCCGTCCGAACACCGCCACGCCCTGCGGGACTTCGCGCAGCTCTACATCGCCCACGTACGGGCCGAGGAGACGGAGGTCTACCCCGCGCTCCTGCGGTACGGAGGCATCGACAACGGCCAGATCCGGCGCGGCGTGGCCCGCCACGGTGAGGGCACCGAGGCCCTGCTCGACCTGCTGGAGGCCGACGAGCGGAGCCCCTGCGCCTGGGACGCCCGGCTGGCGGAACTCGTCACCTCGGTGACCGACTACGCGGACGAGACGGAACGGACGCTCCTGGTGGACGCCGGTGAGCGGGTCACCCGGGCCGGACGCGTCCGCCTCGGCGCCGCGTTCGCGAGGGAGCGCGCCGAGCAACTGCGTACGTGCCGCGGGGACGTGGACGACGTACGACGCATGGTGCACGGCTGATCATCGGCTCGGCCCGGCGGAGCCACGCGGTCCGACAGGCACCGCCACGGTTCGGAGGCCGGCCCTTCCTGGAGGTGGAGGCATGATGGCACGCACACGCCGCACGGCACGCTCACATCGCCACGAGGACGCGGCAAAGACCGCCGGCGAGCCCGAACCGGGCAGGGCGCCGCTGCCGCCGCTGGTGCGGGCGACCACGATGCTCGTCGCCTTCGTCGGCATGGTCGCCTTCGCCGTGGTGCTTGCCCGTCTCACGCTGGAGCCGTCGGCGGCCTCAGTGACGCTGACCCACAGCAACCTCACGCCCGGGGACTCCATACGGGACTACCTGGCGCAGCCGGGTTTCCGTGACACGGTCAAGCAGATCGGCGGCAACATCCTGCTCGGGGTGCCGTTCGGCATGCTGCTGCCCGTGCTCCTGCCCCGCACCCGCGGCCTGCTCAGGGTGGCGCTGGCCACGGCGGTGACCATGGTCCTGGTCGAGCTGGCGCAGGGCGTCCTCGTGACCGGCCGGACCTTCGACATCGACGACGTCATCCTCAACACCACGGGCGCGCTGGTCGGCTATCTCGTCCTGGGGCGCAGGCTCGGCCGGGCCGTCCACCCCCGGCGGCACCACTGGTGGCACCGCTTCACCAAGCGCGATGCCCGCCAGGGATGGTGAATCACCCACGCAGCGGAAGTGAAATGTCACTCAACGCGTTTATTTACCGTACGTTTGGTTACACGCTGTAGCTGAAGCCTCGCTTGAGGGAGTCTCTGCGGAAGGCAGGCACATGTCCGTAAGCATGCTGGCCATCCTGGGCGTGGCCGTGGCGATCATCACTGCGCTGCTGCTCGCCCGCCCGCTGAACCAGACGAGTACCGACGACCTCCGGCGCCGCTTCGGTCCCGAGTTCGACCGCGCGGTGGCGGAGCACAAGGGGGACACGGCAGCCGCCGAGCGCGAGCTCAGTGAACGCCTGCGGCGCTTCGGCAACCTCCGCGTCAAGGGGCTGAGCACACCGACCCGTGAGCGGTACAGCTCCGCGTGGGCCGAGTTGCAGGAGCGGTTCGCCGACGCTCCGGGACAGACGGTGGCGCTGGCCAACGCCCTGCTCAACCGGCTCGCCGTGGAGCGCGGCTTCCCCGCGGAGTCGCGTGAGCGCCAGGCCGACGCCCTCTCCCTGCACTGTCCGCGGCACGCCCACGGCAGCCGCGAACTGCACGAGGCGGCGCGGCGCGCGGCCGCGGGCGAGACCGACCCCGAGGCCATGCGGCACGCCATGCTCGCCGGGCACGAGCTCTTCCACGAGCTGCTGATGCCCCGCCCGCAGGACCGCAGGGCCGACGCGTCCGCCGGTCACGCGCGACCACACCGCCCCTTCGGCCTGCCGACCCAGCGGTCGGCGCACCCGACCCGCCACTGAGAACCCGCCACTGAGAACCCGGCACTGAGAACCCGCAGGCGGGACACCCGCATCCGGGCCCGCGCGCGGAGGGCCGCGCCCGGCTACCCCGCGTGGCCGCGTCCGACGCGCCGAACACGCCGACTGCGCCTTGCATGAGGATCAGCGCGGAGCACTCAGGGACGGCAAGCTCCCGGCCGCGCAGGAATCGAGGTCCCCTCCCATGCGCGTCCGTCCCGCTCTCACCACCGCCGCACTCACCGCGGCGGCGTTCACCGTGGTGGCGCCCCAGGCCCTGGCCGACCCCCAGCCGTCGCTGTCGATCACCCCGAGCCCCGGCAGGCCCGGCCAGTCGGTGATCGTCTCCGTCGACGGCGGATGCACCGCGGACTCGGCCACCGCCACCTCCGACGCCTTCACGCGGAGCGTCCCGCTGTCCACCGGATCGGCGCGCGTCTACACCGGCAACGGCACCATCCGCTCCGACGCCAGGCCGGGCACCCACGAGGTGAGCGTCGCCTGCCCGGGCGGCGCCACATCCTCGTACACCATCACCGTGGGAGCGGCCGGGTCCGGCCGCGGCGTGCGCGCCGGGACCGGCGGATCACAGGACAACGACGGCATCTACGTGGCCGGGGGCGTCGCGCTGGTCCTCGCGGCCTGCGGCTTCGGCGCGTACCGGCTCCGGCGCAGATCGTCCTGACACACGCCGGTGGCCGGGAGGAGTTCCTCCCGGCCACCGATGCGACGCGTCAGCCCGCCGCCCCGAGCGTGGAGTCGATCTCGCGGCAGAAGTCCTTGAGGTCGTCCGGCTTGCGCGAGGTGATGAGATCCCAGTCCTCGGCGCCGCAGTGCATGACGGACTTGTCGACCCACGTGCCCTTGGCGTTACGGATGTCGGTGGCGACCGAGGCGTACGAGGTGAGGGTCTTGCCCGCCAGGACGTCGGCCTCGACGAGCAGCCACGGGCCATGGCAGATCGCGGCCACCTTCTTGCCCGCACGGGCGAACGTGCGGACCGCGTTCACGGCGTCCTCGTCGAGCCGCAGGTTGTCGGCGTTGATCGTGCCGCCGGGCACCACGAGCAGGTCGTACGAGGACACGTCCGCGTCCGAGATCTTCAGGTCCGGCCGGACCGTCTTGCCGGGGTCCTTGTCGCCGACGAGGGTCTGGATCTCCTCCGCCGAGACCGCGGCCACGTCGACGTGCGCGCCCCGGTCGCGCAGGTGCTCCACCGGCACCACCAGTTCGTCCTGTTCGATCCCGTAGTTGGAGACGATCGTCAGAACGCGGTGGCCGTCCAGGGTGTTCTCAGCCATGACGCTGCCTTTCCTTCCTGCTGTGGTCGCTCGGTGTCGTGCGGGGATCGGGTGCCCCGCGTCACGAGGGGCATGCGGGACCGACGTCTCCTGCCGGGCGGGCAGAAAGTCCTGGAACGACGTCGGCCCCGGACCGGCGGCCGTGTGCGTACGCCGTTGATCAGTAGAGCTTGTTCACCGCCGTGACGGTCGTCTTCTTGAAGTCGGCGACCTGGGCGTCGGCGAAGCCACCCATCTGGCCCCACTGCACGAGCGTCACGGTGTTGCCGTCACGGCCCACCGAGAACATGTTGATGTCGGAGGCGCCCCAGATGGCCTCCGTGTGGACGCCGTAGACGTACGCGCCCTCCTCGACGTTCAGCTTGCCGTAGTACTTCTGCTCCGCGGTGATGTCGGGGTTCTCCTCCATCACCTTCTTCGCGCAACCGTCGAGCTTGGTGCGCAGCAGGGCCGCGTAGTCCTTGGCCCGCCGCTCACTGCTCTCGACGACCGTCACCTGCAGGGCGCCGGTGTCCAGGTCGGTGCGGTAGGCGCGGTGCACGGACGTGGACGGGAGCGCCTCGCCGACGCACATCGGCAGCGGGTCGGGCTGCCCCGCCGTGACCGGTCCCGCGGTCCAGGCGGACGTCGGATGCGGCGGAAGCTGGGAAGGTGCCAGGAAGCGGGGCGTACCGGCCGCGGAAGCCGGTACCGTCCCGGCGGCGACACCGGCCGTCGCCGCCACCGCTGCCGCGGCGACCAGGCCCTTGTTCACACGCATGCTCGTCTTCATCGATTCCCCCAGGTCGTCAGGTCTTGTCTCAGGTCGTCGGGTCTCGGATCGTCGGGTCTCAGGTCGTCAGGCCCTTTTCGGGCGAACATATCCGCCCTTTTGATCTGACATCCCTTACGACCCGCCGGACCCCGGACACGTTGCCCTCCCGCACGTCACAGCTCTGTCCCGCATGTCACCGAACGGCAACAGCGCCGGCGGTGGCGGGGCGGGCGCCGGGGGCCGACACTGGGTCGGAATCGTCCGGACGCCGGACCAATCCGCGGCGCCGACGGCTACGGATCACAGACGTACCGCGATCCGTGTCCCGGAGGAGCACCGCGTGAAAGAAGTCGTGCACATCGGCACCCGAACACCACCGGGGCCCGATCTACGAGAGCTGGTCGCCCTGGTCGCGCGCGGCGACCAGGAGGCCTTCTCCGGTGTCTACGACGCCGTGGCAGGACCCGTCCTTGGCGTCGTACGCGGCGTCCTGCGCGACCACGCCCAGTCGGAGGAGGTCGCCCAGGAGGTCCTCGTGGAGGTGTGGCGCACCGCGCCCCGCTACCGTTCCGACCTCGGAACGGTGATGAACTGGGTCCTCACGCTCGCCCACCGGCGCGCGGTGGACCGGGTCAGGTCGGCGGAGGCCTCGGCCGCCCGCGACCACAGGGCCGCGCTCCTCGACCACTCCCCCGAGTTCGACGAGGTCAGCGAGCAGGTGGAGACACGGCTCGAACGCGAGCAGGTGCGCCGCTGCCTGCGCACCCTGACGGAGGTGCAGCGGCAGTCGGTGACCCTCGCCTACTACCGCGGCCTGACGTACCGCCAGGTGGCCGAACTCCTCGCCCTGCCGCTCGGCACGGTCAAGACCCGCCTGCGGGACGGACTCATCCGCCTCCGCGACTGCCTGGGGGTGAACGCATGACCATCTCCGACGACCCGCACACCCTGACGGGCGCCTACGTCACGCACGCGCTGGACGACGCCGAACGCGCGGCGGTCGAGCGGCACCTGGCCGTCTGCCCCGCCTGCGCCCAGGAGGTGCGGGAACTGGGCGAGACCGCGGCCCGGCTCGGTCTCGCCCTGGCCGCCGCGCCCCGGCGCGCCATGAAGGACGACGTGCTCGCGCGCATCGCCACGGTCCGCCAGGAGGTCCCGCGCCCCGAAGCCCCGTCGGGGCCGGGCACCGCGCCGCGGCGGGTGCGCGGCGCCACCCGGTGGGCGCTGGCCGCCTGCGTCGCCGCCGCGACGGTGTTCGGCGGCACCGCCGTCTGGCAGCATCAGCGCGCCGAGGACGCCCGCGAGGCGGTCCAGCGGACACAGGCGCGGGCCCAGGAGCTGGCGGCGGTCCTCGCCGCACCGGACGCGAAGGCCCGTACGGGCAGGCTCGCCGACGGAGCCAGCGGCACCGTCGTGGTCTCCGCCGCCCGCGACCGGGCCGCGTTCGTGGCGACGAACCTGCCGAAGCCGCCGCGGGGCAAGGTCTACCAGCTGTGGTTCAACGACGACGGGTCCATGCGCCCGGCCGGTCTGATGGACCCCGGAAAGGACACCGAGGCCATGCTGATGGACGGTTCGGTCGGCCGGGCGGTCGGCATGGGGATCACGCTGGAACCGGAGGGCGGCTCACCGAAGCCGACCTCGGACCCGGTGGCGTTGATGGAGTTCCCCGCCTGACGCGCGAGCCGCGGGGGTGTCAGACGAGCCCCGTCACGGTCACCGTGACCCGTGGGTCGTCCGTCGCCCCCGTCGCCTGCCGCACGGCGCCGACGACCGCGGCGCGCACCTCCCGGGTCACGTCCACGGCCCGGTGGCCGCGGCGCAGCACGACGTGCACATCGGCCTGCCAGCTCCCCCTGTCCCGCGTCACCCGCACACCTGAGGCGTACGAGGGGCTGTCCGACGCGCCGCTGCCGGGGCGCACCCGGGCCAGGGCCTTCGAGGCGCGGATGAGCTGGGCGAGGCCCGGCCGCAGGAACGCGACCCCGGGGGTGGCGAGCACCGCCCTTCCCACGGCCTCGGTCAGCTCACCGGAGGCCAGTCGCTCGGTCACGGCCGCTCCTCGTTGTCGTCGATGATGTCGCTGTCGTCGATGGGGTCACTGTCGTCGATGATGTCCGCGATCGTCACGTCGACGGAGACGACCCGCATGCCGAGCTCGGCGTCGGCGGCTTCGAGGACCCGGTGGCGCACCTTGTCCGCGACCTCCTGGAGACCCCAGGTGAGCGCCACCTCCACCGCCAGGCGGATGACGACGGGGCCACGCCTCAAGCGCCGCGCCGGAGCCGCGTCGGGCATCGGGTCGGGCACGGCCTCGATGCGGCAACTGCCCGCCCGTACCCCCGGCAGCGTCTCGGCCGCCGCACGGATCACCCGGGCCGCGGCGGCCTCCACGATCCAGGCGTCCTCGTCGTCCTCGCCGAGCGGCAGCGTGCGGCCCGGCCGCAGTTCGAGGCGGACCACGTCCATGACGCGGCCCACCAGCGCCGAGGCGTCCGGCTCGGCCGCCGCGGGGTCCGTGTCCCGCGCGGTGGCCACGACGTCCTCCAGGCGCCGCAGGGAGTTCAGCGCCTCGGTGCAGTGCGGGCAACCGGCGGCGTGGGGATCGGGCTCGCCGGTCTCGT
This sequence comes from Streptomyces sp. NPDC046335, assembly GCF_055587985.1. Classification (NCBI taxonomy): domain Bacteria; kingdom Bacillati; phylum Actinomycetota; class Actinomycetes; order Kitasatosporales; family Streptomycetaceae; genus Streptomyces; species Streptomyces sp. NPDC046335. Next base: position 177,634 of record NZ_JBVJFF010000004.1, on the reverse strand, counting down.
GGCGTTCCCAGACGCTCCACAGTTCCCTGCCGCAGGGCAGCAGCTCCCGTTCCGCCCGGTCATGCTCCGGGCCGCTCCCGCCGGCAGCGCCGTGCCCGCCGCCCGGTCCTGTCCCCTCGTTCACCGCCATGCGGCCATCGCCTCCGTGAGATAGCGCCGTGCCCTGAAGACGCGGCCGCGCACCGCCTCCGGACTGATGCCGACGGACTCGGCGATGGTTTCGTAGGCGAGGCCGTTGAGTTCGCGCAGCACCCAGCAGACGCGCTGTTCCGGTGAGAGCCCCGCCATCGCCCTGGACAGATCGGCCGCGGCGGCGTGGGATTCGGCCACTCTGGCCGGGGACGCCACGTGTTCGGGCGCCTGGGGTTCGGGCACGCCCTCCAGGTCGACGGAGGGCCTGCGCGAGCGCAGCACGTTCAGGCACCGGTTGGTGACGATGCGGTGTATCCACGTGCTGAACCGCGCGTCCCTGCGGAACTCCGGCAGCTTGCGCCAAGCGCTCACGAACGACTCCTGTACGGCGTCCTCGGCCTCCGTCCGGCTTCCGAGCAGCCGCGTCGCGAGCCGCAGCAGAGCGGGGGCATGGCGGCGCATCAGCTCCTCGAAGGCCTCTTCGTCGCCTTCCCCGGCGCGCACCGCCAGCAATCCGTCGTGGCGCCGTGCGGACGCGTCCGCTTCGTCCTCCGGCACTCTGCCCCGGTCCCCGGGCACACGCGGCTCCTCTCGTCCAGGTCGTGCTCCTACGACACATGGAAGGCGGTCCGCGTTACGCGGCGAGGGCACGTTACCCGCCGCGGCGAAAAAACTCTCCGAGGCGCGTAACGACGTTCCCGCATCCGTGTCGGACAGAAGAGAGTGGGCGCGGGCAGACGCATCCGTGACACGAGCGGGCACCGAACCCACCGAACGACGCAGCCGAACAACTCCGACGACGAGGAGCAGCCGTCATGGCGACTCAGGACATTCACTCGAACGCGACCACGAGCACGACCTCGGCCTCGGCCTCCGGCGACATCGGTCGCACCGACACGTCGCAGAAGAGCGCGGGCAGCACCACCGTGACCGGCGGCACCGGCCCGTCCGAGCCGGCCGCGACGCGCGGCAAGACCTCCATCGCCGACGTGGTGGTTGTGAAGATCGCCGGAATGGCGGCGCGCGAGATCCCCGGCGTGTACGACATGGGCGGCGGGCTCTCCCGCACGCTCGGCGCGGTCCGCGACCGTGTGCCCGGCGGCCGGCCCAACGTCGGGCGCGGCGTGAAGGTCGAGGTCGGCGAGCGGCAGACCGCCATCGACCTGGACATCGTCGTCGAGTACGGCGTGCCGATCACCGACGTCGCCCACGACGTCCGCGAGAACGTCATCGCCGCCGTGGAGCGGATCACGGGCCTTGAGGTCGTCGAGGTGAACGTCGCGGTCAACGACGTGCGGCTGCCCGGCGACGAGACCGCGGACTCGACGGGCGACGCACGGGTGGAGTAGCCCCCGCCCGGCCCTTCCTGTTCCGATGTCGCGGGGTTCCGCGGTGAGAGGTGAGTGGTGAACACAGCTCTGGTAGGCATGATCGCCGGGATGGCTCTGGGGTTCGCCGGCTGGTTCGGCGGCTTCGGTGCCTTCCTCCTGGTGGCCGCGCTCGGCGCGGTCGGTTTCGTCGTGGGACGTCTCGTGGACGACGGCACGGACATACGGGAGTTCCTCGGCGGCCGTGGCCGGGGTGGCCGATGAGCGCCCCGGCGGCGGAGCGCGGCTCGACGACCGTGGCCGACCGCGCGGTGCGCCGCATCGCCGAGCGGGCTGCCACCGAGGCCCTCGGCCCTGGAGAGGTCCAGGTCGGCCGGGGCTCCGCCGCCGTGCGGGGCCGCCGGGCCCGGGTCGGTGTCACGGTGAGCCTGCCCTACCCCGCCGTGCTCGACGAGGCGGGCGAACGCGTACGGTCGCACGTCGCCGACCGCACGGCGCTGCTCACCGGGCTCGCCGTGCCGTCGGCCCGCGTACGGGTGCGGGAGCTGCGGGTACGGGAACGGGCGGAGCAGCGGTCGCGGGAGACGTCCGTCGAGGCGGGTCGGGCGGGTGAGTTCCGCTCGCGCAGGCCGTGGTCCGAGCGGCGGACGCCCGTCGCCGTGCCGGCCTTCCTCTTCGCCGCGGTCTGCGGGCTGCTCCTCTACGACGTCGTCTCCGTGCACGCGGCCGGGCGGGCGCCCGCGCGGTGGCGGACGCGGTCCGTGGAGTGGCTGTCCGCCCACGGTCCCGACAGCGCGGCGTGGCCCGGCCTGGTGGTCGCCGTCGGGCTCATCGTGCTCGGCGTGTGGCTGCTGGTCCTCGCCGTCACGCCCGGTCTGCGCGGGCGGCTTCCCCTGGCGGCGCCGGTGGGCGTGCGGGCGTCCCTCGACCGGCGTGCCGTCGCCCTGCTGGTGCGGGACGCCGTGTCGGACGTGCCGGGCGTCGGCCCGGTACGGGTCGACGTCGGCCGGCGGCGCGCCCGGGTGCGTGCGGGCCTGCGGTTCGGCGCGCGGGAGACCGTTCGCGTGGCCGTGGTCGAGGCGGCGGAGGAGGCGGTGGCCGCGTGCGGCCTGGCGCGGCCTCTGCGAGTCCGCGTCCGGGTGCGCACCGAACCGGCCTGGAGCGCGCCGCCGGAGCCGCAGGCCGCCGTACCGGCTTCGACTGCGGGAGGGGGTACCGCCGATGAGCGGACTGCGTAACGGCACCAACCGGGGGGCGCTGTTCGTGCTGGCGGCCGCCCTGGTGGTCGCGGGTGCGGCGCTGGCCTCCGTGACGGATCTCGTACGGGACCGGCTGCCCGCCGGCTGGCCCCGGCTTCCGGCCGACCGGGTGTGGCTCGGCGAGGAAGCCCTCGGGCGGTGGCGCGACCGGGGGTGGTGGACGCCTGTGGTGATCGCCGCGCTCTGCCTCGGGGTGCTGCTGTTCCTGTGGTGGGCCGTGGGTCAATTGCGGACGGGGCGCCTGCGTGAGCTGGCGCTCGGGCAGGGGGGTGTCACGCTGTCGGGCTCCGCGTTGGCCGCCGCGGTGGCGGAGCGGGCCCGTGCGGTGCCTGGCGTGGCCGACGCGCGAGTCGTGCTGCGTGGCCGCCCCCGGCGGCTGCGGGTGCGGGTCACGCTGACGCTCACGTCCGGTGCGTGTCCGGGGGCGGTGCTGCGGGAACTGGCGGAGGGGGCTGTGACGGAGCTGCGGGCTGTGGCGGCGCCGCGGGGGGTGGAGGCGGAGGTGCGGTTGGCTGCGGCGTTGCCTTGGCGGTTTGGGCGGGGGCGGCGGCGGCTTCGTTAGGGGCGGGTGGGTGCTCGCCCTGGCCTCGCTTGCCGTTTGCGTAGTTCCCCGCGCCCCCGAACAACCGGTCTCAAAGGGGGTCGCAGCAGCCGTCTCTTCGCATTTCTCGGGATGTTTCCAGCCAGCCCTCCGGTGGGGGCGGCTGGCGTTTGTGGGGGGTGAAGGCCGTCAGGAGGTCTTTGGTGCTGTGGTGGGCTCCGGCTCGTACGACGTCCGTCGTGCGTACCAGCGTGGCGAAGTCGGTGAACGGGTCGCCGTCCACCACCGTGAGGTCGGCGAGCTTGCCGGGCTCCACCGTGCCCAGCTCCGCGTCCAGGCCGAAGACCCTGGCCGGCAGCACCGTCGCCATGCGCAGGGCGGCTGCCGGGGACAGGCCGCCGCGGTGCAGGGCCCGTAGGCCCAGGTGGAGTGCGAGGCCCACCGGGACCAGGGGCTGGTCCGTGCCGAGGGCCACCAGGCCGCCCGCGGCCAGGACGCGGCGGTAGATGTCGGTCTCCGTGCGCAGCGTGGCCAGTTGCGCGGCGGTCGGCGGGACGCCCGCCGCGGCCTTGATCTGCGCGGCGTCCCACGGTGGCATCACCACCGTGACCCGCGGATCCTCCGCGAGGCCGGGGTCCGCGCCGAGCAGCGGCGCCGAGGTGAAGGGCGTGGCGATCAGGGCGAAGCCCGTGCCGTAGACGGCCAGGACGTCGTCCCACGCCTTGCCCGAAGCGGTCACCGCGTGGCCGGACTCCGCCCGCTGCGTCGCCTGGAGATGTGTCGTCAGGTCCTGGCCGAGCTGGACGCCCGGCGACAGCAGATGCCCGCCGCACCGCACCCCCAGGCGCTCGTGGGCGAAACGCGCGGCCTCCCGCATCACCCACCCCGGCGCCCGTACGTAGGTCTTGACGAAGTCCCAGTCCAGCGCGGCGCCCCGTTCGAGCGACCGGCGCAGGCCCGCCCTGCTCGTGTGGGCCCGGCCCATGCTGTACGCGACGCGGGCGCCGTCCAGCAGTTCCCCCGAGGTGAGCAGGCGCGGTCCCGCGAGCTCGCCCGAGGCCACGGCTTCCCTGACGCGCGCCTGTTCGAAGGCGAACCCGCCGAGCGACACCGCCGTGGTGATGCCGTAGGTCAACTGGCCGACCGTCTGCCGGCCCCCGTACGTGCTCTGCCAGGGGTGGGTGTGGCTGTCCCAGAGGCCGGGCACGACCGTGCGCCGCGAGGCGTCGATACGGCGTTCGGACCGCGTGCCCCTGCGCGCCCGGTGCGGCTCGACCGCCCGGATACGGCCGTCCCGGACGATGATGTCGATGTCATCGCGGGTTCCCTCCCCCGTCCCGTCCCACAGTTTCCCGGCGTGCACCACCATGTCGTCGGGGGCGGGCCTGCGGCTGTTCAGGGTCACGGGGACCGTCCGCGGACGGCCGCCGTCCGCTTCGATCGTGCGCAGCCGGGTGCCCGACAGGTAGAGGAGCGTGCGTGAGTCGCCCGACCAGGACGGGTGGTCGGCCGGTTCGTCGGTGAGGGTGCGCGGTCCGCCGCGCGGGGTGCCGTCGGCTGTGACGGGCAGGACGCACAGCGCGGAGTCCACGATCACCGCCATGTGGCGGCCGTCCGGCGACCAGACGGGCCCGGAGTCGTACCGGTCGGCGAGCGAGGTGTGCGGGGCGACGGCGTGCAGCCGGTCCTCGCCCGTGGTGGTGTCGACGACGCGGATGAGGTTGTAGCCCTCGCGGAAGCGGAAGTTGAGGCGGTTGCGGTCGCAGAGGGCGAGGTACCGGCCGTCGGGCGACCAGCTCGGTCTGCCGGGCAGTCCTCCCCCGCCGAGCGGGGTGGCGAGTGTGCGTTCGGTGCCGTCGGCCAGGTCGCGGACGATCAGTTTTCCGGTCAGGTCGAGGCAGGCGAGCCGCTTTCCGTCGGGCGAGAGCACGGGGTGGACCCGGCCGCCGGTGGCGAGCGGTGTCTCGGTGCCGGTGGCCAGGTCGTGCCGGTACACGCCGAGCAGCCCGTCGCGGTCGTCGGCGTAGACGAGTGACGTGCCGTCCCTGGCCCAGGTGGGGCCGAGCAGGTAGGCGGTGGGGGCCGATCTGCGCAGTCGCCGGGGCCCTCTGCCGCCCTCGGTGTCCGCGAGCCAGAGGGAGTTGAGCGCGGCGAAGGCGATCCGCCGTCCGTCCGGCGAGAGCGCGGGCAGGTGGATGCCGCGCACCGGACCGCCGCGGCCGAGGCCCAGGTCGTACTCCTTCACCCGGTACCGGGGGCGGTCCACCGGCACGGTGGCGTCGAACGGGATCGTCTCGGCCGTGCCGGGGTCGTCCGGTCGTACGAGGGTGAAGCGGCCGTCCACGGTGAGCAGCAGCCTGCCGTCCGGGGTCCAGCGCGGCGGTACGGGGGCGACGTCGCCGTCGAGGGCGACAGGGGTGCCGTCGACGACGAGGGTGCAGGAGGCGTGGGGCGCGGCGGTGACGCGCAGATAGGCCAGGCGGCCGCCGCCGGCGGCGACGGCCGGGGTCATCACCTGGGCGGCGGCGGTCTCGGTGCGGACGGTGGTGACGGGGCCCGCTCCCCCGGCGGCGACCGCCGCGACGGTACGGGCTTCGAGGGCGGTGCCCTGGGGCACGGCGACGGTCCTCCCGCGGACGAACAGGATGCGCTTGCCGTCCGGTGACCAGGTGGGGTCGAAGTCCTCCCACCGGTCGTCCTGGAGCGGGCCCTCCTGGCCCGGCAGGCCGGTCACGCGGGTGATGTCGCCACTGGCGAGATCGAGGACGTGGATACGGTACGGGCCGCCCTTCACGGGGTCGCCGCCCCGCTCCGACGCGAAGGCGATGCGCGTGCCGTCGGGCGACCAGGCGGGGCCCCGGTCGTCCCAGGGCCCCCCGGTGCGGCGGCGCAGCCCGGTGCCGTCCGGGCGCACCGTCCAGATGTGGAAGCCGCCGTCCCGGTACGCCCCGAACGCGATCAGGCCGCCGTCCGGTGAGTGCGTGGGCCGGTTGGGATCGAGCTCCGGGGAGGTCAGCGGCACGGCTTCGCCGCCCGTGCGGGGCACTGACCAGAGCATGGCCTGCGCCTCGGCGACGAGCCTGCCGCCGCCGGAGGGGAGGGTGGCCGCCCCGTTGGTGACGCGGGTGAAGGAGAGGGGGACGCCGGTCCGCGGGCGGGCGGGGGCAGGGACGGCGCCCAGCGCCACGAGCGCCCCGCCGGCCCCGGTGGCGACCATCAGCTGACGACGAGACAGAGGCAACGCGGCGGCGCTGCGGTCACAGTCCATGGCAGAGCACACTCGCGCACCGCGAGGGCGGGGGCAACACCCCACGGCGTGGCGCGGACCCTTTCGGTCACGTGCCCCGCTCACCGGCTCAGGGGCCGGCCGCGCCGTCCAGCTCCCGCTTGAGGTTGCGCAGGGTCCGGTCGATGTTGCGGACCTGGAAGGCGGCGAACGTGTGTCCGCCGGTGGCGATCCGGTCGAAGGTGTTGGCCACGAAGGCGGGCCACGAGCGCCGGTCGTCCGTCCAGGTCTCGGTGACCCGTGTCGCCGGGCCCGGCGCCCCCTGCCCGCTCTCGGTCCCGCTCTCGCTCTCGGTCTCCTCGAAGCGGTACTCCCAGGTGGCGATGGGGCCACGCAGGCGCGGGCGCTTGAAACCGATCGCGTGGACGCGGAAGGCGAAGCGCTTGCCCGGGTCCGCCTCGGTCACCGTGCACCGGGTGGTCCAGCGGGCGGCTCCGCGCTTGTTGTGCCCCACGAAGACCTGGCCCACCCGGGCGGGCCCGGCCTCGTCGGCGACGGTCGCGCCCAGGTTCTCCGGACTCCACCGCCCCATCTGCGCGGGGCGGCTGACCTGCTCGTACACCAGCGAAGGCGGCGCTTCGACCACGATGCTGCGGGACACGGTGAACGTGCGGGCCATGGAGTACTCCGTTCCTCGGCCCATGACATTACCCGCCAGTAAGGACGGAGGGAAGCGGGATCTGCGGGTGCGTGGGCCGGGCGCGCTCCTTCGTCAGCGCGTTGATGACCTGGCGGGCCAGGAGCGGATCGGCCGGCAGCGCGTGCGCGGCGAACCAGCGGGCCGCCGTGGGATCGGGCGAGGGCTCGACGAACTCGGCGCCCGCGTAGTCGTCGAGCGGCGGGTCGTACACGTAGCCGCAGACGAGCCCGTGGTCCACCAGGCGGCAGAGAAGGGCGTCGCGGTCGTGGACCAGGAGGGGGACGCGGAAGAGCGGCAGCGGGCCGCCCCGCGCCGAGCGGTCGCGCAGCGCCTGGCCGGCCCAGGCGGTGGCGCCGAGCAGCGAGACGCCGATGCGCCGGCGGGCGAGGTCGCCCTCCAGCCGGTCCAGGCGCAGCTTCACCTGGCCGCGGACCAGCGTGCCGTGCCGCGCGCGGAAGCCGTGCAGGTCGACGCGGACCCATGACTCGTACGCGGCCAGGCTCGGCGCCCGGTGCGCCGACCGCGCGAGCTGTCCCGGGCGCAGGTCCATGCGGATGGCGTCGCGTTCGAGGAGGCCCAGGCGCTGCATCGTCCGCCACACCGGGCGCACGAGCCCCGCGGAGCGCACGGCCGAGCGGGCCAGCGGGCGCAGCGTGGCGGCCAGGTCGTGGCGCAGGCGGCGCGGCGTCAGGAGCTCGTCGCGCAGGAGCTCCATCTCCCGCCGGGTGCGCGCGTCCTCGACGGCGAGGAAGCCGCCGGCCATCGCCGCCACGTGCTTGGACAGGCTGAACGCGCCCGCCCTGCCGAACGTCCCGATCGGCCGGCCGTCGACGCGCGTGCCGATGGCGTGCGCCGCGTCCTCGAACAGGGGGATGCCCAACTGGTCGCAGCGCTCGCGCAGTTCGACCACGCGGTCGGGCACCCCGTACAGGTTCGTGGTCAGGACCGCGTCGACGTCGCGCCACGTCGACTCGGGGACGGCGGCCGGGTCGATGTTGCCGTCCCAGGCGGAGACCGGGGCCTGTACGGGGCGCAGGCCCGCCGCGAGGACCACGAAGAGGATCACGTCGTCGTTGACGGGTGACATCAGCACCCGCGCGCCCGGCCGGCACCAGCGCCGCAGTGCCAGGTAGAGCGCGAGGCGGGCCGACGGCGTGTAGACGCACTCGCGCCCGAGGCGCCGCGCCATCTCCTCGGCCAGCCGTGATCCGTACGGCACGGGCATCCCGCCTCTTCCGCTGCATCGCCGTGGATGGGGTCGCCCGGGAGAGGTCCGGCCTCTCGGGGGCGTCGAGCGTGGCCGGCCGTGCTCGGGACGGCCGGCCCGTGGAGAAGACGTGCTCAGCGTGTGCGGAGCGGCCGGTCCGCGGGGCCCGGCCGGCTCGATGTGCGCAGGGTGCCGACCGCCTTCAGGAGCCGGTCGGCCGGTTCCCGCAGCTCGGGGTGGGCGAGGACCGTGTTCCGCAGGCCACGCACCGGTCTGCGCCACATGCGGTGCGCCGCCGCCACCGGGTGGGGCCGCGTCGCGAAGCCCTCGCCGACGCGCAGCTCGCGGGTCTTGAGCCAGTCCTTGTACTGCTTGTCGCCGCGGCCCATGTCCATGAGGCGCACCCCGCGCGCGGCCGCGGCCTCGGCCATCCGCAGGTGCATCATCAGGCCGGGCGAGTAGTAGCTCAGTTCGGGGTCGTACGCGGTGAACCAGGCCGCGAAGACGGTGCGCGACGTCGGCCCGAAGTGTGCGGCCACCGGGCGGTCACCGGCGTACAGCACGGAGAGCACACCGGCGAAGTGCTCCTCGCGGACCTGGAAGAGGTGGTCCACCAGGTCGACGATCCAGGGCCGCGCGAAGCGGTCCATGCGCCCCGTCCTGCGGTACTGGGCGGACTTCCAGCGCATCAGCGTGCGCAGTACCCGCGGGTCGCGCTCGTCGTGGACGAACCGCGTCTCGCCGATGTCGCGCCCCAGGCGGCGCTCCTTCTTCAGCGTCGTCTTGGCGAGCTTCGGATACGCTCCGCGCAGCCACCGCGCGTAGTCCCCGTCGCCGGGCCTCAGGTCGAGGACGGGTGAGGCGAACGTCCCCGTGACGTATCCGCAGAAGGGCTTCTGCTCCTCCACGAGGTGATCGAACTCGAAGACGGAGAGGCCGCAGGCCCGCAGCAGTTCCTCCGTGTCCCAGATGACCCCGGGGCGGTGCACGAGGGCCTGGCAGTCGGAGAGACCGAGGCCGATGGCCCGGCCGACACCGAAGGAGTTGCGCTCGTACGGGAGGAAGCCGACCGGCCGGTCGTTCTCCCGCAGGACCGCCACCAGTGAGCGGCCGCGGTGGCGGCCGACGGCCTCCGCGAACTCGGGCGCCAGGAAGGGATTCGCGTACTCGGGCGACTCGTCCATCGCCTGGTGCCAGGCGGAGCGGACCGAGGGGCTCAGGCCGTCGGGCCTGTGGAGGGTGATGCGCACCTCAGATCAGCCGCCCTTCCCCACGCTCCACGAAGGGCGAGCCGTGCGCGCCGCCGGTCACTACGGCGTATGGACCGTTGCTGTGGGATCGCATGGGCGACCGCTCCCCCCGTCGACGCTGCCGCGTCCTGCCGGACCTCCGGATTCCATGCCGCTACGCGCGTACGCCCGTGCCAGGGTCGGCGACCGATGCGAACTGCGCGGCGGCGCTCAAAGGTCGCGAAACCGTACGCACGTGTCAAGGGTGCTGACCGGCCTCGCGCCTCACGTGCCTTCGTGGCCAGCGGTGTTGTGCGGTTCCGCGCGCGCTTTCGCGATCTGGGCCAACGCCTCGCGCAGACTGTTCGGCCGCAGTGTTCCGCGCACGGCGGGCCCCGCCCAACCGGGTCCGCCCAGCATGACGACGGGCCCGCCCCTCGCGCCCCGCACGCCCCAGCGGAGGTCGGCCAGGTGCCGGGCCAGCGGCACGCTCGCGGTGGACCGGGCCTGCGACCAGAGGAAGACGACCGGCGGGCCCGTCCTGCGGACCGCGGCGGAGACCGCCTCGACGGGCACGGCCGCGCCGAACATGCGCTGGGGTACGCCGAGTTCGCCCAGGGCGGCGCTGAGCGCCTCCAGCGGGAGCGAGTGCTGCTCGCCGGGGACGCAGGCCAGGAGCAGCGGGGCCGCGGCGGACGGGGCGACGGGGGCCGCGGCGCAGCGGTGCAGGGTGCGGGAGACCTGCCAGGACAGCAGGTGCTCGACCTCCACGTACCGGTCGCCGGACTCCTCCCACTTGCGGCCCACCGCGTGCAGCGTCGGCATGATCACCTCGTGCCAGGCGTCGACGAGGCCGTGCCGCTCCACCGCGCCGGTCAGCAACTCCTGCACCGTGGGCGCGTCGAGGCGTACGGCGGCGCGGGAGAGGCCCTTGCGCTGCCGTATGAACATCTCCGGTGACGAGGGCCGGGTACGGCGTGCCCGCCGGGGTCCCGGCACCGGCACGGACAGCGCCTCGCCGGCCAGTTTCAGCGCCGCGTGCGCGGCCTCGGCGGGCGGCACCCCGGCGGCGGTGAGCCGGCCCATCTCCTCGACCATGGCCACGTCCCGCTCGGTCCAGCGGCGGTGGTGGCCGGGCTCCCGCCGGGCGGGGCCGAGGCCGTACCTGCGGTCCCAGGTCCGCAGCGTCGTCGGTGACACCCCGAGCCGCCTCGCCAGCGCGCCGGTGGTGACCCCGGTGCCCTCGGGACCACCGTCCCCCGGACGTCGCCGGGCGTGGTCCTCGCGCCCCCCTGACTCATCCATCCGCCCACGATACGACGCACGACCGACGCAAGTTGCCGCGTGATCACGGCTGTTCCGAAGATGTCCCCGCCGCGGCCGGGTCCGCGGTGCGCCTGCCCGGTCATGACCGTAATGGCGGCTTTTGCCGACCGGTCCGAGGAGCTGACGGAGCGTCGATGAGTACAGCGGTGTCACCGCGGCCCGCCGAGGTGCCGGACACGGAGGCGGAACTGGCCTCGGGCCTTGCCCGCGGTGACGAGTCGTGCCTCGTCACGCTGTACCGCCGGGGAGGGCCGCGCGTGTACGCCCTGGCCCGGCGGGCTCTCGGCGACAGCCGTGAGGCGGAGGACGTCACGCAGCAGGTCTTCCTCGCCGCGTGGCGCGGCCGGCGGGGGTACCGCCCCGAACTCGGCAGCCCCATGGCCTGGCTGACGGGCATCACACGGCGGAAGATCGCGGACACCCTGGCCGCGCGTGCCCGCAGGGCGGCACTCGTCGAGTACGCGGGAGCGCGGTACCTCGCGCACCACGCCGGGGACGAGGGCATGGATACCGTGGTCGACCGGGTGCTGCTGACGCGGGAGCTGGCGAGGCTGTCGGTGCCGCAGCGGACGGTGCTGTGCCTGGCGTTCTACGAGGACCTCACCCAGCCGCAGATCGCCGAGCGGACGGGGTGGCCGCTGGGCACGGTCAAGAGCCACGCGCGGCGCGGCATGCACCGCCTCCGCCTGCTTCTTGAGGCGCCTGCTTCTTGAGGCGCCTGTTTCTTGAGACTGCCGCTTCTTGAGGCCCGCCCTGCTGCTTGAGAGAACCGGCCGGGAATCCGATGAGATTCCTGTCCGTCCGCCGCATCCATGGAGCCCGTTCCTGCGGAAGTACGTGACAGCCCGCCGTGCCGGTCACCGTCACGCGGCCGCAGGCCCGCCGTGACCCCGCGGCCTGCGTGTCCCAGCGGGGTCGGCGCCGCTGAGGCCGCCGCCGCCGCCGTTGCCCGTGGAACGGCGGCCGCGGGGCCGTGGGTGGTGTGCGCGTCACGCCGCACCACCCACGTGCCCGCCCCGCACGGAAGCCGTCCCGCACGGAAGCCGTCCCGCGCGGAAGCCGTCCCGCTCAGGCCGCGGACGCCTTGTCCGCGATGACGCGCTCCTCGCCCACGGGATGCGTCACGTGGTGCATCAGCGCGGCCAGCACGCCGCCCACCAGGGGCGCCAGGATGAACAGCCAGAGCTGCGTCAGGGCCCCTCCCCCGGCGAACAGGGCCGGACCCAGGCTGCGCGCGGGGTTGACGGACGTACCGGTCAGCGGGATGCCGACCAGGTGGATGACGGCCAGCGCGATGCCGATCGGCAGCCCGTCGAAGCCGGTGACCGCCACGCGGTGCGTGACCCCGAGGACCACGAACACCAGCAGGAACGTCAGCACCATCTCGGCGAGGAAGGCGCCGCCGATGTTGATGCCGACCGCCGACCTGTCGCCGTAGCCGTTGCTGCCGAAGGAGCCGCTCGTCCGCAGCCCCGGCACCTGCTTGGCCAGCAGGAAGAGCAGGGCCGCGCCGATGATGCCGCCGACGATCTGGGCGACCCAGTACGTGACGGCGGTGCGGACGTCGATGCGGCGCGCGCAGAGCATGCCGAGGGTGACGGCGGGGTTCACGTGACAACCCGAGATCGGGCCGAGCGTGTAGGCGAGGGCCAGCAGCGTGAAACCGAAGGCCAGCGCGATGCCGAGGGTGCCGATGTACTCCACGGCGAGCACCGCCGACCCCACGGCGAAGAAGACCAGGAGCAACGTACCGAGGAACTCCGAGATCACCGCTCTTGTCTCCACAGCTACCACCTCGCAGGGTCTGCCGGACTGTCCGGCTCATCGTCCCTTCGGCCGCACGTGCCCGCCTTCCGGGCGACCCGGGAGAAGACGGACCGCCGGCCGTACGGACGGCGGTCCTCTCAGGCCGGGCCGTGCCCCTCGCGCCGGACCTCGCCTCCATCGCTCCGTACGCCCGGTCGAGTGACGGCGATGGTTGAAGACCGGTGATTTCGCCGATGCGCACGGCATGGGATCGCCCGGACAGTGGCCGCTGCCGACAGACGCCTTCCCCCGAAAGGAACCCACCGTCGTGCAGCAGCCCAGCAACGAGACCCAGACCATCACCGCCACCACGCCACCCCCCGGCGGAAACCGGACCCGCACCCGCCTCCTGCGGGCCGGCCTCGCCGCCCTGCTGGCCGCGGGCGGCCTGATGACCGCCCAGACGGGCAGCGCGGGCGCCGCGGACAACCCGTACGAGCGTGGCCCGGCGCCGACCGTGTCGAGCATCGAGGCGTCGCGCGGCCACTACTCCGTGTCCGAAGCGCGCGTGTCGTCCCTGAGCGTCAGCGGCTTCGGCGGCGGGACCATCTACTACCCGACGTCGACCAGTGACGGCACGTTCGGTGCCGTCGCGATCTCGCCCGGCTACACGGGCACCCAGTCGTCCATCTCCTGGCTGGGCCCGCGGCTCGCCTCGCAGGGCTTCGTCGTCTTCACCATCGACACCCTCTCCACGGTCGACCAGCCCGCCAGCCGGGGCCGCCAACTGCTGGCCGCGCTGGACTACCTGACCGAGCGCAGCACCGTACGCGGCCGGATCGACGGCAGCAGACTCGGCGTCATGGGCCACTCCATGGGTGGCGGCGGCTCCCTGGAGGCCGCCAAGAGCCGTCCCGCGCTCCAGGCGGCGATCCCGCTGACCGGCTGGAACCTCGACAAGAGCTGGCCTGAGCTGCGCACGCCCACGCTCCTCGTCGGCGCCGACGGCGACAGCATCGCCCCGGTCGGCTCGCACTCGGAGCCCTTCTACGAGAGCCTGCCCGGCTCCCTCGACAAGGCGTACCTGGAGCTGAACGGCGCGAGCCACTTCACTCCGAACACGTCCAACACCACGATCGCGAAGTACAGCGTCTCGTGGCTCAAGCGCTTCATCGACAACGACGTGCGCTACGAGCAGTTCCTCTGCCCGCTGCCACGCCCGAGCCTGACCATCGAGGAGTACCGGGGGAACTGCCCGCACACCTCCTGAGCAACGCCTTCCGCATCGGTTTACGCGGCAGTAACGTGACGGTCGTGGCCGGACCGACGACCGTGACGACACCTTGCCGGATATACGGCCGGAGCGCCCCGCTGCGCGCCGTCGACGCCCTGTCGGACGGCGTGCACGCGGGCCGTGGCGGGGCCCTGGTGCTCGCGGCGGCTCCCGGGCTCGGGCGCACCACGCTGCTCGCGCACGCCGCCCGCGCCTTCCGCTCCCGCCACCCGTCGGGCGAGGGCACGGTCCTGAGCACGCGTGCCGTGCCCGCGGAGAGCCTGATCCCCTGGAGCGGGCTGCACTCCCTGTGGTGTGCGGGGGCGGACCTGCCCGCACCTCCGGCCCAACCGGGGGCCCTGCTCGCCATGGTGCGCGACCTGGCGGGCGGCGGCCCCCTCCTGCTCTGCGTGGACGACTTCCACCTGTGGGACGCGGCGTCCCGCGCCGCCCTCGGCTTCACCGCCCGCCGCCTGAACGGGCCGTACCGCGTCGGCCTCCTCGTCTCCGTCGCCGAGCGCCGCGCCGGTGATCCGCACCTGGCCGAGCTGCCCGTGCTGCGCCTGGACCCGCTCGCGCCCGACGCGGCGGGCGCGCTCTTCGACGAGCTCACACGGGGCGGTGCCGATCCCGTCGTACGGGACGAACTGCTGCGGGCCGCGGCCGGCAACCCGGGGCTACTCCACGGCCTCGTCGCCGGGCTGACCCCACGCCAGCTCTCCGGACGAGCGGCACTGCCCCGCCCGCTGCCCGCGAGTCCGGCACCGCCCTACGGCGGCATGGCCCCGGAGACCACGGAGCTGCTGCTGCTCGCCGCGGCGGCCCATGTGCCGGGGGCCGAGTGTGCGGGCGCCGACGCCGATCTCGTCCTGCGGGCCGCCGCGGCCGCGGGCCTCGACGGCGCGGCGCTCGGTACCGCCGAGGCGGCCGGGATCGTGCACCTCGCGGACGGCCGCGTCCGCTTCGACGCCCCCGGGCCGCGCGAGACGCTTTACGCCGATGCCCCGCCCGCGCGGCGCCGGGCCGCCCACCGGCTGCTCGCCGCCGCCCTCGACGACACCCGCACCCCGCCGCTCCACCACCGCCTGCACCGGGCGCTGGCGGCGACCGCTCCCGACCCCGGCCTCGCCGCGGCGCTGGTCGCCGCCGCGCACGACGCGGGCACGGGTACCTCCCACGCCGAGCGGGCGGCGGCCCTGGCCGCCGCGGCGGACCTCACCGAGGCCGCGCGGGAGCGGGCGCTGCGCAGGGCGGCGGCCGCCGACCACGCCCGGCTCGCGGGCAGACCCGCCCGGGCCAGGGAGCTGCTGGCCACCGCGTGCTCCGAGTCGACCGACCCGCTGGTGCGCGGAGCCGTCGAACTGACCCGGGGGCGGCTCGCCCTCGGGGACGGTCCCGTGGCCGACGCCCGCGAGGCGCTGCTGCTCGCGGCGGAGCTGCTCCTGCCGCACGACCCGGACGCCGCCGCGGAAGCCCGGTTCTGCGCCATGGCGGCGGCCTGGGACATGGGGGACGCCACGGCCTACCTCTCCGCGCTCGGCACTCCCCCGGCCGCAGGCTCCGCACGGCGGGACCGTACGGACGCCGATCCTCAGGCGGAGGAGTACCGCGCCGCCATGTTCGTCGTCATGCGCGGGCGGCTCGGCGCGGCGAGCCGCGGGCTGCGCAAGGTCGTCGAGCAGGGCGAGCGGGCCGACGAGCCCGGGCGTCTGCTGCGGGCCGGGGTCGCCGCGCTCGTGGTCGGGGACCTCCCCGCGGCCTCCCGCATCAACGCCCGGGCGCTGGCCGCCGCGCGTTCGCGGGGCACGGACATCCACGTACCGCAAGCCCTTGAGCACCTGGCCTACGCCGAGCTGCGCGCCGGGCGGCACGCGCGGGCCAGGGCGCACGCCGAGGAGGGGCTGCGGGCCGCGGAGGCCACCGGGCAGTGCAACATCGCCGCCCAGCACCACGCGATCCTCGCCCTGGTGGCGTCGGTCGAGGGTGAGGACGAGGCGGTCACCGCGCGGGCCTCGGCCGCCGCGAGGATCGCCGACCGGCACGGCCTCGCGCAGGCGTCGACGCTGGCCCAGTGGGCGCTGGCCCGCCTTGAGCTGAGCCGTGGCCGCGCGCCGGAGGCCGCGGCGCGGCTCGGCCCCGTGGTGCGGCCGGGCCCGCGGCGCGGCCACTTCGCCGTGCGGATGCTCGCCGTGCCCTGTTACGTGGAGGCGGCCGTGCTCGCCGGGGAGGGCGAGCGGGCGCGGGCCTGCGTCGCGGAGTTCGCCGAGTGGGCGGCCCAGGGCGCCGATCCGCAGGCCCCCGCGCAACTGGCCCGCTGCCACGCGCTGCTCGCGGGCCCCGAGCAGAGCGACGCCCTCTACGCCGCCGCGCTCGCCCGCCATGAACTGTCGGGCGGCGACTTCGAGAACGCCCGCACCCAGCTCCTGTACGGCAAGTGGCTGCGCCGCAGGCGCCGCCCCGGCGAGGCCAGGGGCAGGCTGCGGGACGCCCTGGTCTCGTTCGAACGCTGTGGGGCGCGTGCCTGGGCCGAGCAGGCGCGGGCCGAGCTGCGCGCCACGGGCGAGGCCGGAGCCGCCGAGCCGCCGGGGGGCCGGTTGTCGTGCCTGACCCCGCAGCAGCTCAGGATCGCCCGCTGCGTCGCGGAGGGCGCCACCAACCGCGAGGTGGCCCGGCGCCTCTCGGTGAGTCCGCGCACCGTCGACCACCACCTGCGGAACGTCTTCGCGCTGCTCGGGGTACGCTCGCGCGTCGAACTGTCCCGGCTCGTCGCCCGGTGCGAGCAGCTCTCCGCGCACGACGGGCGTTAGGCCATCCGGTTTCTGTTATCCGGGCGTGGCCCCCGCGTCTCCCTCGTGCCGGAGGAGACAAGCCCCCCACACAGAAAGTGGACACAGCGTGAGCAGCGAACGCCAAGTCGCGATGGTCAGAGCGGCACAGGACGGGAACCAGCAGGCGCAGGACACCCTTGTGGCGGAGTATCTGCCGCTGGTCTACAACATCGTCGGGCGGGCCCTGAACGGGCACGCGGACGTGGACGACGTGGTGCAGGAGACCATGATCCGGGTCCTGGGCGGTCTGGACGGTCTTCGCGACCCGGAGAACTTCCGCAGCTGGCTCGTGGCGATCACCATGAACCAGATACGCGGCCACTGGCGGGAGCGCGCCACGGGCGCGATACCCGGCGGCGGCGGTCTCGGCGACGGGTACGACGTCGAGGACCCGGGCGCGGACTTCGTGGACCTGACCATCACCAGGCTCGGCCTCTCGGGCCAGCGCAGGGAGACCGCGGAGGCCACCCGGTGGCTGGACGAGGACGACCGGGCCCTGCTGTCGCTGTGGTGGCTGGAGGCCGCGGGTGAGCTGACCCGGGCGGAGGTCGCCGAGGCGCTCGAACTGACCCCGCAGCACGCGGCGGTACGGGTGCAGCGGATGAAGGCCCAGCTGGAGACGAGCCGCGTGGTGGTCCGTGCCCTGGTGACCGACCCCCGCTGTGCGGGCCTCCAGCAGATAGCCGCCGGCTGGGACGGCGTACCGTCCGCCCTCTGGCGCAAGCGCCTGGCGCGCCATGCCCGTGACTGCGCGGTCTGCACGAGCCACTGGTCGAATCTCGTGCCCGCCGAGCGGCTCCTCGTGGCGCTCGGCCTCGTGCCCGCCGGGGCCGCCCTCACCGCCGCGGTCTCCCGTCCCGGGCTGGTCACGGTCGGCTTCGCCCAGGACGCGCCCGTCTCCGCGCGCGCCCTCGCCCGTCGCGCACGCGCCAAGCGGCAGCGCCGCACCGCCGGGGTGGCCGCCGCGGTCGCCGCGCTGGTCGCCGGGGGCGCGGCGGTGCATCTGTTCACGGGCCCGGAGGAGGACGAGAGCTCCCGGGCCACCGCCGCCGCCCCGGCCGACCCCACCGCCGAGAAGACCACGAAGAGCGCCTCGCCCTCCGCGAAGCCGTCCCCCGGCAAGAGCAAGGACAAGACGGAGAAGAAGGAGAAGGAGAAGGACGAAAAGAAGGAGGGAAAGAAGGCCAAGGCGACGAAGAAGCCGAAGCCCTCGCCGAAGCCCACCAAGGCCGCGCCGAGACCGAAGCCCGAGGCCCCCGCCCCCGAGACCCCCAGCGGCGCCGCCGCCCAGGTCGTCTCGCTGGTCAACGCCGAGCGCGCGAAGGCGGGTTGCGGGCCCGTCCGCGCCAACTCCGAGCTGGACACGGCCGCCACGAAGCACTCCGCGGACATGGACGCGCGCGACTACTTCGACCACACCAGCCCGGACGGCACCGACCCCGGCGACCGCATCACCGCCGCCGGCTATCAGTGGAGCACGTACGGCGAGAACATAGCCCGCGGCCAGCAGACCCCGGCCGCGGTGATGGACTCCTGGATGAACAGCTCGGGCCACCGCGCCAACATCCTCAACTGCGACTTCAAGGAGCTGGGCGTCGGCATCCACCGCGCCTCCGGCGGCCCGTGGTGGACACAGGCGTTCGGCACGTCCCGCTGACGGCACCCGGGTCCGCCGGACGGGGCGTCCCCCACAGGCACCTCCGCTGTCGCTTCTACCGCAACCGTGCACAGTTCGCCGTTCCCGCGCACCGCGCGGAAGCGGCGGGCCCTATGCTCCCGCAGTAGATGGCAGCGGGTCACGGCGAGTGCCCGCTCGGGGGCGACGGGGGGACGGGACCGCATGACCGTCGAGGAGTACTGGAGCAGGAGCGACGACGAGCTGTACGCCTTGCTGGGGGCGGAGCTCCTGGGTGCGGGCGTGGGGCTCTCACCCGCTGACGACGAGGACAAACGCCGGTTCGGGCAGCAGTGGTTCGCCAACAAGCACCGGGAACTCCAGAGCAAGATCTGCCATCACGAGCGGACCCAGGCGCTCATGGGCACCACCGGTTCGGACCGGCTCCTCGACGCCTGCGCCCTCCAGGAAGTGCTCCAGCAGTCCTTCGGCGACCCCACGACGGCCGCCCTCATCGCCGTCCTCGTCGCCAGGGTGGGACTCGGCACCTTCTGCCACAACGCGCCCGCGCGCCCATGACGACCCTGGCGGACCGCAAGCGCGCGATGCTCCAGGCGGACCGCGAGGCGGTGCTGGAGGAAAAGCGGCGGCAACTGCGGGAACTCGGGGCCCACGACCTGCTCCGACAGGTCGACGACTACGCCACCAGCTGGCGACAGGACCCTCGGTGCGAGCCGGGCACCGACCTGTCCGCCGGCTTCATGGACATGGTGGGCGAGGAGTTGAGGGCCGCGATGGCCGACCTCGGGGCGAGCGCCGCCCGGCTCGACTCGCTACGCCTCGTCACCACGCTCGACCAAGCCGTGTCGGCCCAGATGACCCCCTTCGACGACGGCTCGGGCCTGATCATCGTCGCCGACGGGATCTTCGGCATCTGCTCCGGCTACTGCCAGTACCTCGCTCTCTGCGCCGACCAGAGGTCCCACGCCGCGTCACCGCCCACGGCCTTCTGGCGACTGCTGCGCGACCTGGGCAAGGGGGAGGTCTTCGGGTACGAGGACGTGCTCACCGCCCTGCTGCGCTACCACACCGCCCATCAGCGGGCCTTGGCCGTGTCGACGCAGTTGGGGGTGCGGCTCAGCCCGCAGGGCGAGCGGTACGCCTGGCAGCTGAGCCACCTCGCCCATCGCTTCGTCATCGGCCATGAGATGGCCCACCACGTTCTCGGGCACTCCCACGGCCCGAACGCGTTCGCGCCGGGCGAGCACCTCCCGGCCTGCTCCGCGGACGACCGCAGGGAACGGGACGCGGACCGGCTCGCCTTCCGGGCCACCAGACGAGCCAGTGAGAGGCAGAGCCACGGCCGGTGGGAAGCGTTGGTCATGCTGGAGCGGGCCACCATGGCCGCGCTGGTGGCCATGATGGCCCTGCACGTGGCGGAACGGACGCTGTTCGTCCACCGCGGTTGCACGCACCCCCCGGCCGAGGTCAGGACGGGCTGGCTGCTGGAGCAGCTCAAGCCGGGCAAGCAGCGGTCCACACGCCGTCTCCTGCGCGTGCCGATGCAGGCCACGGAGGCCGCCACCGATCTGTCGGAGCATGCCCGGCCCTTCTCCTGGCAGGCGTTGGACCCGGACCTGGTGTTCAGCCCCATGCCGCGCTCGCACCTGGAGGCGATCGGCGAGTTCGACGCGTTGCAGTGCGAGACGGAGGCCTTCCACGTCGCCTGGCTGGAACGGCACGCCACGGCCGACACCGCCTGGCTGGGCGAGGGAGCGAGGCTGGCCGCCGCCGGGGAACCGGCGTCCGCGCTGCGGCGCTGGGGCGTGGACGAAGAAACCTCCCGCGCACTGTGCGACCCTCGACGGGCACTCACCTTCTTCACGTTGAAGGAGCACATCGCCCGGTCCTTCACCGCGCGGGGCATCGCGGAGCCGTGGGTGGCGCCGCACGCGCTGGCGGCGGGCATGCTGATCGCCCGGCGCGTGCAGCCGCGCCGGGCGGCGACCACCCGGCCGGGGCTATGACGCAGGCTCTCAGCCGACCCGCTGGGAGTGGAACTGCTCCAGGCGGCGCTGGGCCAGCGAGAGGGCGCCTCGCTGGCGGCCCGGCACCCGTCGGCGCAGGGCGATCATGGCGGGGCCGAGGGCGCGTACGGTCTCGGCGTCGCGTACGCGGTCCCAGAGGTGGTGCGCACGGTCCGCCGCGGCCTCCACCTCCGGTGAGTCGGGCGTCTGACCCGCCGTCAGGCGGGCCGCGGCGACGGCGAGCCAGGTCTCGCAGCCGCGTGCCGGGTCACCGGCGAAGCGCGCGAGGTCGGCGCGGACTTCCATCCAATGGATGACCTCGTTCGAACCGGGTCCGTGCGTGCGCAGCGCGGTCTGCTCCCACGAGGCCGCGAGGGCCGCCGCCTCGCCGTGCCGTCCCGCCTGCACGGCCTCGGTGATCGCCGCGTGCGGATCGGCGGGCCGCTGGGGCAGTGACTGCGGGGGTCGCGCGGCGGGCGGCGCCGTGGCGGGATCGTGGGCGAGCACCAGGTCCTTGGCGTCGTCGCCGAGGGACTGGGCGACGGCCTGCTGGTGGAGCTGGAGGGGCGGCGGGCGGTGTCCGCTGCGCAGGACGGTGGCGAGCGCCTTCATGTACGCGGGGTCGGCGGGCGCCCTGCGGCGGGCCGGCGGGGCGACTCGGCCGTACAGCGCGACGCCGGGGCCGGCTTCGAGCGGGTGCGCGGCCAGGGCCGCCCAGCTCTCGGCGTCGGTGTGCAGGTCGGCGATGACCGTGGTGCTGCCCGCGGGGCGCAGCCGCACCTCCTGGGCGATCCAGTGCCAGGGGAATCCGGTGTACCGCATGGTCGCCGGGGTGGTGCGGGCCAGCGCGAGGTGCAGCATGCGCTGGCGTTTGTCCAGGTGCACCTGTCCGATCAGGTAAATGGTCAGCGGGCCCGGCGCCATGGCCGCGGCGCGCAGCCGGGTCAGGACCGTCTGCGGCTCCAGCGGATCGGCCAGTTCCACCACGCTCGCGGTCGCGGTCCCGGCGAGCGTCGCCGGGGTCACCGCCGCGAGTACGGGCAGGACGGAGGCCGCGTCGACCAGACGGCTCTTGTTCACGGGGGCCGCCGCGACGAGCAGCGCAGTACCTGGCACCGGCCCCTCCCTCTCGATCACCACGTCAGCACCGTAGCCGCTGCTTGCGCCGGGCACGACAACAGGGCGGTGATCCGTACGAATTGGCGGTGGTTATGGGCGGTTCGACCCCTCCTGATGAGCCTCCGGCCGGTCACCCGGAGTACGCCGGATGGCACAGTCGGCGTGCGCCCCGCGCGTTCGGCCGCTGTGCTTGGTGAGATGGAGAACCACATAGACGGCCCGCTTCCGGCGGGCACGACCACACGACGTGAGGCCCTGGGCCTCGCCGCGGGGCTCCTGGCGGGCGGTGCCCTCTCCCTGGGGGCCGCCGCGCCCGGAAGCGCCGCGGACCCCTTCGCCGCGGGAGCCGACGGCGACTGCCTGCTCGACTACGACGCCGAGTTCGAGGAGGCGCTGGCCCACGGAGACGCCGAGTTCCCCGTGGAGGACGACGAGCGCAACCGCGCGCCGCGTCCGCGCCGCATCCTCCCCGTGCGGCGGCGCTACCGGGTCAGTGCCCGCTACGGGGTGCGCGGCAATTGGGCCGCGGGTCACCACACCGGTGTCGACCTGGCGGTTCCGCGCGGCACCCCGGTGTACTCGGTCGGCGGCGGGCGGGTCGTGCTGGCGGGCTGGTCGGGTGCGTACGGCATGGCCGTCACCGTGCGGATGCCGGACGGGTACTACGCGGTCTACGCCCATCTCTCCCGCATCTCGGTGCGGCGGGGCGCCCGTATCCGCACCGGCTCCAGGATCGCGAGCAGCGGCGCGACGGGCCGGGCCACAGGACCGCACCTCCATCTGGAGATCCGTGCCCGGCGCGGCTACGGCTCGGACGTGAACCCCGTCAAGTACCTGGCCCGGCGCGGCGCCCGCATCTGATTACCCTGTGTAGTCAGTGAACTGACGCTCCATCAGTTCCGTCTCTCGCTCAAACTTCCCGACGGACAAGGGTACGAACGCCTCTGAGCGGGAACGATGGACATGGGACCTCGGCACCGTCCTTGGACGGCGACAGCGTCCGAACCCGGTTCCACCAGGTCAAGCCACCTCCAATGACTACGCTCCGTGAATTCCGTGAAGGAGGCAGGAAACTGCTGAACCGTGAGACGGACACTGCCGACTTCACCTTCGGTCTGCGTCACCGCGTGGTGAACGGCACCGATGTCCTTACGTTCTGGGGCGAGCTGGACGCCTGGGCGGACCAGGAGCTCGGCCCCCATGTCATAGCCCTCCTCGACCAAGCGGGCCACCAGGTCGTGGCCGACCTCAGAAAGGTGACGTTCCTGGACGCCGGCGGCCTGCGGCTGCTCGTGCGGATCCGCAAGCGCGTGGCCGCCGACCGGGGCACCCTGTGGCTCGTTCCCGGCCGCCCCGGCAACTGGCGGGTACTGCGGCTCACGCGGCTCGACCGCACGTTCACCATCCCCGCCAGCGCTCCGTACGCGGACGGCCGGACGGGCGTGAGCACCGGCTTCCGCTGAGTCCGCATGCCCCCGCCAGGCGCCGCCTTGACCGCATGAAGCGGTGGTGGCGGGGCATCCGGGAGCCATGCATCTGCCTTCGATGACAGCGCAAGGAAAGGGCCATGCCCGGCGGGCGGCCAAGGGACGGACCGCCGACGCGGTGGCGCGGGCCGGTTTCATCGGCCGTGGCGTGATCTACCTCCTCGTCGGAGCGCTCGCCCTGCGGATCGCCTTCTCCGACGAGGGGCAGCGCCAGGCCGACCGCGGGGGTGCCGTGGCCGAGCTGGCTGACCGCCCGTTCGGGAACGTACTCCTGTGGCTGCTCGGCCTCGCCCTGGCCGGGATGGCGCTGTGGCGGCTCTCCGAGGCCGCGTTCGGCCAGGCCGGGCCGGACGGTCACAAGGCGGGCAAGCGGGCCACGTCCGGCGCGCGCTTCCTCTTCTACTGCTTCGTTTCGTACTCCGTCCTCGCCTACGCGGCCGGCGACGAGGGAAGCGGCAGCGGATCGAGCGACAAGCACACCAAGGACGTGACGGCCAAGGTCCTCGACTGGCCGGGCGGGCAGTGGATCGTCGCCGCCGCGGGCGCCGGTGTCGTCGTGGCGGGGATCTGGATCGCCGTACGGGCCATGATGCGGAAGTTCCACAAGCGGCTGCGCCTCTCCGAGATGCCGCGGCGCACGCGCCAGGGCGTCGACGTCCTCGGCGTCGTCGGCGGCACCGCCAGGGGCGTGGTGTTCGGCGTCGCCGGCGGATTCGCCGTCGCCGCGGCGCTGCGGCACAAGCCCGGCGAGGCCAAGGGCATGGACAACACCCTGCGCTCGTTCACCGGCACCGGCGCGGGCCCCTGGCTGCTCGCGCTCATCGCGGTCGGCCTCGTCGCCTTCGGCCTCTTCTCCTGGGCGAACGCCCGCTGGCGCAAGGTCTGAGCCATCGGCAAGGCCTGAGCCACCGGCACACGCCGGGAGAGGCGCGGCGTCAGTGCTGCGGGGCGAACGCGAACCGTACGCCGGTCAGTTGCCCGGAGACCTCCCACAGGCGGCGTCCTGCCCCGGCGTCGGCCGCCCCGGGTGACAGCTCCACCCGTGTCGGCGCGCCCCGCAGCTCCGCCGGGCCGCCCGGCCCGATGAACTCGCCGCCCACGACGTCCGGATCGGTCGCCGCGCGGAGCTGCGACCGGGCGCCGTCCGCGGGGCGCTGGGCGAACAGCGGGTTGCCGATGCGGCCGAGCAGCACGCGCCAGAGGCCGGTGGGCCCGTTGAGCTGAAGGTTGGTCGCGGTGTAGCCGGGGTGGGCGAGCACGCTGCGCACCGGGCTGCCCGCCTCGGTGAGACGCAGGTGGAGCTCACGGCCGAAGACGGCGTTGGCGAGCTTGGACTGGTTGTAGTAGGCCATGGGCCGGTAGCGGCGCTCGCCGTGCAGGTCGTCGAAGAAGAGCCGCCCCTGCCGGTGGTTCACCGAACTGACCGTCACCACACGCGGATCGCGGCCCGCGCACAGGAGGTCGAGCAGCAGCCCGGTGAGCGCGAAGTGGCCCAGGTGGTTGACCGCGAACTGAAGCTCGTGCCCCTGCGCGCTCAGCGAGCGCGGCGGCGCCATCACGCCGGCGTTGTTGACGAGCACGTCGAGGCGGGAGTGGTCGGCCCTGAGCCCTTCGGCGAAGGCGCGGACCGAGTCGAGATCGGCCAGATCGAGGCGGCGCACCTCCAGGCTCGCACCGGGCCGCTCAGCGGTGATCTCGGCGACGGCGCGACGCCCTTTCGCCTCGTCCCGCACGGCGAGGATCACATGCCCGCCCCTGCGGGCGAGCGCCCGCGCCGTCGCGAGACCGAGTCCGCTGCCCGCCCCCGTGACAATGAAGGTCCGGCCGGTCTGATCCGGCATCTCATCGATGGTCCACTGTCGCTGCGTCATGCGGCACATGCTGCCCTCACTGGCACTGAGTGTCAACATGTTCCCTCAGTGCCAAACACGGCATCAGATGTACGATGACGGGGTGAGCCAACGCCCCGAAATGACCATGGCCGAGCGCAAGCGACGGCTCGTGTCGGACGAACTGACCGAGTCGGCGCTCCAATTGCTGGCGCTGAAGGGGTTCGACGCGGTCACCGTCGACGAGATCGTGACCACCGCCGGTGTCTCCCGGCGCACCTTCTTCCGCTACTTCGCGTCCAAGGAGGACGTGGTCGTCCAGTTCCTCGCCGACATGGGCACCGGCATGCGCGCGGACCTCGCGGAGCGCCCCGCGGACGAACCGCCCTCGGTGGCGCTGCTGCACGCCGTGCGGGTGCCGCTGGCGACCTGCGCCGCCCACTCCGAACGTGCGCTGCGCGTGGTGCAGTTGATCCTGCGCACGCCCGCCCTGCTGGGGCGTTTCCTGGAGCGTCAGGCGCAGTGGCGCGACGATCTGGCCGAGGAGCTGGCGCACCGGCTCGGCCTCGGGCACGGGAGCGCCCTGTATCCACGCCTCGCCGCCGGGATGGCGCTGGCCGCCTTCGACGCGACGCTCCAGCGGTGGAGTGACGCGGAGGGCGCCGAGGACCCGGTCGCGCTCCTCGACCGGGCGTTCGCCGTGATCGCCCCGGCGCTGGACTCCACCGAGGGGCGGTAGCCCGGGACGGACCCCGGGCCACCGTCACCGGTCCTCTCAGACGACCGCCCCCGTCCCGCGCTCCTTCCCCCGCCGCGCCTCCAACGGGCTGTAATCGCCCGACGTCCTGCCGGGCCGTCCGGGCCTGGCGGGCGGCGGCTGGGCGGGGCTGCGCTGTTCGAGGGCCACGGCGATCGGCACGGCCGTGAAGACCGTCGATGCCATGCCGACCAGGACCCCGGCGATCAGCGCCAGGGAGAAGTCGGCGAGCGAGTCGCCGCCGAGCACGGCGAGCGCGGCGAGGATGAACAGCGCGCCCATGCCGGTGTTCACCGTGCGCGGCAGGGTCCGCACGACCGCGCGGTTGGCGGTGGACGCCAGATCGGCACGCGGATCCCGGCGCCTGGCCTCGCGTACGCGGTCGAAGACGACCACCGTGTCGTTGACCGAGTAGCCGATCACGGTGAGCACCGCGGCGAGGAAGACGCTGTCCACCGGCTTGCCCAGCCAGGCGAAGAGGCCCACCACCAGCAGGACGTCATGGACCATCGCCGACACGGCCGCCGCCGCGAACGTCCAGCGGAAGCGCACGCTCAGATAGAGCAACTGGGCGCCGACGGCGATGGCGAGGGCGATGAGTGCCTTCTGCCGCAGCTCGTCGCCGAGGCTGGGGCCGATCAGTTCGTCGCGCTCGACGGTGACGGTGCCGCCTTCCTTCTCCAGCGCCGCCGTGACGCGCCGCTGCTCGTCGTCGGTGAGCTTCTCCGTGCGTACCGTGATGTCGCCCTCCCCCGACTCCTGCACCACGGCGCGCGGGAAGCCCGCGTCGGACACCGCACCGCGGGCCGTGTCCGCGTCGAGGGGCTTGCTCGTGCTGTACTCCACGAGGCGGCCGCCCGTGAACTCCACGCCGAAGTCCAGGCCGCGCAGCACGATGCCCGCCACGGCCACCACGACCAGCAGGGCGCTCGCGCCGAGCCAGCGGCGCCTGTGGCGCAGCAGATCGGGGTCGCGCCGGGCCAGCCAGGCGCGGACCCGGCCGGTGGTGGTGATGCCGGTCAGGGCGGGCCGCCTGCGTACGGCCTCCCGGCTGACGGCGAAGTCGGCGAAGCACCGGGTGATGACGAGGGCGGTGACCATCGAGGCGAGCACACCGACGCACAGGGTGACGCCGAAGCCCTTGACCGGACCGGTGGCGAAGAAGAACAGCAGCCCCGCGGCGAGCAGCGTCGTCACGTTCGAGTCGATGACCGCGCTCCACGCCTTGGCGAAGCCGGTGCGTACGGGCTTCGCCAGATCCGGTGATCTGACCGCGAGGTACTCCTCCCGCGCCCGCTCGAAGACGAGGACGTTGGCGTCGACGGCCATACCGATGGCCAGGACGAATCCGGCGAGCCCCGGCAGAGTGAGCGTCGCGCCGAGCGCCACCAGGGCGGCGTACGAGATCAGCCCGTACAGCGCGAGGGCGAGGGCGGCGAGCGCACCGAGCAGCCGGTAGACGACGGTGATGAACAGCGCGGTCAGGGCGATGCCGATGAGGGCGGCCTGGGTGCTCGCGGCGATGGCGTCGGCGCCGAGCGTGGCACCGACGGTGCGCTGCTCGATGACGTCGACGGGCACCGGCAGGGCGCCGCCCTTGACGAGCGCCGCGAGGTCGCGGGCCTCTGCCTGGTCGAAGCCGCCGGTGATCTGGGTGGAGCCGCCGGTGATGCCGGTCTTGCAGGCCACGTCCGGGTTGACGCTCGGCGCCGAGATGATCTTGTCGTCGAGGGTGATGGCGACGCGCCGCTCGGGTGCGCCCTGCGGCGCGCACGCCGCCTCGCCGGTGACGCGTGCCCAGGCGTCGCCCGCACCGTCTCGGAAGTCGAGCGAGACGGTCCAGCCGGCGAGCGACTGCTGGTCGAGGACCGCCTCGGCGTCCTTGACGCCGTCTCCGGAGAGTACGGCCGGGCCGAGGACGAGACGGCTGCCGGGCCGGTCGGGGTCGGGCAGGGCGCGCGATCCGCCGGGAGCCTTCTTCTCGGCGGTCTCGCCCGTCACCGGGTGCACGGAGAGCTGGGCCGTGCGGCCGATGACCTCGGCGGCCTTGCGCGGGTCCTGGACGCCGGGCAGTTCGACGATGATCCGCTTCTCGCCGGAGCGGGCGAGGCCGGGTTCGGAGACGCCGAGGGCGTCGACGCGCTGCCTCAGCACCTCAAGGGCGCGATCGGTGGACCCGGCGTCGGCCTTGACCTTCGGCGCGTCCTTGGTCTCCAGGACGATCTGGGTGCCGCCCCGCAGATCGAGGCCGAGGCGGGCGGTCTGGGTCAGGGCCACATAGAGCGAGAGGCCGACGACGGCCAGCGCGACGACCGCCCGCCACAGGGTCGCCCGCGACTTCCGGGTGCGTGGCTTGGTGGCGCGTGGCTTGGCGGTGCGTGGCTTGCGGGCGCGTGGCGCACGGGGAGCGGGCGCAGGGGACATGGGTTCTCCACGATGAGGGCAGGACGGAGGGACGCGTGACCGTGCGGCGCGAAAGGCGCCGGGTCAGGCGTCGGGGAGGGTCTGCGTGCTCATCGGTGGGGCGGGCCCCGCGGGACGGCGGCCCCGCTCGCCTGACGCGGCGTCGACCGCGCGGCGGGGCGGGCGTCCGGCTCGTACGGAGCGCGGGGCGGCACCACGTCGGGGGACGTGCGCGGGGAGCCCAGTGGCTGCGGCCCCGGGATGTGGGCGTCCAGGCGGTGGGCGACGGTGACGCGGAGCGCGGGGACGTCCTCGGGCCCGGTCTGCTTGCCCGCGTGCGGCGCCACCGCGTGGTGGGCGAGCCGCCCGTCGCCCGGCACTCCGTACGCCGTCGCGGTGGACGGCACGAACAGGGCGAGGACGGCGACGAGGAGGGAGAGCGCGGACGCGGCCAGGCGTGCGGGACGGCGCTGCTGCGACACGCGGGTCCCCCGTCCTCGGTCTCCGGCACCGCCGGCCGGTGCTTCACGGGGCGCACACGGCGTGCCCCGACCTGCCCAACGTACGAGGCGCTCCCGGAGGTTCCGCACCACGGTACCCACCGCATCGTAGGCGGTGGGCGGCCACGGGAAGCGGGTTCAGGCCCTTTGGCCTGCCGCGGAGGTGACGTCCTCCACGGCTCCGGTGCCGATGTCGAAGACCCAGCCGTGCAGGGTGAGGGCGCCGCGGTCCACGGCGTCGGCGACGCGGGCGTACGCGGCGAGGCGGGAGAGCTGGAGGCGGACGTTGGCACGGATGAGCGCGTCCTTGCGCTTCGACGGCGCGACGTCGGCCGTCTCGGCCACGGCGGCGTCCGCGTGCCGGAGCCAGTCGGCCACCGCGGGCGTGGCGCTCAGGTCGGCCCCCTCGGCGAGGGCCGTCATCGCGCCGCAGTCGGAGTGGCCGCACACCACGACATCGGTGACGCCGAGCTCGGCCACGGCGAACTCGATGCTCGCGGCCACCCCGTCCCCGTACGGCGTGTGGACGGGGATGAGGTTGCCCGCGGTGCGGACGACGAAGAGCTCGCCGGGCTCGCGCTGGGTGATCAGCTCGGGCACGACACGGGAGTCGGAGCAGCCGATGTACAGGGCGTCCGGTGTCTGGCCGGTGGCGAGGCGCTCGAAGAGGCGCGCCTTCGCGGGGAAGACGTCCCGCTGGAAACGTCTCACCCCGGCCGCGAGGCCTTCTGTCACGGTCACTCCCTCGGGTAGGGGGCGGCCCTGTGCGGACCGGCGCGATTCACCATGCCCGACCTCGGGCCATGGAGCCGGAGACGCGGCCGGGCAGTAACTCTGACGGCGGACCGGCGGTCCCACGCGCAACTTCCGGCGCTTGAACATCACTTGAAGCCTTGACGGAGTTCTGACAACCAGTATGGTCTAGGCCAATGAGTCGACCGAGGCGCCCGGTCGTCTCTTCCCCCTCACCCCCCCACCCAGAGGGAGCAGAGATGCGTTCCAAGCGAAAGCTGGCAGCAGTCGTGGGCGCGGGCATCGCGCCCGTGCTCGTCCTGACCGCGGTCGGTCCGGCCGGGGCCCACGGTTACGTCTCCACACCGCCGAGCCGCCAGGCCCAGTGCGCCGCGGGCACCGTGGCGTGCGGCGAGATCACCCATGAGCCGCAGAGCGTCGAGGGCCCCAAGGGACAGACGACGTGCAGCGGCGGCAACTCACGCTTCGCCGAGCTGGACGACGACAGCAAGGGCTGGCGGGTCACCGACGTCGGCTCGTCGCAGGACTTCAGCTGGAAGCTGACGGCGGCCCACCGGACCAACACCTGGCAGTACTTCGTCGACGGCAACAAGATCGCCGAGGTCGACGACGGCGGCGCCCAGCCCGGTTCGACCGTCACCCACAAGGTCGACTTCGGCGGCCTGACCGGCAAGAAGAAGGTCCTCGCGGTGTGGAACATCGCGGACACCTCCAACGCGTTCTACGCCTGCATCGACGTGAACATCAAGGGCTGAACCCACGCCGGTGAGTGGTACGGGCTGAACACCCACCCCCCACACACCCGTGCCGCATCGCCCGCCCCAGGGGAACGCCGGCGTTCCCCCGGGGCGGGCGCTCCGGTGTGTCCCGGGGAGCCCCCGTCACCGGGCCCCGCTAGTCACCCGTATGCCAAAAGGATCCGTCCGGACGCGCATCTCCAGGCATAGCAGGCCGTTGAAGACCTGCACTAGCTTGCCCGAGCCCCCCTCTGCACCCCCACCGCGCACCGCCCCCACGTCCGGAGGAGATCGCTCATGCGGATGCCCGCACAGCAGCGCGCCGTCGCCACCCTCGCCGCCGTCACAGGAATCGCCGCGCTCGGCCTCGGCGCGGGTCCCGCCGCCGCCGAGAGCTCCGATCCGCTGCGGTACGTCGCCCTCGGCGACAGCTACAGCGCCGGATCGGGCGTACTGCCCCTGGACCCGCAGGCACCGCTCCTGTGCGCCCGCACCTCGAAGAACTACCCGCACCTCCTTGCCGCCTCGACCGGCGCGAAGCTCACCGACGTGACCTGCGGCGGCGCGCAGACCAAACACTTCACCACCGCCCAGTACCCCGGCGTGGCCCCGCAGTTCGACGCGCTGAAGAGCGACACCCAGCTCGTCACCCTCACCATCGGCGGCAACGACAACAGCACGTTCATCAACGCGATCCTCTCCTGCGGCAGCGCCGGCATCCTCACGGGCGGCAAGGGCAGCCCCTGCAAGGACAAGTACGGCAGCACCTTCAAGGACCAGATCGACAAGAACACGTACCCGGCGCTCAAGGCCTCGCTGAACGAGATCAGGGCCAAGTCCCCGAAGGCGAAGGTCGCGATCCTCGGCTACCCGTGGATCACCCCGGCGCAGGCCGTCCCCGGCTGCTTCGCCAAGATGCCCATCGCCGAGGGCGACGTGCCCTACCTGCGCGACCTCCAGACCCATCTGAACGGCGCCGCCCAGCGCGCGGCCGGCGAGACCGGCACGACGTTCGTCGACCTGGCCGCGGCCTCCGACGCGCACGACGCCTGCCGCCCCGCCGCCGAGCGGTGGATCGAGCCGGTGCTGTTCGGCACCAACTTCATCCCCGTGCACCCGAACGCGGCGGGCGAGGCGGGGATGGCCAAGGAAGCGGCAAAAGCCTTGAACCTGACCTGACCGGACACCCCGCGCGCGGCCCGGCAGAGGGGGCTGAGATCCTGGTGCGGTGATCGGGATCATATGGCCCACCAGCAAGAACCGCAGCGACCGCGCCCGCAGGGACCGCTCGTCGCGGGCCCTCCGTGCCGGGGTCTGCGGTGCGTTGCTCCTCGCCCTTCTCAGCTCCCTCGCCGCCTGCTCGTCCGGCGGGTCCGACAGGGCCGGGCCCGGCAGGTCCGCGGCCCGGACATTGGGGGACGGCGTCCGTCAGCCCGCTGCCGACGCCGTCTTCGACTACCAGTTGGGCGGGGCATACCAGCCCCCGGCGAAGACGCGGGCCGTCTCCCGCGACCGCTCCGCCGACCCCGCGCCCGGCCTCTACTCCATCTGCTACGTCAACGCCTTCCAGGCCCAGCCCGGCAAGAAGGCCGCCCGCTGGTGGCAGCGCGAGCACCCCGACCTCCTCCTGCGCGACGACGAGGGGGAGACGGTCATCGACGAGGACTGGCGGGAGCCCCTGCTCGACATCTCCACCGGCAAGAAGCGCGCGGCCCTCGCCGGCATCGTCGGCGAGTGGATCGACGGCTGCGCGGACTCCGGCTTCGACGCGGTGGAGCCCGACAACCTCGACTCCTACGAACGCTCCGACGGGCTGCTCACCGCCGACGACGCGGCGGAGTTCGCCCGCCTCCTGGCCGAGCGGGCCCACCGCTCGGGCCTGGCCATCGCCCAGAAGAACACCACGGACCTGATCGACGAGCGCCGCCGCATCGGCTTCGACTTCGCCGTGACCGAGGAGTGCGCCCGCTACCAGGAGTGCCCCGACTTCGCGGCGGCGTACGACGGGAAGGTCTTCGACATCGAGTACGAGAAGAAGGACTTCGCCGCCGCCTGCCGCTCCTGGGGCAAGGAGCTCTCCATCACCCTGCGCGACCGCGACGTCCTGCCCGCGGGCGAGGAAGGCCACGTGTACGAGCACTGCTGAGGCAGGCGCGTCACGCCTTGTCCCGCGGCGGCGGAGGCGGCGTCGGTGCTCCGCGCGGGGGCGCGATCTTCGCGTACGCCGCCGGGGCGCCGGACCCGGGCGCGTCCGCGGCGGCCGGGGTGAGCGCCTCGTCCGGCGGCAGCATCCTGTCGCGGTGGGCACCGGGGTCCCAGCCGGTGTCCACGACCCGCTTCTGGAAGACGACCGCGCCGAGCAGGACGGCGGCGCCGATCAGCAGCATCAGGATGACGCCGCCGGTCTCGCCCGCCTTGGCCGCGTAGCCGATCAGTGTGCCGAACCAGCCGAAGTCGGCGTCCCCGAACGTGGTGTTCTCGTCGCCGAAGGCACCGAGGACCTTCAGGAGCAGCGCGGGCAGGAACGTGATGAGGACGCCGTTGACGAAGGCGCCGGCGGCCGCCCCGCGCCGTCCGCCGGTGGCGTTGCCGTAGACGCCCGCGGCGCCGCCGGTGAAGAAGTGCGGGACCAGGCCGGGCAGGACCAGGGCGAGCCCGAACGCGGGGTGGAAGACCCAGGCGAGCAGGCCGAGGCTGACGAGGCCGCCGATGAAGCTGGAGATGAAGCCGACGAGGACGGCGTTCTGGGCGTAGGGGAAGACGATCGGCGCGTCGAGCGAGGGCACCGCTCCGGGCACCAGCTTCCTCGCGATGCCCTGGAAGGCCGGCACGAGCTCGCCGAGGATCGTGCGGACGCCGAAGAGGATCACGGCGACCGCGATGCCGAACTGCAGGCCCTGCATCACGGACTGCATGACGTAGTCGCCGACGCCGCTCGCGCCGGCCCCGCCGTCGCCGAAGGCCTTGAAGGCGGTCTCCTTGCCGGCCTTGCCGAGGAAGACGAGCGACATGATGAGGTAGATCAGGACCATGGACAGGGCGGTCGCCACCATCGAGTCGCGCAGGAAGCGCAGTCCTTCGGGGAGGTTCATCTCCTCGGTGCTGCGGCTGCGGCGGCCCACCAGTTGGCCCGTGGCGCCGGACGCGATGTATCCGGCCGTGCCGAAGTGGCCGATGGCGACGCTGTCGTTGCCGGTGACCCGCTTGGTCCAGGGGTGCGCGAAGGCGGGCATCGCCACGAGGAGGATGCCGAGCAGGAAGCCGCCGACCACGACCACCACCCATGAGGACTGGCCCGCGATGGCGAGGACCATCGTCAGGAGCGTCGCCATGAACAGCATGTGGTGGCCGGTCAGGAAGACATAGCGCAGGGGTGTGAAGCGGGCGAGGAGCAGGCTGAACGCGAAGCCGAGGATCATCAGCCAGGCGACGCGGGCGCCGTACTGTTCCTGGGCGATGCCGACGATCGCCTCGTTGGTGGGGATCACCCCATGGGCGCCGGTGGCGCCCTGGATCATCTCGCCGAGCGGGGCGAGGGCGCCGACGACGAGCGTGGCGCCCGCCCCGATCAGCAGGAAGCCCAGGGTCGCCTTGATGGCGCCGCCGACGACCTGGCCCGCGGACTTCCTCAGCGCGAGCAGCCCCGCGGCGGTGATGAGGCCGATGAGATAGGCGGGTTGGCTGAGGATCTCGTTGACGAGGAACTCGGCGATCGACACGAGCCAGTCCATGGTGGTTCTCCTTGGACGGCCGGCCGCCGCGGGGCGGTCGGTGGGTCTGGTCCGGTCAGACGTCGTAGGTGTCGCGCAGGACGCGGTCGGCCTCGGCCGCGCTGGTGAAGTCCTCGACGACCTTCACGGGGACGCCCACGTCACCGAGGGTCCGCGCGATCTCCCGCGAGGTGAGGATGGCGACGGCCTCATCGGCCTTGCCCTTGGCCGAGATGGTGTCCGTCGCCTCGACGGTGACGTACCGGCTCCATCCCCAGCGGTCCAGGACGCCTTCGAGGGTCTGCTTGAGGAAGAGGCTGGTGCCGACTCCGTTGCCGCACACGGTCAGGATCTTGTGCGGGCCGCCGCCGCGTGCCGCTTCCTTCCGCGGCGATGCGGGCTCGGCGCCGCCGGCGGGCTCGGGGCCACCGGTCAGCAGCGCGTGCACCGCCTCGGGGGTCGGCGCCTCGCGCAGGGCGCGCGCCTTGTCGGGGTCGGCGAGCAGCCGGGCCAGGGCGCCCATCGCCGCGGTGTGCTCGGAGGCGTCCTTCGCGGCGAGGCCGACGACCAGCTCGACGGGGTCGTTGGCCTCGTGGCCGAACTCCACGGGCCCCGCGAGCCGCACCCACGACATGCCGGTGCCGAGTACGGCGGGCGAGGGCCTCGCGTGCGCGAAGGCGAGACCGGGCGCGATGACGATGTAGGGCCCGTTCCGCTCCACGTTCTCGATCATCTCGGCGGTGTACGTGTCCGTGGCGGCGCCCGTCGCGACCATCAGGTCACCGGCGCGCCGCACGGCTTCGCGCCAGTCGGCCGCCGGGGCGTCGAGGAGGACGGCTTCCACGGGGAGGATTTCGTTCAGCGCTGCCATACGCATGATTCTCACCGACCTGCGCGGATCACGCAGTCACGTCGATGACCTTGCCGCCGACTTCGAGGAGCCGTCCCGCCCCTGCGGCCCCGGTCGGGGTCAGCCGCCACCGCCCGCGGGCCGGACCACCTCGCGAACGAACGCCCCCGGTTCAGGCGCCGACGTACGCCGCGAGGTGCTCGCCGGTGAGCGTCGCGCGCTTGGCCACCAGGTCGGCGGGGGTGCCCTCGAAGACGACCTTGCCGCCGTCGTGACCGGCGCCGGGGCCGAGGTCGATGATCCAGTCGGCGTGCGCCATGACGGCCTGGTGGTGCTCGACGACGATGACCGACTTGCCGGAGTCGACGAGACGGTCGAGCAGCCCCAGCAGTTGCTCCACGTCGGCGAGGTGGAGCCCCGCGGTCGGCTCGTCCAGGATGTAGACGCCGCCCTTCTCGTTCATGTTCGTGGCGAGCTTGAGCCGCTGCCGCTCGCCGCCCGAGAGCGTGGTGAGCGGCTGGCCGAGGCTCAGGTAGCCGAGCCCGACGTCGACGAGGCGGGTGAGGACGCGGTGCGCGGCGGGTGTGCGGGCCTCCCCCTCGCCGAAGAACTCCGCGGCCTCCGTCACGGACATCGCGAGGACCTCGCTGATGTCGCGCCCGCCGAGGCGGTATTCGAGGACCTCGGGCTGGAACCGCTTGCCCTCGCACTCGTCGCAGGGCGTGGAGACCCCGGCCATCATCGCCAGGTCGGTGAAGATGACGCCGGCGCCGTTGCAGGCGGGGCAGGCGCCTTCGGAGTTGGCGCTGAACAGTGCGGGCTTGACGCCGTTGGCCTTGGCGAAGGCCTTGCGGACCGGGTCCAGCAGACCGGTGTACGTCGCCGGGTTGCTGCGCCGTGAGCCGCGGATCGCGCCTTGGTCGACGACCACCACATCCGGGTCGACGCCCTGGGAGCCGCCGACGAGCGAGCCGTGCACCAGCGAGCTCTTGCCGGAGCCCGCGACCCCGGTGACGACGGTCAGCACGCCGAGCGGGATGTCCACGTCGACGTCGCGCAGGTTGTGCGTCGAGGCGCCGCGGATCTCCAGGGCGCCGGTGGGTTCGCGCACCGTCTCCTTCAGGGACGCCCGGTCGTCGAAGTGGCGTCCGGTGAGGGTGCCGCCGGACCGCAGCCCCTCGACGGTGCCCTCGAAGCAGACGGTGCCGCCCGCCGCGCCCGCGCCGGGGCCGAGGTCGACGACGTGGTCGGCGATCGCGATCGTCTCCGGCTTGTGCTCCACGACGAGCACGGTGTTGCCCTTGTCCCGCAGCCGAAGCAGCAGGTCGTTCATCCGCTGGATGTCGTGCGGGTGCAGGCCGACGGTGGGCTCGTCGAAGACGTACGTGGTGTCGGTGAGCGAGGAGCCGAGGTGGCGGATCATCTTCACGCGCTGTGCCTCGCCGCCCGAGAGCGTGCCCGCGGGCCGGTCGAGGGAGAGGTAGCCGAGGCCGATCTCCACGAACGAGTCGAGGGAGCGCCGCAGCGCGGTCAGCAGCGGCGCCACGGAGGGCTCGTCGAGTCCGCCGACCCACGTGGCCAGGTCGCTGATCTGCATGGCGCAGGCGTCGGCGATGCTGATCTTCTCGATCTTCGAGGACCGCGCCTCGGCGCTGAGCCGGGTGCCGTCGCACTCGGGGCAGGTGGCGAAGGCGACAGCCCGGTCCACGAAGTCCCTGATGTGGGGCTGCATGCCCTCGCGGTCCTTGGCCAGGAACGACTTCTGGATCTTGGGGATGAGCCCCTCGTAGGTGAGGTTGACGCCGTTGACCTTCACCTTGACCGGCTCGCCGTACAGGAAGGCCTGGAGCTCCTTCTCGGTGTACTCGCGGATCGGCTTGTCCGGGTCGACGAAGCCCGACTGGGCGTAGACCTGCACGGTCCACTGGCTGTCGGACTTCCAGCCGGGGATCGTGAAAGCCCCCTCGGCGAGCGACTTGGAGTCGTCGTAGAGCTGGGTGAGGTCGATGTCGGAGACCTTGCCGCGGCCCTCGCAACGCACGCACATGCCGCCGGTGCGGTTGAAGGTCGCCTTCACGGTTTTGGTCTTGCCCGCGCCGCGCTCGACGGTGATCCCGCCGCTCGCCCGGACCGATGCGACGTTGAAGGCGAACGCGTTGGGCGAGCCGATGTGCGGCTTGCCGAGGCGGCTGAAGAGGATGCGCAGCATCGCGTTGACGTCGGTGGCGGTGCCGACCGTGGAGCGCGGGTCGGCGCCGAGCCGCTGCTGGTCGACGATGATCGCGGTGGTGAGGCCGTCGAGCACGTCGACCTCGGGCCGGGCGAGGCTCGGCATGAAGCCCTGCACGAAGGTGCTGTACGTCTCGTTGATCATCCGCTGCGACTCGGCGGCGATGGTGTTGAACACCAGGGAGCTCTTGCCGGATCCCGAGACGCCGGTGAACACCGTGAGCCTGCGCTTGGGGAGTTCGACGCTGACGTCCTTGAGGTTGTTCTCCCGCGCCCCGTGTACGCGGATCAGGTCGTGGCTGTCGGCGGCGGGCAGCGCGGGCGCCTGCTCGTCCGTACGTGGGGCCTTGCTCATCGTCTCTTCCTCTCCCGGGGCGTGCTGTGCGTGGCGCCCAGGTTATGGAGGCTGTGGTGCGGGCGCTTCTTGATTCCTGATCGGTTGCGGAACCGTGCCCTGCCCGCGGGGACGCGGCGCCGGACCGACCGGCCAAAACGTCCTCCGCACACGGCTGGGCGGGCCGGCCGGAACCCCTTTGTCAGGTGGTCCCGGCCGGCCCGCCCGGCGGGTACGACGGTGTGTCAGCGGCCCACGGGCGCCAGCTCACGTTCGGTCTCCGCGCCGGGCGTCGCCGTGTCGCCGAGGTTCTTGTGCAGCTTCTCGCCCTCCACGTCCACGTTCGGCAGCGCCTTGTCCAGCCAGCGCGGCAGCCACCACGCGGACTTGCCGAGCAGGGCGAGCACCGCGGGGACGATCGCCATGCGGACGACGAAGGCGTCGAAGAGGACGGCGACGGCAAGGCCGAAGCCCATCATCTTGATCATGTCGTCGTTCTCCATGATGAAGCCGGAGAAGACGCTCATCATGATGACCGCGGCCGCGGCCACGACCCGCCCGCCGTGGGTGAAGCCGGTGACGACCGACTCGCCGGCGCTCGACCCGTGGACGTACGCCTCGCGCATCCGGGTCACGAGGAAGACCTCGTAGTCCATGGCGAGACCGAAGACCACGCCGATCATGAAGATCGGCATCATGCTCATGATCGGGCCAGGCTGGTCGACGCCCACGATGTCCGCGAGCCAGCCCCACTGGAAGACGGCGACGACTGCGCCGAGCGCGGCCGCCACCGAGAGCAGGAAGCCGAGCGCCGCCTTGAGCGGGACCAGGATCGAGCGGAAGACCAGCATCAGGAGCAGGAACGCCAGGCCGACGACCAGGGCGAGGTACGGAATGAGCGCGTCGTCCAGGGTCTGCGAGAAGTCGATGGTCATCGCGGTCTGGCCGGTGACCAGGATCTCGGAGCCGGTGTCGTCGCCGATGTCACCGGCGTTCGAACGGATCGTCTTGACCAGTTCCTCGGTCTCGTGGTCGCTCGGCCCGGTCTTCGGCACCACGTTCATGATCGCGGTGTCGTCGGCCTTGTTGGGCGCGGGCGGCGTCACGGCGACGACTCCCTCGACCTTGGCGAGCTTGTCGCTGACGGTCTTGGCGGCGGCCGCCACGTCGGCGTCCTTGCTGATCGTGACCATCAGGGGGCCGTTGAAGCCCGCGCCGAAGGACTCGGACAGCATGTCGTACGCCTTGCGCTGGGTGGTGTCCGGCGCGGACGTGCCCTCGTCGGGCAGGCCGAGTTCGAGGCTGGTGGCAGGCACCGCCACCGCGCCGAGGCCGACGACCGCGACGATCAGGACGGCGAGCGGGCGGCGCAGGACGAAGCGGGCCCAGCGGGTGCCGAGCTTGGGCTTGGCGTGCGGGTCGTCCAGCGTGCCCGCGGGCTTCTTGCGGTCCTTGCGGCGCAGCACCTTGCGGCCCGCGAAGCCGAGCAGCGCGGGGATCATGGTGAGCGCGATGAGGACGGCGACCACGACGGTGCCTGCGGCGGCCAGGCCCATCTTGGTGAGGATCGGGATGTTGACGACCGCGAGGCCGGAGAGGGCGACGACGACGGTGAGTCCCGCGAAGACCACGGCGGATCCCGCGGTTCCGGTGGCCCGTCCCGCGGCGTCCTCCGGCGTGCGGCCCTCGGCTATCTCCGCCCGGTAGCGGGAGACGATGAAGAGGGCGTAGTCGATGCCGACGGCGAGGCCGATCATCATGGCCAGCGTCGAGGTGGTGGCGGAGAGGTCGAGGACACTGCCCAGCGCCCCGATGGCGGAGATGCCGATGCCGACGCCGATGATCGCGGTGAGCAGCGGCATGCCCGCGGCGACCATCGAACCGAAGGTGAGGATCAGGACGACCGCGGAGATCGCGATGCCGATGAGTTCGGCGGTGCCGCCCATCTCCTGCTCGGCCATGACGGCGTCACCGCCGGTCTCGACGGTGAGCCCCGCGTCACGGGTCTCGTCGGTGGCCTTGGTGAGGGCCTCCCGCGACTTGTCGGTCAGCTCGGTGGCGACCACCTTGTACGTGACGGACGCGTACGCGGTGGTGCCGTCCTTGCTGACGGTCTTCGCCTTGTACGGGTCGTCGACGCTCGCCACCTGCGAGCCCTTGCCGATGGCCGCGATCATCTGCTCGACCTCGGCCTTGGGCTTCGCCGAGGTGATCTTCTCGCCCTCGGGGGCCCGTATGACGACGCGGGCACTGGCGCCATCGGCGCTGGCGGCGGGGAAGCGCTTCTCCAGGAGGTCGAAGGCCTTCTGCGACTCCGTTCCCGGCATCGAGAACGAGTCCTCGGGCGCTGCCGGAGCGGTCGAGGCCGCGACGATCGCACCGCCGAGGAGAGCCACCCATAGCAGTGCCACATAGCGGCGTCGCCTGAAGGCGAGGCGGCCTAGTTTGTACAGGAACGTAGCCACGGCGAAGGAGACTCCCGTCGGGGTTGGGCAGGCAGGGTCGGCCCCCTTCGATGCGCGGTCTCCGCACATCCGAGGTGCGATCTCCGCACGTCAGGGGGTCCAGCAGG
The DNA here is from genome assembly GCF_055587985.1 of Streptomyces sp. NPDC046335. Lineage (NCBI taxonomy): Bacteria > Bacillati > Actinomycetota > Actinomycetes > Kitasatosporales > Streptomycetaceae > Streptomyces > Streptomyces sp. NPDC046335. The sequence goes on along the minus strand of NZ_JBVJFF010000004.1, from coordinate 137,917 downwards.
ATGCCTTTCCATAGTCACCGCCGAATGCGGGGCGGAAGTCCGACTGCGAGCCGGACTATCGACCCACATGCGCTGTACTGCGTCACGCGGAGTGTCATCCCGTGGGATGAGAGCGCCTCCCGGCTTCTCGGCCACAGGGTGCAGTCACGTGTCAACGGTTTGGACGTCATTGGCGCGGAATTTTCGGTTCCCCTTCGCCCGGTACCTGCACGATGTGCAGGAATGTCCGCGCCTTGACGCCCTAGCCCGGCCGCGCTAGCCGGCCACGTACTTCCTCAGATGCTGTGCCGTCACGGTGTCCCCTTCGGCGACGAGTTCGGCCGGGGTTCCCGTGAAGACCACTCGTCCGCCGTCGTGCCCACCGCCGGGGCCCAGGTCGACGATCCAGTCGGCGTGGGCCATGACGGCCTGGTGGTGCTCGATGACGATCACGGTGTTGCCGTCGTCGACGAGGCGGTCGAGGAGGGCGAGGAGCTTGTCGACGTCGGCCAGGTGCAGTCCGGTGGTCGGCTCGTCGAGGATGTACGTCGACGACTTCTCCGCCATGTGGATGGCGAGTTTCAGCCGCTGCCGCTCGCCGCCCGAGAGCGTGTCGAGCGGCTGGCCGAGCCGCAGATAGCCGAGACCGACGTCGAAGAGCCGGCCCAGGATGGTGTGCGCCTGCCTGGAGGTGGACGTCTGCCGGGAGCCGGACTCCTGCCCGGAGCCGAAGAAGTCGCGCGCCTCGGCCACCGACATCCCGAGGACCTCGCTGATGTTCTTGCCGCGCAGCCGGTAGGTGAGCACCTCGGCGGTGAAGCGCTCGCCGTCGCACTTCTCGCACACCGAAGCCACCCCGGCCATCATCGCCAGGTCGGTGTAGACCAGGCCGAGTCCGTTGCAGCCGGGGCACGCGCCCTCGGAGTTCGCGCTGAACAGCGCCGCCTTGACGCCGTTGGCCTTGGCGAAGGCGGTGCGGATCGGACCGAGGAGCCCGGTGTACGTCGCCGGATTGCTGCGCCGGGAGCCACGGATCGGCGACTGGTCGGCGACGGCCACACCGTCCCGGACCGAGAGGTAGCCGTGGATCAGCGAGCTCTTGCCCGAGCCCGCGACTCCGGTGACCACGGTGAGCACGCCGGCCGGGATGTCGACCTCGACGTCCTTGAGGTTGTGCAGGTCGGCGCCCTTGACGGAGAGCTGCCCGGTGGGCGTGCGCACCGTCTCGCGCAGCCGGGCGCGGTGGCCCAGATGCCGTCCGGTCAGCGTCCCCGAGGCCCGCAGCCCCGCCACGTCACCGGTGTAGCAGACGGTCCCGCCCGCCTCACCGGCCCCGGGCCCCAGATCCACCACGTGGTCGGCGATCTCGATGACCTCGGGTTTGTGCTCCACCACGAGCACGGTGTTGCCCTTGTCCCGCAGCCGGACGAGCAGGTCGTTCATCCGCTGTATGTCGTGCGGGTGCAGGCCGATGGTGGGTTCGTCGAAGACGTACGTGACGTCGGTGATGCTGGAACCGAGGTGGCGGACCATCTTCACGCGCTGCGCCTCACCCCCGGACAGCGAGCCGGACGGCCGGTCCAGACTGAGATACCCGAGCCCGATCTCGGTCAGCGACTCCAACAGCTCCCGCAGCCCGGCGATGAGCGGCGCGACACCGGGGTCGTCGAGCTCGCGTACGAACTCGGCGAGATCGCTGATCTGCATCGACGAGCACTCGGCGATGTTGCGCCCGCCGATCCGCGAGGAGAGCGCGGCGGCGGAGAGCCGCGTTCCGTCACAGACCGGGCAGCGCGCGAAGACGACCGCGCGGTCCACGAAGGCCTTGATGTGCGACTGGAGGGAGTCGCGGTCCTTGGCGAGCCAGGTCCGCTGCATCTTGGCGACGAGACCTTCGTAGGTGAAGCCGTTGGAGCCGACCTTCACCTTGACGGGCTCCTTGTGGAGGAGGTCGGCCCACTCCTGCTCGGTGAAGTCGGCGAGCTTCGTGTCGGGATCGTAGAAACCGGAGTGGGCCATGACCTGCCAGCTCCAGGAGTCGACCGCGTAGTTCGGCACGAGGAGAGCGCCCTCGTTGAGCGAGAGCGAGCGGTCAACGATCTGGTCGACGTCGACGGTGGAGACCTCGCCGGTGCCCTCGCACTCGGGGCACATGCCCTCCGGCAGGTTGAAGCTGAACGCCGCCGACGTGCCGATACCGGGAACGCCCAGGCGGCTGAAGATGATCCGCAGCATCGTGTACGCGTCCGTGGCGGTGCCCACCGTGGAGCGCGAGTTGGCGCCCATCCGCTCCTGGTCGACCACGATCGCCGCGCTGAGGTTGCGCAGCGCGTCGACGTCGGGGCGGCCGAGGCTCGGCATGAACGACTGGACGAAGGCCGTGTACGTCTCGTTGATCAGCCGCTGCGACTCGGCGGCGATGGTGCCGAAGACGAGCGAGGACTTGCCCGATCCGGAGACTCCGGTGAAGACGGTGAGCCGTCTCTTGGGCACGTCGACGGAGACGTTCCGCAGGTTGTTCTCGCGGGCGCCGCGGACCTGGATGACGGTGTGGCTGTCGGCGGAGGTGGGGCGGCGGTCGTCGGCGGGGTCGGTCTGCACGGGGCACTCCTTGGCAGGGCAGGGCAGGGCGGGGTGAGGCAGAGGCAGAGGCAGGGGGGCGAGTCAGAGACGGAGACAGGGAAAGCGTACACCGTACCCAATTTCAGCGAAGAGGTTTTCCGCGGGCGAGTGCCACGGGACGGGGCGTCCAGGGCGGCAGCCGTCGGCGGAGGTCTGTGGTCCGGGCGCCCCTTCCTCCTCCAGACTGGCCCCATGCATACCGAACAGACCGATGCCTACCTGCGGCGCATCGGCGTCGAGCGCCCCGCTTCGCCGAGCGCGCGGGCCCTGCGCGAGCTGCACGTGGCGCATCTGCGCAGCGTCCCCTTCGAGAACCTCTCCATCCACCTCGGCGAGGAGATCGAACTCCGCGACGAGGCACTGGTGGCGAAGGTGGTGGACGCTCGCAGGGGCGGCTTCTGCTACGAACTCAACGGCGCGTTCGCGGCCCTCCTCACCTCCCTGGGCTTCGGCGTCACCCTGCTCCAGGCCCGGGTGTACGGCGAGGCGGGACGGCTCGGCATCCCCTACGACCACCTCGCGCTGCGCGTGCGCACCGAGGACGGCGGCGACTGGCTGGCCGACGTCGGCTTCGGCGCCCACAGCCAGTTGCCGCTCCGCTTCGACGAGCGGGGCGACCAGGCCGACCCCGCGGGCACGTTCCGCCTGGTGGAGACCGCCGGGGGCGACCTTGACGTGGTCCACGCCGGAAACCCGCAGTACGTCCTGGAGCTCCGCCCGCACGAGCTGGCCGACTTCAGGGCCGGCGCCTGGTACCACCGGACGTCACCGGAGTCCCACTTCACCCGGAAGCTGGTCTGCTCGATCCTCACCGAGGACGGCCGGACCACGCTGAGCGGCCGCAAGCTCACCACGACGGTGGACGGCGAGCGGCACGTGACCGAGCTGACGTCGGAGGCTGAGGTGCTGGCGGCGTACGAGCGGCACTTCGGCGTCGTCCTGAAGGAGGAACCCGTTCTCGGGCACATTGCCTGACGGTGCGGCGATGAGTTCCGGGCGGCGCGGCGGTCTCCAGTACTAGGAGCGCGGCAGCAGCCCGCGGCCGCGACACGGGACAGGAGAGTCCTCATGCCGAAGATCAAGCCGAACCTGTGGTTCGACACACAGGGCGAGGAGGCCGCGAAGTTCTACTGCTCGGTCTTCCCGAACAGCTCCATCAAGAACGTCGCGCACTACGGGGAGGACGCCCCGCGCCCGGCCGGCACCGTCATGTCGATCGAGTTCGAACTGGACGGCAATCCGTTCACGGCGATCAACGGCGGCCCCGAGTTCCAGTTCACCGAGGCCATCTCCCTCATGATCGACTGTGCTGACCAGCAGGAGGTCGACCACTACTGGTCCAAGCTCACCGAAGGCGGCGAGGAAGGCCCCTGCGGCTGGCTCAAGGACAAGTACGGCCTGTCCTGGCAGGTGATCCCGCGCGCCCTCACCGAGCTGCTCGGCGACCCGGACCCGGCACGCGCCCAGCGAGCGACGCAGGCGATGTTCGGCATGAAGAAGCTGGACGTGGCGGGCCTGTACGCGGCGGCGGACGCGAAGGCGTAGGAGGAGAGGCGCGGCCCCGGCAGCGGCCGTCCGACGCGACGTGCGCGTCCGCCGCCCGGCGGCAGTCGTCGGCCCGGCCCCGGGGCCGCGGGGGGCGAAGTGGCACACGGCCGCCGCACGCGATTGGCCCAGCCGGGGCCGCCGCCCGCTGCCTAGCGTCGACACGTCAGCCAGGGCCGGCCGGAAGGCCGCCGACTCGGGGAGCTTCGTGTCGTTCCGTCTTCTTCCGCCGCCGGGGGCGCCCCGCGTCCTCGCCACCGCACAGCTCAGCAACTCCGTCGGGGACGGGGCCTTCTACGTATCGTCCGCGCTGTACTTCACCCGTGTCGTCGGCCTCTCCCCCGCGCAGGTCGGACTCGGGCTCACCGTGGCGTGGGCGGTCGGGTCCGTGGCCGGGGTGCCGCTGGGCGCGCTGGCCGACCGGTGGGGGCCGCGCGGGGCGTCGGTGCTGCTCGCCGTGGCCACGGGGGCGGCCGTCGGATCGTTCCTGTTCATCCACTCGTTCGCGCTCTTCGTCGCGGCCGCCGTCCTCTACGCCGTCGCCCAGTGCGGCCTCGCCGCGGCCCGGCAGGCGCTGCTGGCGGGGCTCGTGCCGCCGCCGGCCCGCACCGCCCTGCTCGCCCACCTCCAGTCGACGCTCAACGCCGGGCTCGCGGTCGGCGCCGCCATCGGCGGCCTGGCCCTGCGGTACGACACCGCCGACGCCTACCGCGCGGTGTTCGTGCTGGACACGGTGAGCTTTCTGCTCTGTGCGGCCGTGCTGCTGCGGCTGCCCGCCGTGGCGTACGGGACCTCACCGCACGGCCGCGGGCCCCGGCTCGCCGTGCTCCGCGACCGGCCCTACGCCGCGGTCACGCTGCTCAACGCCGTGCTGCTGCTCCGGCTGCCGCTGCTCAGCCTCGCCATCCCGCTCTGGATCGTGGAGCGTACGGACGCCCCCCGGTGGCTGGCCTCCGCGCTGTTCGTCCTCAACACCCTGGCGGTGATGGCCTTCCAGGTGCGGATGGCCCGGGGCGTCACCGGCCTGGCCGGCGCCGCGCGCGCGGTGCGGTGGTCCGGGCTCGTCATGGCCGCCTCCTGCCTCGTCTTCGCGCTGTCGGCTGCGGCCGGGCTTCCGCCCTGGGCGGCGGCCGCCGTCCTCGTCGCGGGGGCGGCGCTTCACGTGGTCGGCGAGATGCAGCAGTCCGCGGGGTCGTGGCAGATCGGCTTCGCGCTGGCGCCCGCCGCGCACGTCGGCCAGTACCAGGGCTTCTTCGGTACGGGCGTGCCTCTCGCCCGTACCTTCGGGCCGCTCCTGCTCACCTGGCTCCTCGTGGTGTGGGGCGTGCCGGGGTGGCTGGTGCTCGGGGCGGTCTTCCTCGGGGCGTCCCTGGCCATGGGGCCCGCCGTGCGGTGGGCCGAACGCGCCGCAGCGCGTGGCCCGGAGGCGCACGCCGCGGGCCCGGAGGCGCACCGGCCCCTCATACCCTCCGGGCCACGACCAGCCGCCAGTGCGGGCTTCCGTCCGGGCGGCGGCCGAACTCCTCCAGGGGCAGCAGCCGCACCTCGAAGCCCGCGCGGATGAGGTCCTCGCGTACGGCGGCCAGCTCGAAGGTGCGGTAGTACATGACGAACGGCGGGCGCCACAGTGCGTTGCGGACCCGCATCACCCCGTCGAAGCCGAGCAGCGCCCAGTGCCACGGGGAGCGGACCGGCTGCGGGGCGCCGATCGGGAACGCGAAGAGGCCGCCGGGGCGCAGCGCCCGGTGGACGCCGGCGAAGAGCGCGGGGCGCTCGGCGGGCAGGAAGTGGCCGAAGGCCCCGAAGCTGACGGCGAGGTCGTAGTCCCCGGCGAAGGGCAGGGCGCGGGCGTCGGCCCGGACGAAGCCGACCGTGGGCCCGCCCCCGGGGCCGCCCCGCACCGCCGCCGCGGCGGCCCCCAGCATCCCCGCGCTGAAATCCACCCCGGTGACCCGCTCCCGGCAGAGCGGCAGCAGCGTCGAGACGCCCGCCCCCGTCCCGCAGCACACGTCGAGACCGGCGTCGAAGGGGCCGAGCGGGCGCAGCGCTTCGGCCGTCGCGGCGAGAAACCGGTCAGGAGTGCGGAACGGTGTCCGGTCGAACTTCGGGGCGAGCAGGTCGTAGCCCCGCTCGGTGGAGGAGAGCGCCTGAACGGCCAGTTCGCGCAGCGTGGGACCCTGGGAGGTGAACATCGGCACCAGGGTAGCCAGGGCGGCGGTCCCGGGGCGGTGCCATGGCCGGTTACCGCCACGAGGTCTGTCGGGGGCGGCGCGGTTCGGGTAGAGCTGCACCTCGGCTCAGCCCCCGTCCCGTACTTCCGGAGGTGTCCCATGACCACCGACCAGCCCAGGACAGACCAGCCCGCCCAGGACCGGCCCGCGACGGACCGGCACAGGACAGCGACCGCGTCGGGCAAGACCCGCTTCGACGACATCTACGACCGGCCGGACCCGCGCGACTACTTCCGCACGCTGGCCCCTTACGAGTACGAGATCCCGCACCACGCCCAGGCCGTGTTCCGCCGCACGCGCGAGCTGCGCTCCCGGGGCCTCGCCACCGGGCAGCCGCTGACCGTACTCGACCTCTGCTGCTCGTACGGCGTCAACGCGGCGCTGCTCAACCACGACGTCACCCTCGCCGACCTGTACGCCCACTACACGTCGCCGAAGGCCGCCGCACTCACCACGCAGGAGCTCATCGAGCGCGACAAGGAGTTCTACGCCCTGCGGCGGCGCCCGGACGCCACGAAGATCATCGGGCTCGACACCGCGCCGAACGCCACGCGGTACGCGCTGGACGTCGGCCTGCTCGACGAGGCGTACGCGGAGAACCTGGAGCGGCACCCGCCCAGTCCCGCGCTGCGCCGCGCGGTCGCCCGTACCGGGCTCATCACCGTCACCGGCGGCATCGGCTACATCTCCCACCGCACCTTCGACGCACTGCTCGACTGTGCCCGTGAACCGGTGTGGGTGAGCGCGTTCGTCCTGCGGACCGTGCCCTACGGGCGCATCGCGGCGACCCTGGCCGCGCACGGCCTGGCCACCGTCACGGACACCTCGCGGACCTATCCGCAGCGGCTCTTCACCAGCCCGGAGGAGCGGCGTGACGCCGTACGTCAGGTCATCCGGGCCGGCGCGGACCCCACCGGGCGCGAATCCGCGGGCCGGTACCACACGCGGCTGCACGAATCCCGGCCACGCACGGACTGAACCGGCCCCCGCCGGAGAGGCGTCAGAGCGTCAGCGCGAAGCTGGTGCCCGGCCGGCCGTCGAGGCGGACGTCGCCTGTGGGCACGAAGCCGGCTCGGGTGAGCACGGCCCGTGAGGCGGGGTTGTCGAGCGTCGTGGCGGCGCGGAGTCCGGTGAGACCGTACGCGGTGACGGCGAGGTCGCAGGCCTGCTGCACGGCCCTCGTGGCGAGGCCCTGGCCCGTCGCCTTCTCCGCGATCCGGTAACCGAGCTCGGCGCCGCCGTCCGCCACGTCGACGAGGTTGACCCGCCCGAGCACGTCGCCCCCGTCGCCCACGAGGACGTGGAAGTAGCAGTCGCCCGCGGCCTGTTCGGCGAGGAGGGCGCTGTGCCGTGCCGCGAAGTGTTCGAAGTAGGCGTCGCCGCGGTCGGGGACCGACGCGGCGAAGTAGGCGCGGTTGGCCTCCTCGAAGGCGAGCAGCGCGGGGGCGTGCTCGGGGCGAAGCAACTGGAGCGAGGGGGTTGTTGAAGGCGTGGACATGGAACAACCCTACGCAACCGCCGCGCGACCACCGGGTTTCAGGAGCGGCACCGGAGGCCTTCGCCGTGTGGTCGCTCCCGGGTTCAGTCGGTGCCCGCGCACCCACCTCAACACGATGTACTGGCGTGACGGCGAGCGCCTCGAACAGTCCTGGAGCCCGCCGCACGTCCACGGCGCGCGTTTCGGCGGCAGCAAGCCGCTCTACGTGCTGACGGGTTCCCGCACCTTCTCGGCCGCCGAGGAGCTCGCCTACGACCTCCAGCAGCTCGGGCGGGCCGTCGTCGTGGGCGAGGCCACCGGCGGCGGCGCGCACCCGCGCGAGGGCTGGACGGTGCACCCGCACCTGGAGGCGTCGATACCGGTGGGCCGCGCGGTCAACCCGGTGTCGGGCACCAACTGGGAGGGCACGGGCGTACGTCCCGACGTCCCGTGCCCGGCGGCCGACGCACTCGACCGGGCGCAGGCCCTCGCGGAGGAGAGCCTGCGGTGACGGTTCGGGGCCGCCCCGGCCGGAGCGGCCCCTCGGCTGCTACCGGGCGTCCCGGACCGTGCCGGTGACCACCGGGCCGCCTGGCAGCGGCTCCCAGCTCCCGTCGTAGACCGACAGGCGGGCCTTCAGGGACTCGACCGGTTCGCGCACGTCGTCCTTGACGGTGGGCACACGTACCTCGGTGCTCTTCTTCCCGGCGGGCACGGCGACGTACAGGGACTCGTCCTCGGACATCCGGGACAGCTTGCGCGCCGGACCGGCCGGTACGCCGACCACGTCCCGCAGCCAGCGCTTGTCCACGTCCAGCGTGGACAGCTCGGCACCGCCGTCGACCGGCAGGAAGGTGAGCCCGGCCGTGATGTCCACGTCCACGGCCTCCGACAGCGTCATCCGCCACTTCAGGGGTTTGCCCTCGGTGACCCGGTCCGCGACCGGTTCGAGCGTGACCTTCGGCATCGGGTCGTCGTCGCGCGCCGTCACGCCGCCGTGGTGGGAGCCGACCACGGCGCCGCGCACCGCCTTGACGAACGCGTCGTGGCTGACGCCGTAGCCGTAGCGGGTGTTGCCGCGCACCTCGACCGGTATGTCGATGTCGTGCGTGCCCGGCCGTATCTTCACCGTGCGGTGGGTGCCCCGGCCGGTGCCCGGCCCGGGCAGGAACAGCCTGACCTCGCCGCTGCCCTTGCCGGAGACGCGGACCGGGATGTGGTGGGTCCGCACCCCGGAGTCCCCCTCGTCCACGGTCAGCCGGCCCACGTCCACGCGGGGCAGCGCGACGGGCTTCACCGCGGGCGTGCCCGGCCGCCAGCCCCAGGCGTCCATCAGCCAGGCCTTGCCGGAGCGGCTGCGCGGGGTGAGCTCCAGGGTCTTCACCCGCTTGAGGTCCAGCTTGTCCCGGACCTCCGGCGACAGCGGTACGCGGACCTCTCGCGCCCAGTACGAGGCGGTCCGCTCGCTGCCCGGCAGGCCGTCGACACGGACGCGGCCGAGCTTCGCGCGGTGGCCCGAGGTGTCGACGAGCGTGACGTCGAGCTTCGTGCCCGTGGTGTTGGGCGGCACGATCAGGCGCAGCGCCAGGCGGTCGGCGCCCGCGAGCGAGACCGGGCGTGCGGGGCTCACCCGCACCGGGGCGCCCGGCCGCGTCCAGCGCAGCGCCACCGCGTCACGGCCCGGCTCCGGTGAGACCTCCCACTCGGCGAAGTGCGGTGACGTCCCCGCCGTGGAGGCCGGCAGGCAGGCGCGGTCGGCGCTCGTGTCCACCTGGGCGCAGACCTTCCCGCCCCTGACCGTGGTCGAGGCGTCCGGCAGGAAGGCGGCCGTCCGGCGTGCGCCCACGGCGTGGGTCAGCACGCGGGCGGGGTCCGCCGAGGGAGCGCGCCGCTCCGCGCCGTCCAGGAGGGGACGCACCCGGTCGTCGCCCGCGACGAACAGCCTGGCCGCAGCGGCTATGTACGTGGCTCCCGCGCGCTGCTGCTGGGAGGCGGTGAGCCGGGTCTTCTTCTCCGGTGAGCACAGGGGGTCGGTGTCGTCGCCGAAGTCGTCGTCGGCGGGCGCCTTCGCCTGCCCGGGAGTCCACTCGCTGTTGAAGAAGTTGTGGTTGGCGCCCACCATGTACACCGCGCTGTGCAGGGCGGTCCCGCGGCTGACCTGGCGCGTCCCGTCGACGTAGATCTCGCCCTGGAGGTCGGAGACGTCTCCGTCGCAGCCGGGCAGGATCGTGGCGGACGGCACGTCGGGAACCGGGTTCTGGCCGAAGATCGTGGGGCCTATCAGGACGTTGCCGCGTATCTTCCAGCGCGTGGGGCCGTGGTAGCCGTCCTGGTCGGCGGGCGGGGCGTGGAGGCTGTCGAGCGCGGCCCGGTTGACGCCCTCGCCGCCGCGGGAGTGGCCGACCAGCAGGACGCGGGAGAGGTCGGCGGGCGCGACGGCGCGTACGGCCGCCGGGGCGCCGGACGGCTTCTCGGCCCAGTCCGCCCAGCGGCCGAGGTGCAGCCGCACCAGCGAGGAGCGGGCCTGCGCGCCGCCGTCCTCGGCGAGGTCGTCCTGGCCGTTGATGCCGTTGGCGGCGATGGACACGGTGACGTACCCCTGGGAGGCCAGGAGTTTCTGGGCCTTGTGGTAGCCCGCGTGGCTCGGTACGGGCTTCGTGCCGCGTCCGCAGGGCCAGCCGCCGCCCTGCCCGTCGCCCGACCCGTAGCAGGTGTAGTGGCGGCCGTGCAGGAACAGCGCGAGCGGCCGCTTCCCCGGCGCGTTCACGGGGCCGATCACGTCGGCCCGCATCTCCACCGGTTCCGGGAAGCCGGGCAGTTTCACCGACTTGAGGGTGTACTCGCCGCCGGTGGTGCGGTACCGGCCCTTCTTCCCCGGGTCGACCGCGTTGGCGGGCGGGAGCGCCGCGGGCGACGCGGCTCGTGGGGTCCTCGTCCGCGGTGCGGGTGCCGCCGCGTCCAGGCGGCGCCCGCCGGCCAGTACCCGCAGCTTCTTCGCCGCGCCGATGCGGTCGCCGTTCAGCGGCAGCCGGAACGACCGGCGGTCCGGCGTGGCCGACGGCCTGCCGAGGAGCTTGTCCCCGGCGTAGAACTCGACCCGGGCGTCGCCCATGGGCACCGGCTCGTCCGCGGCCCAGACCAGCTCCGTGCCGCTGCCCTCACCGGCCAGCCGCCAGCCCTCCGGGAGTCCGTCGCCGCTGCCGGGCGGGACGGGCTCTGCGGGCGAGGCGGTGGGTGACGCGGTGGGTGGCGCGGGTGGCGGGGTGTCGGCCGACGGCAGCGCGTGCGCGGCCCCCGGTGTCGCCACCGCGAGCGCCAGCACCGCGAGCGCCGTGGCCGCCACGCGTGGGACAGGTCTCAAAATGGTCTCCTCGTCTCAGTCTTCTCAGGCTTCTCAGGGCACCCAGCCGAACTGGCGTGCCCCTCCTGCCTCTTCGAGGACGGTGAAGGGCGACTCGGCGTTGCCTCACGGTGTGTGGCGCGCCGCGAGGGGAGCCCTCCGCACGTCCCGGTGAGCGCCCCTGCCAGGATTCGGTCATGCACATCTACGAAGAGCGGCTGAGCGTCCCCCGCTCCTGGTGGGCGCTGGTCGCCCTCGGCGGGGCCGGTCTCGCGGTGGCGGGGATTCCCTTCGGTGTGATCGCCGCGGTGACCGCGGCGGCGGCCGGCATGGCCGTGTCCGCGGGCATCGTGTACGCGCACGGCAGGGTGCGCATCCTCGTGACGCCGGGCTCCCTGGTCGTGGGCGGGCGGAAGATCCCGATCGAGGCGCTCGGCACCACCGAGATCCTCGACGAACGCGAGGCCTTCGAGTGGCGGACCGTCAGGGCGAACCCGTACGCGCTGCTCCTGCTGCGCTCCTACATCCCCACGGCCCTGCGCATCGAGCTGAGGAACTCCTACGGCGGCGCCCCGTACATCTACGTCTCGACGCGGCAGCCCATGAACCTGGCGGCCGTGCTGGCCTTCTCGCGGGGCTGACCGGCGGCCGTCCCTGGACCGGGAGGGCCGGGGCGCCGCACCCTGGTCACGTGATCGTTCAAGCGACTGACTCCGTGGCCGGTTCTCCCTCCCCTCTCCCCTGGTACGCGCGGCCCGCCGCACGGTCGTGGACGTGTCCCCCGCTTCCGTCCGACGCCTGGGCCTTCCACACCGCGCTGCCCGGGTACGCGCCCACCACGCTGCACGAACTCCCTGCCCTCGCCTCGGAGTTCGGTGTGGCCCGGGTCTTCGTCAAGGACGAGTCGACCCGGCTGGGCCTGCCCGCGTTCAAGGCGCTCGGCGCGTCATGGGCGATCCACCGCGTCCTGGCGCGGCACGAGCGGAACGGGGCCGCGGACTCCGGCGCGCCGCCGCTGCGCCTGGTCACCGCCACGGACGGCAATCACGGCCGGGCCGTGGCACACGTGGCGCGGCAACTCGGGCGGCGCGCGCACGTCTTCGTGCCCCACGGGGTGCATCCGGCGGCCGTGGCCGCCATCGAGGGGGAGGGCGCCGAGGTCACGGCCGTGCCCGGCTCGTACGACGCGGCGGTGCTCCGCGCCGCGGAGGCGGCACGGGCGCCGGACGCCGTACTCATCCAGGACACGGCGTGGGAGGGCTACGAGGAGATCCCCGCCCTCGTCGTCGAGGGGTACGCCACGCTGTTCACCGAGGTCGACGCCCAACTGGCCGCCGCCGGCGTACGAATGCCCTCGCTGGTCGCGGTCCCCGTGGGCGTGGGGTCGCTCGCGCAGGCCGCCGTCACGCACTACCGCGGCCGCCCCCGCGTGGCCGGTCGCCACGACACGCCTCCCGCGCTCCTCTCGGTGGAGCCCGAGGGCGCCGCCTGTCTGCTGACCAGCCTGCGCGCGGGGCGGCTCAGCAGCGTGCCGACCGGCGTCACGGCCATGGCCGGGCTCAACTGCGGCTCGCCGTCCGCGCTCGCGTGGCCGCCGCTGCGCGACGGGCTCGACGCGGCGGTCGCCGTGACCGATGCCGACAGCGCGGCGGCCGCGCGCGACCTCGCCGAGCTCGGTGTCCCGTCCGGTCCGTGCGGCGCCGCGCCGCTCGCCGGGGTGCGCGCCGCCCTCACCGGCGAGGGCGGCGCGGAACGCCGGGCCGACCTGGGCCTGGGCCCCTCGTCGACCGTGGTCCTCCTCAGCACGGAGGGTGCGACCGCCAATCCGTACGCCCAGGGGACATCTACGGCAACCCGGGGCATCCGCCCGTCTTCACGGTGAGTTCTCCATCAGCGATCATTTCCGGTCGTTGCCGTTAGTCGAAGAAAGAACCAATTTTTCGATACCGCAGGTCAGACGGTCGTCTGGCTTTATACCAATGCCGGTTGTCCACATGCTGGACATGGGTGCGCGGCCGACGCCACCCGCCTTGAGCTGCCCGAACGACCATGCGAGTACCGCTGAGCGAACACACTCATCCGGAAATCGACCATGCGTGTGGCGCTCACTCTCCGCGCAGGCAAGACTCCTCACCGCAGTCAACACCCGCATCGACAAAAGGAGAGCCCACCATGCGTCGCACCCTCAGGATCGTGGGAGCAGCCGCGGCGGCGGCGACCTGCGTCCTCGCCGCGACATCAGGCACCGCGCACGCCGAGGCCCCGAAGCCGGCCGGCCTCTACGCGCCGTCCGCCCTGGTGCTCGCGGTCGGCCAGGGCGAGGACGCCGCCTCCGCGACGGTCGAGCGCGCCGTCACGCTGACCTGCGCGCCGCGCCCCGGCGGAACCCACCCCGCGGCCGCTGCCGCGTGTGCCGAACTGACCGCTACCGGCGGGCAGTTCGCCCAGCTCGTGGGCGGCACGTCCGGCGTCATCTGTACCAAGGAGTGGCGGCCCGTCACGGTCTCCGTCACCGGCGTCTGGTCCGGCAAGCACGTCAACTGGTCCACCACCTTCGCCAACCGGTGCGAGATGAAGGCGGGTCTCGGGGAGGGCGCCGCTCTGGCCTTCTGACGGGACCGCAAGGACCCTGATCCACACTCAGGGTAGTCCCGGTGTCCTTTCGTGGGGGAAGGCTGCCGGGGCGCGGGTCGGCCCCCGGTGCTCTCGGGCACCGGGGGCCGTAGTGTGCCTCACCGCCGCCTCAGCGCCGCCGCCTCAGCGCCGCCGCCTCAGTGCCGCCGCCTCAGTGCCGCCGCCTCGTCGAGTCTCTTCAGGACGCGGGCGCGGAGCAGTTCGTACTCTTCGCGGCAGCGGCGGATCTCCGGGGGCCGGACGACGACCGTCCCTTCGGTGACGATCTCCTCGGGCGCGAACTGCTCACGGGTGAGGGAGTGACCCCGCACTGGCCGCGGGCCGGGTTGTCCGGCGGCCAGGTGTGCTCGGAGTCGGGCGGGTAGGTGTCTGCGCCCCAACTGTCGCGGACGGCCGCCTCGATGTCGGTGAGAAGGAGATGAGTCATGGCGGAACCCTCGCACCCACCACTGACAACGGCCGGGCACAGCCGGGGCACAGCCGAGGCGCAGCCGGGGCACAATGCGCGCATGCCCACTCCGCCCTCCGGCAGCCCGCCGATGCCCGCCGGGATCCGCACGGCCCGCCTCGACCTCGTACCGCTGCGCGTCGAGCACGCCGATGCCATGGCCGTCGTACTGGACGACCCGGCGCTGCACACCTTCATCGGTGGCGCCCCCGACGACGCCGGCGCGCTCCGCGCCCGCTACCGGCGCATGCTCGCGGGCTCCCCCGACCCCGGCGTCTCCTGGTGCAACTGGGTCATCCGCCTCCGCGAGGACGGCGGCGCCCGTCTGGTGGGCACCGTGCAGGCCACCGTCGCCTCCGGCGCGCCCGGACCCGTCGCGGAGATCGCCTGGGTGGTCGGAACGGCCTGGCAGCGGCGCGGGATCGCGACGGAGGCGGCCCGTGGCCTGGTGGACTGGCTGGCAGGGCAGGGCGTGCGCACGGTGGTCGCGCACGTCCATCCAGACCACGCGGCATCGGCTGCCGTCGCGGCGGCGGCCGGTCTCGCCGCCACGGACACGGTCCATGACGGCGAGATCCGCTGGCAGTCGGCCCCGGACGAAGCGCGAAGCCAGTAGCACCGACCAAAAGCCGATGGCCCGTAGCCAGTGGGGGCCGGGATCAGTACGGGCGGTCGCCCGTGATCGCGACGCGTTCGGCGACCCGGCGGTGCGGCGCGTAGTCGTCGACCGCGTAGTGCTGGGTCGCGCGGTTGTCCCAGAACGCGACGTCGCCCGCCTGCCAGTGGAAGCGCACCTGGTACTCCGGCACGTGGGCCTGGCGCACGAGGAAGCTCAGGAGCCGGTCGCTCTCGTCGCGGTCCATGCCGACGATGTGCGTGGTGAAGGAGGTGTTGACGAAGAGCATCCGCCGCCCGGTCTCCGGGTGCGTGCGCACCACGGGGTGGGTGACGGGCGGGAAGCGGTCCTGGTGCGGGACGAGCTTGTCCGGGCCGTAGAAGCGGGCGAAGCCGGGGATGAAGTCGTGCACGGCACGCGCCCCTTCGATCCGCTCCTTGACGGTTTCGGGCAGGTTGTCGTACGCGGCGGCCATGTCGGCCCACATGGTGTCCCCGCCGTAGGGCGGCACCTCGCGGAGCTGGAGCACCGCGCCGAGGGCCGGACGTTCGCGGAAGGTGACGTCCGTGTGCCAGACGTTCTCGTACGTGGGGGTGGCGCTGCCGCCCTTGTCGAAGCGGACCACGTCGTCGGCGGAGCCGCGGGCGAGCAGCGGGTTGGTCTCGAGCTCGCCCCAGTTGCGGGCGAAGGCGCGCTGCTGCTCGGAGGTGATGTCGGCCCCGCGGAAGAACAGCACCTTCCATTCGAGGAGGGCGCGGTTCAGCTCCTCGCGCAGGGCGGGCGTGAGGGGCCGCGTGAGGTCGGCGCCGCGGATCTCGGCGCCGATGACGCGCCCCTGCGGGACGACCTCGATCAGTTCGTACGGCCGCTCCTGCCAGCCCTCGGGGAGGCGGTGCAGGGTGCGGCGGCCCTCGTACATGCCGTCGGCGGGGACGCGGGCCTCGCGCAGGACCGGGGAAGGGGCGCGGTCGGTCACAGTCATGGCGGGAATGATCCTTTGAGGAGAGTGGGAACGGGCGGCCATGCGGAGAGGACTCCGGCAGCTAGCGGCCCGATCGCTCGCACCCGCGCCGCCACGGGACGCCGAACGTCCGCTCGGCGGCGGTCAGGTGCTGGATCATGGTCGTCATTCTGGGGCGTACCGCGCCCCAGGTCAACCGGGCCGTGACGTCAGCCGTCGCGGCGTGCCACCCGCAGCACTCCCCCGTACTCGTAGATGCCCTTGCCGGCTTCGGTGGCGCCGAGGTACGGGACGAGGTCCTGGTCGACGGGCGCGAGCGGCGGCTGGTCGGCGTCGGGCCGCCAGTCGGTGAGGTTCACCAGACCGGGGTCGAGCGGGTCGAGGCCTTCAAGGAGCGCGTCGACCTCGGCGGGGGTGCGCGTCTGCCACGGGACGCCGCCGCCGGAGATGTGCGCGGTCATCGCGGCGCCCCGGGCGGCGTCGTCGGCGACCACCTGCGAGAAGCCGAGGAGGCTGCCGGGCGCGGCCCGGTCGATGATGGTCCGCAGGACGCGCCGGGGTCCGTCGGCGTCGACGAGGTGGTGGCCCACGGAGAGGAAGAGGACCGCGACCGGCTCGTCGAAGTCGATGAGCCGCGCGACGTCGGGGTGGCCGAGGACCGCCTCCTGGTCCCGCATGTCACCGTGGATCACCGTGGTCGACGCGTCGTCGGCGAGCAGCGCGCGGCCGTGCGCGAGGACGATCGGGTCGATGTCCACGTAGACGACGCGGGCGTCCGGGGCGAAGCGCTGGGCGACCTGGTGGACGTTGTCGTCGGTGGGCAGACCGCAGCCCATGTCGATGAACTGCCGGATGCCGGCCTCGCGGGTCAGATACCGCACCACGCGGAAGAGAAACTCGCGGTTCTGCCGGGCTATGTCGACGCACTCCGGGAACGAGGGCAGGGTGGAGAGCAGGAAGTCCCTGTCCACCTCGTAGTTGTCCTTGCCGCCCAGCATCCAGCCGTAGGCGCGTGCCGAGGTCGGGATGTCGTAGGGGATGGACGTCGGGTCCACCGTCCCGGGCCGGTTGTCGCTGTCCACTGCGCGCTCTCCACCTCTCCCTTGTGCTTCACGCTCTCCCTTGTGCTTCACGGAACGTGATCGGTGACCGTGACACTAGCCGGTGATCCACGTTCGGGTGAACAGAGTGGGAGAAGTCAACAAGGTTGGCCTGATGGGTGGTTGGGCCGTCCGTGGGGCAGCGCACGGGCGGGTAACTTCTCCGGCGGGCAGTGGCGTGCGCCACCCTCGCGCCGCGCGGGCCCCCGCATGGCGCATGATCGTGGCACAGAGCCACCCGCACCACCGTTCCCGTACCACCCAGAGAGGACCTCCCCATGGAAGACCGCTTCGACGTCGTCGTGCTCGGAGCAGGACCCGGCGGCTACGTGGCCGCCATTCGCGCCGCCCAGTTGGGCAAGCGGGTAGCGGTCGTCGAGGAGAAGTACTGGGGCGGGGTCTGCCTCAACGTCGGCTGCATCCCGACGAAGGCGCTGCTGCGCAACGCCGAGCTGGCCCATCTCTTCACGCACGAGCAGAAGACGTACGGCATCAAGGTCGACGGACAGGTCTCCTTCGACTACGGCGAGGCGTTCAGCCGCAGCCGCACGGTCGCGGACGGCCGCGTCAAGGGCGTCCACTTCCTGATGAAGAAGAACGGCATCACGGAGTTCGACGGCCGGGGCACGTTCCTGGACGCGAACACCCTCCAGATCGCGAAGTCCGACGGCACCACCGCGACCATCGGCTTCGAGAACTGCGTCATCGCCACCGGCGCCACGCCCCGCCTGCTGCCCGGCACCAGCCGCAGCGAGCGCGTCGTGACGTACGAGGAGCAGATCCTCGCCGACTCCCTGCCGCGCTCCATCGTGATCGCGGGCGCGGGCGCGATCGGCATCGAGTTCGCCTACGTCCTGCACAACTACGGCGTGAAGGTGACGATCGTCGAGTTCCTCGACCGCGTCGCGCCCCTGGAGGACGTGGACGTCTCCAAGGAGCTGGCCAAGCAGTACCGCAAGCTCGGCATCGACGTGATGACCTCCACCCGCGTCGAGTCCATCGACGAGTCGGGCGACCAGGTCCGGGTGACCGTCACGGGCAAGGACGGCAAGGAGCAGGTGCTCGAGGCCGACAAGGTCCTCCAGGCCATCGGTTTCGCGCCGAACGTGTCGGGCTACGGCCTGGAGGCGGCGGGCGTACGGCTCACCGAGCGCGGCGCGATCGACGTCGACGGCCGCTGCCGCACGAACGTCCCGCACATCTACGCCATCGGTGACGTCACCGCGAAGCTGATGCTCGCGCACACCGCCGAGGCCATGGGCGTCATCGCCTCGGAGACCATCGCGGACGCCGAGACGATGGAACTCGACTACGTGATGATCCCCCGCGCCACCTACTCGCAGCCGCAGATCGCCAGCTTCGGCTGGACGGAGGCGCAGGCCAGGGAGAAGGGCTTCGACGTCAAGGTCGCCAAGTTCCCCTTCCAGGCGAACGGCAAGGCGCACGGCCTCGGCGACACCGTCGGCTTCGTGAAGATCATCAGCGACGCGAAGTACGGCGAGATCATCGGCGCCCACCTGATCGGCCCCGACGTCACCGAGCTGCTGCCCGAACTGACCCTGGCCCAGCAGTGGGACCTCACTGTCCACGAGGTGGCCCGCAACGTCCACGCGCACCCGACCCTCGGCGAGGCCGTCAAGGAAGCGGTGCACGGCCTGGCCGGACACATGATCAACTTCTGAGTGTCCCCCGGGCGCCCCGCCGTGAACGCGAGTGACCGAAAGCGAGTGGCTCAAGTGGCGGGGCCGCCCGGACCGGCCGATCCTTGTCGGGACACGACTGTGTGCCTCGGGGGCGAGGAGAGGCAGTAGCCGATGTTTTCTGGTCTGGGCCGATTCGTGGTGCGCCGCCCGTGGTGGATCATCCTGGCATGGGTGGTGGCGGCGGGCGCGGTGATATCACTGGCGCCGAAGCTCACCTCGAGCTCCGACGAAGCAAGTTTCCTGCCCGAGCACTACGAGTCCATCCGCGCCGCCGACGTGCAGGAGAAGGAGTTCCCCGAGCAGCGGAACGTCGGCGCGATCATCGTCTTCCAGCGCTCCGACGGCGGGAAGCTGACGGCCGCCGACTCCGCCGACGTGGAGCGCGTCTCCAAGGATCTCCAGGCACGGAAGATCCCGGAAGTGCAGGCCGTCGCACCGGGCGAGGTCTCGCCCAACAAGCTGGTACGGACGTCGGTCGTCGCCATGCCGAAGATCACCGACCCCGAGGACACCTCGCAGCAGGACGCCGTGGAGAAGCTCCGGTCGGGTCTTGAGCCGGAGCTGAAGGGCACCGACCTGTCGGCCGGGATCACCGGTTCGGCGGCCCAGGCCCTCGACGAGAGCGACGCCTCCAAGCGCGCGGGCATGCTCGTCGGGGTCGGCACGATCGTCATCATCGTCGTGCTGCTTCTCGTCATCTTCCGCAGCCCCATCATCGCGCTGCTGCCCGTGGTCCTCATCGGCCTCATCTCCCCGATGGCCACCGGCCTCATCGCCTCCGCCAACAAGGCCTTCGACATGAAGGCAGACTCCTCCGTCCAGGAACTGCTCACCGTCGTGCTGTTCGGCGTGGGCACGGACTACATCCTGTTCCTGCTCTTCCGCTACCGGGAGGCGCTGCGGGCGGGTGAGGAACCCAAGGGCGCCATGGTGCACGCCGTCGACCGGGTCGGCGAGGCCATCACGTCGGCGGCGGGCGCCGTCATCGTCGCCTTCGCCGCCCTCACCCTCTCCTCGCTCGGCATGCTCCAGTCCATGGGCCCCGCGCTCGCCATCGCGGTCTTCCTGACGCTGCTCGCCGGCCTCACCCTCGTGCCCGCCGTGGTCTCACTGCTCGGCACCAAGGTGTTCTGGCCGTCGAAGTCCTGGCGGCGCGAACCGCAGGGCACCGGCTTCGCCCGGCTCGGCACGTCGATCGCCCGCAGGCCCGCGGTGTGGGCGGTGGTCTCGGCACTGTTCATGGGCGCCCTGACCCTCGGCGCCCTCGGCTACAAGGCCAACTTCGACCTCGCCGGGTCCTCGCTGCCGGACGACAAGGAGTCGATGGTGGCGATGCGGGACCTGGAGAAGGGCTTCCCCGCCGGTTCCACCGACCCGACCTCCGTCTACCTCTCCTCGACCTCCGGCAAGCCGCTGTCGCAGCCACAGGCCGCCGCCTTCCGTGAACGGCTCGCCGACGTGTCCGGCGTGGGCACGGTGGCGGCTCCCCGCCTGAACCCGGGCCGTACGACGGCCTCGTACTCCGTGATCCTCTCGGACCCGCCCGCCTCCGACCGCGCGCTCGCCACGGTCAAGGACCGGCTGCGCCCCGTGGCGCACGAGGGCGCCCCGGACGGATCACAGGCGCGCGTCGGCGGCACGACGGCCATCTACGTCGACATCAACAAGGCGGTGGACCGTGACTATTCGGTCGTCTTCCCGGTGGCGGCGCTCGCCATCATGGTGATCCTGGGGCTGCTGCTGCGGAGTCTGGTGGCGCCCTGGTACCTGATGGTGTCCGTCGCGCTGGGCTTCGGCGCGACGCTCGGCGCGACCTCGCTGATCTTCCAGCAGATCGGCAGCCAGCCGGGGCTGATGTTCATGCTGCCGGTGATCATGTACTTGTTCGTGGTCGCGCTCGGCACGGACTACAACATCCTCATGGTGTCGCGCCTGCGCGAGGAGGCGCGGGAGGGCCGCAGTCCGCGCGACGCCGCGGGTACGGCGGTGCGGCACTCGGGGCCGACGATCGGCTCGGCGGGCGTCATTCTCGCCGGTACGTTCGCGACGCTGATGCTCGCGGGCAACTCGACGCTCTCCCAGATGGGTTTCTCCCTCTCCTTCGGCATCCTGATCGCCGCGTTCGTCATGGCGATGATCTTCACGCCCGCGCTGACGGCGCTCATCGGGCACGCCGCCTGGTGGCCCGGCCACGGGGACGAGAAGCGGAACGGGGGCGGTGCGAGCCCGCCGCCGAGCGGTGCGGAGGAGGAGCAGCAGCGGGCGGACCGGGCGTCGCGTCCGCTCTGAACACACGCGCTCAGCGGGGCGGTCGGGGCGGTTCGGGGCGGTTCACCCCCGGGCGACCCCCGTGACCGTCCCGCTGAGCGCCACGCACACCACGCCCACGCCGACCGCGAGGCACACCTTCGCCACCCCGAAGCCGGCCGCCGCCGCGGTGACGGCGGCGGCGCCGAGCGGCCCCAGGGAGTAGTGCGTCGTCCAGAAGGCCGCGGTGACCCGTCCCAGGAGGTGGCCGGGGGTCACCTCCTGGCGCAGGGACATCGAGCTGATGCCCGCGACGCCCGTGGCCAGCAGCATGCCCGCCGAGAGCGCACCGATGACCGGCACGCTCCCCGAGAGACCGAGGCAGGCGACGGCGACCCCGGCGAGAGCCGTGCCGCCGATCCAGGTCGCCCCGAACCCGAAGGCCTTGCGTACCCGCGTGACCGCGAAGGACCCGAGAAGGGTGCCGACGGTCCCCGCGCTCAGCACATAGCCCACGGTGTCGTCGCCGTGCCCGAGGTCTTCCTTGACGCGGAAGATGATGACGTCCGTCATGCCGTGGGTGAGGAAGACGACGGCGGACAGGAGCACGGTCAGCGGGCGCAGCACGGGGTGGGCCCACAGGAAGCGGATGCCGGCCAGGAAATCCTCGCGCACCCCGCCCTTGCCCGCCCCTCCGGGTTCGTCGGCGGGCGGTCGCAGCCTGACGAGGAGGAGCCCGGCGGCGGAGAGGGCGAAGGTCACGGCGTCGATCCCGATGGCGGCCACGGGGCCCGCGGCGGCCGCGACGAAGCCCGCGAGGGTGGGCCCGCCGACGGTCGCCACGGCGTACGAGCCGAAGAGGTGGGCGTTGGCCCTGGTGATCTGGTCGTGCCTGACGATGGCGGGCACGACCGTCACGTACGTCACCTGGAACAGCATCGCGAAGCCACCGGCGAGCGGAACGACCGTGTAGATCACCCATATCGGGGTCGCGAAGAGCCAGACCACCGGGATCGTCGCGTAGAGCACACAGCGCGCCACATCGGTGGCCATGAGCAGTCGGCGCCGGTCGACGCGGTCGGCGATCACTCCGGCGAAGAGCCCGGTGACGATCGACGCGACCCCCGTGAGCCCGGTGACGAGCCCCATCTGGACGACGGAGCCGGTGCTGTGCAGCACGAGCAGGGGAATCGCCACGAAGGAGAAGGAGTCGCCGAGGGCGGAGAGCGCCTGGACGACGAGGAAGACGCGGTAGTCACGGTTGGCCCAGAGGGAGGCCGGACGCGCCCTGCTGTCCCCGTCCACGTCCACGGCCCCGTCCACGTCCCGTCCCCCGTCCGCCCCCGTCCGTCCCGCGTCCGCCCGCGGGCCGAAGGGGCACGCTAGTCGGCGGGCCGGGCCCGGTCCAGACCGTTTCTCCGGCCACACACACGGCCGATCAATTTGCCTTCCCGAGGAAAGTGTGAACCCACCCCGGGCGACCCGAATTCTGTGCTCACACTTTTTCCGGGAATGCAAATAACTGTCTACGGCCCCATTGCTCACACTTCTAAGCCGCATGTCAAACGCAATACAGGCTGCGGCGAGAGCGGCCGAACGACCCCACGACCAGCACTTATCCAGTGTTAAGGTATTCACTCGTCCCGAGCCCAGGCCGCATTCCCAGCGCCGAGCCGCTCGGATTGCATTGCGGTGCCGCCGCCTCCCAAAGCGGTTCACCAAGACTTCTCACTCCGGAATGGAAGCGGCTCTCCCGCGCCTGCTCCCCATTCCGGAGGAATACGTCCACGCCTTGACCTGGAGTTCTCTCATGTCTGCTGACAGCCCCGCTGTCACCGCCCCCGCACCGGCGGACGCCCCCGGCGCGTCACCCCGAGGCCGGCACCTCGGCCTCGCCCTGTTCGTGATCGCCGCGGCCCAGCTGATGGTGGTCCTGGACGGCACGATCACCAATATCGCCCTGCCCAGCATCCAGACCGCCCTCGGTGTCTCCGACGCCAACCTGGCCTGGATCGTCAACTCGTACGCCCTGGCCTTCGGCGGACTGCTGCTGCTCGGCGGGCGCGCGGGCGACCTCTTCGGGCGGCGCCGGATGTTCCAGGTGGGCATCGCCCTGTTCACCCTGGCGTCCCTGCTCGGCGGCCTCGCACCGAACGAGGGCCTGCTCATCGGCGCGCGCATCCTCCAGGGAGTCGGCGCGGCCGTGGCGGCGCCCAGCGCCCTGTCCCTGATCGCCACGACCTTCCCCGAGGGCAAGCCGCGCAACAAGGCGATGGGCGTCTACGCCGCCATGGCCGGCATCGGCGCCACCGTCGGACTGCTGCTCGGCGGCATCCTGACCGACGCCCTGGACTGGCGGTGGGTGTTCTTCGTCAACATCCCCATCGGCCTTGCCGTCCTCGCCGGCACCAGGACGCTCGTCGAGGCCGAGCGCCACCAGGGACGCCTCGACCTGCCCGGCACCATCACCGGCACCGGCGGTCTGATCGCGCTGGTCTACGGCATCACGCGGGGCGGCGAGCACGGCTGGACCGACACCGTCACCCTGTCCTGCTTCGTCGTCGCCGCCGTCCTGCTCAGCGCCTTCCTCCTCATCCAGAGCCGCACCGAGCACCCGATGCTGCCGCTGCGCCTCTTCAAGGACCGCAACCGCTCCGGCTCGTACGCCACGATGCTGTTCATCGGCGCCGGCATGATGGCGACCTTCTACTTCCTGACGCTCTACATGCAGCTCATCCTCGGCTACAGCGCGGTCAAGACCGGCTTCGCCAACCTGCCGTTCAGCCTCGGCATGGGCATCGCGGCCACCCTCAGCTCCAAGCTGATCACCCGCCTCGCTCCACGGCTGATAGCCGGCCCCGGGCTGCTCGTGGCCGCCATCGGCATGTTCTGGTTCGCCACGCTCACCCCCGACTCGTCGTACGCCGGGCACCTGATGCCGGCGATGTTCGTGACCGCGCTCGGCCTCGGCATGGGCTTCGTACCCATGACCCTCGGCGCGGTCAGCGGTGTCGAGCACCAGGAGACGGGCATCGCCTCCGCGCTGCTCAACACCGCCCAGCAGATCGGCGGCGCGCTCGGCCTCGCCGTCCTTTCGACCATCGCCACCTCGGCGGCGAACGACAGGCTGCCCGACGCGGCCGCCTCGTTCTACCGCGGCGTCGCCACCAAGGACCAGGGCCTGGTGGCCGACGCCGCCGACGCCCTGACCCACGGCTACACGCTGGCGTTCGTCGCCGCGGGCGTCATGTTCCTGGCGGGCCTCGTGGTCACCGCGCTCGCCGTCAACGCCAGGGCTCAGGAGGCGGCCGAGGGCGTGGCCCCGGTCCACATGGGCTGAGCCCCGTACGCGTCAGGTCAGTTGGCGGGCCTCCAGCCGCCGAGCCAGTCCGCGGTCTCCTGGGCCGCGGCCTGGGCGTCCGTCAGGTGCGGGCGGTCGGCACTGGGGCCGCCCGCACCCGGACCTGTGTTCTCGTACTCGGCGAAGCGGTCGTCCTTCCAGGAGAAGCCGCCCATGTCGGTCCAGGGCGTCTTCTTGACGGCCGCGCCGAGTGTGGTGTCGCGGACGGTGGTCTGCGGGTCGAGGCTCGCGTCACCGCCCGCGTGCCAGGGGCGGCCGAGGTGGAAGCTCCCGGCGGCCACGTCGCCGTCGACGGTCGAGCGGGTGATGAGGAAGCCCTTGCGTCCCGCGGGGGTGCTCGGCGCGGTGACATACCCGGCCGAGGTGCCGTTCCAGCGCTTCTTCAGGGTGAGCACGGACCTGTCGATGACCGCCGTGGCCCGGCCGAAGACGAAGTCGGTGTTGCCGATCACGTAGGAGTCGGTCAGGTGGACCCGGCCCGTCCGGTCCTTGGCCGCCGTGTCGAGGAGCAGCGTGTCCTGGTCGCCGCTGACGATGAGGTCGTCCAGGCGTACCCGGTCGGCGGCGGTGCGCAGGGCCACCGCCTGCTGACCGTTCACCTGCTGGTTCCTCGCCTCGTCGAAGTCGTTCGAGATGGAGAGGTTGCGGGCCGTGAAGTCGTCGGCCTCGACGGCGACGGTGGCGCTGCCGCCGGTGCCGTAGGTGCCCCCGCCCGGCTTGGCCATCCCTGAGGCGTGGCCCTCGACGATGACTGTGTCCTTGCGGCTGCCGCCGGTGCCCTCCATCGTGACGTGCGGCTTGTTCGACGGGACCTTGACGGTCTCGCGGTAGGTGCCGGGCGCGATCCGGATCACGGCGGGTGAGGTGTTGTCCGCGGGGACGGCGTCGACGGCCTTCTGGACGCTGCGGTACTGGCCGCTGCCGTCCTTGGCCACCGTCAGGGTGGTCCTCTTCACGGCCTGCGCCCCGGCCGTCGTACCGATGTTCTCGCGCGGCCCCGCGCCGGCCTTGAGCAGCCCGGGGACGGCGGCGGCCTTGTCGAGGGTGTAGTCGTAGTACGCCTTGGGGTCGAAGGCCGTGCCGCCGCTCTCGTTGCGCCCTGTGGTGCCGGAGAAGACGTTGCCCCGCTGCACGAGGGCCGCCGCGCTGTCCTTGATGACGGGATTGTTCACGCCACGGAAGTAGCTGTTCTCCAGGACCATCTTGGTCCTGCCGCGCGCGTAGTTCCCGTAGGACGAGGTGATGTCCGTGCCCGGGTCGTCCTGGAGATAGTTGTTGTAGAGGTGCGCGTGCGCGGCGTTGTCCGTGGAGGGGTTGCGCTGCTCGGTCTCGCGGAACCAGTTGTGGTGCAGGGTGAGATCGGCGGTGGTGTTCTCGGTCCAGCCGATGCCGAAGGTCTTGTTGTTGTCGGACAGCCTGTTCCAGGACACCGTCACGTTCGTGGTGTCCTTGCGGCTGTCTATCAGGCCGTCGGCCATGTGCCGCAGATCGTTGTGGTCGATCCAGACGTGGTGGGCGCCGTCCATCTGGATGGCGTCGAAGTCGTGGTCCTTGTCGTTCCAGACGCCCGCGTACGAGTCCCGGATCGTGAGGTTGCGGATGATCACGTTGTGCACGCCCTGGCCGAGGAAGAAGCCGCCTCCGACGATCTCGCCCGAGGTGCCCGCGCCCACGATCGTCTTGTCGGACGCGACCTTGATCTCCTTGCCCTTGGGGTTCATCGGGATCGCCGCGGCCACCACGATGACGTAGGGCTCGGCGGCGGTCGCGTACTTCTCCAGGTCGGCGAGGGTCCGCACCGTCACCGTTCGCCCGTCACGGCCGCCGTAGGTGCCCTTCTGGCCGCGGGCGTCGACCGACGCGAAGCCGTCGGCGGTGTCATGGGCCCAGGCTGGGGCGGGGGCCGCCGCCGCCCTCGGCTCGGCGTCCGCGCCGAACATCCCGAAGGCCGTGCCGTAGGCCATGGCCGCGGCGGCCGCCAGTGCCAGCGGGACCCCTGCCACCAGGGCCGTCCTCCTGCGGCGGTGCCGTGCTCTGCCGGAGCCGTGCAGCTCAGTCATACGTCCGTTCCCATCTCTACGTACGTGGGGGGCGCCCGTGTCCGGTGGAACGGGCCACTGATCAGTCGCCGCCGCGACGCGAGAGGTTGCCGCCGTCTTCGCCGCCGTCCCTCTAGCATCGGAAAACAGAGACAGAAAAACTTCCCGCGAGGTGTAGAGAACGCGCCGCCCGCTCCGACGTCCCCGGTGAAAGTCGCCCACGAGGGGTGACGGCGCGAACCGAGGAGACACGTCATGAAGTATCTGGTCATGGTCCAGGGTTCCCAGGCCGACTACGACAGCATGTCGGGCAAGGCCTCCGAGACGAGCCCGGCCTGGAGCGAGAAGGAACTCCAGGCGATGTACGCCTTCATGAGCACCCTCAACGACGACCTCGCCGAGTCCGGTGAGCTCATCGACGGACAGGGCCTCACCGAACCCGCGCAGACCCGCTTCGTCAGCGCGGGCAAGGACGGCCGCCCGGTGATCACGGACGGCCCCTACGGCGAGACGAAGGAAGTGCTCGCCGGGTACTGGCTGCTCGAGTGCGAGAGCCTGGAGCGGGTCACCGAGATCGCCGTGCGCATCACGCAGTGCCCCGGCCCCGAGGGGGTCGTCGACCCGCCCGTGGTGATCAGGCCCGTGCAGGGAGCGGGAGGCGGGTGCTGAGACGCACCACAGGGACCGAGGACCTGCTGCGCCGCCACGCGCCGCAGGTTCTCGGCGCGCTCGTACGCCGGTACGGGCACTTCGCCACCGCCGAGGACGCCGTGCAGGAGGCGCTGCTCGCCGCGGCCCGCCAGTGGCCGGACGAGGGCGTGCCCGACAATCCGCGCGGCTGGCTGATCAGGGTGGCCTCGCGCCGCCTCGTCGACCAGCTCCGCGCGGACGAGGCGCGGCGGCGGCGCGAGGAGGACGCGGCCCTGCTGACGCCGCGCGACGCCTTCACCGCTCCCCCGCCGGGCGAGAGCCGCGCCCCCTCGGACGACGACACCCTCACGCTGCTGTTCCTCTGCTGCCACCCCGCGCTCACCCCGGCCGCGCAGGTCGCCCTGACGCTGCGCGCCGTCGGCGGTCTGACCACGGCGGAGATCGCCCGCGCCCATCTGGTGCCGGAGGCGACGATGGCGCAGCGGATCAGCAGGGCGAAGGGGAGGATCAAGGGGGTCCCGTTCCGGCAGCCGGTCCCCGCCGACCGCGACGCGCGGCTCGCCGTGGTCCTCCAAGTGCTGTATCTGATCTTCAACGAGGGATACACCGCGACGTCCGGCAACGCCCTGCACCGCGCGGACCTGGCCCGCGAGGCGATCCGGCTGACGCGCGCCGTGCGCCGCCTGCTGCCCGCGGAGGGCGCCGTGACGGGGCTGCTCGCGCTGATGCTGCTCACCGAGGCGCGTACCGCCGCGCGGACCGGGCCGCACGGCGAGCTGATCCCGCTCGACGAGCAGGACCGCGGCCGCTGGGACCGGCAGGCGATCGCCGAGGGCACGGCACTGGTGGAGGAGGCGCTGTCGCAAGGGCCGCCGGGCGCCTACCAGTTGCAGGCGGCCATCGCCGCCCTGCACGACGAGGCGGAGCGTGCCGAGGACACCGACTGGCCCCAGATCCTCGCCCTGTACGACGTTCTCGTACGCCGTGTCGCCGAGCCCATGGCCGGGCTCGGGCGGGCCGTGGCGTACGCGATGGTGCACGGGCCGCGGGCCGGGCTCGGCGAACTGGCCGCGCTTGAGGAGCAGTTGGGCGGCCACTACCGCCTAGAAGCCGTCCGCGCCCACCTCCTGGAGAGGGCGGGCGATCACCAAGGGGCCATCACCGCCTACCGTGCGGCGGCCAAAGGCACCCTCAGCCGCCCCGAGGCCCACTACCTCCAGACGCGGGCCGCCAGGCTGCTGCCCTGAGCCGGTACCTGGCCGAGCGGGTCGCAGTGCTCCGCCACGGTGTCGCCGAAGGCGCGGCCGCGCGATGCCGCGCACGGGCTCGCCGAGGGCGATCCAGGCCGGGTCGAGGCCGCCGCGGCGAGGATTGACTTGGGTTTTCCCCTGACTGAAGATCGTCACAGGTCCGGGCGGCCACCCGGCGACGGGCGTCGACCCGGGGCCCGAGGCTCGGGAGAACCGGACCGAGGGCCGGGCGAAAGGTGATGTGTGGAAGCGCTCGAATTGGTGGCGGTCGGAGCCGCCGGGGTCGCGGCCGGCGGGATCAACGCGGTGGTCGGCTCCGGCACCCTGATCACCTTCCCGACCCTGCTGGCCTTCGGCTGTCCGCCGGTGCTCGCCAACGTGTCGAACAACCTGGGCCTCGTGCCGGGCACCCTCAGCGCCGCGTACGGCTACCGGCGCGAGATGAAGGGGCAGGCCCGGCGCCTCGTACGGTTCGGCGCGGCCTCGCTCATCGGCGGCCTCATCGGCGCGCTGCTCCTGCTGAAGCTGCCCGCCGACGCCTTCCAGGCGGTGGTGCCGGTGCTGATCCTGACCGCCTGCGTCCTGGTGGTGCTCCAGCCGTGGCTGAACCGGCGGCTGAAGGAGCGGGGCAGCGACGGCAAGCGGGACGGCGGCATACCGATGTGGTGCGGCGTCCTCGCCACCGGCGTGTACGGGGGCTACTTCGGGGCGGCCCAGGGAGTGCTGCTCATGGGCCTCTTCGGCGCCTTCATCCTGGACGACCTCCAGCGCCTGAACGCCGCCAAGAACGTGCTCGCCTCCCTCGTGAACGGCGTCGCCGCCGTCGTCTTCATCTTCGCGGCGGACATCGACTGGACGCTCGCCGGGATCATCGCGGCGGGGTCCACGGTCGGCGGCCTCGTGGGGGCGCGCTTCGGCCGCCGCCTGCCGCCGGTCGCGATGCGCGGCTTCATCGTCGTCGTCGGCGTCACGGCGTCGTCGATCATGCTCGCGCAGTAGGCGTCATGCCCTGTCGCACAGCCGCGGGCATCCCGTCGCACAGCCCCGGGCACCCCGCCCCGCGGCCACGGGCATGCCCCCGCGCCAGGGCACTCTCCGGATGGTTTACCATTGAACATGAAGAGGCCCCGACCGAGATTCCCCCGTCCGGTCGGGGCCACTTCTCGTTTTTTCACGCCTTCGGGGACGAATATGCCAACCCCGCCGCGCCACCTGGGCCCGGGCGGCATCATGCGCCCATGGACGGTGCCATGCCTGTGCAGGTCTTGTTGACGCCCGAGGAGTACGCAGGGGTCCTGCGGCACGCGGACCGGCTCGGGGTGCCGGTCGCGGAGTACATACGCCGCGCGGTGACCGTCCCGGCCGAGGAGCCGCCGGGGCCGTGCCAGGCGGCGGACGCCCGGCGCGGGGCGCCCGTGCCGCCGGTCAAGCGAAGGCTCGGAGCCGACGGCACGCCCGCCATCCGGCGCTTCCTCGACACGCTCGCCGCGTGCGCCGAGCCCAAGGAGTGAGCCCCTCAGCGATCCACCGGATCGCCGGCAGAGCGCAGTAGCTCCTCCGCGTCCCGCCCCGCCCGCTCGATCGCGCCGGGAAAGACGCGCAGGCCGCTCGCGACGAGGGCGCCCTCGTGCAGCAGCATCAGCGTCCTGCCCAGCCGCTCGGCCTCGCGCGGGGCGAACTCCCGCACCAGGCCCGTGAAGAGGCCGAGCATCCACGCCTTCTGGCCGGTGATGATCGCGTACGCGGGGTGTGCGGGATCGCTGATCTCGGCGTGGGCGTTGACCATGCCGCACCCCTTGGCCATGTGGTCCACCGCCCAGTCGCGCGAGGCGCCGAAGACGGCGAGGACCTTGTCGCGGGGCGTCGGCGCCGCGTCCAGGTATCCGGCGAGGAAGGCCCGCCAGCGCTCGTCGCGGCCGGCGAGGTACTCGACGACGATCTGCTCCTTGGACCCGAACCGGTCGTAGAGCGTCTTCTTGGTCACTCCGGCCTCGGCGGCGATCAGGTCCACGCCGACGGCATGGATGCCGCGCTCGTAGAAGAGCCGCCCCGCGGCGTCGAGGGCGCGGCGTGCCGCCGGGGTCATGGGGACGCGGTGGGCGCCGCCCTTGCTCTCGCCGTCGTATCCGCGGCCCGCTTCGTCAGTCACACCCCCATAGTAGACCGATCGGTTTACGGCGTGCGTATACTCGGCCGCAAGCACGGTATACAGATCGGTTTACTCCAGATCGGATTACTCGGTCTCCGACGAAGAGGAGCACCCCATGAACATCCTGCTGTCGACCGCGTTCGTGCTGACCTGGAGCTCCGGGTTCATCGGGGCCAAGCTCGGCGCGGGCAGCGCGTCCGCCGTGACCGTGCTGATGTGGCGCTTCCTGCCGCTGGCCGTCGTCCTCGGGCTCGTCGCCGTGACGCTGACGCGGGCGGCCTGGCGGGGGCTGTCGGCGCGTGACGTCGGACGGCAGGCCCTCGTGGGCGCGCTGTCGCAGAGCGGCTATCTCCTGACCGTTTACTACGCCATCCAGCTCGGCGTCTCCAGCGGCACCACCGCGCTGATCGACGGGACCCAGCCGCTCGTCGCGGGGGCGCTGGCCGGGCCGCTGCTCGGGCAGTTCGTCACCCGCACCCAGTGGCTCGGCCTCGGTCTCGGCGTGACCGGCGTCGCGATCGTGACGACGGCCGACTTCGCGGGCGGCGGCGACACCGCGTGGTGGGCCTATCTCGTGCCGTTCCTCGGCATGTTCTCGCTGGTGGCGGCGACGTTCCTGGACCGGCGCGCACCCCGCCCCGTGCGCCCGGCGGTGTCGATGACCGTGCACTGCGTCACCAGTGCCGTCATCTTCACCGCACTCGCCCTGGCGGCGCGGGCCGCGACACCGCCGGCCGAGATGTCCTTCTGGGTGGCGATCGCCTGGCTCGTGACGCTCTCCACCTTCGGCGGGTACGGCCTGTACTGGCTGATCCTGCGGCGCTCCGGCGTCACCCAGGTCAACACGCTGATGTTCCTCATGGCACCGGTGACGGCCCTGTGGGGCGCCCTCATGTTCGGCGAACCCTTCGGGGCGCAGACAGCGGTCGGCCTGGCCGTCGGACTCTGCGCCGTGCTCGTCGTGCGGCGCGGCACTGCGGCCTCACGTACGGGTACGGATTCACGTAACGCTTCGGTGGCGGACGAGTCCGTCATCCGGGGGTCAGGAACGCCTGCACCCCGGGTGCGTAGCGGTCGGTGATGTCGGCGATCGCCGCCTCGCGCAGGCGGGGGCCGCGGGCGATGCCGTACATCACGCCCAGACCGATCAGCATGCTCACGGCCAGCTCGGCCCGCAGCCCGGCGTCCGCGCCCGTCAGGCGCTCGCCGAGCCGCTCGACCACCTGGGCGCGGAAGTTGGCGCGCAGGATGTCGCCCTGCTCCCCGTGCAGCGGGGCGAAGACGATGCGCAGGATGGGGTCGGCGCCGCGCTCGGCCTGGCCGGTCAGCAGGTGGCGGACCATGTGGCGGCCCAGGTCGGCGAGCGGTGCGTCGAGGAAGGCAAGGGCGTCCGACTCGAAGGACATGACGTGCGAGAACAGGGCGTCCTTGTTGCCGAAGTACTTCAGGATCAGCGGGGCGCTCACCCCGGCCCGTTCCGCCACCGCCTTGAGGGTGATGTCACCGTGCGCGTGCCGGGCGAGCAGATACCTGACGGCGCGGATGATGGCTGCCTTGGACAGCTCGGCGTCCCTTCTCCCCGCGGTCACGCTCACGTTCCCTCCAGGGCCGTCTCCTGGGCGGGCCCGCCGCTTCCGGTGGGCGCCCGCGCCTCTTCGGGGGCCGACTCAGAGGGTATGGCCAGCGCCACGGCACACGCGACGAGCGCGACCGCGCCCGCCACGGCGAACGCGAGCCGGTAGCCGCCGAGAGCGGGAACGCGCATCCCGTCCACCGCCGTGGTGTG
This sequence comes from Streptomyces sp. NPDC046335, assembly GCF_055587985.1. Classification (NCBI taxonomy): domain Bacteria; kingdom Bacillati; phylum Actinomycetota; class Actinomycetes; order Kitasatosporales; family Streptomycetaceae; genus Streptomyces; species Streptomyces sp. NPDC046335. Next base: position 105,778 of record NZ_JBVJFF010000004.1, on the reverse strand, counting down.
CCTGACGAGCACGGCGGCGACGGCCGCGCTGCACAGGCTCTGGCCGATGGTCCGCATCAGGACGTTCACCCCGTTCGCGGAGCCGGTCTGCTCGATCGGCACGGCCCGCAGAATGAGGGTGGGCAGCGCCGAGTACGCGAAAGTGGTCCCCGTCGACACGACGGCGGCGCCCAGCACGATCACCCACAACTCCGTGCTGTCGACGATGCGTACGACATACCCCAGAGCCATGACCACCGCCCCGACGGCGAGGGTGACCCGGGGGCCGCGGGCAGTGGAGATGCGGGCCGATACCGGTGAGAGAGCGAGCATGATCACGCCGTTGGGCAGCAGGCAGAGGCCGGTCGCGACGATCGAGAGCTCCAGGCCGTAGCCGCTGGCGGCGGGCGCCTGCACAAGCTGGGCGGTCACCAGGGAGTTGGCGTAGAAGGCGAACCCGGCGAGCAGCGCGGCCACGTGCGGCAGCGCCACGCGCCGCCCGGCGGCCAGGCGCAGATCGACCAGCGGCTTGTCCGTGCGCAGTTGCGTCCACCACCACACCGTCAGGATGACGAAGGCCCCCGCGAGCAGCGCGAGGACCGGTGCGCTCCCCCACCCCCACTGGCCGCCCTGCGACACGGCGAGCAGCAGACAGACCAGGCCGGCCGCGAGCCCCAGCGCACCCCGGATGTCGAACCGCCCCGGCGAGCGCACCGGCGACTCCCGTACGGTCCACCAGGCGAGCCCGAGGCCGATTGCGCCCAGGGCGGCCGTCGCCCAGAACATGGCGTGCCAGTCCGCGTACTGGACGATGAGCGCGGCCAGTGGAAGCCCGAGCGCGGCGCCGATGCCCACGGTGGAGCTCATCAGGGCGACGGCGGAACCGGTGCGCTGCGGCGGCAGTTCGTCGCGGAGGATGCTGATGGACAGCGGGACCACCGCGGCGGCGGCTCCCTGTAACGCTCGGGCTGCGATGAGCAGCCGGATGTCGGAGGTGAGCGCGCACAGCACGGAACCGGCGGTCATCAGCCCGAGGGCGAGCAGGAGCACACGGCGTTTGCCGTACATGTCACCGGCGCGGCCGAGCACGGGCGTGAGGACCGCGCCCGCCAGGAGCGTCTCGGTGACCAGCCAGGAGACGGCGCCCGGCGAACTGCCGGTCAGCCGCGGCAGATCGGGCAGGAGCGGGACGACGACCGTCTGCGTGACGGCCATGAGGATCCCGCCGAAGGCGAGGACGGGGACGGCGAGACGGGCGCGTAACCCACGCACATCGCCGGATATCGGGACGGGTTCGGATATCGGGACGGGTTCCATCTGAACTCCCCGCGGATTGAGGTGAATCCGAATTCACCATATCGAGTGAATGGGAATTCACCAGAGGGCCCATGGCCCCGTCCGGCGGCATGTGCCGGGCGCGCATGCCGCCACCGGGGCCGAACGCTCCGCACCCGGCAGGAGAGCTGGTTTCGAACAGCTTCGGTCATACTGCCGCGCATGAAACGACTCCGCATCGGCCTGGTCGGCACCGGCCCCTGGGCCACCGCCACGCACGCCCCCGCTCTCGCCATACATCCGGACATCGACTTCAGCGGCGTATGGGGCCGCAGGACCGAGGCGGCGGCCACGCTCGCCGCCGCGCACGGCACGGCCGTCCACGAGGAAGTCGACGAGCTGTTCGCGGCCAGTGACGCCGTGGCGTTCGCCGTGCCGCCGGACGTCCAGGCCCCGCTCGCGGCGCGGGCCGCCGCCGCGGGCTGCCATCTGCTCCTCGACAAGCCGGTGGCCACGACGCCCGAGGTCGCGCGTCAGCTCGCGCGGGCCGTTGAGCGTGCCGGAGTGGCGTCCGTGGTCTTCTTCACGCTGCGCTTCGCCGCCGTGACCTCGGCCTGGCTCGACGAACAGCGCGCCACGGGCGGCTGGTTCACCGGCCGCGCCGACTGGTACGGCTCCTTCTACACACCCGAGGGCGAGGCGGCGTTCTCCTCCCCGTGGCGGGAGAGCCGGGGCGGCCTGTGGGACGTGGGTCCGCACGCGTTGTCGATGCTGCTGCCGGTCCTCGGCGACGTGAGCGAGGTGACGGCGGCCCGCGGTCCCGGCGACACGGTGCACCTGATCCTGCGGCACACGAGCGGCGCGTCAAGCACGGCGGCGCTCAGCCTGACGGCACCGGAGAAGGCCGCGGGCCTCGCGGTGGAACTGCGCGGTGAGCACGGTGTCGCCGTGCTGCCGGCGCGGGAGAAGTCGCACGACGCCATCGGCACGGCGATCGGCGAACTGGTCTCGGCCGTGCGCACCGGCACGGCCCATCCGTGCGACGTCCGGTTCGGACTGCGCGTCACGGAAATCCTGGCGCGGGCGGAGGAACGGATCGCTTCCGCGTGAGGGAACGCTGTATGCGGAAGTCCGCTTGAGGGACTCCACGTCAGGGAACGGGACACCCGCGGGCGGTCGGTACCGTGGCCGCTACGTAATGGCGAGTGACGGCACCGACCGCAGCCGGTGGACCCATGGGGCCGGTCCGGGAAGAACCTTGTGCGGTTCCCCGCTTGCCCTGTTTCCGCTCACATGGATCGGAATACGAACAACCGTTCCGCACACTTCCCGCATCGACCCGGTAGGCCTCAGGGGTACCCGATGCCGGGGAATTTCAGCCATTCTCCGACTCCCCGGACAAGACACCCCACTGTTGTGCCCACGCACTCGCCGACGATCAAAGCTGCAGGTCGGCGAGGTCGCGCCCACCATGATGCCGCAGCGGCTGATCGTTTTCTTCGGGCAATGTTTACTCCCAAAGAAGTTGCGAATATTTAGACTGCTGATGCTCCAACTCGGCGTGTACAAGAGGGATTACCCACCATGAACAAGACGGCGCTCCGCGCTCTGCTCCGCGAACGACGCGCCCTCATCGCCCCCGAATCGCATGGTTTCTCCCGCCCCAGCGGTCAGGGCCGACGCGCGCCCGGTCTTTCACAGCATCAGGTCGACCAGTTGCTGCACCGCACGTTCGGGACATATCACCGTCTCGAATCCGGCAACTACCCCAACGCGCCCACCACGCTCCTCCGCGACGTGGCACGCCTCTTCGGCCTCAACGAGCAGGAGTGGGTGTCCCTCAACCGCTACGCACTCCTACAGGACCCGCCGGGCCCGTTGCACCTCTCGTCCGGCAAAGAGGTTCCCGGGGTATGGCAGGAAGCGGTGGACGGCATCTCCCACATGGCCTACGTCACCGACGCGTCCTGGGACATGCTCGCCTTCAACGAACCGCTGGCCGCGATGTTCCCCGACGGAAACGTTCCGGCGAACGTGATGCGCTGGATGGTCCTCGACCCCGATGGCCGCCGGGCCCTCATGGACTGGCAATCCACGTGGGCGCCGATGGTGCTCCCCCAGCTCCGGGCCGCGCTCGCCTCAAGGCCCGACGACGACACGCTCCTCCAGATCGAGAAGGAGGTCCTCGCGGAGCCCGAGACAGCGGCCCTGTACCGCACGGGCGTCTCCTACCCCCACCCTGACGGCGACGAGCGCCCCCTGCTCCACCCGGAGCTGGGCGCCGGCTGGGTCACGATGTGCACGGCCCAGCCCATGACCGCGCCCGGCGCCCGTCTGATGATCCTCGTGTTCCGCCCCGGAGAGCTCCGCTCCCACCAACGGGCGCCCATGCTGCGGGCCCTCTGAATACCCACCACCTTCCCGGGAATCCTCACCCACGTGGGAAGACGCGTTCGTGACGGTGAAGTACGTTGTGCCGCACCCGAACGTCCTTACGCCCCGTGGGAGTCGCCTCGTGCCCGCTTACGTCTCAAGACCTCAGACCGTCGTCGGTGATCACAAGGTCACCACGTCGGAGATAGTCGACGACATACGCGCCCATCACGCCGACCACCCCCGGCTCCGGGCGATCACCCGCGTCATCGAGAACTGCGGTGTACGCACCCGGAACTTCACCCGTCCCCTCAGCGCTCCCACCGTCTCGGGCACGGCCGACATCGGCGAACGCGCCCGTGCCGCTTTCGCCGATGCTCTCGACATGTCCGAACGCGCCGCCGAAGCGGCCCTCAGCACCGCAGGTCTGGCGGCGCACGACATCGACGCGATCGTCACCACGCACAGCACGGGCTGGTCCGTCCCCAACCTCGACGTCCACCTCATCGCCCGGCTCGGTCTGCGGCCGACGGTCCGCCGCATCGCGCTGACCACGCTGGCCTGCCCCGGCGGCACCCACTGCCTGATGCGTGCCGCCGACCTGGTCGCCGCCCGTCCCGGCAGCAAGGTCCTCGTGGTCGCCGCGGAGGTCATCTCCAGCGTCTACCACCACTCCGACACGGGCATCGAGTCGATGATCTACAAGGCGCTCTTCGGGGACTCCGCCGCCGCCGCGGTCGTCAGCGACAGCCCGCTGGGTCCGGGGCTCGCGATCGAGGACTCCTTCGAGTACGTGCTGCCGGACAGCGTCGACCGGCAGCGGGGCCGGATCTCCCCCGACGGGTTCCACTTCGACTCGACCAAGAAGGCCCTGACCGCGGCCGACGACGTGCTGCCCGCGCTCACCGACTGGGTCGGCGCGGAACAGATGGACTTCGCCGCCATCCACCCGGGCAGTCTGCGCATCATCGCCGACACCGCCGCCGCACTCGGGCTCGACGCCCACGCGGCACGGCACTCCACGGACACCCTGACCGACGAGGGCAACCTCGGCGGGGTCAGCGTCCTGCGCGTCATCGAGCGGACGCACTCGGTGCCGCCCGCCGCGGGCTCACGCGGCATCGTCGTGGCGTTCGGCCCCGGCTTCTCCGCCGCGGCGCTCCGCTGCCACTGGCACGCCTGAGCCCGGTCCGACGGCCGATAATCGTTTGCCGCCCGGCGGCTCCCCTGCTGGAGTGACCCCCATGGACCACGCAGCGGCGCTCGCCGCCTACGACCGGCAGATCAGGCGTGACGCGCGGAGCGAGAGTCCGGGGGCGCGGGTGGAGCGGGGCGGTGGTGTCGTCCGGCAGACCGGCTCGGAGCACGACTGGAACGGCGTCCTGTGGTCGGACGTGGACGCGGAGACGGCCGACGCCGTGATCGCGGAGCAGGTGCGCCACTTCACCGCCGCGGGCCGCGAGTTCGAGTGGAAGCTGCACTCGTACGACCGCCCGGACGACCTCGCCCGGCGCCTCCTCGCGGCCGGATTCGTGGCCGAGCCCGTGGAGACCGTGATGGTCGCCGAGGCCGACCGCCTGCCCGCGGGGCCGGAACTGCCCGACGGCGTGCGGCTGGTAGAGGTGACGGACGAGGCGGGCGCCCGGCTCATGTCGCAGGCGCACCTCGCGGCGTTCGGCGCCGCCGACGCGGCCCTGAGCGAACAGCTCGGCAGGCGGGTCCTCGCCCAGCTCGCGGAGGCCCCGGACGAGATCGTCGCGGTGGTCGCCATGGCCGGCGACCGGCCGGTCTGCGGCGCCCGCGCCGAGTTCCGTCCCGGCACCGACTTCGCGGGCCTCTGGGGCGGCGGCACCGCTCCCGATTGGCGCGGCAAGGGCATCTACCGCGCGACGGTGGCCCACCGCGCCCGCATCGCCGCCGAGCGCGGCTACCGCTATCTCCAGGTCGACGCCTCCGACGACAGCCGCCCGATCCTGGACCGGCTCGGCTTCGCCACCCTCTGCACGACGACCCCGTACGTCCACAAGCCCTGAGGCGGGCCGGACTCAGCCGAGCAGCTTGGTGACGGCTTCGGCCGTGTCCGTCTCGCCGAGCCTCGGGAAGATCTTCTCCACGCCTCACGGAAGGCCCGGGCGAGGCCGGCCGCGCGCTCGACGATCTCCCGCGAGCTTGCTTGGGCGGGGCGCGTTCGACCAGCTCCATGGACTCCAGTGCCCGACGGTCAGCCGCATCGACTGCGGGCGTACGAGGACCGCCGGGCGCGAGGCGGCTACCGGATCGGCATGCCCGAGAGCGTGCGGGCGATCACCAGGCGCTGGATCTCGCTCGTGCCCTCGAAAATGGTGTAGATCGCGGCGTCGCGGTGCATGCGCTCCACCGGGTACTCGCGTGTGAAGCCGTTGCCGCCGAGGATCTGCACGGCCTGTGCGGTGACCTTCTTTGCGACCTCGCTCGCGTACAGCTTGGACATGGAGCCCTCGGCCGACTCGAACTTCTTGCCGGTGCTCGCCATCCACGAGGCGCGCCACACGAGCAGGCGGGCGGCGTCGATCTGCGTACGCATGTCGGCGAGCTGGAAGGCGATGCCCTGGTTGTCGATGATCGGGCGGCCGAACTGGGTGCGCGTCTTGGCGTACTCCATGGCCTCCTCGTACGCGGCGCGTGCCGTGCCCACCGCCATGGCGCCGACGGCCGGGCGGGACGCCTCGAAGGTGGCCATCGCGGCGTTCTTGACGCGCTCGCCGCCGGCCTTGGCCCGCTCACGCGCGCGTGCCAGTCGCTCGTCGAGCTTCTCCTTGCCGCCGAGTAGGCAGTGGCCGGGAACGCGTACGTCCTCAAGGACGACCTCGGCGGTGTGCGAGGCGCGGATGCCGTGCTTCTTGAACTTCTGGCCCTGGGAGAGGCCGGGCGTGGCCGGCGGGACGATGAAGGAGGCGTGGCCCTTCGAGCCGAGATCGGGGTCGACGACCGCGACGACGACGTGGACGTTGGCTATGCCGCCGTTGGTCGCCCAGGTCTTCGTGCCGTTGAGGACCCATTCGTCCTTGGCCTCGTCGTAGACGGCGCGGGTGCGCATGGCCGCCACGTCGGATCCGGCGTCCGGTTCGGAGGAGCAGAAGGCGGCGACCTTGACGTCGTTCACGTCGCCGTACATCTGCGGGATCCAGGTGCCGATCTGCTCCTCGGTGCCGTTGGCGAGCACGCCGACGGCGGCGAGGCCGGTGCCCATGATGGACAGGCCGATGCCGGCGTCACCCCAGAAGATCTCCTCGGTGGCCATCGGGATGCCGAGGCCCGTGGGGTCGAAGAACTGCTGGGCATAGAAATCCAGTGAATAGATCCCGAGCTTCGCCGCTTCCTGGATGATGGGCCAGGGAGTCTCCTCGCGCTCGTCCCATTCGGCGGCCGCGGGGCGGATCACATCGGCGGCGAATCCGTGGAGCCAGTCCCGGACCTCCTTCTGTTCGTCGTTGAGCTCCATGGTGAACTCGGCCATGACCCCTCCAGGACCTGCATCAACTGCCACGTTACTTGCGGTAACTGAAGTGTGTTACTCACCAGTAGCCCATGTCAACTCCCGGTAGCCCGTTCGATGCGGAGGGCGCTCAGGGTGTTACGTTGCGCGTGCGTCACCGAATCAGCACGGGCGGGGAGAAACCATGGAGACCACCCAGCGGACCGATCAACAGCGGTCCGCCGCGCGCCGTCGGCGTGAGCTGCTCGAAGCCGCGGACCGGGTGGTGCTCCGCGACGGGCCCGGCGCCTCGATGAACGCCATCGCGGCCGAGGCCGGCATCACCAAGCCGATCCTCTACCGGCACTTCGGCGACAAGGGCGGACTCTACGCCGCGCTCGCCAAACGGCATACGGACGCGCTGCTCGAAGCCCTGCGCGCCGCACTCGACGCCCCCGCCGAACGCAGGGAGCGCGTCGAGGCCACGCTCGACACCTACCTCTCGGCGATCGAGGCACGCCCTCAGGTCTACCGCTTCCTGATGCACCCCGCGGAGGCGCCCTCCCCCGGCGACCAGGGCTTCGACGTCGGCGTGCACTCCGCGCCCCTGCTGCGCCGCCTCGGCGAGGAGCTGGCGGAGGTCATCGAGGAGCGCGTCGACCTCGGCCCGGAGAGCGCCGAACTGGCCCGCGTCTGGGGCCACGGCATCGTCGGCATGATGCACGCCGCGGGCGACTGGTGGCTGACCGAACGGCCCTGCCCGCGCGCGCAGTTGGTGCGCAGCCTCGCCGATCTGCTCTGGGGCCGCCTGGCCGCCGCGGGCAACCGCGCGGACGGCCCCGGATTCTGAGCCGGCGCGGGACGTCAGGCGGTGTTCCAGGACGCCCTGGCGGCGGCCCGCAGCACCTTGCGGCGCCGCCAGCCGGTGACGTGGTCGGTGTAGACAGAGCCCTCCAGGTGGTCGCACTCGTGCTGGAGGCAGCGCGCGAACCAGCCCGTCCCGTGCACCCTCACCGGCTCGCCGCGCAGATCGACCCCCTCGACCACGGCGTGGTCGAAGCGCGGCGTGCCCGCTTCGAGGCCCGGGAGCGAGAGGCAGCCCTCCGGGCCGCGCACCGTCTCGCCGTCCGCCTCGACGAGGCGGGCGTTGACCACGTACCCGAGGTGACGGATGTCATCGTCGTCGGGGCAGTCGTACACGAACACCCGCCGCGCGACGCCGATCTGGTTCGCCGCCAGGCCCACGCCCTGGGCCGCGTACATCGTGGCGAACATGTCCTCGACCAGGCGCGCCAGTTCGGGGCCGAAGTCGGTGACCTCCTCGCAGGCCGTGTGGAGCACGGGGTCACCGAGCAGGGTCAGAGGTCGTACGCGCCCCGAGGCGCCCGGGATCGAGCCGTGTCGCATGGCGGCAAGAGTACGGTCCATGGAGAAGCGGCACCGAGGTGGTGCCGTGGTTCGGGCTTGTCTGTGGATCTCGATAGGCTGAGCAGAGAAACGATGCCGGGGGCAGGCGCGGCGCCGTACGCAAGGAGGATCTCGACAGATGTCAGGCAACACGGACCCGCTGTCGCCGCGGGCCAAGCTGGCCGTGACGGCGGGCAAGGCGGCCGCGGCGGTGTCGCGCGCGGCCGGCCGCGGCAGCGGATCGGTGATCGGCGGCAAGGTCGCGCTCCGGCTCGACCCCGAGCTGCTCGGTCGGCTCGCCACACACCTGGACGTGGTCCTCGTGTCGGCCACCAACGGCAAGACGACCACCACACGCCTGATCGCCGAGGCACTGCGAGCCAGCGGCCCCGTCGTGTCGAACGCACTGGGCGCGAACATGCCTGCCGGAATCACCTCGGCGCTCGCCGGCGGCTCCGACGCCAAGTACGGCGTGATCGAGGTCGACGAGAAGTACCTCGCGGGCGTCGCCCGTGACGTGGCCCCGAAGGCGATCGCCCTCCTGAACCTCTCGCGCGACCAGCTCGACCGCGCCGCCGAGACCCGCATGCTCGCCGAGAAGTGGCGCGAGGGCCTGTCCGGTTCCAAGGCCGTGGTCATCGCCAACGCCGACGACCCGCTGGTCGTCTGGGCGGCCTCCTCCTCACCGAACGTGGTGTGGGTGGCCGCGGGCCAGGAGTGGAAGGACGACGCCTGGTCCTGCCCGTCCTGCGGCGGCGTCATGCAGCGCCCCGGTGACGACTGGTTCTGCGGCGAGTGCGGCTTCCGCCGCCCGGCCCCGAGCTGGGTGCTCTCCGGCGACCACGTCCTCGACCCGCACGGCTCGGCGTGGCCCATCCACCTTCAGCTCCCCGGCCGTGCCAACAAGGCCAACGCCACCTCCTCGGCCGCCGTCGCCGCCGTCTTCGGGGTGCCGCCGCAGGTCGCCCTGGAGCGGATGTACCAGGTGCAGGCCGTCGCGGGCCGCTATGACGTCGTGCAGTTCCAGGGCCGTGACCTGCGGCTGCTGCTGGCGAAGAACCCGGCGGGCTGGCTCGAGACGTTCTCGCTGATCGACCCCCCGCCGACCCCGGTGATCCTCGCGGTGAACGCCCGCGGCGCGGACGGCACGGACACCTCCTGGCTCTGGGACGTCGACTACACCCGCCTCGCCGGTCACCCGATCTTCGTCCTCGGCGACCGCAAGCTGGACCTGGCGGTGCGCCTGGAGGTCGCGGGCCTGGACTTCCGGGTCTGCGAGTCCCTCGACGAGGCGGTGCAGCTCGCCCCGCCGGGACGCATCGAGACGATCGCGAACTACACCGCGTTCCAGGACCTGCGCCGCCGCGTCGGCAACTGACCCCACCGGCCCCCTTAGACCTTTTCGTAGGGACGAATGAGCATGAGCGACAACAGCCTTCGGCTGGTGTGGATCTACCCCGACCTGCTGAGCACGTACGGGGACCAGGGCAATGCCCTGGTGGTGGAGCGCCGCGCCCGCCAGCGCGGCCTCCAGGTCGAGCGCTACGACGTGCGCAGCGACCAGCCGGTGCCCACCTCCGGCGACATCTATCTGATCGGCGGCGGCGAGGACCGTCCGCAGCGCCTGGCGGCCGAGCGGCTGCGCCGCGACGGCGGCCTTCAGCGGGCCGTGGGCAACGGCGCGATCGTCTTCTCGGTCTGCGCCGGGTATCAGATCCTGGGCAACGAGTTCATCAACGACCTCGGCCAGCGCGAGCCCGGCCTCGGCCTGCTCGACGTGGTCTCCACCCGCGGCGAGGGCGACCGGTGCGTCGGCGACGTCCTCGGGAACATCGACCCGCAGCTCGGCCTGCCGCCGCTGACCGGCTTCGAGAACCATCAGGGCATCACCCACGTCGGCCCGTCCGCGCGGCCCCTCGCCCGCGTCACACTCGGCCGGGGCAACGGCACGGGGGACGGCACCGAGGGCGCGTACAACGGCACGGTCTTCGGCACGTACATGCACGGCCCGGTCCTCGCCCGCAACCCGCTGATCGCGGACCTGCTGCTGAAGCTGGCCCTCGATGTGAACGCGCTGCCGCCCACGGACGACCGGTGGTACGAGGCGCTGCGCGCCGAGCGCATCGCCTCGGCGCAGCAGCCCGCCTGAGCCCGGCGCGGGCCCTCGGCCGAGGGCCCGCCTGACGCCCCGCCCGCACATGTGAGCGGGGACGTCCAGCCCTCGGACGCCCGATGCTGTCCAGCCCCCCGGCGCCTATAGGGTGGCGGCAACCCGGCCGGACGACGTGGTCCGGTCATCGGCCCACGTTGCAAAGGTATTCCGGGCTATGCGCATTGGTGTCCTGACCTCCGGCGGCGACTGCCCCGGACTGAATGCCGTCATCCGCTCCGTCGTGCACCGCGCGGTGGCGGACCACGGCGACGAGGTCATCGGCTTCCACGACGGCTGGAAGGGCCTCCTGGAATGCGACTACCGCAAGCTCGACCTCGATGCCGTGGGCGGCATCCTCGCCCGCGGCGGGACGATCCTCGGCTCCTCCCGGGTGCAGCCCGCGCATCTGCGTGACGGCGTGGAGCGGGCCAAGGGCCACGTCGCCGACCTCGGTCTCGACGCGATCATCCCGATCGGCGGCGAGGGCACGCTGAAGGCGGCCAGGCTGCTCTCCGACGCGGGCCTGCCCATCGTCGGCGTCCCCAAGACGATCGACAACGACATCGCCGTCACCGACGTCACCTTCGGCTTCGACACCGCCGTGGGCGTGGCGACCGAGGCGCTCGACCGGCTGAAGACCACCGCCGAGTCGCACCAGCGCGTCCTCATCGTCGAGGTCATGGGCCGGCACACCGGCTGGATCGCCCTGCACTCCGGAATGGCCGCGGGCGCGCACGCCGTCGTCGTGCCCGAGCGCCCCTTCGACATCGAGGAGCTGGCCAAGAAGGTCGGCGAGCGCTTCTCGGCGGGCAAGAAGTTCGCGATCGTCGTGGCCGCCGAGGGCGCCAAGCCCCGCGAGGGCTCCATGGAGTTCGACGTGGGCGGCAAGGACGTCTACGGCCACGAGCGGTTCGCCGGCATCGCCCGGCAGCTCTCCCTCGAACTGGAGCAGCGCCTCGGCAAGGAGGCGCGTCCGGTCATCCTCGGGCACGTCCAGCGCGGCGGCACCCCGACCGCGTACGACCGGGTCCTCGCGACGCGCTTCGGCTGGCACGCGGTGGAGGCGGTGCACCGCGGCGAGTTCGGCAGGATGACGGCGCTGCGGGGCACGGACATCGTCATGGTGTCGCTCGCCGAGGCCGTCGAAACGCTGAAGACCGTGCCCGACGAGCGGTACGCCGAGGCGGAGTGCGTGCTGTAGTCCCGTCGCTCCTCGCACTACTCGCCCCCGGTCGCGTCTGCGGCCGGGGGCGGTTCTAGTCTGGTGCCGACACACGTCGCACAATCCGCACGAATCAGGAGCCACCGGATGGATCACAGCGGGCACGGCATGAACATGGATCTGCCGCCGTTCACGCTGGGGCGGGGCCTGGAGATCTCCGTCGAGCCCTTCTTCCTCATCGGCGGCCTGGTGGGACTGGCCCTCTACGCGTGGGGCGTGGTGCGGCTGGTGCGGCGGGGCGACAAGTGGCCGGTGGGGCGCACGATCGCCTTCGTGATCGGTGTTCTCACCGTACTGCTCGTGATGTGCACCAAGCTCAACGACTACGGCATGGTCATGTTCAGCGTGCACATGGTGCAGCACATGGTGATCAGCATGCTGTCGCCGATCCTGCTGCTGCTCGGCGCCCCGATCACGCTGGCCCTGCGCGCCCTGCCGGCGGCGGCGCGCGGCCACAAGGGGCCGCGCGAGTGGCTGCTGTGGGTGCTGCACAGCCGGTACATGCGGATCATCACGCATCCGGCGTTCACGATTCCGCTGTTCATCGCGAGCCTGTACGGGCTCTACTTCACGCCGATCTTCGACACGCTGATGGGCTCCAAGGTGGGCCACATCGGAATGATGGTGCACTTCCTCGCCGTGGGCCTGGTCTTCTTCTGGCCGATCATGGGCGTCGATCCCGGCCCGCACCGCCCCGGCTACATCATGCGGATGCTGGAACTGTTCGCGGGCATGCCCTTCCACGCGTTCTTCGGCATCGCGCTGATGATGGGAACGCAGCCGATGATCGGCACGTACATGCACCCGCCCGCCTCACTCGGCATCGACGCCCTGGCCGACCAGGAGGCCGCCGGCGGCATCGCCTGGGCGTTCAGTGAGATTCCCTCCGTGGTGGTCCTGGTGGCCCTGCTCTTCCAGTGGCGCCGCTCCGAGGACCGCGAGGCCCGGCGCAAGGACCGGGCCGCCGACCGCGACGGTGACAAGGAGCTGGAGGCCTACAACGCCTACCTGGCCTCACTGGCGGCTCGCGGGCGCTAGCGCGGATGGGGCATCGCGGGTGACGATGGTCTTCGGACCGCGGCCCCGGCGCGCAGGCGCGGGGGCTGCCGGGAGGAGGCTGAGCGATGCCCGGTTCCACGAAGACCATGGGTGGGTTCACCATCGGAGGCCTGGTCATGGTGACGGCCTATTCGGCGGCGCTCGGAAGCAACGGCTGGCTGTGGTTCGGCTGGGTCGTGCTCGGGCTGCTCACCCTGGGGATGGTGCTCTCGCGGGGCTCGTGAGCGCGGCGGGGCGGTACCGCGGGGCCGGCCGGTCAGAAACGGAAGACCGATCCGGTGGCCACCTCCAGCTCGCAGCGGTTGGGGAAGACCTTGACCCAGCTCACGCCCCGGCCCTTGTGGGTGCCGGTCGCGCTGGCGGTCACCGGGTCGTACTTCTTGGTGCACGGCCGTGCCGTACGGGGCAGTGCGTCGAGGTCGCCCGAGGCCCTGGCGATCTCCGCGCAGGCCGACGCGGCGTGCGGGTGGCGCCCCGCGGGCTTCGGGTCGCAGCGGAGCAGCACTCCGCGGATCCACGTGTCGTCCGCCTCCGAGACGGTGAGGAAGAGCCCGCGTTTCGGGGCGGAGGCCGCCGTGTCGGCCGCCTGGGCGGGGGCGGAGGCGCCGAGGGCGATCAGTGCGGCGACGGCGACGGTGAACGGGCGCATGAGGACCTCCGGTGGTGGCCGGTGACGTGACGGTGGCGGTGACGTTCTGTGGCGTTCGGCCCCGGCGGCGAGATCGCCGGGGAGAGACCAGCGGAACCCCGTCCGCGCGGCACGTCGAGGCACCGCGCAGGTATTTCGCCCGCCCGGCGGCGCATAACAGCCCGAACGGGCTCTCGCGTCCGCACCATTGATTGGCTACTGTGCGTCGGCACCGGGACCAGGGGGAAGGCAGCCACCATGTTCTATCCACTGCTCAAGTACGTGCTCCTCGGTCCGCTGCTCCGGCTGATGTTCCGGCCCAGGATCGAGGGTCTGGAACATGTGCCGCAGACCGGCGCGGCGATCGTCGCGGGCAACCACCTGTCGTTCTCCGACCACTTCCTGATGCCGGCGATCATCAAGCGCCGCATCACGTTCCTGGCGAAGGCCGAGTACTTCACGGGCCCCGGTATCAGGGGCCGCCTCACCGCCGCGTTCTTCCGCAGCGCGGGGCAGATCCCGGTCGACCGCTCCGGCAAGGAGGCGGGCAAGGCCGCGATCCGGGAGGGCCTGGGCGTGCTGCGCAAGGGGGAGCTGCTCGGCATCTATCCGGAGGGCACCCGCTCGCACGACGGACGGCTCTACAAGGGCAAGGTCGGCGTCGCCGCGATGGCGCTCAAGGCGCGGGTCCCGGTGATCCCCTGCGCGATGATCGGCACCTTCGAGGCACAGCCGCCCGGCCAGAAGCTGCCGAACCTGCGCCGCGTGACGATCCGCTTCGGTGAGCCCCTGGACTTCTCCCGTTACGTCGGCATGGACAACGAGAAGGCGGTCCTGCGGGCCGTCACCGACGAGATCATGTACGCGATCCTCGGACTCTCCGGCCAGGAGTACGTGGACAAGTACGCGGCCGTCGTGAAGGCGGAGGAGGCGGAGCGCGCCGCGGAACGCGACAAGGAGCGCCGCAGGTTCCCGCGACTGCCCCTGAGCTGACACGACGCGGCGCTGCTGCCTGCGGTCGGCCTCACCCCAGGTCGCGCAGGGCCGCGTCCAGTGTCCGGCGTACCTGGAGGGCGTCCGGAGCCACCGCGGTGACCAGGACGCCGGGGCCGGCCAGTGGGGTGAGCGCGGCCCACTCCCCCAGGCGTGACGCCTCCGGTTCGCTCTGTTCGTACTCGGGGCGTACGACGATGAGCTGCCCCACCGCCCGGCGCCCCGCGAGGACCGCGGGGCCGTCCCAGCCGCCGGGCGTGCCCGGGCCGAAGGCCAGCTCCTGGTCGAGCAGCGGGGACCCCGCGCGGTACACGGTCAGTCGGCTGGTCAGCCTGCCGGGGGCTTCGCCCGCCCGCCCGAGCACCTGCTCCTCCCGCAGCACGAGACGGGCCCCCGCGGCGAGCTCCACGCGCGTGGAGAGCCGCAGGTCACTGCCGCGCACCGAGATCAGCTGCTCCGGCAGCCAGCGCAGTTCCGCGCCATCGGCCACGCCGATCCGCACGTCGTAGCGCGCCGCGTCGCCGCCCTGGCCCGGCAGCGCCAGAGTGGCCGCAGCCGAGTCGATGTGGAGCCGGGCGCCCGCGTGCGCGGTGGCTTCGACGGTGAGATGGTCGCCGCCGAGCGGTCCGCTCATCGCCCCGACCAGCGTGACGCGGGCCGCCGGGCCGCCGGAGCGGGTGCGGGTGCGGCGCAGGGCGAGCGGGCCCTCGCCGTCGAGCACGGGCAAGGCCGTGCCGCCCCGCCCGTCGGCGCGCGCCTCGACCCGGGCGGTGGCCCGCAGCCCCGCGCCGCCTCCCGTTCCCATACGGCCCCGAGGGGCGGTGCCGGTCCTCACGCCGACGCGGTCCACGCGGCGTACTGCTCACGCACCCAGGCGGCGACCGGACCGACGCCCTCCGCGGACCGCAGCGACTGGAACACCACCGGCAGCTCCGCGCGCTGCGCCTTGGCGTCGGCGGCCATCGTGGCCAGGTCCGAGCCGACGTACGGGGCGAGGTCGGTCTTGTTGACGACCAGCAGGTCGGCGGTGGTGACGCCGGGCCCGCCCTTGCGCGGGATGTCGTCGCCGCCCGCCACGTCGATGACGAAGATCTGCGCGTCGACGAGCCCCTTGGAGAAGGTGGCGGTGAGGTTGTCGCCGCCGGACTCGACGAGGATCAGGTCGAGCGGCCCGACCTCGTCCTCCAGGTCCTCCACGGCCTCCAGGTTCGCGGAGATGTCGTCACGGATCGCGGTGTGCGGACAGGCCCCGGTCTCCACGGCGGTGATCCGCTCGGGCGGCAGAACGGCCTCGCGGAGCAGGAACTCGGCGTCCTCGCGGGTGTAGATGTCGTTGGTGACGACAGCGAGGGACAGCTCGTCGCGCAGGGCCCGGCAGAGCGCGGCGACGGTGGCGGTCTTCCCGGTGCCCACCGGCCCGCCGAGACCGATGCGCAGGGCGCGCCGCCTCCCGTCGGGCCGCCGTGCGTCGGCGGAGACGGCCGCGGGGCCGTTGTC
Source organism: Streptomyces sp. NPDC046335 (assembly GCF_055587985.1). Lineage (NCBI taxonomy): Bacteria > Bacillati > Actinomycetota > Actinomycetes > Kitasatosporales > Streptomycetaceae > Streptomyces > Streptomyces sp. NPDC046335. Next base: position 89,739 of record NZ_JBVJFF010000004.1, on the reverse strand, counting down.
GTGTGAGTGGTCGAGGTGCATGAGGGCTCCTACGGTTTGCGATCGGATGGATGGACGAATGGCCCGACGCGCCTGTCAGCCCGTCCGGCGCGCCTCCCAGCCCGTCCGGCGTTTGAGGACGAGGCCGTTCAGGCCGATATGGGGGGGGTCTGGGGGCGAAGCCCCCAGAAAGTCGGCCCCGGAGTGAAAGCGTCGCCCCGCTACGACGCGAACAACCGCACAGACCACCCCGCATGGGCCTGCGCCCCCAGCTCAAGCAGCGGAGCCGAAGCCGCGGGCAACGCGTCGACCCCCTCGGCGAGGACCCTCCCGGCCGCCTCCGCCGCCCGCAGGGCGACCCCGTCGAGTTCGGGCGCGAGGCGGGCGAGGACCCCCGTGGCGTCGAAGGGGTCGAGGCTGAGCAGCCGCACCGTGGCGGTCGCAGGACCGCTGATCCCCTCGTACGCGGAGCAGTACGCCGCGTCCTTCGGCCCGAGCCCCGCGGCCCGCGCGGCGAGCCCGAGGACGACGGGCTGATGTGCCCCCTTGGGGAAGCGACGGGCCAGAGCGTCGAGTTCCGGATGCGGCCAGGCCGCCCGCGCCGCCCGCATCAGCTGCCGCCCCAGCCGCCGCGCCGCCGTCCGCAGCGCGGGCGAGGGCGTACGGGCGTCCGCCGCGGCGTCGAGGACGACCGGGTCCACCCCGAGCGCGGCGGCCGCCGCGAGGGAGGCCGCCACCAGGCCGCTGGTGTGGAGCCGCCCGCGGCAGAAGGCCTCCAGGCTCGCGGCCCCGGTGACGCGTCCGGCCTTGACGGCCTCTTCGGCCCCGCCGGAGTGGGCATGCCCCCCGGCGGGGAAGCGGCCGTCGGCCAGGACGAGAAGTGCTGCGCGTGACATGTGATCGCCGCCTGTTTCCGCCGGGCCGTCAGAAGAGGAAGTACCGCTGGGCGAGCGGCAGTTCCATGGCCGGTGACGGCTCGACGAGTTCACCGTCGATGGTGACGGCGAAGCTGTCGGGGGCGACCTCGACACGGGGCAGCGCGTCGTTCTCCCGCATGTCGGCCTTGGAGCGGCCTCGGGTGGAGCGGATGGCCAGGAACTGCTTGTCCAGGCCGAGGCGTTCCGGAAGTCCGTCGTCCAATGCTGACTGGGTCACGAAGTTGACCGAGTTAAGACCCGGGGCCTTGCCGTACGCCCCGTACATGCGGCGCGGCAGGACCGGCTGCGGGGTGGGGATGGAGGCGTTGGCGTCGCCCATCTGCGCGTACGCGATCTGCCCGCCCTTGAGGACGACCTGCGGCTTGACGCCGAAGAACGCCGGTTCCCACAGGACGAGGTCCGCGAGCTTGCCGGTCTCGACCGACCCGATCTCGTGGTCGATGCCCTGCGCGACGGCCGCGTTGATCGTGTACTTGGCGACATATCGACGCGCGCGGCGGTTGTCGGCGCGGGTGTCCCCCGGCAGGAAGCCGCGGCGCCGCTTCATCACGTGCGCGGTCTGCCACGTACGCATGATGACCTCGCCGATGCGCCCCATCGCCTGCGAGTCGGACGACATGATCGAGATGGCGCCGAGGTCGTGGAGGATGTCCTCCGCCCCGATGGTGGTGGGCCTGATGCGGGACTCGGCGAAGGCCAGGTCCTCGGGGACGGCCGGGTTGAGGTGGTGGCAGACCATCAGCATGTCGAGGTGTTCTTCGACGGTGTTGACGGTGTGCGGCCGGGTGGGGTTGGTGGAGCTCGGCAGCATGTTGGGCAGCGACACCGCGGTGATCATGTCGGGGGCGTGTCCGCCGCCCGCGCCCTCGACGTGGAAGGCGTGCAGGGTCCGGCCCGCGACGGCGTCGAACGTGGCGTCGACGAAGCCCGCTTCGTTGAGGGTGTCGGTGTGGACGGCGAGCTGGGCGCCGGTCTCCTCGCAGACGTTCAGGCAGGTGTCGATGACGGCGGGCGTCGCGCCCCAGTCCTCGTGGATCTTGAAGCTGACCGCGCCGGCCCGCAGCTGGGCGTGCATGGACTCGGTGGAGACGGTGTTGCCCTTGCCGAGGAAGCCGATGTTGACGGGGCTGGACTCCAGGGCCGCGAACATGCGCGCAAGATGCCAGGCGCCCGGCGTGATCGTGGTCGCCTTGCTGCCCTCGGCGGGGCCCGTGCCACCGCCGAAGAGCGTCGTGACACCGGAGGCCAGCGCCTCGTCGACGATGGTCGGGGAGATGAAGTGGATGTGGGTGTCGATGCCGCCGGCGGTGAGGATCTTGCCGTTGCCCGAAAGGATCTCGGTCTCCGGGCCGATGACCAGCTCGGGGTCGACGCCGTCCATCGTGTCGGGGTTGCCGGACTTGCCGATGCCGGTGATCCGGCCGTCCCGTATGCCCACGTCGGCCTTGACGACGCCCCAGTGGTCGATGATCACCGCACCGGTGATGACGGTGTCGGGGGCTCCCTCGGCGCGTGTCGTGCGGGACTGGCCCATCGACTCGCGGATGACCTTGCCGCCGCCGAACACGGACTCGTCGCCCGAGCGCCCCGGGCCGCCCGAACGGTCCTCCTCGACCTCGATCAGGAGGTCGGTGTCGGCGAGCCTGATCCGGTCGCCCGTCGTGGGGCCGAAGAGATCGGCGTACGCGGCGCGCGAGAGCTCAGGCATCGAGGGCACCTCCGGTCTCGCCGCGCAGGCCGGGCACGACGCGCTTGCCGGCCAGCGGGACGAGCTCGACGTCGACGGGGATTCCGGGCTCGAAGCGCACGGCGGTGCCCGCGGCGATGTTGAGCCGCTTCCCGCGTGCGGCGCCGCGGTCGAAGTCCAGGCCCGGGTTGGCCTCGGCGAAGTGGTAGTGGGAGCCGACCTGGACGGGGCGGTCGGCCGCGTTGAGAACGGTGAGGCGGGTGACCTCGCGGCCCTCGTTGAAGAGAACGGGTTCGTCGGCGAAGAGGATCTCACCGGGGACGAGGCCCTGTCCCGTGCCGTGCGTGGCGGCATGCATGAGGCGCGGACTCCCGTCAGACGATCGGGTCATGGACGGTGACGAGCTTGGTCCCGTCCGGGAAGGTGGCCTCGACCTGGACGTCGTGGATCATCTCGGATATGCCCGTCATGACGTCGTCCCGGGTGAGGACTCGGCGCCCGGACGACATCAGCTCGGAGACCGTGCGGCCGTCGCGGGCGCCCTCCAGGATGTGCGAGGTGATGAGGGCGATCGCCTCGGGGTGGTTGAGCAGCAGCCCCCGCGCCCTTCGCTTCTCGGCCACGTCCGCGGCCACATGGATGAGCAGTCTCTCCTGCTCGTGCGGGGTCAGTTGCACGATTCCCACCTCAAGTCCTCGCTCCGGACCGTGCGGGGTCCGGTCGCCGCGCCACCGCGGACGGATATAGATGTAACACACACCGAAGGTGCGCGATCTTGCGCACCCCGGCTACGAAATCCCCTGGTGGCGTGGCACGGGAGAGTAGTTGGGAGGAGTTTCAACGAGGTTAACCAGCCGTTGACCGGCCCATGACCGTCAGCTGGGCTTCCCCATACTCACCGGTCCATGACCGTCAGCGGGGCTTTCCCATACTCACCGGCCCATGACCGTCAACCGGGCTTCTCCATGCTCATCAGGGCGCGCATACCGTCCTGGAGCGCCTCGACAGGCGCCTCTTCGAACAGCGCGTACTGGGCGGCGAATCCCTGCACCGCGGCGATCATGGTCCGCGCGACATGGTCGGCGGGGATGTCCGCGCGCATCATGCCCGCTTCCTGGTACCCCTCGACGATCGCGACCCAGGCGGCGCGCACCTTCGCGTAGCCGCCCGCCATGAGGTCCGACAGCTCCTCGTTGCGGAGCGTCTCCGTCCAGACCTGGATCATCAGCCGGGGGAAGTACGACCTGGTGCCGTCGCGCAGCCCCGGCTTCAGGTCCAGGACTTCGGTGATCACCTGTCCGACCAGGACGTCCGGCGGGGGCGGGGGGCTCTGCCGGGCGGCCGACTCGAAGACGCCGCTGATGTCGGTCAGGACCTCGGAGACGATCGCGGCGATCAGCTCGTCCTTGCCGCGGAAGTAGCGGTAGACAGCGCCCGCCGAGAGGTCGACCTCTTTCAGCACGTCCTGCATGGAGGTGGCGTGGAAGCCGTTCCGCGCGAAGCAGAGCGCGGCACCGTCGATGATCTGCCGACGCCGGGCGTCGAGGTGTTCCTGGGATACGCGTGCCATGCCCCCCAAATTAAAACGAACATTCCTTCTTGACAACCGCGCCACGCCCGCAGGACAGTGAGGCCAACCCGTAAAACGAACGATCCTTCTCTATACCTTCCCTCCGAACCTCTCGCCACCGAGGAATGACCATGTCCACTCCGTCCACCACGGCGCCCGCGATGGGCCGCCGCGCCCTCATGGTGACCCTCCTGGTCCCCGTACTCGTGACCCTCGCGCTCTGGGCGTTCGCCTGGCCCGCCGCCCGCACCGCACCGCGCGACCTGCCCCTCGGCGTCGCGGGCACCGCCACCGCCACGGAGCCGATCACCCGGCAACTCGCACGGCACGGAGACGCGTTCGAGATCCACCGTTACGCCGACGAGGCCGCCGCCAGGTCGGCCGTCGAGGACCGGAGCGTGTACGGCGCGGTCGTGGCGACCCAGCGGGGCCCCAAGCTGCTGACCGCGACGGCAGCGAGCCCCGTCGTCGCACAGTTGCTGCAACAGGCGGTGCAGCAGCAGGCGCCGAAGGGGACCTCGGTGCCGACGGTCGACGTGGTGCCCGCGCCCGCTGCGGATCCGCGGGGGTCGGCCCTCGGGGCGAGTGTGCTGCCGTTGGCGATCGCCGGGGTCGCGGCCGGTGCGCTGGTCACCCTGCGGGGGCTGCGCGGGTTCCGCGCGGCGGCGACGCTGGCCGCCACCGCCGTGCTCGTCGGAGCCGTGGCCGCCGCGCTCACGCACACCTGGCTCGGCATCCTCACCGGCGACTGGTGGGCGGAGGCCGGAGTGCTCGGCCTCTCCACGCTCGCGGTCAGCGCCGCGGTGGCGGGGTTCGGGGCCCTGCTCGGTCCGGCGGGCATCGGGGTGGGCGGCCTGCTGATGGTGCTGCTCGGCAACCCCTTCTCCGGGGTCACCTCAGCGCCGCGACTGCTGCCGGAACCGGTCGGTTTCATCGGGCAGTTGCTGCCCCCGGGTGCCGGCGGGACCATGCTGCGCTCGGTGGCGTTCTTCGACGGCGCCGGAGCCGCGGTGCCCGCCGTGACCCTCGGCGCGTGGGCCGTACTCGGCCTTGCGGCCGTCGTGCTCGGCTCGGCCGTACGGAGCCGGCGGACGGCGGCCGCGGCGGAGCCCACGGCTCGGCGGGAGGCCGCGGCGATGGGCTGAGTCCGGGTGGCACGTACGCGAAGGACGGGGCTCGCGCAGACGCAAAACGCCCCCGCCGGACGGCCGCACGCCCCCGCCGCAGCGGACGGGGACGTGCGGCCTTTTCACGTGCTCACGGCGCGCACATCAGCGGCGCATCGTCACTTCGCCCCCGGCCCCCGGTGCTCCGCCGCGATGCCGAACCGCTGTCGTTCCGCCGTGGGCGGCGCGGAGCCGACCGAGGTGACCGTGCTGACCGTCCGCTGCTCCTCGGTCTCCGCGAGCTCTTCGAGGCGCTCCAGGTCGGCGGCGGAGACCAGGGCCACGAGTGGCTTGCCGTGCCGCGTGACGACGACGCGCTCGCCGCCGTAGACGACGCGGTTGATCAGCTCGGCGAGCTCTGCGCGGGCTTGCGTCACCGGAATCTCGTAGGCCATGCCGTCCAGCTTAGACGCCGCCCTTCCGGCGACGGGGTGACGTGATGCCTCCACCCTCGTAGCGTACGTCCTGTACATTTTTTACAGAGGTCCGGGCCCGTCCGCGACCGATGGAGAAGAGGCGCGCCATGAACCGTCCGTCCGCCCGTCACGTCCTGCCCGAGTTCACGGAGCGCACCAGCTCCGGCACGCGGACGCTGGATCCGTACTCCAAGCTCCTCGAGGAGCGGATCGTCTTCCTCGGCACCCCCATCGACAACACGTCGGCGAACGATGTGATGGCGCAGTTCATGCACCTCGAATACCAGGCACCGGACCGCGACATCTCGCTGTACATCAACTCCCCCGGCGGCTCGTTCAGTGCGATGACCGCCATCTACGACACGATGCGGTACGTCAGCTGTGACGTGGAGACCACGTGTCTGGGACAGGCCGCGTCGACCGCCGCCGTCCTGCTGGCCGCGGGGACACCGGGGAAGCGGTTCGCGCTGCCCGGGGCGCGCGTGCTGATCCGTCAGCCCTCCGTCGCCGAGCCGTTCCAGGGCCAGGCCAGCGATCTGGCGATCCAGGCGGACGAGATCACGCGCACGCGGGCGCTCCTTGAGGACCTCCTCGCGCGCCACACCGGGCAGCCGCGGGAGCGGGTCTCCGAGGACATCGAGCGGGACAAGATCCTCGACGCCCGGACGGCCCTGGAGTACGGCCTGGTCGACCGCGTCATCCCGAGCCGCAAGGCCTCACTCGGCGCGCGGGACGCGGGCTGAGGCACCGATGCTGCCGCCCGAGCTGCCGCCGCTGCCCGCCCTCACCCGGGCCGAGGCCGAGCTGATCGACCGTTACCTGGAGGTCGTCGACCTGCTGGGCCGGATCAACCCCGCCCGCGCCGAGCACACGTACGGCGGTCTGCGTGCCGCCCAGGCGCTGGTCGGCAAGGCGACCGCGCTGCGGGACGCGCTGACGCTCATGCACCAGCGGGGCGAGAGCGAGCTGCACGCCCGGACCCTCGCCCGGGCGCTGCGTGTCCTCGACGGCGAACGGCGGGCCGAGCGGGTCGCCGTGCCGCCGTCGACGGGCGGGTGACCGGCACGCGCCGCATCCCGAAACGTCCGGCTCCGTTTTGAAACGGACCAGATGAGCTACCCCCGATGGCGTACGAATCCATCTTTCTTTGCGCGTCCGCGAGTTGCGCGGCACGCGCACATCAAGCCCGGAATGAGACGTTCCGTTGCTGGTCGAGCCGTCGTCAGGCCCCCGGGGCCGATGACCAATTCGGCCCTGTCCACCCGAACAGGTCAGTCGTGAGTAGCCTCACAAAAGGCCGTTTCGGCTCGGTTTTTTCGCCCTTGTCGGGTCAAGATCCCCTTCGACGACAAGCCCCCGCCGCAGCGGCGGGGCGATCCGGGCGGACGCCTAATCCTGCCGCCGCCCGGATGACCGGTCGACATTGGTGCATCGGCAGGAGTGGAGGACCCGAGTACGACGGGCCCGCCCGGAAAGTCCGGGCGACGCCCTTGGGGTGAAGCCGCAGAGCACGACGCGGCCGGGCATCTTCGCCTGCCCGAACCCGACAGGTCATCCTTCTCAGGCGGCTGACGAAGGGTTACGCATGTCCGCGGAGAATCACGTTCCGTCGCTGCTCAGCAAGGCCGGTGCCGCATCGGCTCTCACACTCGCCGTCGTGGGTGGCACGCTCGTGGCCCCCGGGCTCACGACGGAAGCGCACGCGGCCGCACACGCCACGAAGGCGCTCAAGGTCGCGGCGTCCAAGAAAGGATCGCCCTACGCCTACGGAGCGACGGGCCCCTACCGGTTCGACTGCTCGGGGCTGACGCAGTACTCGTTCAAGCGCACGGGCAAGAAGCTGCCGCGCACCGCCGCCGCGCAGTACAACAAGACCCGGCACATCGGCAGGTCGCAACGGACCCCCGGTGACCTGGTGTTCTTCCACTCGGGCCGGAACATCTACCACGTCGGCATCTACGCGGGTAACGGCCGTATCTGGCACTCGCCCAAGACGGGGGCCGTGGTGCGCCTGGAGAAGATCTGGACCAACAGCGTCTGGTACGGCAGGGTCCGCTGACCGACCGTGCTTGGGGCGCGCCCGTTCGGATACTCGTACTGGATGTCGGACGACTACTCCTGCACCGCCCGCAATGAGACGCCGTTGGAGCGTGCCGACCGCAACTTCGCCGAGCTGCTCCAGGAGTTGCGGGTCACGCAGACCGGCGTGCAGATCCTGTTCGCCTTCCTGCTCGGTCTCGCCTTCACGCCGCGCTTCCCCTCGCTCGACGCGGTGCAGCGCGGCACCTACGTCACGACGCTGCTGCTCGCGGTGGCCGCCGCGGCGCTCTTCACGGCGCCCGCCGCGCTGCACAGGTCGCTGTTCCAGCAGCGCGTCAAGCCGCTGATCGTGCGCGTCTCCGCCCGCCTCGCCGCCGCCGGCCTCGCCGTACTGGTGCTCGCCCTGACCGGGTCCGTACTGCTCGTGGTGGACGTGACGGTCGGCAGGGCCGCGGGCGTCGGGGCCGGCGCCGGGACCCTGACGGTCTGTGTGGGGCTGTGGGGCGTGCTGCCGCGGCTCGTGCGGCGCTCGGGGCAGTACGCCGAGGCTGCCGCCGCACGGGACGTCCCGGACTTCACTCCGGTGCCGGCCCGCGGAGGTGTCGCGCGGCCCTGGCGCCGGGAGCAGTGCCGGTGACGGCTCAGCCGCCGCGGGCGCGGCCCTGACCGGTGCGCGGTCAGGGCGCGGCGTCGCGCGGCCCGCCCTGGACGGACACCGTCCAGGGCAGCGCGATCCACACGGTCTTGCCCCCCTCGTCGGTGGGGCTCACCGAGAGACGGCCGCCGCACTCGGCGGTGAGCATACGGATGATGACCATGCCCCGGCCGTTGTCCTGCTGGACGGCCGCGGGCAGCCTGCGCGGATAGCGTGGATGGCTGTCGGTGACGCCGATCCGCAGTTGTTCGTCCCGGTCGAGCTGGACGTCCACGGTGAACGTGGGCGACTGCCCGCGCGTGTGCTGCACGGCGTTGGTGGCGAGTTCGGAGACGATGAGTCTGACCGTGTCCCCCACCTCGGCACCGCCCGGCAGCCCCCACTCCGCGAGCACCTTCGACACGTACTTCCTGGCCGCGGAGACCGAGGCAGGATCGCTCGGCAGAGTGACGGATGCTTCCTTGCGATCTGCCATGGCGACGCTGTCCCTTTCCCACCGGGGCCGGTCTCCGACTCGGAGCGGATGACCCGAGGACGGTCCCGGACTGGTGCTTCGCGCCAGCCTCCCACTGCTTGGCCGCTCTCGGGTGGCGATCCACCGAGATGTGCATATATCTGTCGCTCGATGCGGTGAACTCTGCTACGACCGAGCGTATTTGGGCGCGAGGTAGGAGCTTGTTCTACTGTCCCCCCGTGACTCCGGCCCATGCCGCCGGGGATTTCGACCGATCTGTCCGGAAGGGGACGGGCATGCAGTACGGGCCCGCGGTGCGCCGACGCCAGCTCGGTGCCGAACTGCGGTCGCTGCGCGGACAGGCCGGGCTCACCAGCAGTGAGGCGGCGGCCAGGCTCGGCTGGCACCAGTCCAAGGTGAGCCGTATCGAGACGGGCCGCAGCGGGGTGAAGTCCTCGGACGTGCGACGCCTGCTCGACCTGTACGACGTGCGGGACCCGCGCCTCAGTGACCTGCTCGCGGCCCTGGCCGGAACCGACGACGCCGGCGACGGGCGCCACCACTGGTGGAAGGCCTACCGCGACCTGCTGCCCGCGGCCTATCGCGACTTCATCAGCCTGGAGTCGCAGGCGAGCCGCATGCGCACCCTGGAGACGACCGTGGTCCCCGGTCTGCTGCAGACCCGCGACTACGCCCTCGCGGTGACCCGGGCCGCGGTCGGCGGTCTGCCCGACGAGCAGGTCGACGCCTTGGTGGAGGTCCGCCTCGCCCGTCAGGACGTGCTGCGGGCCGATCCGCCGCTGCGCCTGAGCGTGGTGCTCGACGAGGCGGTTTTACGCCGACCGGTGGGCGGCCCCGAGGTTTTCGCGGGGCAGCTCGCCCGGTTACGGGAGGTGTCCGCGTTGCCGCAGGTGCGACTACAGGTGCTGCCGTTCACCTCTGGAGAGCATGTGGGCCTGACCGGTCCCTTCGTTATTTTTTCGTTTCCGAACATTTCTGATCTGGACGTGGTTGTTCTCGACCACTTGACGAGTAGCCTCTGCCTTGAGCGGAAAGAGGACCTGCGGGCCTACACCCAGGCCTTCGACTCCCTCCGGGACCGGGCGCTTTCACCCGAGGACTCGGAACACTTCATCGCCGGGCTAAGCGACGGCGCGAAGGAGGAACCATGACCGCAACGCCTCGGCAGGCCAGCACCAGCAGCCCCCCGCAGGGCGCGCGATGGCGGCGCAGCAGTCACAGCAACGGAATGAACAACTGCGTCGAGACGGCCACGCTCGACTCCGGCAGGCCGAACCGCCTGCTGGCCGTGCGTGACTCGAAGAACACCGAAGGATCCGCCCTGCTCTTCTCCCCCGGTCCCTGGGAGACGTTCCTCGACAGCCTTCGATGAGCCGCCTCCGGTCCCGGTCCGGGGCCGGAGCGCCTCAGCGAGGTGCGGTGCGGCTGATCACCTCGACGGCACCGGCGATCTGCGTGTCGGTGAGATCCGCTCGGGCGGTCAGCCGCAGCCGCGAGACGCCGTCCGGCACGGACGGCGGCCTGAAGCAGCCGACCGCCAGGCCCGCGGCCCGGCAGTCGGCCGCCCAGCGCACGGCAGGCTCCGCGGCCGGCGCGCGCACGGAGACGACGGCGGCGTCCGGACGTACCGCCGAAAGCCCCTCGGCCGTCAGGCGCCGATGCAGCTCGGCGGCGACCTGCCGGGCCCGTGCGGCCCTTTCGGGCTCGCGGCGGAGCAGCCGCAGGGCCGCGAGCGCGGCGCCCGCCGCGGCGGGCGCGAGGCCGGTGTCGAAGATGAAGGTGCGGGCGGCGTTCACCAGGTGGTCGATGACCTTGGCGGGGCCGAGCACCGCACCGCCCTGGCTCCCGAAGGACTTCGACAGGGTCAGGGTGACCACGGTGTCGGCCGCTCCCGCCAGGCCCGCGGCGTGCGGCGCGCCCCGGCCGCCGTCGCCCAGGACACCGATCCCGTGGGCGTCGTCGACGATGAGCCCGGCGCCGTACTCCCGGCAGACCGAGGCCAGTCCGGCGAGCGGCGCGGCGTCGCCGTCCACCGAGAACACCGAGTCGGAGACCACGACGGCGGGGCCCGCGTGTGCGTCCAGCGCCTTGCGCACCGCGTCGGGGTCGGCGTGCGGCACCACCTGGGTCGTGGCGCGGGCGAGCCGGCAGCCGTCGATCAGCGACGCGTGGTTGCCCGCGTCGGAGACGATCAGCGAGCCGTGCGGGGCGAGCGCGGTGACGGCGGCGAGGTTCGCCGCGTAGCCGGACGACAGCACGAGCGCCGCCTCGAAGCCGCAGAACTCCGCGAGTTCCCGCTCCAGGTCCGCGTGGAGCCGCGTGGAGCCCGTGACGAGCCGGGAGCCGGTCGCGCCGCCGCCCCAGAGCCGGGCCGCGGCGGCGGCGCCCTCGGTGACCTCCGGGTGCCGGGTCAAGCCCAGATAGTCGTTGCTCGCCAGATCCAGGAGGCCCCCGGCGTCCGCGTCGCGCGGGCGCAGGGTGCGCACGAGCCCGGCGTCGGCGCGCAGCCGTGCCTGCTCGTCGAGCCACTCGAACGGCGAACGCTCCAACGGCGGACGTGCGGGGCCCGGCGAGGCCGGCTCGTTTGTAGACATTGCACAGACCCTAGCCGTCCTGCCATCTGGCCAGGGTGTGGCAATACCCACACCTCAAACCCTTTCTGTTGTGCGAACTCTCCTTGGCCGGGGAGCCTGCCGTACGTAAGGATCAGCGCCATGGATCTGCTGAACACGCTGGTGGACAAGGGGCTTCGGCGCGAGCTGCCGACCCGTGAAGAGGCGCTGGCCGTGCTGGCCACGTCCGACGACGATCTCCTGGACGTAGTGGCCGCCGCCGCGAAGGTGCGGCGGCAGTGGTTCGGGCGGCGGGTGAAACTCAACTATCTGGTCAACCTCAAGTCGGGCCTGTGCCCGGAGGACTGCTCGTACTGTTCGCAGCGGCTCGGTTCCAAGGCCGAGATCCTCAAGTACACCTGGCTGAAGCCGGACGAGGCCTCGCAGGCCGCCGCGGCCGGTGTCGCAGGCGGCGCCAAGCGGGTCTGCCTGGTGGCCAGCGGCCGCGGGCCGACGGACCGTGACGTCGACCGGGTGGCGCAGACCATCGCCGCGGTCAAGGAGCAGAACGACGGCATCGAGGTGTGCGCCTGCCTCGGCCTGCTCTCGGACGGGCAGGCGGAGCGGCTGCGGGGCGCGGGCGCCGACGCGTACAACCACAACCTGAACACGTCCGAGGCGACGTACGCGGACATCACCAAGACGCACACCTACGCGGACCGCGTGGACACCGTGCGGAAGGCGCACGCGGCCGGGCTCTCCGCCTGCTCCGGGCTGATCGCGGGCATGGGCGAGCGCGACGAGGACCTGGTCGACGTGGTCTTCTCGCTCCGCGAGCTCGACCCGGACTCGGTGCCGGTCAACTTCCTGATCCCCTTCGAAGGCACCCCGCTGGCCAAGGAGTGGAACCTCACGCCGCAGCGCTGTCTGCGCATCCTCGCGATGGTCCGTTTCGTCTGCCCGGATGCCGAGGTGCGCATCGCGGGCGGCCGCGAGGTCCATCTGCGCTCGATGCAGCCGCTCGCCCTGCACCTCGCCAACTCCATCTTCCTGGGCGACTACCTGACCAGCGAGGGCCAGGCGGGCAAGGCGGACCTGGACATGATCGCGGACGCCGGTTTCGAGGTCGAGGGCACCGACCAGGTCACGCTGCCCCAGCACCGGGCGGACGCGGCGGGCTGCGGCTCACCCGCGACACCGGGCGGGGGCGGCTGCGGCTCGCACGGTGAGAGCGGCGGCTGCGGCTCGCACGAGGAGAGCGGCGGCTGCGGCTCGCACGAGGAGAGCGGTGGCTGCGGGCCGTGCGGGTCGGCGGAGAGCGAGCCGGCGGCGGAGACCGCCCCGGCCGAGGCGCGCACGGATCTGGTGTCGGTACGGCGCCGGGGCGCGGGAACGGACCTCGCACCCAATGCGTGACCTGCCCACGGACAAGCTGGCCGAGCTCGTCGAACTGGACCGCCGCCATGTGTGGCACCCCTACGGACCGATGCCGGGGCGTCAGGAGCCGCTGGTCGTGGCGTCGGCGAACGGGGTGCGGCTGCGCCTCGCCGACGGTTCGGGCGAGCTGGTCGACGGGATGTCGTCGTGGTGGTCGGCGATCCACGGCTACAACCACCCCGTACTGAACGAAGCCGTGCGCGCCCAGCTCGACCGGATGAGCCACGTCATGTTCGGCGGTCTGACGCACGAGCCCGCCGTGTCCCTCGCGAAGCGCCTTGTCGACATGTCCCCCGAGGGTCTTGAGCACGTCTTCCTCGCCGACTCGGGCTCCGTCTCGGTCGAGGTGGCGGTGAAGATGTGCCTCCAGCACTGGCGTTCCCTCGGTCGCCCCGAGAAGCGGCGGCTGCTGACGTGGCGCGGCGGCTACCACGGCGACACCTGGCAGCCGATGTCCGTGTGCGACCCCGAGGGCGGCATGCACGAGCTGTGGCAGGGGGTCCTGCCCCAGCAGGTGTTCGCGGACGCGCCGCCGGACGCCTACGAGGAGACGTACGCGGACCATCTGCGGGAGCTGATCGAGCGCCACGCGGGCGAGCTGGCGGCGGTGATCGTGGAGCCCGTGGTGCAGGGCGCGGGCGGGATGCGGTTCCACTCCCCCGTCTATCTGCGCGTGCTGCGCGAGGCGTGCGACGCGCACGACGTGCTCCTGGTCTTCGACGAGATCGCCACCGGCTTCGGCCGCACCGGCGCGCTGTTCGCCGCGGACCACGCGCACGTCACGCCCGACGTGATGTGTGTCGGCAAGGCGCTGACCGGCGGCTATCTGACCCTGGCGGCGACGCTGTGCACGGCCAGGGTCGCGGACGGCATCTCGCGCGGCGAGGTCCCTGTCCTGGCCCACGGGCCGACGTTCATGGGCAACCCGCTGGCCGCGGCGGTGGCAGGCGCCTCGATCGACCTGCTTCTCGGGCAGGACTGGCAGGGCGAGGTCAAGCGCGTCGAGACGGGGCTGCGCGAGGGCCTCTCAGAGACGGCCGGTCTGCCCGGGGTACGGGACGTCCGCGTCCTCGGGGCCATCGGCGTCGTCCAGCTCGACCACCCGGTGGACATGGCGGCGGCGACCCGGGCGGCGGTGCGCGAAGGCGTGTGGCTGCGGCCGTTCCGGGATCTGGTCTACACGATGCCGCCGTTCGTCACGGGCGACGACGACGTGGCACGCATCGCGCGCGCGGTCTGCGCGGCGGCGAAGGAGGGCTGACATGACGGTGATCGTGGTGTCCGGTACGGGCACGGAGATCGGCAAGACGGTGACGACGGCCGCGGTGGCCGCCGCCGCCCTGGCGGCCGGCCGGAGCGTCGCGGTGCTCAAGCCCGCGCAGACCGGGGTCGCCCCCGGGGAGGCGGGCGACGTCCAAGAGGTGGCGCGGCTCGCGGGCGGCGGCATCACCACGCTCGAACTGGCCCGCTTTCCCGAGCCGCTGGCGCCGGACACCGCGGCGAGGCGGGCCGGGATGGCGCAGGTGCGCCCGTACGAGGTCGCCGACGCGGCCGGGAAGCTGGCGACCGAGCACGACCTCGTCCTGGTCGAGGGGGCCGGCGGGCTCCTGGTCCGCCTCGACGACGAGGGCGGCACGCTCGCCGACGCCGCGCGGCTCCTCGACGCCCCTGTCCTGGTCGTGGCCTCGGCGGGCCTCGGCACCCTCAACACGACGGCGCTGACGGCCGAGGCCCTGCTCACGCGCGGCGTACGGCAGCTCGGCGTCGCCATCGGGAGCTGGCCGGCCGCCCCCGACCTGGCATCGCGCTGCAACCTCGCCGATCTGCCCCGGGCGGCGGGCGCGCCCCTCCTCGGCGCGGTCCCGTGGGGCGCGGGTTGCCTCGAAGGTGCCGCCTTCCGCGCGGCGGCCGTCGAGTGGCTCTCGCCGGAGCTGGGGGGCACGTGGGACGCGGAGTCCTTCACGCTGCGGGAGGCACCGGCAGGGCGCTGAGACAAGGCCTGGTCAAGGTGCGTGCGCTGGGGTGAAGTCCGTCGCCCCGGCGCACGGCTCATGGGCGCGGACAGGGGAATTCGGGCCGCACCTGGGCAGCATTGCGGTAACAGCTCGCCCCGCCGAGGAGGGCCCATGTCTCCGCGCTCCGCAAGGACGGCGTCCAGGGACGCCGTGCACCACCCCGTCTTCGCCCGCTTCTACGCCCGCCAGAGCGTGGCCGCGGAGCGCGTGGTCTCCGCCCACCGCAAGGAGCTGCTCGCCGGGCTCTCCGGCCGGGTGATCGAGGTCGGGGCGGGCAACGGGCTCAACTTCCCGCACTACCCGGGCGCGGTCTCCGAGGTCGTGGCGATCGAACCGGAGCGCCTGCTGAGGAAGCTGGCCATGGAGGCGGCGCACCGTGCCGACGTGCCCGTCGACGTGGTGCCGGGCGCCGCCGAGGCGCTGCCCGTCAAGAGCGAGGCCTTCGACGCGGCCGTCGTCTCCCTGGTGCTGTGCAGCGTGCGGGACGTGCGGCGGGCGCTCGGTGAGCTGCACCGGGTGCTGCGGCCCGGCGGTGAGCTGCGCTTCTTCGAGCACGGCAGGGCGCCGGGCACCCTGATGGCGACCACGCAGCGGGTCCTGGACCGCACGGTGTGGCCGCCGCTGTTCGGCGGCTGTCACGTCGCGCGGAGCCCCGTGGAGTCTTTGGCCGACGCGGGCTTCGACGTCGGCCCCTACCGGCGGCTCCTGGTGCCCGCGAAGGGCCCGCGCCTGCCCTTCTCGTACTGCGTGCTCGGCACGGCGCGGCGGCCGGAGCTGTCCTGACGCGTGGTGTGCGCCGCGCGGGGCCCGCCGCTCACAGGCTCCACCGGCGCAGCTCCTCCGCGATGGCGTGCACGCTCGCGCCGTCCTCCTTCACCAGGCGGGCCAGGTCGCGCACCTGCTCGGGAGAGGTGACGACCTTGGTGCCGCTGGAGACGAGATAGGCGTAGGCGACGGAGGCGGCGAAGAGCGCGTTGGAGCGTTCGAGCGCGGGGATGTGCAGCAGGATCTGGAGGAGCGCGGCGGCCCGGTCGTGCGGTGTCTCGTAGACGGGGACGCCGAATATCTCCGCCTCGTGCCGGCTGACGGCGGCGACGAGCGCGCCCCAGTCGGTGACCGCCGGGTCCCCGGGCGTCTTGTGTTCGGCGATCATCAGGAGCCAGGCAAGATCGATTCTGAGGTTCAACGGCTCAACGACGATCTTCACCGAACGGACGCGTGGCGTCGTGCAGATGGCGTACGGGAGTCTCGCGGACCGCGCGGCTGCCCTCGCGGTCCTGGCCGAACTCTTCGGCGAAGACGCTCTCGTACTGCTTCATGAAATCGGCGGCGGCCTCGACGAACGTGTGGCCAATTTCCCCGGCGTCCTGTTTCACGAGTTCCTCTATGTAGCGGTTGACGCTGATGCCTCGGGCCAAGGCGCGCTCCCGGGCGGCCCGAGCGGTGTCCTCGTCCACCCGTACGTTCAGCTGAGTCTTCGCCATTCCCTCAAGCTAGCGCCGAGGTGCTATCACGACAAGGGCGCCGGATCGTGCCCCTTACATGCGTCCCGGCGCCCCGACCTCGGAGGGATACCGGAGACCGGCCCGCCCCACTACTGTTCGCGCAGACACGGGAGTTGGAACGGCCACACACCAGGAGGCGGCCTTGTCCACACCTGCTTCGGCACCGTCCACGGGCCGGCCGGGAGCCGCCGGAACCGCCGCGCGCGCCCGCGGGCTCACCAAGGCCTACGGCTCGGGCGAGACGACCGTGCTGGCCCTGGACTCGGTCGACGTGGACATCGCGCGCGAGCGCTTCACGGCCGTCATGGGGCCCTCGGGCTCGGGCAAGTCCACCCTCATGCACTGCCTCGCCGGGCTCGACAACGTGTCGGCGGGGCAGGTGTGGCTGGGCGACACGGAGATCACGGGGCTCAAGGAGCGGGAGCTGACCCGGCTGCGGCGGGACCGCGTCGGCTTCATGTTCCAGTCCTTCAACCTCATCCCCACGCTCAACGCCCTGGAGAACATCACGCTCCCGATGGACATCACCGGGCAGCGGCCCGACCGCGACTGGCTGGAGCACGTCATCGACACCCTGGGCCTGCGGGACCGCCTCAAGCACCGGCCCGCGCAGCTCTCCGGCGGACAGCAGCAGCGCGTGGCCTGCGCTCGGGCGCTGGCCTCCAAACCCGAGCTGATCTTCGCCGACGAGCCGACGGGCAACCTCGACTCCCGGGCGGGCCTGGAAGTGCTCGGCTTCCTGCGCGAGGCGGTCGACCAACTGGGCCAGACCGTGGTCATGGTGACCCACGACCCGAGCGCCGCCGCCACCTCCGACCTGGTGCTCTTCCTCGGCGACGGGCGGATCGTGGACGACATGGCACGCCCGACGGCCGACGGGGTGCTCGAACGCATGAAACGGTTCGACGCCCTGGGCGCGGTACCGCCCGGCGGCCCGGCACCCTCCGACGGCACCGCCGAGCAGAGCTGAACCGGGGGCTGCCGTGCTGAAGGCGACACTCAGAAGCTTCCTCGCGCACAAGGGCCGGCTCGCGCTCTCCGCCCTCGCCGTCATCCTCTCGGTGGCGTTCGTGGCCGGCAGCCTGATCTTCTCGGACACCGTGAGCCGCACCTTCGACCGGCTGTTCGCCTCCACGTCGGCGGACGTCATGGTCGGCCCGCAGGACGACCTCGACGGGGCCGTGCCGTCGGGGCAGACCCCGACGGTGCCCGCGAGCCTGCGGGAGCGGGTGGCGGAGGTCGAAGGCGTCGCCGACGCGCACCTGGACGTCTCCGTCGACAATGTCACCGTCGTCGACCGCGACAACGACCCCGTGGGGTCGACGACCGGCGCGCCGACCGTCGCCACGAACTGGTACGTCACCGACCGCAGCCCCGTGAAACTCACCTCGGGCCACGCGCCGCGCGGCGCAGGGCAGGCGATCCTGGACGCGGACACGGCCGACAGGAAGGACGTGGAGATCGGCGACACCCTCACCGTCCTCGCCCGCCCCGGCTCCTTCGAGGTCGAGATCGTCGGCATCGCCACCTTCACCACCACCAACCCCGGCGCGGCCCTCGTCTTCCTGGAGACGAGGAGCGCCCAGCGCGAACTGCTCGGCTCGGCCAAGGAGGCGACGAGCGTCTCGGTGACCGCCGCCGACGGCGTCGGCGACACCGTCCTCAAGCGCCGCATCGCCGCCGAGGTGGGCTCCGGGTACGAACTGGAGACCGCCGACGAGCAGGCCGACTCCGCCGCGTCCGACCTGGGCGGCTTCCTGGACATCATCAAGTACGTGATGCTCGGGTTTGCCGGTATCGCCGTCCTGGTCGGCATCTTCCTGATCGTCAACACCTTCTCCATGCTGATCGCGCAGCGCACCCGCGAGCTCGGCCTGCTGCGTGCCCTCGGCGCCGACCGCAGCCAGGTGCGCCGCTCAGTGCTCATCGAGGCCCTGCTGCTCGGCCTGGCCGGCTCCACGCTGGGACTCGCCGTCGGCATCGGCCTCGCCCTGGGCCTCATCGAACTGATGGGCGTCCTGGGGATGAACCTGAAGTCCACGGAGATGGTCGTCAACTGGGCGACCCCCGTGGCGTCGTACGTCGTCGGGGTCGGCGTCACGTTCGTCGCCGCGTACCTCCCCGCGCGCCGGGCCGCGCACGTCTCGCCGATGGCGGCGCTCGCCGACGCCGAGATCGCCGGGGTGGGGCGGCCGTTGAAGGTGCGGGCCGTGGTGGGCTCCGTCGTCGCGCTGGGCGGGGCCGCCGCGCTCATCGGCTGCGCCGCGGCCGAGAAGACCTCGACGGCGGCGTCCCTGCTGGGCCTCGGCATCGTCCTGAGCCTCGTCGCCACCGTCATTGCTGGGCCCCTCCTGGTGCGGCCGGTGATCCGGGTGCTCGGCGGGGTGTTCCCCGCCGTCTTCGGCTCGGTGGGCCGGATGAGCCAGCGCAACGCGCTGCGCAATCCGCGCAGGACCGGCGCGACGGCCGCCGCGCTGATGGTGGGCATCGCGCTGGTCGGCGGCCTCTCCGTGGCGAGCGCGTCGATGACGAAGTCCTTCGACAAGCAGATCGACGCCACGCTCGGCGCCGACTTCGTCGTGCAGAACAGCAGCTTCATGCCCTTCTCGCCGGAGGTCACCGCGAAGGTCGAGGACATCGAGGGCGCCGGTCTCGTCGTGCGCCAGCGCTTCGCTCCCCTCGAACTGTCGCTGCCCGACGGCGAGAAGGTCGAGTCGACCGCCGCGGGCTACGATCCGCGGCTCGACGACGTCGCCAAGGTGACGTATGCCGAGGGGAGTTCGCGGGCCGCGCTCGCGCCGGAGCACATCGGTATGGACAAGGAGTTCGCGGCGGAGCACCGGGTGCGCGTCGGCGACGAGCTGTCCGTGACGTTCCCGGAGAAGCGGAAGGCCACGCTGACGGTGGGCGCCCTCACCGACCAGGAGGCACCCGAGGGGTTCGGCATCGAGGGCGGGCTCTTCCTGGGGCTCGGCACGGTCGAGAAGTACGTGCCGGGCGGCCAGGACTCCGCCGTGTACGTCAACGCCGCCGCCGGGACGGACCCGGACACGCTGCGCGAGCGCCTGGAGAAGGCCCTCGATCCGTACCCGCAGGTACAGGTCCGCGACCAGGCCGACTACAAGGAACTCATCCGCGGGCAGATCGCCGTGATGCTCTACCTCGTCTACGCCCTGCTCGGCCTCGCGATCGTCATCGCCGTCCTCGGCGTGGTCAACACGCTGGCCCTCTCGGTCGTGGAGCGCACCCGGGAGATCGGGCTGCTGCGCGCCATCGGGCTCGGCCGGCGTCAGCTGCGGCGGATGATCCGCCTGGAGTCGGTGGTGATCGCCGTCTTCGGGGCGGTCCTCGGTCTTGCGCTCGGCCTGGTCTGGGGCCTCGCGGTACAGCAGGTCCTCGCGCTCCAGGGCATGAAGGAACTGGCCTTCCCCTGGCCGACGATCCTGGCGGTGGTGCTCGGCTCGGTGGTCGTGGGTCTCGCGGCGGCCCTGCTTCCGGCGCTGCGGGCGTCGCGGATGAACGTACTGGCGGCGATCGCGCACGAGTGAGCGGTCGCGCACGGGTGACACGGGTGAGGGCTCGCGCACGGTGAGGACTCGCGCACAGGTGAGGGCTCGCGCACAGGTGAGGGCTCGCGCACGGGTGAGGGCTCGCGCCGGGTGGATGGCGGTGCCTTGTGGCTTTCCGCCGCGCGCGAGGCACCGTCCGCATCGTGAAAACCCCGCACACCCCACCCGCCGCGGTGGTGGGATGAGCGCCATGGATGATCTTCGGATACGGGCCGCCGAGCCCGGTGATCTCGACGCGGTGCTCGCCTTCTGGAAGGTGGCCGCCGAGGGGACCAGCATCAGCGACGACCGCTCCGGCGTGGAGCGGCTCGTCGGCCGCGACCCCGAGGCGCTGATCCTCGCCGAGCGTGGCGGGGAGCTCGCGGGCACGGTCATCGCGGGCTTCGACGGCTGGCGCTGCCACCTGTACCGCCTGGCCGTCCACCCCGGACACCGCCGCCAGGGCGTGGGCTCCGCGCTGCTCGCCGCCGCGGAGGAGCGGTTCGTACGCCTCGGCGGGCGGCGCGGCGACGCGATGGTCCTCGACCGCAACGAGCTCGCCCACCACACCTGGCGCGCTGCGGGCTACTCCCCCCAGCCGCAGTGGTCCCGCTGGGTGAAGCACCTCACGGACTGAGGGGCACGGCGCGCGCGGGCCGGGTACACGGGCGGAATGACCAGCCCGACCCCGAGCCCGCGCCCACCGACGTACGAGAGCTGTTTTGCTGACCCTTTACCATGGAGCGGTCACCCGTACCCCTCGTCTGAAAGGTGTGAGCGTCCGTCCATGGGCGAGCCTCCCAGTACCCGACATCGCGCGTTCCTCCCCACCCTGCCTGATCATGGGACGGAGGTGACCCGATGACCGAAGTGCTCCTGCTCCTCGTGGCGGTGCTGCTCTGCCTGGCCTGTGGTGTCTTCGTCGCGGCGGAGTTCTCCCTCACCACGGTCGAGCGCAGCGAGCTCGAGCGAGCCGTCGACCGCGGCGAGCGCGGCGCCGCCGGCGCCCTCAAGGCGACCAAGAACCTCACGTTCCAGCTCTCCGGCGCGCAGCTCGGCATCACCGTCACCAACCTGGTGGTCGGCATGCTCTCCGAGCCCTCGATCGCCAAGCTCATCGCGGGCCCGCTGCGTGACGCGGGCCTGCCGGACTCGGCTTCGTCCTCGGTGGCCCTGGTCATCGGCACGGCGCTGTCGACGGTCTTCCTGATGGTCATCGGCGAGCTGGTCCCCAAGAACTGGGCGATCTCCTCGCCGCTCGCCGTAGCCAAGCGGGTCGCGACGGCTCAGCGCCTGTTCAGCGCCGCCTTCCGGCCGTTCATCGCGCATCTGAACAACACCGCGAACCGTTCCGTACGCCGCTTCGGCATCGAGCCCGCCGAGGAGCTGGCCTCCGCGCGCGGCCCCAAGGAGCTCGTGGCCCTGGCCAGGCACTCCGTCAAGGAAGGCGCGCTGGAGGCGGACACCGCCGAGCTGTTCGTCCGTACGCTGAACCTCGCCGACCTCAGCGCGGAGAACGTGATGACGCCGCGCGTGCAGGTCATCGCGCTCGACGTGCACGCCACCTGCGAGGACGTCGCCAACGCCACACGCGCGACCGGCCTCTCCCGGTTCCCCGTCTACCGCGGCAACCTCGACTCCGTCGTCGGCGTGGCGCACATCAAGGACGTGCTCGCCGTGCCGGCCGAACGCAGGCCACGCGCGTCGGTCGCCGAGCTGATGCGCGAGCCGCTGCTCGTACCGGAGTCGCTGACCGTCGACCGCCTGCTCGACCGGCTCTCCGGCAAGCGCACGATGGCCGTGGTCATCGACGAGTACGGCGGCACCGCGGGCGTCGCGACCCTGGAGGACATCGTCGAGGAGGTCGTCGGCGAGGTGCGTGACGAGCACGACCCGCACGAGACGCCCGACATCGCGACCGCGGGCACGGACGAGGACGGCAGGACGCTCTGGTCCGCCGACGGTGCCGCCCGTACGGACCAGCTCGCGCGGGTCGGCCTGCGCGCGCCCGAGGGGCCCTACGAAACGCTCGCCGGGCTCGTCGCGAGCGAACTCGGACGGATTCCCGCCGAGGGCGACAGTTTCGAGGTCGGCGGCTGGCGCCTGGTCGTCCAGGACGCCACCGGACGGCGCGCGGCGCGCGTGCTGCTGCACGCCCCGCCCGCCGCCGATGACCAGGAGGACGCCCGATGACCGCCATCCAGTTGCTGATCGGTCTGGCGACGCTCGTCGTCAACGCGTTCTTCGTGGGCGCCGAGTTCGCGCTCATCTCCGTGCGCCGCAGCCAGATCGAGCCGCGGGCCGACGACGGCGACAGGCGCGCCAAGAGCGTGATGTGGGGGCTCAAGCACGTGTCGGCGCTGCTCGCGGCGGCCCAGCTCGGCATCACGCTGTGCACCCTGGTGCTCGGTGTCGTCGCGGAGCCCGCGATCGCGCATCTCCTTGAGCCCGCGTTCGACTGGGTGGGCGTGCCGCACGGCCTGGTCCACCCGATCTCGTTCGTCATCGCGCTGACCGTGGCGACGTATCTGCACATGCTGCTCGGCGAGATGGTCCCGAAGAACATCGCGCTCGCGGAGCCGGTGCGGACGGCGCTGCTGCTCGGGCCGCCCCTGGTGGCGCTGGCACGGGCGCTGCGGCCGGTGATCTTCGCGATCAACGCGTTCGCCAACGGTCTGCTGAAGCTGATGCGCGTGGAGACCAAGGACGAGGTGTCGGCGAGTTTCTCCGACGAGGACCTGGCCCGCATGGTCAGGGACTCCGGCGACGCGGGGCTGATCGACGACCGCGCGCGGGAGCGTCTGCACGACGCGCTCGAACTGGGCCGCCGGCCGGTCAAGGACGTGGTCCTGCCGCTGGAGAACGTCGTCTACGCGCGCGTGGGCGTCACTCCGGAAGGTCTGGAACGCCTCTCCGCGGAGTCCGGGTTCTCCCGCTTCCCCGTCGTCGACGAGGGGCGCCGCATCGTCGGCTATCTGCACGTCAAGGACGCGCTCGACCGGATGCCGCAGGACCTGCCGTTCCGGGTGCCGGACATGCGGAAGATCGCCCAGGTGCGGGAGACGACGCCGCTTGACGACGTGCTGACCGCGATGCGCGGCAGCCGTACGCATGTGGCCGCCGTGCTCGGCTCCGACGGGCGGCTGGCCGGCATGGTCACGATGGAGGACGTGCTGCGCGAGCTCTTCGGCCAGCCGGTCTGACGTCACCCGCGCGTCGCGGACCTGCTCCCCACCGGCTCTTCCAGGAGGCCGGGGCCCTTGGCCCCGGCCTCCGAGGCGCCGATCGCCGTCAGGACGGCGAGCAGCGCCGCGAGACCGGCCGTCGCGAGGGCCGCGCCCCACTCGACGTCCAGGAGGCTGGTCGCCCCGGCGACCAGGACGGCGGCGAACGCCTGGGCGAAGGTGCGGAGCGCGCGTTCCGCGGTGGCTTTCCAGAAGGCTGCGGTCCACATGGCGGGCTCGCTCTCTCGCGACGACGGCGTGCCTTATGGCATACCGCCGCCGGGCCGCGCTGGGAACGGCCGCGTCGGGTTACCATCGCAGACGCCATGCAGATGAATGCCAAGTACAACAGTCTGGTCGCGGTCGGCGACTCCTTCACCGAGGGCATGTCGGACCTCCTGCCCGACGGCACCTACCGCGGCTGGGCCGACATCCTGGCCGGCCGGATGGCCGCCCAGAGCCCCGGCTTCCGGTACGCGAACCTCGCGGTGCGCGGCAAGCTCATCGGGCAGATCGTCGCCGAGCAGGTGGGCGTCGCCGCGGAGATGCGGGCCGACGTGGTCACCCTGGTGGGCGGGCTCAACGACACCCTGCGCCCCAAGTGCGACATGAACCGCGTCTGCGACCTCCTCGAAGAGGCCGTGGAACGGCTCGCGCCCTCCTGCGAGCAGCTCGTGCTGATGCGCAGCCCCGGCCGGAACGGGCCGGTGATGGAGCGCTTCCGCCCCCGCATGGAGGCGCTCTTCACGCACATCGACAACCTGGCCGCACGGCACGACGCCCTGGTCGTGGACCTGTACGGCGCGCCGGTCCTCGGCGATCAGCGCCTCTGGGACGTCGACCGGCTGCACCCCACTTCGGAGGGGCACCGCAGGATCGCCGAGGCCGTGTGGCAGGCCCTCGGTCATCCGCCGGAGGACGACTGGCAGACTCCGCTGGCGGCCATGGCCCCGCCGAACTGGGCCGCGCGCCGCGTCGCCGACGCCCGGTTCGCCAGGCAGTACCTGGCGCCGTGGATCGTGCGCCGCCTGACCGGCCGCTCCTCCGGGGACGGTCTGCCGCCCAAGCGCCCGGACCTGCTGCCCTGGGAAGAACTGCGCCCCTGAACTCTCGTAGCTTCCGACGAACGGGGGCGTGGCGCTGGCCTGCATGAATGCCCAGTAGAATCAGGTCACGTGACTGCCGCGCCTGCAAAGCCCCGTATCCCGAACGTCCTCGCCGGACGTTATGCCTCCGCCGAGCTCGCCACCCTCTGGTCGCCCGAGCAGAAGGTGAAGCTGGAGCGTCAGCTCTGGCTCGCCGTGCTGCGCGCGCAGAAGGACCTCGGGATCGAGGTCC
This sequence comes from Streptomyces sp. NPDC046335, assembly GCF_055587985.1. Lineage (NCBI taxonomy): Bacteria > Bacillati > Actinomycetota > Actinomycetes > Kitasatosporales > Streptomycetaceae > Streptomyces > Streptomyces sp. NPDC046335. The sequence goes on along the minus strand of NZ_JBVJFF010000004.1, from coordinate 65,194 downwards.
CGGACGCCGCCATCGCCGACTACGAGCGGGTGCTCGACCAGGTCGACCTGGCCTCCATCGCCGAGCGCGAGAAGGTCACGCGCCACGACGTGAAGGCCCGCATCGAGGAGTTCAACGCCCTCGCCGGGCACGAGCACGTCCACAAGGGCATGACCTCGCGCGACCTCACCGAGAACGTCGAGCAGCTCCAGATCCGGCTCTCCCTGGAGCTGATCCGCGGCCGTACCCTCGCCGTCCTGGCCCGCCTCGGCCGGCTCGCCGGTGAGTACGGCGAGCTGGTCATGGCGGGCCGCTCGCACAACGTCGCCGCGCAGGCGACGACGCTGGGCAAGCGCTTCGCGTCCGGCGCCGACGAGCTGCTCGTCGCCCACCGCCGCCTGGACGACCTCCTCGGCCGCTACCCGCTGCGCGGCATCAAGGGCCCGGTCGGCACCGCCCAGGACATGCTGGACCTGCTCGGCGGCGACGCCGACAAGCTCACCGACCTCGAAGGACGCATCGCCGGGCACCTCGGCTTCGACAGCGCGTTCACCTCGGTCGGCCAGGTCTACCCGCGCTCGCTCGACTACGAGGTCGTCACCGCCCTGGTGCAGATCGCCTCCGCGCCCTCCTCGCTCGCCAAGACGATCCGTCTGATGGCGGGCCACGAGCTGGTCACCGAGGGCTTCAAGCCGGGCCAGGTCGGCTCGTCCGCGATGCCGCACAAGATGAACACCCGCTCCTGCGAGCGCGTCAACGGCCTCACCGTCATCCTGCGCGGCTACGCCTCGATGACCGGCGAGCTGGCGGGCGACCAGTGGAACGAGGGCGACGTCTCCTGCTCGGTGGTGCGCCGGGTCGCCCTGCCCGACGCGTTCTTCGCGCTCGACGGGCTCCTGGAGACGTTCCTGACCGTCCTCGACGAGTTCGGCGCCTTCCCCGCCGTCGTCGCGCGCGAGCTGGACCGCTACCTGCCCTTCCTCGCCACCACCAAGGTCCTCATGGCCTCGGTGCGGGCGGGCGTCGGCCGCGAGGAGGCCCACGAGGCCATCAAGGAGAACGCGGTCGCCTCCGCGCTCGCGATGCGCGAGCAGGGCGCCGAGCGCAACGAACTGCTCGACAAGCTCGCCGCGGACTCCCGTATCCCGCTGGACCGTGCGCAGCTCGACGAGCTGATGGCCGACAAGCTGTCCTTCACGGGCGCGGCGAGCGCGCAGGTCGCCACGGTGGTCGCGCAGATCGAGGCGCTCCTCAAGGAGCACCCGGAGGCCGCCGCCTACACGCCGGGCGCGATCCTCTAGCTCCCCGGACTCCCGTCTCCGGCTACAGGCCCACGTCCCTGCCGCGGAAGTCCTCCAGCGACTCCCGGCGGACCAGCAGCCTGGCGTGCCCGCCGGCCACCGCGACCACGGGCGGACGGCCCACGAGGTTGTAGCCGGAGGCCATGGAGAGGTGGTATGCCCCCGCGACCGGCACGGCGAGCAGATCGCCCGGCCGTACGTCGGCGGGCAGAGGGGTGTCCGCGGCGAGGACGTCACCGGCCTCGCAGTGCCGTCCGACGACCGTCACGCGGGCCTCTTCGGCCGTGGAGCGCCGGCCGACGAGGCGCGGGGCGTACCGCACGCCGTACAGCGCGGGCCGCGGGTTGTCGCTCATGCCGCCGTCCACCGCGACGAAGGTGATGCCGCCGGTCCGCTTGACCGCGAGCACCCGGTAGAGCGCCACCCCGGCGGGCCCCGCGATGGCGCGCCCCGGCTCCACGGCCAGGCGGGGCACGGGCAGGCCGGCCGCCGCGCAGCTCTCGGCCAGCTCGGCCCGCACCTTGCTGGCGAGGGCGGCGATGTCGAGCGCGTCCTCGCCGGGGCGGTACGCGATGCCGTGCCCGCCCCCGAGATCCAGCTCGGGCAGCGTGACGCCGTGCTGGTCCCTGATCCGCGCCATGAGCCCGACGAGGCGGCGCACCGCGCACAGGTACGGCTTGGCCGTGGTGATCTGTGAGCCCAGGTGGCAGTGCAGGCCCATCAGCCGCAGAGCCGGCTGGCCGAGGATGCGGGCGACGGCGTGCCGCGCCGAGCCGTCCGCGATGGACAGGCCGAACTTCTGGTCGTCGGTGCCGGTACGGATCTTCGCGTGTCCGCCGGCGGCGATGCCCGGCACCACCCTGACCAGTACCTTCTGGCGGCTGCCCGGCGGCACGGCGGCGGCCAGGCGCGCGATCTCCGAGGCGCTGTCGATGACGATCCTGCCGACCCCGAGCCGCAGCGCGGCCCGCAGGTCGTGCGGGCTCTTGGCGTTGCCGTGCAGCACGATGCGGTCGGCGGGGAAGCCCGCGGTGACGGCGAGCTCCAGCTCCCCTGCCGAGCAGACGTCGAGCCCGAGCCCCTCCTCGCGCACCCAGTGGACCATGGCGCGGCACAGGAACGCCTTGGCGGCGTAGAGAACGTCGGCGTCCCCGAAGGCCTCCCGGTAGCCCCGGCAACGAGCGCGCACGTCGCCTTCGTCGAGAACGTACGCGGGAGTCCCGAAGCGCTCGGCGACCTCGGAGAGCGCGACACCACCGACGGAGAGCCCCCCGTCGGCGAGCGGGACGACGGACCCGGGCCAGACGGCCAACGCGGGGCCTGTCGGGGCGACAGGCTCGGGCGGAGTTACGTCGAGTGTGGTCATGACAGGTTTCCTCCTCGCCCCGGCCTCAGCCGACCCACTGGGCCGGAGCGGCGGCCGCCGGCGTGGCGCCCGCCGAGGACGCGGTCTGCCCTCGCCGCGTCTCGTCGTACCCCTTCGCCGAGACGCGGACCGGCCGCGGGCCGACCGGGTGGGCGGCCAGGGTGGGGTCGACCGTGATGGCCGTGATGCCCAAGGGCTCGATGAGCGCGCGCAGGGCCGGCTCGGCGAGGCCGATCCACGGCTCGCGGGCGCCCAGGACGGCGCCGAGGAGGTGCGGGGTGGTGAAGGCGACGGCGGTGCGCCCGCCGACGGGGGTACGGAACAGGCGGGCGACGCGGCCCGCGGGTCCCGGCCGGACGGGGACGAAGAGCCGCCCGGCCGGGCCGGGTTCGCAGGGCTCGGGGTCCTCGCCGAGCAGCAGTTCTGCCATGGGGTTCCTCCGGAGGGGGAGAGTCGGGGTCGCCGCGGTTCGGGAAAATCCGCGGCACACGGTGACGTTATGCCCGGCACGGCGTGTCAACACCCGGCTCGTTACGCGACGTTGACGCACCCGTGCCCGGTCTTGACGCGATGCTCGCGGGCCGTCGTCCTGCCCCTGGGGCGGCACGGAGCCACCTCATCAGGGCCGCGTCCGGGTCGGCCAGGCCCTCTTGAGCGCTCGTGCGGGGGCCAGTTGGATGGCGGACGTACGGGGAACCCGTACGGAGCAGCAGGGCTCCCGAGCGCGGTCCGACGGTTGGCGCCCGCCAGAAGAGCGCACGGCGAGCGCGGCTCGACCGGGCCGGGCGCCCGCGCCCTTTTCACCCGTAGGTCTCACCCCCGAGGAGCGCCTCATGATCCGGCTCTCACCGCAGCACCTCCCCGCCGTGTCCCGCTGGTTCGGCACGGGGGCGCCCGGCTCCGCCGCCCTCGCCGAGCACGTCGCCGCCACGGGCGTGGGCGCCTGGTGGGGCGACCGCGCCCTCAGCCCGAGAACCGTGGCGGTCTCCTGCGCGGGCCACGTCCTGCTGAGCGGCGACCCCGGCGCACTCTCCCCCGGGCTCCTCGCCCCCTTCGCGCACAGCCGCGTAGAGGCGCCGGACCGCTTCCTGCCGCTGCTCGACGCCGCCTTCGACCGGGTCGTACCGGCCGAACGCCTGGTGTACGTGTACCGCGAGCCGGTGGCCGCGCCCCGGCCGCCGCGAGGCGTGACCGTACGCCGCCTCGAACCCGGCGACGCCCCCGCGCTCGCCGCGCTCTCCCCCGCGTCGGCCTGGATCCACTCCAGCTGGGGCGGGCCCGAGGGGCTCGCCGCCTCCGGGCACGGCTGGGCCGCCTTCGACCGGAGCGGCCGTGTCGCCACCGTCGCCTGCGGCTACTTCGTCGGCAACACGTACGAACGCCTGGCCGTGCTCACCCCGCCGGAGCACCGGCACGAACGCCTGGCCCTGGCCTGCGTCGCCTCCCTGTGCGCCGACATCGGCGCGCGCGGACGCGTCGCGAACTGGTCCTGCGGACGGGGCGACCGCATAGGCCGTCTCCTCGCCTGGACTGCGGGATTCCGTCTGGAGCACGAGTACGCCCGTTACGTCACCGGAGGAGCCGCGGCCCAGCCGAAGACTCCGCCACGGGTCTCCGCGTGAACCGCCCGCGTCCGCGCCGCAGCCCTAGCCTTCCGCTCGTTCGAGATCAAGAGCGTCCAGGAGAGGGCAAGGTCACAGCCGTGGGTGGCACCGCGTGCCATGGGTTGACCCCTAGCATCAGGGCATGACGGTCCTGCCTGACGACGGGCTTTCCCTGGCCGCCGAGTTCCCTGATGCGACCCATGAGCAGTGGCAGCGCCTTGTGGAAGGCGTGCTGCGCAAGTCGGGTAAGGACGTATCGGGGACGGCCGCAGAGGAAGCGCTGTCCACCGCACTCGAGGACGGGCTCACCACCCGCCCCCTGTACACCTCCCGTGACGCCGCGCCCGCCGCCGGCCACCCCGGCTTCGCCCCCTTCGTACGGGGCGGCACACCCGGTGGCAACGCCCCCGCGGGCTGGGACGTACGGCAGCGGCACACGAGCCCCGACCCCGCCCGCACCAACGAGGCCGCGCTCGCGGACCTGGAGAACGGCGTCACCTCGCTGTGGCTCGGCGTGGGCGCGAACGGCGTGCCCGTGTCGGCGCTGCCGCGGGCGCTGGACGGCGTCCTCCTCGACCTCGCGCCCGTCGTCCTCGACGCGGGCGCGGAATTCGGCCCCGCGGCGCGCGCGTTGCTCGCGCTGTACGAGGCCGCGGGCGTCCCGAAGCAGTCCGCCCGCGGCACGCTCGGCGCGGACGTGCTCGGCCACGAGGCCCGCTCCGGCGAGGCGTCGGACTCCGCCGAGGCCGTCGAGCTCGCCACGGTGTGCGCCCGGGAGTACCCGGGCCTGCGGGCCCTCGTCGTGGACGCGCTGCCCTACCACGAGGCGGGCGGCTCGGCCGCGCAGGAGCTCGGCGCGTCCCTCGCGACCGGCGTCGCCTACCTGCGCGAGCTGACGGCGGCCGGGCTCTCCGTGGCGGAGGCCTGCGCCCAGCTCGAATTCCGCTACGCGGCGACCGCCGACCAGTTCCTGACCATCGCCAAGCTCCGCGCCGCGCGCCGCCTCTGGGCGCGCGTGGCCGAGGTGTGCGGCGCTGCCGCCGCCGGGGCGCAGCGTCAGCACGCGGTGACCTCGCCGGTGATGATGACCCGCCGCGACCCGTGGGTGAACATGCTCCGCACGACGGTGGCCTGCCTGGGGGCCGGGGTCGGCGGCGCCGACGCCGTCACCGTGCTGCCGTTCGACCACTCGCTCGGCCTGCCGGACGCCTTCGCGCGCCGCATCGCCCGCAACACCTCCACGATCCTGATCGACGAGTCACATCTGGCCCGCGTGATCGACCCGGCGGGCGGCTCCTGGTACGTGGAGCGGCTCACCGACGAACTTGCGCGGGCCGCCTGGGCGTTCTTCCAGGAGATCGAGGGCGCGGGCGGCCAGGCCGCCGCCCTGCGCTCCGGCATGATCGGCGAACGTCTCGCCGCCACCTGGGCCACCCGCACCGAGAAGCTGGCCCGGCGCCGGGAACCGATCACGGGCGTCAGCGAGTTCCCGCACCTCGCCGAGAGCCCCGTGGAGCGCGAGACCGCGCCCGCCGCGCCGGCCGGCGGCCTGCCGCGGGTCCGGCGCGACGAGGCGTACGAAGCGCTGCGCGCCCGCTCCGACGCGCACCTCGCCGCGACCGGGGCACGTCCGAAGGTGTTCCTCGCGGCGCTCGGTCCGGCCGCCGCGCACACCGCGCGGGCGGGCTTCGCCGCGAACCTCTTCCAGGCGGGCGGCATCGAGACCGTGCATGAACCGGCCACGGTGGACGCGGCGACGGCCGCCGACGCCTTCCGGGCCTCCGGCGCGCCGGTGGCGGTCCTCTGTTCGAGCGACGCCCTCTATGCCGAGCAGGCCGAGGCGGTCGCCAAGGCCCTCAAGGGCGCGGGCGCCGGGCAGGTCTTCCTGGCTGGGCGCGGTGAGTACGACGACGTCGACGCGTACGTCCACGCCGGCTGTGACGCCGTGGCCGTGCTCTCCTCCACCCTCGACCGCATGGGAGTGGCGTAATGCGCATCCCCGACTTCTCCTCCGTAGACCTGGGCCCCGGCACGGATGCCGCGGGCTCGCACGAGCGGTGGCGCGCCGCCGTGAAGGAGACCACCGGCAGGTCCGAGAGCGACCTGCTGTGGGAGACCCCCGAGGGCATCGGCGTCAAGCCGCTGTACACCGGCGCCGACCTGGAGGGCCTCGACTTCCTCGGCACCTACCCGGGCGTGGCCCCGTATCTGCGCGGCCCCTACCCGACGATGTACGTGAACCAGCCCTGGACGATCCGGCAGTACGCGGGGTTCTCCACCGCCGAGGAGTCCAACGCCTTCTACCGGCGCAACCTCGCCGCCGGGCAGAAGGGCCTTTCGGTCGCCTTCGACCTGCCGACCCACCGCGGCTACGACAGCGACCACCCGCGCGTCACGGGTGACGTGGGCATGGCCGGGGTGGCCATCGACTCCATCTACGACATGCGGCAGCTCTTCGACGGCATCCCGCTGGACAAGATGACGGTGTCGATGACGATGAACGGCGCCGTGCTTCCCGTGCTCGCGCTGTACATCGTGGCGGCCGAGGAGCAGGGCGTACCGCCCGAGAAGCTGGCCGGGACCATCCAGAACGACATCCTCAAAGAGTTCATGGTCCGCAACACCTACATCTATCCGCCGACGCCCTCGATGCGGATCATCTCGGACATCTTCGCGTACACCTCGCAGAAGATGCCGCGGTACAACTCCATCTCCATCTCCGGCTACCACATCCAGGAAGCGGGCGCGACGGCCGACCTGGAGCTCGCGTACACCCTCGCCGACGGCGTGGAGTACCTGCGGGCCGGGCAGCAGGCGGGCCTGGACGTCGACGCGTTCGCGCCGCGCCTGTCGTTCTTCTGGGCGATCGGCATGAACTTCTTCATGGAGGTCGCCAAGCTCCGCGCCGCGCGCCTGCTCTGGGCGAAGCTCGTCAAGCAGTTCGACCCGAAGAACGCCAAGTCGCTCTCCCTGCGCACCCATTCGCAGACGTCGGGCTGGTCGCTGACCGCGCAGGACGTGTTCAACAACGTCACGCGGACCTGCGTCGAGGCGATGGCCGCGACCCAGGGCCACACCCAGTCGCTGCACACCAACGCCCTCGACGAGGCGCTGGCGCTGCCCACCGACTTCTCCGCCCGCATCGCCCGCAACACCCAGCTGTTGATCCAGCAGGAGTCGGGCACGACGCGGACGATCGACCCGTGGGGCGGCAGCGCGTACGTGGAGAAGCTGACGTACGACCTGGCGCGCCGCGCCTGGCAGCACATCGAGGAGGTCGAGGCCGCCGGCGGCATGGCGAAGGCCATCGACGCGGGCATCCCGAAGCTGCGCGTGGAGGAGGCCGCCGCGCGCACGCAGGCCCGCATCGACTCGGGGCGGCAGCCGGTCATCGGCGTCAACAAGTACCGCGTGGACTCCGACGAGCGGATCGAGGTCCGCTCCGTCGACAACTCCTCGGTGCGCGCCCAGCAGGTCGACAAGCTGCGGCGCCTTCGCGAGGAGCGCGACGACGCGGCCTGCCGGGACGCGCTGCGCGCGCTGACCGCGGCGGCCGAGCGCGGCTCCGGCCCCGGTCTGGAGGGCAACCTCCTCGCGCTCGCGGTGGACGCGGCCCGCGCCAAGGCCACGGTCGGTGAGATCTCCGACGCGTTGGAGAGCGTGTACGGGCGGCACGCGGGGCAGATCCGTACGATCTCCGGTGTGTACCGCACCGAAGCAGGCCAGTCCCCGTCCGTCGAGCGCACCCGCGCCCTGGTGGACGCCTTCGACGAGGCCGAGGGGCGCCGGCCGCGCATCCTGGTGGCGAAGATGGGCCAGGACGGCCACGACCGCGGCCAGAAGGTGATCGCCAGCGCCTTCGCCGACCTCGGCTTCGACGTCGACGTCGGCCCGCTCTTCCAGACCCCCGCGGAGGTCGCGCGCCAGGCCGTCGAGGCGGACGTGCACATCGTGGGCGTCTCCTCGCTGGCCGCGGGGCACCTCACCCTCGTACCGGCGCTGCGCGAGGAGCTGGCCGCCGAGGGCCGCGAGGACATCATGATCGTGGTGGGCGGGGTGATCCCGCCGCAGGACATCGAGGCCCTGCACCAGGCGGGTGCCACGGCGGTGTTCCCGCCCGGCACGGTGATCCCGGACGCGGCGCACGACCTGGTCAAGCGACTGGCGGCCGACCTCGGCCACGACCTGTGAGCCGGTGAGCCCCCTGCCTGCCACGATCGACATCGACGCGTACGCCAAGGGCGTCCTCGACGGGAGGCGCGCGTTCGTCGCGCGCGCCATCACTCTCGTCGAGTCGACCCGGCCGCAGCACCGGCTGCTCGCGCAGCGGCTGCTGACCGAGCTGCTTCCGCACAGCGGGCGGGCGCGGCGGATCGGGATCAGCGGGGTGCCCGGCGTGGGCAAGTCCACGTTCATCGACGCGCTCGGCACGATGCTGACCTCGCTCGGGCACCGCGTGGCGGTGCTCGCCGTCGACCCGTCGTCGACGCGCACCGGCGGCTCCATCCTGGGTGACAAGACCCGGATGGAGCGGCTCTCGCAGGACCCCGCCGCCTTCGTACGGCCCTCTCCTTCCGCCGGGACGCTCGGCGGGGTCGCCAAGGCGACCCGGGAGTCGATCGTGGTGATGGAGGCCGCGGGGTACGACGTGGTGCTCGTGGAGACCGTGGGTGTCGGGCAGTCGGAGACGGCCGTGGCGAACATGGTCGACACGTTCCTGCTGCTCACCCTCGCCCGCACGGGCGACCAGCTCCAGGGCATCAAGAAGGGCGTCCTCGAACTCGCGGACGTGATCGCCGTGAACAAGGCCGACGGTCCGCACGAGCGCGACGCCCGCTCGGCGGCGCGTGAACTGGCGGGCGCGCTGCGGCTGATGCACCCCAGCGATGCCGCGTGGACGCCACCGGTCCTGACGTGCAGCGCCCGGGAGTCGAGTGGCCTCGACACGCTCTGGGACCGGCTGCAACAGCACCACACGCTGCTCGACTCCACGGGACGTCTCGCCGCCAAGCGCCGTGACCAGCAGATCGACTGGACGTGGTCGATGGTGCGGGACGAGCTGCTCGGCAGGCTCCGCGACCACGCCGAGGTCCGCCGCGTGGCCCCCGAGCTCGAAGAGCGCGTCCGGGAGGGCACGCTGACGGCATCATCGGCGGCCGAGCTGATCCTCGACGCCTTCCAGGGTCCTGGGCGGGGCGAGGGCTCCGGCCGGGGCGATGCCTCGGGGCGCGGCGAAGGCCCGGGCGCGCCGGGGGCGTCCTCGCACTGAACCACGGCGGCCGCGTGTGGGCCGGTGTGTCGCGCTGACGCGTGCCCGCCGGTCCCGCCGGGCGCCTCGCACCACCGCGCACCACACGAACGGAGCCACCGCACCATGAACGCCCCCTCCGACGACGCCGCCGTACTGCTCCGCCGCGAAGGCCGCGCCGGATACGCCGTCCTGAACCGGCCGCGGTCGATCAACGCCCTCAACCACGCCATGGTCCGCCTCCTGAACGGCGCCCTCACCGACTGGGAGGGCGACGGCTCGGTGGAGACGGTGGTCCTCACCGGTGCCGGGGAGCGCGGGCTCTGCGCGGGCGGCGACATCCGCTCCATCCACGACGACGTCAGGGCGGGGCGCCCGGCGGCACCGGCCGCGTTCTGGTACGACGAGTACCGCCTCAACGCCCGCATCGCCCGCTTCCCCAAGCCGTACGTCGCCGTCATGGACGGCATCGTGATGGGCGGCGGCGTGGGCGTCTCGGCGCACGGCGGCGTGCGCGTGGTCACCGAGCGCTCCCGGATCGCGATGCCCGAGACCGGCATCGGCTTCGTGCCGGACGTCGGCGGTACGTACCTCCTCACGCGCACGCCCGGCGAACTGGGCACGCACCTCGCCCTGACCGGCTCCCCCGTGGCGGCCGGTGACGCGCTGCTCTGCGGGCTCGCCGACCGCTACGTGCCCTCGAAGCGCCTGCCGGAGTTCACCGCAGCCCTCGCCGCCATGCCCGCGGCCGACGCCGTGCGCCGGTACGAGACCGCCGCCCCCGGGGCCGAACTGGCCGAGCACCGCGAGTGGATCGACCACTGCTACGCGGCCGGCACCGTCGAGGAGATCGTGGACCGGCTGCACGCCTGCGGCGAGCGGCACGCCAAGGAGGCGGCCGAGACGCTCCTGGCCAAGTCCCCGACCGCCCTCAAGGTCACGCTCGCCGCGCTGCGCAAGGCCCGTGAACTCCCTGACCTGGAAGCCGTGCTCGCCCAGGAGTACCGCGTGTCCTGCGCCATGCTGGGCGCGCCCGACCTGCCCGAGGGCATCCGCGCCCAGGTGGTCGACAAGGACCGCAGGCCGCGCTGGTCGCCCGCGGAGCTCGCTCAGGTGACGGAGGCGGAGGTGGCCCGCTTCTTCGCCGAACCCGTCGGGGGACCGCTGCGCCTCGGCTGACCCACAAGTCCCGCGGCGGCCCCGCCGACCGCCGGACCGTGTGTCAGGGCGGGGATATCTCCGTCACCACGGCGAGCAGTTGGAAGGGCAGTTCCTTGTCCCACTGGGCGACGCCGAGGGCTACCCAGCGGCCGTCCACGTGCCACAGGTGCAGGTCGGGCACGGACGAGGCGAGCTGGGCCCACGGCTCCGGTATCTCCTCCGCGGCGTCGTCACCGAAGCCCGCGCCCATCATCCGGTCGAGGAGGCTCGCCAGGCTGAACCGCTGGGGCGGCCCCCAGCGGTCGGCCAGGAGGACCGTCAGGCCGTCGCGCTCGGCCTCGTACTGCTCCTCCGTGAGGTGCCAGCGGGTGCCGTCGTCCTCCCAGAAGGTGTCGCTCGTCAGTAACTCCCCGATGTGGTAACCGGGCCCTTCGGAGCCGCACTCCGACCTGCCGTGCTCCGCGGGGAACTCCCGGGAGCGCAGCAGGTCGATCACGGCGAGATGCTGTGCGGTACTCATGAGGCCAAGTAAAGCGGGCGGCACTGACAATCAGTCATCCGCCGGATGTCGCGGAGCCGTCGGCGGCCTCACGCGTCGCGTCGGCGCACCGCCCACCAGCCCGCGAGCAGCGCGGCGGCCGCCCAGGCCGCCAGCACGGCAAGTCCGGCCCAGGGCCCCAGCGTTCCCGTCGGTGCCTCGTGCAGCACCTGCTGGCCCGCCTTGTCGGGCAGGAAGGCCGCGACGCCGCTGTCCATGTCGCCGACCACGAAGGACACGATGAGCGTGAAGGGGATGAGGATGCTCAGGACGGCGACACCACTGCGCAGCACCGCCGTCAGGCCGACCGCGAGGAGCGTCATCAGGGCGAGGTAGATCCCGCCGCCCACGCAGGCCCGCACCGCGCCGGGGTGACCGAGGCCGATGCCGTCGTCGCCCAGGAACGCCTGGCCGACCAGGAAGGTGCCGAAGCCGGTGAGCAGCCCCGCGAGCAGCGCGAGGCCGCCGACGACCGCGACCTTGGAGCCGTAGAAGAGCCCGCGGCGCGGCACCGCGGCGAGGGAGATCCGCAGGGCACCGCTCGTGTACTCCGACGCGACGGCGGTCGTACCGAAACTGATGGCCGCGATCTGGCCGAAGTTGAAGGCGTAGAAGGCGTCGAAGAGCGGTTCGGCGTCGGCGCTGTCCGCCTCGGCCACGCCGACCGTCGCGAACACCAGGGCGGTGATGGCGACGGTCGCCGCGAACACGGTGACCAGCGAGATCAGGCTGGACCGCAGGGACTTGACCTTGATCCACTCTGCGTGGGCGACGGGCAGCACGGCGCTGTGGGACACGGTCAGACCTCCTGGGTGGACGGGGCGGCGGGCGTGGCCGGAGCGGTGGCCGAGAACTCGGTCTCCTCCGCCGTGAGCGCGAGGTAGGCCTGCTCCAGGGAGGCCCGTTCGTCGGCGAGTTCGAGCACGGGGATGCCGGCGGCCGCGGCGAGGGCGCCGATCTCGTCGGCCCTGGCGTCGTCGACCGTCCAGCGACCGTCGTCCGCGTCCCCGAGCACGTACCCCTTGGCCAGGAGGATGCCGCGGAGCCGGTCGGGTTCGGTCGTGCGCACCCGCACGCTCGGGTGGCTGTGCGCCTCGATGAAGTCGGGCATCGGGGTGTCCGTGAGGAGCCTGCCGCGGCCGAGGACCACGAGGTGGTCGGCGAAGGTGGCGGTCTCGTTCATGAGGTGGCTGGAGACGAGGACCGTACGGCCCTCCCGGGCGAGGCGCCGCATCAACTCGCGTATCCAGATGATGCCCTCGGGGTCGAGTCCGTTGGACGGCTCGTCGAGCATCACCACGGCGGGGTCGCCGAGCAGGGCCGCGGCGATGCCGAGACGCTGCCGCATGCCCAGCGAGAACGTCTTGATCCTGCGTCCGGCCACCGTCTCGAGTCCGGCCTCTTCGAGGACGTCGTCGACGCGGCGCGCCGGGATGCGGTTGCTGACGGCGAGGGCCAGCAGGTGGTTGCGGGCGGTGCGTGAGCCGTGTGCCGCCTGGGCGTCCAGAAGGGCCCCGACGTGGCGCAGGGGTTCGTCGAGGCCGGCGTAGGCGCGGCCGCCGACCGTGGCCGTGCCCGAGGTCGGCCGGTCGAGGCCGAGGACGAGGCGCATGGTCGTCGACTTGCCGGCGCCGTTGGGGCCGAGGAATCCGGTGACTTTGCCGGGGCGGACGCTGAACGAGAGGGCGTCCACGGCCCGGGTCGTGCCGTACTCCTTGGTGAGGTCTTGGACGTCGATGCTGGTCATGGGGCAAGCCTCGCCGCGTGCGGGCCCCGTGGTCTTCCCCCGTCCGGGGAGTCCGTCTCCCCCGGGCGGGGGAGCCGCGCGGCGCGGCCCTGCTGGCACGATGACGGTATGCCCGGCTTCCTGAAACCCCTGACGCGCGCGATCACTTACACGCGCTGGCTGCACGTCTTCCTGGGGTCGGGCGTCGCGTGGGTGAGCGCCTCGATCTATCCCGGGCTCTACAAGCCCACGTACATCGACTGGGTACTCGTCGCGGTCGTCCCCGCTCCCCTGCTGATGGCGGCCGCCATGGTGCCCGCCATCCGCAGGGCCGAGGGGCTACAGGCCCGCATGATGCTGTTTCCCGGTCAGCACGCGCGCGTGGCGGGCGGGGAGGTGGAGGAGTCCGGCATCTCCGTGGCCCCTTCCGCCTCCTGGCGTGACCGGGTGCGAACCGCCGTGTGGCTGGTGTTCCGCCTGGAGGCAGGCATCGCCCTGGTCCTTGTGACGGGCCAGCTCCTCGGGACGGTCTTCGTCCTGACGGGGGCGAACGGCCAGCCCCCGGAGTCCGATGGCCTGCTGTTCCCCATGCCCGATCCCGGCTGGTTCAGACTGCCGCTGAGCGTCCTCCTGGCCCTCGCGGAGTACGGCGCGCTGCTGGCGGCGGGCCATGTGACGGCCGTGGTGGCCCGCCGTCTGCTCGGCCCCTCCGCCGCCGAACGCCTCGCCGTCATGGAGGAGCGCACCGAGCAGCTCCTTGAACGCAACCGCATCGCGCGCGAGCTGCACGACTCCATCGGCCACGCGCTGACCGTCGCCGTCGTCCAGGCGGGCGCCGCGCGGGCCGCGGCCGACCCGGAGTTCACCGCGCGGGCCCTGGAGGCGGTCGAGGAGACCGGGCGGGCCGCTCTGGAGGACCTGGAGCGGGTCCTGCGGGTGCTGCGCGAGGACGAGCAGCCCGTGGGCGCCCGGCCGACCCTCGCCGACGCCGAGCGTCTCCTCCAGTCGGCGCGCGCCTCCGGGGCGAAGGTGGACGTGGAGGTGACGGGCCCTGTGGAGCGGCTGCCCGGTCCGGTCTCCCGTGAGGGGTACCGGATGCTCCAGGAGGCGTTGACCAACGTCCTGCGCCACTCGGGTCCCGTGCCGGCGCGGCTGCGGATAGCCGTCGACGACAGCCGCCTGGTGATGGAGGTGCGCAACGCGCTGCCGGGCGGGGCCGGTCCGACGGGGCGCGGCGGCAGCGGTCTGCGCGGCATCCGGGAGCGGGCCACGCTGCTCGGCGGGCGGGCCACCACGGGCCCCCTGGACGGCGACTGGCAGGTTCACGTCGAACTGCCCCTGCGGTGATCTACGCTGGCCGGATGCCGGTCTCAGTGCTCCTCGTGGACGACGAACCCCTCGTACGCGCGGGTCTGCGCGCCGTCCTGGAGGCGCAGCCCGACATCCGTGTCATCGGCGAGGCGGCCGACGGGGCTGCGGTCATTCCGCTCGTCCGTCAGCTGCGGCCCGATGTGGTCGCGATGGACGTCCGCATGCCGCTCCTGGACGGCATCGAGGCCACCCGCGCGGTGCTGCGCACGGTGCGAGAGCCTCCCAAGATCCTCGTGGTGACGACCTTCGAGAACGACGAGTACGTGTACGAGGCGCTGCGCGCGGGCGCCGACGGCTTCCTGCTGAAGCGGGCGCGGCCCGCGGAGATCGTCAACGCCGTGCGTCTGGTGGCCGAGGGCGAGTCGCTGCTCTTCCCCGCGGCGGTGCGGCAACTGGCGGGCGAGCACGGCAGGCGGCGCGGCAACGCCGAGGCCCGGGCCGCGCTCGACCGGGCGGCCCTGACCGAGCGTGAGGCGGAGGTGCTGAAGCTGATGACGCGCGGCCTGTCCAACGCGGAGATCGCCGGCCGTCTCGTGGTCGGCACCGAGACGGTGAAGTCGCACGTCAGCGCCGTCCTCGGGAAGCTGGGGGCGCGCGACAGGACGCAGGCCGTCATCGTCGCGTACGAATCCGGTTTCGTGGCACCACGATGACGGCCGGGGGCGGCGGGAAGGCGGGCCCGGCACTCGCCGGGGCCCTGTCCTACGAGTACGATCCGCCCATCATGCGCACGAGCTGGAAGGACGGACGTTGGGGCAGCTGACCGGCGGGGACCCCTCTCTGTTGCGGCGGATCAACTCCGCGGTGGTGCTGCACGCGCTGCGCGCCGCGGACTTGGCGACGCTCACGGAGATCACCCGCGTGACCGGGCTCTCCCGGCCCACCGTGGAGGGGGTCGTCGAGGGGCTCATCGAGGCCGGGCTCGTGGTGGAGTCCGCGGCCGATGACAGCGGTGCCCGGCGTCAGGGCCGGCCGGCCAGGAAGTTCCGCTTCCGGGCGGAGGCGGGTCATCTGCTCGGCCTGGAGATCGGGCCGCACCGGGTGGCGGCCGTCCTGTCGGACCTGGACGGCAAGGTCCTGGGAACGGCGTCGAAGGACGTCTCCGAGGACGCCCCCGCGGACGACCGCCTGGAGCGCCTGCGCACCACGGTCGCCGATCTGCTGCGCCGCGCGGGCATAGCCCGCAACACGCTGCGCGCCGTCGGCGTGGGCAGCCCCGGCATCCTGGAGGCGGACGGCGCGGTGCGCCTGAGCACGGCGCTGCCCGAGTGGACGGGGCTCCAGCTCGGCGAGCGGCTGCGCCGGTCCTTCAAGTGCCCGGTGCTCGTGGAGAACGACGCCAACGCCGCCGCGGTGGCCGAGCACTGGAAGGGCGCGGCGGCCGGCATCGACGACGTGGTGTTCGTCCTCGCGGGGCTGAGCCCGGGGGCGGGGTCGCTGATCGGCGGGCGGCTGCACCGCGGCTTCGGCGGCGCGGCGGGCGAGATCGGCGC
This sequence comes from Streptomyces sp. NPDC046335, assembly GCF_055587985.1. NCBI lineage: Bacteria > Bacillati > Actinomycetota > Actinomycetes > Kitasatosporales > Streptomycetaceae > Streptomyces > Streptomyces sp. NPDC046335. The sequence continues at coordinate 49,407 of NZ_JBVJFF010000004.1, read as the reverse complement.
GCTGCACCTGCTCGGCCGTGAGGTCACTCCGGAGACGCTGCTCTCCACCACGGGCGAGCCGCTGCACCCGCTGGACGAGCAGGCCGTCGCCGCGGTCTTCGCCCACGCCAAGGGGGGCGACGAGCGGGCCCGGGCGGCCGTGGAGCGCTTCATACAGCGCCTCGTGCACGACGTGGCCGCCCTGGTGCTCGCCCTCGACCCGGAGCTTGTCGTGGTGGGCGGCTGGGCGGCGGGCCTGGACGGCGTCCTCGAACCGCTGCACCGCGAGTTGGCGCGCTACTGCCTTCGTCCGCCCCGCGTCGCGCTGTCGCTGCTGGGTGAGGCCGCGGTGGCGACGGGGGCGCTGCGTCTCGCGCTCGACCACGTCGAGGAGCAGCTCTTCGCCGTCGAGGGCACGGTCACCGCACGCCGTTGAGAGCACGCGACCCCGCCGGGCCGAGGGGCCGGGCGGGGTCGTCGTACGCGTACGGGGTGCGGCGCCGTCAGGAGGCCGGGTGCTCGGGGCCGTGGTGTATCTCCACGGAGCCTGAGTCGCCGAAGGTGAGGCGGCAGGTGTCCGCGCGGTAGGTGGCGACGGAGACGGCGGCCGTGCGGCCCTCGGCGAGGAAGCGGGTCGTCACGAGCAGGACCGGGGCTCCCGGGAGCCGGTCGAGCGCCTTGGCGTCGTCGGCGCGCGCCGAGCCGAGCTCGACGGCCCTGTCCTGGCCTTCGAGGCCGAGCCGTGCCAGCTCGCGCAGGACCACGCGCGCGCGGGCGGCGCCGGAGGGCGCGTCCATGCCGGTGAGCTCGGCGACGGACGACGTCGGTACGTACAGCAGCTCGGCGGCGACGGGCTGGCCCTGCGAGACGCGGGTGCGCCTGATCACGTGGACCTGCTCGTCGGGGAGGGTCTCCAGCATCCGGGCGATGTCCGCCGGCGGGGCCGCGGGCGCGCAGTCCGCGGGCTGCCAGGCGTCACCGGCCGCGCCGGGCCAGGAGCCGTGGGCGGAGCCGACGGCCACGCCCATGCGCGGCGGCGCGACGGTCGTACCGACCCCGCGGCGGCGCTGAAGCCTGCCTTCCAGCTCCAGCTGTTCGAGCGCCTGACGGAGCGTGGCGCGGGCGACGCCGAAGCGGGCGGCCAGGTCGCGCTCGTTCGGCAGGATCTCCCCGACGGCGAACTCGGAGTCGAGCGCCTCACTGAGCACGGTCTTCAGATGCCAGTACTTCGGCTCCGGCGCCGTTTCAAGCTGCGTGGTCCCCACCCTGTCCTCCGCAATCGCCGTTTACCGGCGGCGTTTTAGCGCCCTTGTTTATTAAAGGTTCCTGCACTATCTCTGCGACCATAGGCCCGCACCCACCCTTGGTCAAGACCAATCCTCGATCCGTAACGGTCCGCACAGGGGTGATGCCACAGAGCATTCACGCGGAGTTCGCACGCGGCCAAGCAGGCCTTATCGGCCACCGGGGGCCCGGAAGGCGGAAGATCGCACAGGAAAGGGGCCCCCGCCCGGCGGCGAGGACCCCTTTCTCACGAAACACACGCTTTGCGTGGGTCCCTATTGGTTGAGCCCTAACGGGTCAGCGTCACGAGCTTGTCCGGATTGCGGACGATGTAGACGCTCTGGATACGGCCGTCGACCACATCCAACTGGAAGACGCTGTCCGGCTTGCCGTCCACGAGGAACACCAGGGACTCCGCGCCGTTGAACTCCGCGAAGCGGAATTCCCGCCGGGCCGATCCTTCGACGCCCTTGCGGGCGGCGCCGTGCAGAAAACGGCCCACCTTGTCCGCGCTCTCCAGGACGCGCAGCGGGGCCTTGGCCTTGCCCCCGCTGTCGCCGACCAGGCGCACGTCCGGGGCGAGGAGCGACATCAGCCCGTCGAGGTCGCCCTCCGTCGCCGCGGCGAGGAAGCGCTCGGTCAGGACGCGGCGCTCGGCCGGGTCCACCCGGTAGCGCGGGCGGCCGGCGTCGACGTGCTTGCGGGCCCGCCCGGCGAGCTGGCGGACGGCGGCCTCGCCGCGGTCGAGCGTGGCCGCGATCTCGGCGAAGGGGAAACCGAACGCCTCGCGCAGCACGAAGACGGCACGCTCCAGCGGCGAGAGGGACTCAAGAACGACGAGGACCGCCAGGGAGACCGACTCCGCGAGCACAGCGCGCTCGGCCGTGTCCGGCACGGTGGGCCCGTAATCGGTGACATAGGGCTCGGGCAGCCAGGGCCCCACGTAGGCCTCGCGCCGGGACTGCACGTGGCGCAGCCGGTCGATGGCGAGCCGCGTGGTGACGCGCACCAAGTAGGCGCGGGGTTCGCGCACCTGGTCGTGGTCGGCGGCGGACCAGCGGAGCCATGCCTCCTGGACGACGTCCTCCGCGTCGACCACCCGGCCGAGCATCCGATAGGCGACGCCCATCAGGACAGGACGGTGTTCTTCGAAGACGTCGGTCACGCTGTCGTTAGCCACCACTCCATCCCAGCCCACGGGAGACCGGCTGTCCAGGAGAAAAAAAGCGGGGCGCGCCACCCTCTTGAAGTGGAGGCTACTGGGCGGTAATTGTTGCTGACAACACGTCTAACGATTTGCCGAGCCGTCGCCCGCGGCGGGGACAGGAGCAGCCATGGCCACCGAGGTGTCCTTCGACGTCGCGTCGCCCGGCGGCCCGCGCACCGCGACGATCTCCTACGCGCGCTCGGGCGCCGGCGAACCCCTGCTGCTCCTGCACGGCATCGGCCACCACCGGCAGGCCTGGGACCCGGTGGCGGAGATTCTCGCCGCCGAGTACGACGTGATCGCCGTGGACCTGCCCGGCTTCGGCGTCTCGCCCTCGCTGCCGGACGGCCTGCTCCACGACCTCCCGACGGTCGTCCCCGTACTCGGCGCCCTGTGCGAGGCCCTGGGCATCGAACGCCCCCACGTCGCGGGCAACTCCCTGGGCGGCCTGCTCGCCCTGGAGCTGGGCAGGCGAAGGCTCGTACGGTCCATCACCGCGCTCTCCCCCGGCGGCTTCTGGACGCCCGCGGAGCGCCGCTACGCGTTCGGCACGCTGCTCGCCATGCGGCACGGCGCCCGCCTGCTGCCCGTGCCCGCGATCGAGCGCCTCTCGCGGTCCGCGGCCGGGCGCACCGCCCTCACCAGCACCATCTACGCCCGCCCCTGGCGACGTTCACCCGAGGCGGTCGTCGCCGAGACGCTCGCGCTGCGCCACGCCACGGGCTTCGAGGCGACGCTCACGGCCGGGCGCGACGTCCCCATGGGCGAGGACGTCACGGGCCTCCCCGTCACCATCGCCTGGGGCGACCGGGACCGGCTGCTGCTGCCCCGCCAGGGCATCCGCGCCAAGCGGGCCATTCCGGGCGCGCGGCTCATCCGCCTCCGCGGCTGCGGCCACGTCCCGATGAACGACGACCCCGCCCTCGTCGCCCGCGTCATCCTGGACACCTGCCGCGCGGGAGGGGCCCCCGCTCAGGAGTTGGACCACGCGCGCGTGGAGAGCACGAGCCGGTAGCCGTCCGGGTCCTCGACCGTGACGCCCCACTCGTTCCAGTAGGGGTTGGGGGACGTGACCCGCTTGCCGCCGTGCTCCTCCAGCCGCGCGAGGAGTTCCTCGGGCACCTGCCCGTCCACGTAGACGACGAGCAGATCCTCCTCGGTGGGGCGCGGCCGGACGGGAGCGGCGGCCTCGTTGACGAGTTCGAGGTGCCAGGAGGCGTCGGGCCACCCCACCATCAGCAGGGCATGCTCGCCGGGGGCGTCGCCGCCGTCCCCCCGGTACACGACGCTCAGGCCGAGGCCGTCGACCCAGAAGCGTTCCGCCGCCGCCAGGTCGCGCGACGGACGGGCGATGCGGATGTGGCTCTGACCGTTGACGGGCATGGCGTTCCCCCTGGATGTGCGGCTCGATGTGCGACTCGATGTGCCGCTCGATGCGCGGCGCGCCCTGTGACGTGCCCTGGTCATGAGCGTAGGCAGCCGTGGATCTTGTGACCATCGGTCGTACGTCGGGGGCGCGCGGCCTCGGCATCCATCCCCAGACCTGCGTCCGACGGCCTAGGACCGGACGGGGGACCGGACGGTCAGGCTCGGCGCGACCGGCCCGAGGCGATCCTCGCGCGGCGGTTCCCCTGCCCGGGTGACGAGTTGTTCACTTGTGGTTCGCGTGAAGGCTGTGGCGCGCCCCCGACGGGGCGCCCGCAGACTGGTCGCACCCGTCAACTGGAGGCGCATTCATGTCATCACGTCAGCCGAGCCCGTCCCCCCGTCGCCGCAGCCTGCTGCGCGGATCGCTCGCCGTACCCGCGGCGCTCGCCGTACCCGCGCTCGCCGTGCCGGCGCGGGCCGGGGCGGCTCCCGCGCCGACCGGGGCGGCTCCCTCGCTCGCCCTCTCGGGCCGCCCGGGGGCCAAGTGGGGTGTGCAGGCGGGGGACGTGACCGCGCACGCGGGGCTCGTCTGGGTCCGCTCCGACCGTCCGGCGCGGATGATCGTGGAGACGTCGGCCACCGAGTCGTTCCGCGGCGCCAGACGCTGGCGCGGGCCGCTGCTCGGCCCGGACACGGACTTCACAGGGACGACGCGGCTGCGCGGCCTGCCCGCGGGCGAGCAGATCCACTACCGCGTGCTGCTCGCCGACCCCGACGACCCGCGGCGCACCGGCGAGCCGGTCGGCGGCACGTTCCGTACGACGCCCAAGGGCCGCAAGGACGGCGTGCGCTTCCTGTGGTCGGGCGACATCGCGGGGCAGGGCTGGGGCATCAACCCGGACCGCGGCGGCTACCGGATCTTCGAGGAGATGCGCCGCCGCGACCCCGACTTCTTCCTGTGCAGCGGCGACAACATCTACGCCGACGGGCCCATCCTGCCCAGCGTGACGCTGCCCGACGGCAGCGTATGGCGCAACGTCACGACGGAGGAGAAGTCCAAGGTCGCCGAGTCCCTCGCGGAGTTCCGCGGCGCGTTCCGCTACAACCTGCTCGACGAGAACCTGCGGCGGTTCAACGCCCAGGTCCCGTCCATCGTGCAGTGGGACGACCACGAGGTGCGCAACAACTGGTACCCGGGGCAGATCCTGGACGACGCCCGCTACACCGAGAAGAACGTGGACGTGCTCGCGGGCCGCTCCCTGCGGGCGTTCAGCGAGTACTTCCCCATCTCCACGCTGCCGCCGGGCGACGAGGACGGCCGGGTCTACCGCGTACAGCGGCACGGCCCCCTCCTGGACGTGTTCGTCCTGGACATGCGCACGTACCGCAACGCCAATTCCACGAACAGGCAGCCCGAGGACGCCACCGGCATCCTCGGCGCCCGGCAGCTCGCCTGGCTGAAGCGGGAGCTCTCACGCTCGCGTGCGGTGTGGAAGGTGATCGCCTCCGACATGCCGCTCGGGCTCGTCGTGGCGGACGGCAGAACGAACTTCGAGGCCGTCGCGCAGGGCGACCCCGGCGCCCCGCTCGGCCGTGAGCTTCAGATCGCCGAACTCCTGCGGCACATCAAGCACCGGAAGATCACAGGCACGGTGTGGCTCACCGCCGACGTGCACTACACCTCGGCGCAGCACTACGACCCCTCGCGCGCCGCGTTCAAGGACTTCGCGCCGTTCTGGGAGTTCGTGTCGGGGCCGCTGGCCGCGGGCGGCTTCCAGGCCGCGAAGCTGGACGGAACCTTCGGACCCGAGCAGACGTTCATCAAGGCACCGAACCGCTCGAACACCTCGCCGGCCGAGACCCCGCAGTATTTCGGCGAGGTCGACATCGACGGGGACAGCGGCGAGCTGACCGTGCGGCTGCGACAGGAGGGCGGTGGCGTGCTGTTCACCAAGGCACTCAAGCCCGGGCGCGTGGGGCAGTAGCGGGCGGCGCAAAGCGGGCAGATGGCGACTTAACCCATCGGTCACAGCACGTTTGTGATCACGCAACACCGGTCCCGCACAGTGGCCGTATGCGCACTGACATGTCTCATGTGACTCGGACCAAGCACGGCCGCCCCGCCCACCACTGGCGGCGCGACGTGGTCGAACTGGCGGCCCTGTTCACCGCCGTGGCGGTCGCGGACGCCGTGGCGAACATGATCGGGCACGGTCCCGGAGGGCCTGCCCTCCTCGTGATCTCGGCCGTGGTGCTCATCGCCACGGCCGGGTTCCACATCTGGTGGGCACGGCGCCACAACCACGCGCCGCCGCCTGCGGCACACGATATCGGCGCCCGGCCGCCCACCCCCGCGGAGCAGGCCAGGCCCGAGGGTCCGCGGACGCCGGAGGCGGCTCCCGCCGGGAGGACGTCACTCTGGCGGATGCGTACGACCGTACGGGACGAGCCCGGCTCGCTGGCCGCGCTGTGCGGGGTGTTCGCCACCCGGCGGGTGGACATCCTGAGCCTCCAGACGCACCCGCTGGCCGACGGCACGGTCGACGAGTTCCTGCTGCGCGCCCCCGAGGAGCTGTCCGCCGCCGAGATCACCCGGGCGATCGCCCACGCGGGCGGCTCCGGCACCTGGATCGAACGCGCGGACGCCCACGACCTGGTGGACGCCCCCACCCGCATCCTCGGCCTGGCCACCCGCACCGCCCTCGACGCCGCCGAGCTGCCGCTGGCGCTGCGCCACCTGCTCGGCCGCTGCACCATCCGCTCGCTGCCCGCGGCGTCGCGGGGCACGGCACCGGAGCTTCCGGCGGACGGGGCGCTGGACGAGACCGTACTGCGCCTGAACGGCCCGGACGGCGAGACGATCACCGTGGAGCGGCCGTATCTGCCGTTCACGCCCACGGAGTTCGCACGCGCCCGTGCGCTGGTGGAGCTGGACACGCGGCTCGGCCCGCGCGTCCCACGCAGCCAGGACATCCTCACGCTGCCCGAGGGCAACTCCATCACCGTGCGCCGCGCCGACACGGGCGACGTCGAGGCCGCCAAGGCCATGCACGAGCGCTGCTCGGTGCGCACCCTCGGCATGCGCTACCACGGCCCGGTGCGCGACGCCGACCGCTACCTCAACCACCTGCTCAGCCCCCGCTTCGGCCGCACCCTGGCCGTGCGGACCGCCTCCGGCCGGATCGTCGGCCTCGGCCACCTGCTGTGGGACGGCGACGAGACGGAGGTCGCCCTGCTCGTCGAGGACGAGTGGCAGCGGCGCGGCATCGGCGGCCACCTGCTCGGCAGGCTCGTGTCGATGGCGGTCGAGGCGGGCTGCGAGAGCGTGTACGCGGTGACGCAGGCGTCCAACACCGGCATGGTGGCCGCGATGCGCGGGCTCGGCCTGCCCCTCGACTACCAGATCGAGGAGGGCACGCTGGTCATCACGGCCCGCCTCGAAGCGACCCCCGTCAGCTCGCGCCCGCCGTACGACGAGCCCCTGAGCCACGAGGCCGCCGCCGGTCCGCGTCAGCGTCCGCTTCCTCGGACGGAACGCTGACGGGGCCGAGTGCGCGGTCGAGGTCGTTCCACAGGTCCTCGACGTCCTCCAGGCCGCAGGACAACCGCAGCAGACGGTCGCTCACCCCGGAGGAGTGCCGGTCCGCGGCGTCCACGACGCGATGACTGATGGACGCCGGGTGCTGGATGAGCGAGTCGACGCTGCCGAGGCTGACCGCAGGGGTGATCAGCCGCACCCCGGCGATCACCTCGTGCGGGTCGCCGTGCACCTCGAAGGCGACCATGGCGCCGCCGAGCCGCGGGTAGTGGACGCGCTCCACGCGCGGGTCGGCGGCCAGGCGCCGTACGAGCTCCGCCGCCGTCTCCGACGCGGCACGCACGCGTACGGGGAGGGTGGCGAGGCCGCGCAGCAGCAGGTAGCCGGCGAGCGGGTGCAGCACCCCGCCGGTGGCGAAGCGCACCTGGCGCAACTGCCGCGCGAACTCCTCGTCGCACGCGACCACCCCGCCGAGGACGTCCCCGTGCCCGCCCAGGTACTTGGTGGCGCTGTGCAGCACCAGACGCGCGCCGCTCTCGGCGGGCCGCTGGAGTACGGGCGTGGCGAAGGTGTTGTCGGCCAGGAGCGGCACCTCGCCGCAGGCCTTGGCCACCGCGGCCAGGTCCAGTTCGGCGAGGGTGGGATTGGCGGGCGACTCGACCATCACGAGCCCCGTGTCGGGCCGGACGGCCTCCGAGATGGCCTTGCCCAGAGCCTCCGCGCTGTCGGCGCCCGCGCCGTCCCACCGGTCCACCCAGGTCACCTCGGTGCCGAGCAGCCCCGCGGTGAGCATGTGGTCACTGCATCCGTACAGCGGCCGGACCGCCACGACGTGACGCAGGCCCGCTGAACCCCGTACGAGCAGGACCGCGGTGAGCGCCGCCATGCCGCTCGCGAAGGCGACCGCGCTCTCGGTGCCTTCGAGCCGGGCGAGGGCGGTCTCGAAGCGGGCCACGGTCGGGTTGCCGAGCCGGGCGTAGACGGGCGGTCCGTCGTCGAGTATGCCCTCGGCAGCGAAGGCGTCGATGCGGGCGGCCTCACCACGGCTGTCCGAGGAGGGGTAGGTCGTCGAGAGGTCGATCGGTGCCGCGTGCAGGCCGAGTCCGGCGAGGTCCTCCCGCCCGGCGTGCACGGCCTCGGTGGCGAGGGCCCGGGTGCCGTCTGTGCTGACTGTCTCCGTGTTCGCGTCCATGCCTCACAGGCTGAACACACGCCGGGCCATCGCCCTCGAATCCCGTGCTACGTTCGCCCGATGCCCGAATCCGTCGCACTGGACCCGGTGGACCTCCACATCCTGCGCATCCTTCAGAACGACGCCCGGACCACGTATCGCGACCTCGCGGCGCAGGTCGGTGTCGCGCCGTCCACGTGTCTGGACCGCGTGACCCGGCTGCGGCGCTCCGGAGTGATCCTCGGACAGCAGCTCCGTCTCGACCCGGCGAAGCTCGGGCGCGGGCTGCAGGCACTGCTCTCGGTCCAGGTGCGGCCGCACCGCAGGGACCTCGTGGGCCCCTTCGTGGAACGCATCAGGGAGCTGCCGGAGTCGCTGTCCCTCTTCCACCTCACGGGCCCGGAGGACTTCCTGGTGCACGTGGCGGTGGCCGGCCCCGCGGACCTCCAGCGTCTGGTCCTCGACGAGTTCACCGCGCGGCGTGAGGTGGCGCGCGTGGAGACGCGGCTGATCTTCCAGCAGTGGGACTGCGGTCCGCTGCTGCCGCCGGAGGCCGGGGGCGAGGGGGCCGCGGGGCACGACCGGTGAATGACGGGCACGCGTGACATCTGGATTACTGTGTGCCGACGCTCGACCCTGGGGGGACACATGCGCGTACGCACCACCGCGGCCACGGCCGCCCTGCTCCTGGCCGCTCTGACGGCCTGCGGCGGCAGTGACGGCGATGACGGCGGCGACACGGCCGACTCGAAGGCGTCCGGTGAGAAGAAGACCGCGGCGTCGGGGAAGCCCGACTGCATGGCCGAGGACATCAGCCAGGCCGACTGGATGAAGTACTGCTCCGACGAAGGCGCCGACGCCGGTGCCGGTGCCGGTGCCGGTGCCGGTGCCGGAACGGGCGCGGACGGCACTGAGGCGCGGCCGACGGACCTGAGGTTCGGCGAGTCCTACGCCTGGCCGGATGGGCTGAAGGTGTCGGTCACCGAGGCGAAGGTGTTCACCGGCCATGACGCGGAGCTCCTTGAGTCCGCCAAGCCCGGCGAGACCGACTTCCGGGTGAAGCTGAAGGTGACGAACAACGGCAAGTCCGCCGTCGCCCTCGACGACCTGTCCCTCGTCGTCGAGGGCGCCACCAACGGCGGCCAGGCGTCGGTGACGTCGTTCGCGAAGGGGTCCGAGCCCCTGGAGGGCCGCCTGGCTCCCGGCGTGTCGGCGACGAAGACCGACGACAACGCGCTCAAGACGAAGTACGGCAAGAAGATCGTCGTCACCGTGCAGCGCAACAGCGACGACTCCGACCTCGACTTCCCCGAGTTCGCCGGCTCCATCACCGGGTGATCCAGGGCTGATCTCGGCGATCATCCCGGCGATCATCTCGGCGAAGCGTGCGAAAGCGGACCTCGGTGCTCGACGTGCGGCTCAAAGGCACTGGCGCCCGCCGGACGCCTGGAGCCAGGATGTCCGCATGCCAGACACCAAGCACGCGCAGTCGAACACCGCCCCCCTCCCCCGCGACGTGGCCGACGCCTACGTGGACGACCTCATCGCCCTTGATCCGATCACCGGTACCTACCTCGGCGTGAAGGAGAGCGACAGCAGGCTCCCGGACACCTCTCCCGCCGGGCAGGAGGCGTTGGCGCTGCTCGCGCGGACGACGCTGGCCCGGCTGGACGAGGCGGAGCGCAGGCCCGGTGCCGACAGTGAGGCCGAGCGGCGTTGCGGCCGGCTCCTGCGGGAGCGGCTCACCGCCGAACTCGCCGTGCACGACGCGGAAGAGCACCTGCGCTGGGTCGGCAACATGCACACGACGCCGCACCAGGTGCGCGAGGTCTTCACCGTGACGCCGATGGAGACCGAGGAGGACTGGGCGACGATCGCCGAGCGGCTGCGGGCCGTGCCGGCCGCGTTCGAGGGCTACCGCGCCTCACTCGAACTCGGCCTGGAGCGCAAGCTGTTCGCGGCGCCGCGTCCCACCGCCACGTTCATCGGACAGCTCACCGAGTGGACGGGCGAGGAGGGGGACGGGCGCGGCTGGTTCGAGGAGTTCGCCGCCGGCGGGCCCGAGGCCCTGCGCGCCGGCCTCGACACGGCGGCCCGCGCCGCCACCGCGTCCGTCACCGCGCTGCGCGACTGGATGCGGGAGGTCTACGAGCCCGCGATCGAGGGCACGCCGGACATCGTGGGCCGCGAGCGCTACGCCCTGCTCTCCCGTTACTTCAACGGCACCGACCTCGATCTGGACGAGGCGTACGCGTACGGCTGGACGGAGTTCCACCGGCTGCTCGCGGAGATGCGGGCCGAGGCCGAGAAGATCCTGCCGGGCGCCGCGACCCCCTGGGTGGCGCTCGCCCACCTGGATGAGCACGGCACGCACATCGAGGGCGTCGAAGAGGTGCGGGTCTGGCTCCAGGAGCTGATGGACGAGGCGATCGAGGCGCTGGACGGCACGCACTTCGAACTCGCCGAGCGGGTGCGCAGGGTGGAGTCCCACATCGCCCCGCCCGGCGGCGCCGCCGCCCCCTACTACACGGGCCCGTCCGAGGACTTCACGCGGCCCGGCCGTACGTGGCTGCCGACGATGGGCGACACCCGTTTCCCCGTCTACGACCTCGTCTCGACCTGGTACCACGAGGGCGTTCCGGGCCACCACCTCCAGCTCGCGCAGTGGGCGCACGTCGCGGAGAACCTCTCCCGCTACCAGGCGACCGTCGGCATCGTCAGCGCCAACGCGGAGGGCTGGGCGCTGTACGCGGAGCGGCTCATGGACGAGCTGGGCTTCCTGACCGATCCGGAGCGCAGGCTCGGTTACCTCGACGCCCAGATGATGCGCGCGCTGCGGGTCATCGTGGACATCGGCATGCACCTGGAGCTGGAGATCCCGGCGGACTCGCCGTTCCACCCGGGTGAGCGCTGGACGCCCGACCTCGCCCAGGAGTTCTACGACGCGCACTGCAGCCGCCCCACGGACTACGTGGCGAGCGAGATGACCCGCTACCTCACGATCCCCGGCCAGGCCATCGGCTACAAGCTGGGCGAGCGCGCCTGGCTGCTCGGCCGGGAGAACGCGCGGCGCCGCCACGGGGACGCGTTCGACGCCAAGGCGTGGCACATGGCCGCGCTCTCGCAGGGGTCGCTCGGCCTCGACGACCTGGTGGAGGAACTCTCGAAGCTGTGAGTACGGCGCCGGTGGCACCGTCGCCACTGGTCAGCGTCGGCAGCCGCCCTCGGAGTCGATGACCTGCCCGGTGATCCACTCGGCCTCATCGGTGGCGAGCCAGGCGATGAGCCGGGCCGGGTCGTCGGGCATGCCCCAGCGGCCCGCCGGGAACATCGCCTCGACCCGGGCGTAGGCGTCACCCGTGAGGTAACCGGTGTCGACGGGGCCCGGGTTGACGCTGTTCACGGTGACCGGGAGGTCGGCGAGCGCGGTCGCGAGCGAGCGGGTGGCCGAGGCGAGGGCGCCCTTCTGGAGGGCGTAGGCGATCTCGCCGGGCATGCCGCCCGCGATGTCCTGCCCGGACGTCATCATGACGACACGCCCGCCGGGCGACCGGGGCGGCAGCTTCGCCCGCAGGCGGGCGTACGCCTGGACGAGCAGGATCACCGACCGCGTATCGACCGCCCAGTGGGCGTCGAGCATGGCCGCGTCGATCTCGTCGAGCGTCCCGTCGCTGCCGCTCAGCGCGTGGTTGGCGACCAGGATGTCGATCCGGCCGCCGAGCGCCTCGGCGGCGGTGTCGATCAGCGTGGCGGGGGCGGCGGGCTCGGACAGGTCCCCCGGCCCCGCGCAGACCGTGGCGTCCGGGTCGCCGAGCGCGGCACGCACTCCTTCGACGACGTCCTCCGGCTGGTCCGCTCCCCACGGCATCGCGGCGTCGTGCGGCACGTGGTGATGCAAATAGACCCCGGCCCCGTACGCGACGAGCCGCCGGGCCACGGCATACCCGATACCGCCCCGCCGACTGGCCCCGGTGACAAGCGCGGTCCTCCCCCGCAGAGGAAGCGGATCCCGACGAAGCTGGGCGGGGGCGGGAGCGGAAGCGGGAGATGGCAAGTTCGGCATGCGGCTCATGATGGGGGGTGGGGGCGGGGGCGTGCACGGAATTTCGGGGCGGGGTGAGGGGTGGGCGTGGGCGAGCGCTGGGCCGGGGGGACGAGCGCTGGGCGTGGGCGAGGCCGGAGCCGGGCCACGCACGGCCGGCGCTCGACCGGCGACAGCCTTGGCAAGGTCACGCACAGCGGCGCTCACCCAGCGGCAGCCGTCGTCAGGGGCGATGCACAGCGGCCCTCACCCAGTGCCGGCCCTCGGCAAGGCCACGCACGGCCGGCGCTCGACCGGCGACAGCCTCGGCAGCCCCCCGTAGTCGTCAGCAGCCGCAGTCCGCTGTGTCGGCCGGTGCCGTAAGTGGGTCCGCGGGGCTTTGCTGCCTGCCCTCCCAGGTCTCGAACGCGAAGCCTTCCCTCGCCCAGTACTCGAAGCCGCCCAGCATCTCCTTGACCTGGAAGCCCCGCTCGGCGAGGGCCAGGGCGGCGCGGGTCGCCCCGTTGCAGCCGGGGCCCCAGCAGTAGGTGACCACCGGCACCGACGCGTCGAGGAGTTCCGTCGCCTGCTCGGGGATGAGCGCGGTGGGCAGGTGGATCGCGCCCGGTATGTGGCCCTGGTCCCATGACGCCGTCGAGCGGGTGTCGATCACGACGAAGCCCGGGTCGCCGCCGGCGGCGAGCGCGGACGCCACGTCGGAGACGTCGGCGTGGAAGGCGAGGCTCGCGCCGAAGTAGGCGGCGGCCGCGGCCGGCGACGCCGGCGGGACCCGCAGCACCGGGTTCACCGCTGTCGTGGCGGCTGCGAGCGAAACAGCGGTTGTGACCGACGCGGCGGACGCGTCCCCCTTCCCCACCGCACGGGTGGACCCACCGCTGACCTGCGTGTTCGTGTTCTCCATGGCAGAAAATCTATGGTAACCGACCCGAAGTCTGAAGTGGCGATCCCCTGCCTGCCCCTTGATCAGCCGGGGTTTCCCTGCTATCCCTCGGAGATGACCGGCTATTCCACGGACGCCACCGACTGGCGCATACTCGACGTCCTCCAGCGCGAGGGCCGCGCCAGCTACGCCGAACTGGCGCGCGCCGTCTCGATGTCGCCCAGCGCCGTCACCGAACGCGTGCGCCGCCTGGAGGAAGCAGGCGTCATCCAGGGCTACGCGGCGGTGGTCGACCCGGAACGCCTCGGGCTTCCGATCCTGGCCTTCGTACGCCTGCGGTATCCGACGGGCAACTACAAGCCGTTCCACGACCTGGTCGAGGCGACCCCCGAGATCCTGGAGGCGCACCACGTCACCGGCGACGACTGTTTCGTCATCAAGGTCGCCGCACGCTCGATGAGCCACCTGGAGGAGGTCTCGGGCCGGATCGGCGCCCTGGGGTCGGTGACGACGAGCGTCGTCTACTCCTCTCCCCTGCCGAGGCGCCCCCTGGGCCGCTGAGCCGGCGCCGCCTCAGGCCCCGCCCCGCTGCCGTACGGACGAACCGTCCCGCCCCTTCACCACCTCCAGTTGCGCGTGCACCCGCCGCCGCAGATCCGCGACATGGCTGACGATGCCCACGCTGCGGTCCCGCTCGCGCAGCGAGTCGAGGACGTCCAGGACCTCGTCCAGGGTCTGGTCATCCAGGCTGCCGAAGCCCTCGTCGATGAAGAGCGTGTCCAGCCGTACGCCGCCCGCCTCGTCCGTGACCACGTCGGCGAGGCCCAGCGCGAGCGCGAGCGAGGCGAAGAACGTCTCGCCGCCCGAGAGGGTCGCCGTGTCGCGCTCGCGCCCCGTCCACGCGTCGACCACATGCAGCCCGAGACCCGAACGGCCCCGCCCCGTGCGGTCGTCGGAGTGGACGAGGGTGTAGCGCCCCGAGGACATCCGCCGCAGCCGGACCGTGGCGGCCGCGGCGACCTGTTCGAGCCTGGCTGCGAGTACGTACGACTCCAGGCGCATCCTGCGTTCGTTCTCCGCCGAGGTCCCCGCGGCGAGCCCCGCGAGCCGCGCCACCCGGTCGTACGACGCGCGCAACGGCGCCAGTTCGCGGGTGGCCGCGGCCGTGCGGGCGGAGAGCCGGTCCAGCTCGGCGCAGCGCCGCGCCGCCGCGTCGCACGCGGAACCGGCGGCCCGCAGCCGCCGCCCCGCGTCCTCGGCCGCCGTCCGCGCGGCCGTCAGGTCCACGGCGGGCCGCTCGGCGGCGGCCGCCGTCTCCGGCTCGGCGAGGACGGAGCGCACCGCGGCCTCCTCGTTCCGCCAGGCGTCGATGCGGTGCTGGACCTCGCGGTACCGGACGTCGTCGAGCAGCGCGGCGGCCGCGGCCGCCGGTGTGTCGAAACCGGCGCGGAAGGCCGCGTCGGAGAGCCGTGCGTCCGCGTCCTTCAGGCGCTCGGCGGTGTCGTCGGCCGAGCGCGCGGCGTCGGCGGCCTCGGTGAGCAGCGCGGCCTGCCGCTCCAGTTGCGCGGCGCGCGCCGCGACGCTGCCGGTGGTCCCACGCGCGCGGGTCAACTCCTGCGCGAGGCCTTCCTGTTCGCGGTCGAGGGCGTCCCGCAGGGTGGCCCGCGAGGCGGCCCTCCGCGCGGCCTCCTGCTGTACGGCCAGCCTGCGGTCGTACTCACCCTCGGCCCGCGCGAGCGCTTCCCGCGCCGCGTGCAGCCCGGAGGCACGGTCCCGGGCCTCGGCATGGGAGCGGCGCAACTCATCGACGGCGGCGGCCAGTTCATCGGCCGCGGGGTCCCCGCCCGCGTCGGGCTCTCCCCCTTGCCCGCCGCGCGCGGCGGCGGCCTGGGCGGCGAGCGCTTCCCGTACGTCGCCCAGTGCGCGCTCGGCGGCCGTGCGGGACCCCTCGGCGGCCCGGTGGGCGGTCAGTGCCTCCTCCTCCGCGCCGCGGTCCACGTGCCCCGCGCCCTTGCGCGCGGGCGCCGGGTGCTCCGTCGCCCCGCAGACCGCGCACGGGGCGCCGTCCGTCAGGTGCGCGGCCAGTTCGGCCGCGATGCCGGTGAGGCGCTGCTCCTTGAGGTCGAGCCAGCGCTCGTGGGTGGCGGTGGCGTGCTCGCGGGCGGCGAGGGCACGCTCCTGAGCCGCCGTCG
This sequence comes from Streptomyces sp. NPDC046335, assembly GCF_055587985.1. NCBI lineage: Bacteria > Bacillati > Actinomycetota > Actinomycetes > Kitasatosporales > Streptomycetaceae > Streptomyces > Streptomyces sp. NPDC046335. The sequence goes on along the minus strand of NZ_JBVJFF010000004.1, from coordinate 33,746 downwards.
CGTCCTGCGCGAGCCGGTCGCGGCGCCGGGCCGCGTCAAGGCGGGCCACGGCGGGTTCAAGGCGCCCGGCGAGGCGCTCGGCGTGGGTCACGGCTTCCTGGGCGGAGGCGATGCGTTCCTGGAGTGCCGTACGGGTGGCGTCCCAGCCGTCCAGCCATGCCGTCGCGTCCTGCGACAGCTCGTCGTCGGCGCGCTCCTGGCGGTCGAGGGACGTGCGCTCGTCCGCGATGTCGGCGAGCCGCCGCTCGGCGCGGCGGGCGGACGCGAGGCCGCCCAGCTCCTCGGCCGCCTTGCGTGCGGCGGCGGCGAGCCCGGCCGCCGCGGAGGCGGCGAACGTCTCGGGAAGCCGGGCACGCGTGCGTGACTCCTCCCGCGCGGCTCCGCGGTGTGCCTCGTCGGCGGCCTGGCGCAGGTCGAGGGCGGGGGCGACCGTCTCGGCCTTGCGTGCCCGCTCCAGGCACCGCTCCCACTCGTGGAGCTCGTCCTCGCGCGCGTGCAGCCGTGCCAGGCGCTCCCGCGCCTGGGCGAACCTGCTCTGCAACTGGTCGAGGTCCCGAGCCTCACCGAACCGGCGGTCCGCAGCGGCCTGCGCGGACTCCGCGGCCGTGAGCGCGCACCGCGCGACCGTCAGGCGTTCACGGGCATCCGCGCGGGCCACGGCCGCCCAGGCGAGGACCTCCGTCGCGAGGCCCGGATCACCCGGCGCGAGGTCCGGCAGCGGCAGCTCGGTGCCCCGGCCGTCGTCCGCCGCGGCCTGCTGCATGCGGTGCGCGTCGGCCAGGAGGGCCGCGTCGCCCGCCTTGACCTCGGCCTCCGTGGTGCGCCGCTGCTCGGCGAGGCGCTGTTCGACGGCGGCGAAGCGGTGGGTGTCGAAGAGCCGCCCGAGCAGCTTTCCGCGTGCCTCCGCGTCCGCGCGAAGGAAGCGTGCGAAGTCACCCTGGGGCAGGAGGACGACCTGGCAGAACTGCTCCTTGCTCATGCCGAGCAGTTGGCTGATCTCCTCGCCGATCTCCTGGTGGGAGCGGCTGAGGTCCTTCCAGCCGCCGTCCGCGCCGGCCCCCGGCGCGCCCTCGTACTCGCGCAGCCAGCTCTGCGCCTTCTCCGTCGTCGTGCCCGTCCCGCGCTTCTTGGGCCGCTCCCACGGCGGCTGCCGGGTGATCTCCAGGCGACGTCCCGCGACGGTCAGTTCGAGGCGGACCTCCGTGCGCGCGCCCGTCCGCGCGTGGTCGCTGCGCAGGGTCATGCCCTGCTTGCCGCCCTGCCGGTCGCCCGGCACCGATCCGTACAGCGCGAAGCAGACGGCGTCCAGGACGGAGGTCTTGCCCGCCCCTGTCGGGCCGTGCAGCAGGAAGAGCCCGGCGGCCGAGAGGTCGTCGAAGTCGATGTCCTGCGGGGTGCCGAAGGGCCCGAAGGCGGTGAGGCGGAGCCGGTGGAGTCTCATCGGGCGACCTCACGCAGCGTGTCGTGGGCACGGACCGCGTCGAAGGCCGAGCGCAGCACGTCCTGCTCCGCCTCGTCGGGTCCCGCGCCGCGCACATGGACGACGAAGTCGTCGGCGATCTGCTCGTCGCTGCGGCCCTTCAGCCGCTGGGCGTAGGAGACGTCCGGGTCGTCGGGTGCGCGGTCCGGGTCGAAGACGAGGCTGAGCGTGTGCGGGAAGCGCGCGCAGAGCCGGGCCATGGGGTCGTCGGGCCGCACCGCGTCGGTGAGGGTGGCCTCGACCCATGCCTCCTCGTGCCGGTCGAGGGCCGGATCTTCCAGGAGCTCGTCCAGTGTGCCCCTGACGCGGGCCAGGGCGCGCGGCACCGGGCAGTCGACGCGCTCGGCCTCGATGTCCCCCTCGGGCCCGATGTCGACGAGCCACATGCTCTTGCGGTGGTCGGCCTCGGAGAAGGAGTACGGCAGCGGGGAGCCGGAGTAGCGCACGCGCGCGGCGAGCGTCTGGCTGCCGTGGAGGTGACCGAGCGCCGCGTAGTCCACGCCGTCGAAGACCTCCGAGGGCACGGCCGCGACTCCGCCGACCGTGATGTCCCGCTCACTGTCGCTGATCCGGCCGCCGCTGACGAAGGCGTGGGCGAGGACGACGGAGCGGGTGCCGCGCGCGCGGGTCGCGAGGTCTGCGCGGACGCGGTCCATGGCGGCACCGAGGACCGCCTCGTGCCCCGCCTTCGCCACGTTGAACTCGTCCTTGACCAGGGCCGGTTCGAGGTAGGGCAGTCCGTAGAAGGCCACGTCCCCGTGGTCGTCGGCGACGATCACGGGTTCGGCGCAGGCGGCGGGGTCGGTGCGCAGATGTATGCCCGCGCGGTCGATGAGTCCGGCGCCGACGCCGAGGCGGCGCGCCGAGTCGTGGTTCCCGGAGATCATCACCGTGGGCACACCGAGCTCCGCGAGCCGGTGCAGCGCGTCGTCGAAGAGCTCGACCGCGGCGAGGGGCGGCACCGCCCTGTCGTACACGTCGCCGGCCACCACGACGGCGTCGACGTCGCGCTCGCGGACGGTCGTCACCAGGTGACCGATGAAGGCGGCCTGGGCGTCGAGCATGTTCACGCGGTGGAACGAGCGGCCCAGGTGCCAGTCGGACGTGTGCAGCAGCCTCATGATCCCCGAGACTAACGGGCGGGTCGGACATCACGGGCGGCTACTGCCGTATCCGCTCTCGACCGGGGCCCCCTCATCCTCGGGGGCACCGCGCGTCAGGCGTCTCCGTACGCCTCTCCGCCGAGTTCGAACTCCGCGGCTCCTGCGGTGACATCGGCGAGCCAGCCCTTGAAGGCGTCCACGTCGGCGTCGGGCAGGCCGATCTCGATCGTGACCGCTTCGCCGTAGCGGACGTCGCGCACCTCACGTCCCGCCGTGCGCAGATCGTTCTGCACCTTGCCCGCGCGCTGGTGGTCGACGGTGACCGTGGCGAGGCGGAAACGGCGGCGGGTGACGGTGCCGAGAGCGTCGAGCGCCTCGCCGACCGATCCTCCGTAGGCACGGATGAGACCGCCCGCGCCGAGCTTGACGCCGCCGTAGTAGCGGGTCACCACCGCCACGACGTACCGCATGTCGCGGCGCGTCAGCATCTGGAGCATCGGTACGCCCGCGGTGCCGCCGGGCTCGCCGTCGTCACTGGCCCTCTGTACCGCCGCGTCGGCCCCGATCACGTACGCGAAGCAGTTGTGGGAGGCCGTCGGGTGCTCCTTGCGGACGCGCGCCACGAAGTCCTGCGCCTCCCGCTCGGTGGCCGCGGGCGCGAGGGCACACAGGAAGCGCGAGCGGTTGATCTCGGTCTCGTGCACGCCCTCGCGGGCCACTGTGCGGTACTCGTCCGGCATCACGCCAGCGTATGCGCTCATCCGGTGCCGCCCCCACCCCGGCGGTGGCGCTCCGGAGTACGGTCATCTGCTACGCGCGCGTGCCGCCCGCCGGGTACGGTGATCTCTCGTGACATCACCCTCGCTATCCGTGCGCCCGGTCCCGGAGTCCTCCGGGCCCTTGGCTTCTCTGCTCGCCGCCGTGCCCGTCACCGTCGAAGAGACCCATGACGACCGCGCCGACGCGGTCCTCTTCCCGGAGGAGGAGGCAGTCGTGGCGAACGCCGTGGCCAAGCGGCGCAACGAATTCACCACCGTCCGGCACTGCGCCCGGACCGCGCTGTCCCGCATCGGCGTGCCGCCCGCGCCGATCCTGCCGGGGCAGCGGGGCGCGCCGCGCTGGCCGACCGGTGTCGTCGGCAGCATGACCCACTGCGCCGGGTACCGCGCGGCGGTCGTGGCCCGCGCCGACCAGGTGATCTCGCTCGGCATCGACGCCGAGCCCGGTGAGCCGCTGCGTGACCCCGGGGTCCTGGAACTGGTCGCCGACGAGACGGAGCGTGCCGCGCTCGCGGATCTCGGCGCGCGGCAGCCTGCCACGCCCTGGGACCGGCTGCTGTTCAGCGCCAAGGAGTCCGTCTACAAGACGTGGTTCCCGCTCACCGGCCGCTGGCTGGGTTTCGACGAGGCGCGGCTGGACCTCGCGATCGACGGGACGTTCACCGCGCGGCTGCTCGTCGAGGGCCCCGTGGTGGAGGGCGCCGAGCTGAAGGTGTTCTCCGGCCAGTGGGTCGTGCGCGACGGCATCGCGGCCACGGCGATCGTCCTGCCGGTCACGCGTACGTAGCCGGATGCCGGGCACGCGCGCGTGGCGGATCTCTGTCGGATCGCCCACGTGTGGCGGATGGTCTCCGTCGGATCGCCCCGCGCGCGGCGCCCCCTCGACGGTGAAACCGGGCTGCCGTCACCTGCCCCGCAGCGCCTTGTCCCCGCTTGCGAGCGTCGCCCAGAACATCTCTTCGTAGCCCTGCACGAGACGGCCGTAGCGCAGGTGTGCCGCCGTGACGCGGCGGCGTTCCAGGCCCGCCCGCACCGCGGCGAGCGCCTGCCGGTCCAGCTCCGGCGCGGGCTCGGCGAACAGGTCGAAGAAGCCGCAGGCCTCGTCCCGGAGGCCGTACCGCTCGCGCAGCGCGCGGGCGATCACCGCGCAACACGCTCCCCAGGAGGCGAAGTTGGCGGTGAGGGCGATGACGACGTCGGCCGGCTCGGCGTTCAGCGCGAGCCAGGCCGCGTACGCCGGGTAGGCCTGGCACCCGGCCTGCGGTTCGTACGTCGCGCTCTCGGCCGCGTCGACCTCAAGGGCGTCGAGCAGCGGGGCGAGCCGTTCCTCCGCGAGGGTCTCGCCGTCCGCGAGGGACTCGAAGAACGCGGCGGACTCCGGGTCCTTGGTCTCGGCCGCACGCTCGGCCAGGTGCTGGAAGGACCGCCGGTCGGCGGGGATGACGTGCCCCTGTTCGAGGGCGAGCACGGCGAGCGTGCGCGGCGCCGCCGTGCCGTCGGCGACGCGGGGGACGAGCGGGTTCGCTCCTGGGTCGAGGGCGAGGCGGGCGGCCGTGGTCCGCAGGAGCTCTTGTGCCGTCGGCGTCATCACGCGCACCTTCCGCTGGGCGGGAACTTCTCGGTTCGACTGCTAGTTTCTACTCTGTTGTAGAACTTGCCGCGGTCGTCGGCCCCCGCACTCCGTGGGCCGTGGACCGTGGCGACGCCCCTGGTACACCGATAGTTTATGGAGTTCTCCATGGCCCTGTGGGATCGCCTCAAGGAATCCGCGTCGACGATGCAGACCCAGCTGATGGCGAAGAAGAACGACCTCAAGAGCGGCGCCTTCCGCGACGCCAGCATGGCCATGTGCGCCTTGGTGGCCGCAGCCGACGGCACCGTGGACCCCTCGGAGCGCCGGCGCGTGGCCCAGCTCATCGGGACGAACGAAGTGCTGCAGAACTTCCCCGCGGACGACCTCAGGCGCCGCTTCGAGGGGTACGTGGACCAGCTCACCGCCGACTTCGCGTTCGGCAAGGTGAGCGTCATGCAGGAGGTCGCCAAGGCGAAGAAGAAGCCCGCGGAGGCCCGCGCGGTCGTCCAGATCGGCATCATCATCGGCGGCGCCGACGGTGACTTCGACAAGGACGAGCAGGCCGTCGTGCGCGAGGCGTGCTTCACGCTCGACCTGCCGCCGCACGAGTTCGACCTGTAGGAAGCACGAGGGCCGCGGGGACTTTCAGAGCGGCGTGGCCGCCCGCAGGATGAGGACCATCGTGACCGCGGAGTTCGCCGAGGACATCGCGGACACGGCGGTGCCGAAGGCCGCGCACCACAGCGCGAGCCCCATCGAGGTGAACACCGAGGGCCGGATGCGGGCGGCCGGCGCGGGCGCGAGCAGCGCGGCGACGCGGCGCGGCACCGGCCCCGGCGCCGCCAGCCCCGCGAGGGTCGGCGCGGGCACACCCCGCGAGACCAGGGCGGCCTTGCCGATCGCGCGGGCCACGGTCCGCCGGTCCCGGACGGCGCGGGCCGCGCTCTCGTCGGCCCACCGCTCGGCGGTGAAGGCGACGGAGGTGCGCAGCGGCCGCAGGAACGGGTTGGCGCGGGCCGCGAGCTGCGTGACGAGCAGGTGCTGGTGGTGCCGTGCGGTCAGATGGGCCCGCTCGTGGGCGAAGAGCGCGCGCCGCTCCGGCGCCGTCAGCTCGGCCAGCATGCCGGTGGTGACCACGACCCGGCCGCCGTCGCGCGACGGAAGGGCGTAGGCGTACGACGCCTCGTCCGGAAGGACGGCGACGGACGTGCCGGGCAGCCCCGCCAGCGCGCGGCGCGCCCGTCGGCGTACGCGCGCGTGCCGCCACAGCAGGCGGGCGCAGACCGCGCAGACGGCGAGCAGGGCGGGGATGGCGGCCCGCCCTGCGAACTCGTCATAGGGGACGGCGGCCCGCACCTCGGGGTCGGACCAGCCGTCCGGCAGCGGGTTGCCGGGAAGCTGGGCGGTGCCGACGACCATGAGCAGCGCCAGGCAGAGCGTGCTGCACACGGCCATCACACCGGCGACGGCGGTGAGCACGCGCGTGGCGGCGCGCGGGTGCAGATGCTGCTCGGCGAGGCGGGCGACCGGCCAAGCGGTCAGCGGCAGCACCAGTGGCAGGAAGACGAAGACGCCCATCAGAGAAGAGCCCCCTTCGGGCGTCAGTCGTCCGCTTCGGCGTCCGCCCGGCCGAGCAGGTCGCGCAGGAGCTGCTCGTCGTCGGGCGTCAGCGTGGTGACGAAGCTGGCGAGGACCGCCTCGCGGTCACTCTCCCCGTCGAGCACCTTGCGCATGCGGAAGGCGGCGAGCCCCGCCTCGTCGGACGCGGACGACCAGGCGAAGGAGCGGCCCGCGCGTTCCCTGGTCACCACGTCCTTGGCGAGCAGACGGGTCAGGATGGTCATCACCGTCGTGTAGGCGAGATCACCGCCGATCCGCTCCTGCACCCAGGCGGCGCTGACCGGCTCCTGCGCGGCGTGCAGCGCGGCGAGCACCTGTTGTTCCAGTTCGCCCTGCGCGCGGCGGCGCAGCCGTGGCTGCCGCTGCCCGTGCTCGTCGTCATGCTTCATGCCCGGCTCCCTCCAGCCCTTGTCATGCTCCGCGGGGAGCGCGCCACATCGTAACGGCCCGCCACCGAACATCCGTCTTCTACAGTCCTGTAGTTTTTGATGGACCGACTCATTCGTACTCATACCTCAGGAGGACATCGTGGGAGTTTCCCTGGCCAAGGGCGGCAACGTCTCGCTCAGCAAGGAGGCCCCCGGCCTCACCGCCGTACTGGTCGGTCTGGGCTGGGACGTGCGCACCACGACGGGCACGGACCATGATCTGGACGCCAGCGCACTGCTCTGTGACGCGTCCGGCAAGGTCGTCTCCGACCAGCACTTCATCTTCTACAACAACCTGACGAGCCCGGACGGCTCGGTCGAGCACACCGGCGACAACCTCACCGGTGAGGGCGAGGGCGACGACGAGGCCGTGAAGGTGAACCTCGCGCAGGTGCCCGCCGACATCGACAGGATCGTCTTCCCGGTCTCCATCCACGACGCCGAGAACCGCGGCCAGAGCTTCGGCCAGGTCCGCAACGCCTTCATCCGCGTGGTCAACCAGGCGGACGGCGCCGAGATCGCGCGCTACGACCTCTCCGAGGACGCCTCCACGGAGACCGCCATGGTCTTCGGCGAGCTCTACCGGCACGGTGCGGAGTGGAAATTCCGCGCGGTCGGCCAGGGTTATGCCAGCGGGCTGCGAGGCATCGCGTCGGACTTCGGCGTGAACGTCTGACCGACGGCGGCCCGGGCGGCCGCCCGGCCGCACTTCACCGAGGAGGCAGGTATGTACGGCGACCAGGAGACGGTACGCAGGATCCTGACGGAGCACGGGGACACCTGGGCGGTCGTGGGCCTGTCCGACAACCGCGACCGCGCGGCGTACGGCGTCGCGGCCGTACTGCAGCGCTTCGGCAAGCGCGTCGTGCCGATCCACCCCAAGTCCCCGACGGTCCACGGCGAGCAGGGGTATCCGTCCCTGGCCGCCGTGCCGTTCAAGGTCGACGTGGTCGACGTCTTCGTCAACAGCGCCCTGGCTGGCCCGGTCGCCGACGAGGCGGTGGCGGCCGGCGCCGCGGCCGTCTGGTTCCAGCTCGGCGTGATCGACGAGGCGGCGTACGACCGCACGCGCGCGGCCGGCCTGGACATGGTCATGGACCGCTGCCCCGCCATCGAGATCCCGCGTCTCGGCCGCTAGAGAGCTGCCTGCGAGAACTGGGTGTCGGGCCAGTCGAGCAGGCGCGCCCCGATGACCGCCGTCTGCAGCGTGTACCGGTGCACGGGGTCGGCCGGGTTGGCGCCGGTGAGCTTGTGGATGCGCTCCAGCCGGTAGGTCAGCGCGCGCACGCTCAGGGCCAGGGCGCGGGCCGTCTCCGCGGCGACACAGCCGGAGTCGAAGTACGCGGTGAGCGTGTCCAGGAGCGGGCGGGCCCCGCCGCGGGCCTCCCGCAGCGGGCCCAGCGTGTGCAGCACCAAGTCGGCCATGGCCTGCCGGTCACGGGTGAGGACGGGGTAGACAAGCAGGTCGGCGGCGCGCAGCACAGGGGCGTCGAGCTCCAGGCGCTCCGCGAGGTCCAGGGCGCCGAGCGCCTCCTCGTACGACTGGACGACTCCCCCGGGGCCCGGCCGGGGGCGGCCGATGGCGACGCGGCAGCCGTCGGTGGCGGCGTACGCCTGCTTGGCGAAGAAGGTGAGCACCTCGGCCTGGTCGCCCGGCGCGACGCACACCAGGCGGCCGTCCTTGGTGGTGAGCAGGATGCTCCGGTCGCCGAACCTGCCGATCAGGGCGTTCTCGACCTCACGGGGGACGGCGTGCCCTTCTTCGTAGCCGCGCGGGTCCTGCGCGACGGCGACCGCGTGTTCGTAGGAGAGGCGCAGGCCGAAGCGCTCCGCGCGTTCGGCGAGCAGGCCGAGGTCACTGCGCCCGTACAGCAGGTCGTCGATGAACTCCCGGCGTGCCGCCTCCTCTTGGCGTACGGCCAGGCGCTGGGCGCGTTCGTAGCCCTCGGCCAAGGCGTCGACCGCCTGCTCCGCCGCGGCCAGGACGCTGTCGGCGGCGTCCGACCGCCCGTGCGGCCAGTGGTCACGGGTCGCCGCCAGGTGCGCGCCGACCAGGGCGCGCAGGCCGTGCCCGGCGTCGGCCGCCCGCTCCCCCAGGGCGCGCCGCGAGTCCAGCTCCTCGCGGGTCAGCCGGCGTCCCGTCCGGGAGGCCGCGGTGAGGATCTCGGCATAGCCGTCGAGGTAGTCGTCCGGTATGCCGTGCCCCGCCATGTTCGCCCCCGTCGTGTCGATGAATCGTTACCGCCCTTTTTAGCGCATGGCGGTGCGGGCTGTGCGCCGTGATCAGGAACGAACGGCCCGCGCCCGCCGTTCACGGGACATGCCTCTGACTGGAGAGTACGAACCGGGAACGTGGGACTGGGTGAGCAAGCAGGCCGAGTTGATCGAGAGTTCGGGCGGGACCGACGGCACGGCCCTCATGGGCAAGCCCGTGATCCTGCTGACGTCGGTCGGCGCCAAGAGCGGCAAGCTGCGCAAGAACCCCCTGATGCGCGTCGAGCACGACGGGGAGTACGCGGTGGTCGCGTCCAAGGGCGGCGACCCGGCGAACCCGTCCTGGTACCACAACCTCGTCGCCGAACCCCACGTCGAAGTGCAGGACGGCACGGAGAAGAAGGACTACCGCGCGCGGATAGCCTCCGGCGAGGAGCGGCAGATCTGGTGGGACCGCGCGGTCGCGGTCTGGCCGGACTATGCCGAGTACCAGAAGAAGACCACCCGCGAGATCCCGCTCTTCATCCTGACCCCCTTCGACTCCTGACGCCCTTCGAGTCCTGACGCCTTCGACTCCTGACGCCTTCGACTCCTGACCCTCCCGGCGTTCCCGCCTCCCGGTGCTTGCCCGGCCCCGTCACCCGCCGGGCCGCCGGGGCGGGCCCCTCGTGCCCGCACGACCCACCTGGAGAATCCACCATGACGTCCGAGCCCCCGGCGACCGGTTACTTCACGTCGGTCGACGACGTCGCGGCCCGTCTCGCCGAGACCGGGTACCTCGCCTCCCCCGCGGTCGCCACCACCGTCTTCCTGGCCGACCGGCTCGGCAAGCCGCTGCTCGTGGAAGGCCCGGCAGGCGTCGGCAAGACGGAGCTGGCGAAGGCCGTCGCCCAGGTCGCCGGGGCGCGCCTGGTCAGGCTCCAGTGCTACGAGGGCGTCGACGAGTCCCGCGCGCTCTACGAGTGGAATCACGCCAAGCAGTTGCTCCGCATCACCGCGGGACGCGACGAGTCGTGGGACGAGACACGCACCGACATCTTCAGCGAGGAGTTCCTGCTCTCGCGCCCGCTGCTCACCGCGATCCGCGGCGACGAGCCGAAGGTGCTCCTGATCGACGAGACCGACAAGGCCGACGTCGAGGTCGAGGGCCTGCTCCTCGAAGTGCTCAGCGACTTCCAGGTGACGGTGCCCGAGCTCGGCACGATCGTGGCGGAGCGCCGCCCGTTCGTCGTCCTGACCTCCAACGCCAGCCGTGAGCTGTCCGAGGCGCTGCGCCGCCGCTGCCTGTTCCTGCACATCGGCTTCCCCGACGAGGAGTTGGAGCGCCGCATCGTCCGGATGAAGGTGCCCGGCCTCGACGAGGCGCTCGCCGCGTCGGTGGTGCGGGTGGTGGGGGCGCTGCGCGCGATGGACCTGCGCAAGGTGCCCTCGGTCTCGGAGACCATCGACTGGGCGCGCACGCTGCTCGCCCTCGGCGCGGACACACTGGACGAGAGCGTCGTGCGTGACAGCCTCGGCGTCGTCCTCAAGCACCAGGACGACGTGCTGAAGGCGGCCGCGAAGCTGGACCTGGACGCCGTGTGACCACCATGGCGGGCGGCCTCCCCCGGCGTCTCACCGGCCTGGTGGCGGCGCTGCGTTCGCACGGTCTGCGCATCGGCCCCGGCGAGAGTGTCGACGCCGCGGAGGCGTTGCGGGCCCTTGGTCTCGACGACAGGGAGCGGGTCAGGGAGGGCCTCGCCGCGGCACTGCTGCACCAGCAGAGCCAGCGGGCGGTCTTCGACCCAGTCTTCGACCTGTACTTCCCGCTGGGCATCGGCGCCCCCGGCAGCGGGGACCGGGACACCCCGCAGGACCGGGACACCCCGCCGGACCGCGAGGCGCTGCGCGAGCGCCTGGTGGCCGCGCTCGCCGCCGACGACCGGGCGCTGCTCGGACAGTTGGCGGCCCAGGCGGTCGACGGCTTCGGTGGGTACGGCTCGGGACAGGGTGGCTCCGACGGCTGGTCCTCGTACCAGACCCTGGAGCGGCTGCGGCCCGAGACGCTCCTGGCGCGCGTGCTCGCCGCTCTGCGCGCGGAATCCGGTGGGGACGCCGCGTTCACGGACCGTCTGGAGGCCGACGAGGTCCGGCGCCGCATCGAGGGCTTCCGTGAGCGGGTCCGCTCGGAGGCGCGCCGCCGGGTCGCCGAGCGGCGCGGCACCGAGGAGATCGCCCGCCGCGCCGTGGCGACCACCGCCGACCGGGTCGACTTCCTGCTGGCGGGCCGTGCCCAGCTGGACGAGCTGCGCAGGACCGTGCACCCGCTGGCCCGCAGGCTCGCCACCCGCCTGGCCGCCCGCCGCAGACGGGCCGCGCACGGCTCCATCGACCTGCGCAGAACCCTGCGCGGCTCCCTGTCGACCGGCGGCGTGCCGATGCGGCCCGTGCTGCGCCGCCGCCGTCCCGGCCGCCCGGAGCTTGTGCTGCTCTGCGATGTGTCCGGTTCGGTGGCCGGCTTCGCGAACTTCACGATGCTGCTGGTGCAGGCGCTGCACGACCAGTTCAGCAAGGTGCGCGTGTTCGCGTTCGTCAACCGCGTCGACGAGGTGACGGGGCTGCTCGCGCACGGGACGGCGGACCCGGCGGGCCTCGGCTCCCGCATCGCCGGCGAAGCCGCGGTCACCGGCTGGCACGGCAGCAGCGACTACGGCACTTCTCTGGGCGAGTTCGCGGAGCGGTACGCCGACGCGGTCGGCCCGCGCTCCACGGTCTTCGTCCTCGGTGACGCCCGGACGAACATGAGCGACCCCAACCTCCCCGCGCTGCGGCACATCGCCGAGCGGGCCCGCCAGGTGTACTGGCTCAACCCCGAGCAGCGCTCGCAGTGGTCGACGGGCGACTCGGCTGCGTACGCGTACGCCGAGCTGGTCGAGATGCACGAATGCCGCAACGCACGGCAGCTCGGCGCGCTGATCGCACGGCTGCTCCCGGTCTGACGCTCAGCCGCGCCTACCCCCCGTGCCACTTGTCCAGCGAGGCCCGGACCAGCGCGGCCGACAGGACGGCGGGCTCCACGTCGCCCGCGAGCCGCGTCAGCTCATCCGGATCGTCCGGCAGCCCGAGCTGCCGCGCCCCGTCCAGCGCCTTGTCCCCGAAGTAGGGCCCCACCCGCGGCCACACCCGCTGCACCTCGCGCAGGAAGATGGCCGCGCCCGTCGGGCCGATCCCCGGCACCCGTTGCAGGCTCTCGCTCAGGGCCTTCACGTCGGCGCCCGCCTCGTCCCGCATCCGGCGCAGATCACCACCGTAGTCCCGCTGTACGAGGAGCGCGCCGTCACCGAGCCGCGTGGCGGTGCTCTCGTCGTAGCGCCGGTAGCCGCCCCGGCCCAGCGCGTCGACACGCTCCTGCCACGTCGCGTCGGCCATGCGCCGGGCGTCGCGCATCCCGGCGTCGAACAGCTCCCTGGCCGCGCCCACCGCCGCGCTGCCGCGGATCGGCGCGCTCAGCAGGACGGAGAGGACCAGGAGCTCGTACAGCGGCTGCGGTGTGTCGCGCAGCTTGATGCCGGCCTCCTCGGCGTAGGTGCGTCCCTCGGCGTCGAGGAGCTCCCTGACGATGTCCTTCTCCCCGCCACCTCTGCCGCCACGTTTCCCGTCTCGTCGCTCGGCCACGGCTCTCCTCTCGGGTCAAGGGTGGGTTCCGCTTACCCAGGATGGCCGACGTGTGCGCCTCCGGCCTGCGGGTACTCAGCGCCACTGACGCTGTCGAGAGAAGGAGCATCCGTGGCTGCACGCCAGAAGAACGTCTTCGTCGTAGGTCTGGACGAGGCCAACCTGCCGACGATGAGGGACATACCGCACGCGGCGGACTGCCGGTTCCATCAGCTGCTCACGATCGAGGAGCTCCAGCACGGCGAGGTCTCCGTACCGGAGCTCCTGGCGAGGGCGGAGAAGATCCTCGACGCGTTCGACGGCGAGATCGACGCGATCGTCGGCTACTGGGACTTCCCCGTCAGCACGCTGGTGGCGATGCTGGGCGACCGGTACGGCACCCGCAGCACCAGCCTGGAGTCGGTCGTCAAGTGCGAGCACAAGTACTGGAGCCGCCTCGAACAGCAGAAGGTGGTCGACGAACATCCGCGCTTCGGCCGGGTCGACCTGGAGGCGGCGGAGCCGGAGCCCCCGGAGGGCGTGCGCTTCCCCATGTGGCTCAAGCCGGCGCTCTCGTACTCGTCGAAGCTGGCCTACAGCGTCCATGACCCGTACGAGTTCCGGGACGCGGTGGCCAAGATCAAGGACGGGATCGGCCTGGTCGGCCGGCCCTTCGAGTACATCCTCGACCAGATCGACGTGCCCGAGGAGATGGCGGGCATCGGCGCGCAGGTCTGTCTCGCGGAGGAGGCTCTGTCCGGGGTCCAGGTCGCCGTGGAGGGTTACGTCCACCGGGGTGAGGTCACCGTCTACGGCGTCCTCGACTCGATCAACTATCCGGACTCCTCCTGCTTCCTGCGCCACCAGTACCCCTCCACCCTGCCGGAGCCGGTGGTGCGCCGGCTGCACGACGTATCCGAACGGGTGATGCGGCAGATCGGGATGGACTCGGCGACCTTCAGCATCGAGTACTTCTACGACCCGAGCAATGACGAGCTGAACCTGCTGGAGATCAACCCCCGCCACTCGCAGTCGCACGCCGAGCTCTTCGGGTTCGTGGACGGCATGTCCAACCACCACTGCATGGTCAGTCTCGCCTTCGGCGAGGACCCCGCGTTCCCGCACGGCCAGGGCCCGTGCGCGACCTCCGCGAAGTGGTACTACCGCTGGTTCGCCGACGGTGTGGTGCATGACGTGCCCACCCGTGAGGAGCTCGACCGCATCGAGCGTGAGATCGGGCACGTGCGCATCGAGGTCCTCGTCGAGGACGGCCAGCGGCTCTCCGACGCCGTCCACCAGGACAGCTACAGCTTTGAACTCGCCCACATCTCCACCGGGGGCGACAGTGAGGAGGAGCTGCGGAGCAAGTACGACCAGTGCGTGGCGGCCCTCGGCCTCACCTTCGACGACACGGAGCCGGGCGGGCGCGACCTCACCAACGACTAGCGCCCCCCGAACTCCACGCCCCGCCCCACACCGCTCCGCCGGACGGCGGAACGGTCGACCGAGAGGATGGCACGGCCACATGCGTTACGTGGGCAATCTCCCGTACGCGACCAAAGAGGAAGAACACGTCGTCGTCCCGATGTCCGACGGCACCCGTCTGTCGGCGCGCGTCTGGCGCCCGACATCCTCGGACGACGCGCCCGTCCCGGCCGTCCTCGAGTACATCCCGTACCGCAAGCGCGACCTGAGTTCCGTGCGCGACTCGATCCACCACCCCTACATCGCAGGACACGGCTACGCGTGCGTGCGGGTGGACGTGCGCGGCACGGGTGAGTCCGAGGGTGTCCTCAAGGACGAGTACCTGGAGCAGGAGCAGGCCGACGCCGAGGAGGTGCTCGCCTGGCTGGCCGAGCAGCCCTGGTGCGACGGGTCCACCGGCATGATGGGCATCTCGTGGGGCGCGTTCGCCGCCCTCCAGGTCGCCGCTCGGCGGCCGCCGAGCCTGAAGGCGATCGTCATCTCCTCGTTCACGGACGACCGGTACGCGGACGACATGCACTACATGGGCGGCGCGATGCTGTCCGACAACCTCGCCGAGGCGGGCACCATGTTCGCCTACGGCACCTGCCCGCCCGACCCGGCCGTGGTCGGCGACCGCTGGCGCGAGATGTGGCACGAGCGCATGGAGGGCACCCGCCCCTGGGTCCTCGAATGGCTGCGCCACCAGCGCCGCGACGCGTACTGGCAGCACGCCTCGGTCTGCGAGAACTACTCGGACGTACGCTGCCCCGTCCTGGCCTCCAGCGGCTGGGCGGACGGCTACTCCAACGCCGTGGCCCGGCTGCTCGGCAACCTCGACGTGCCGCGCAAGGGCCTCGTCGGCCCCTGGTCGCACAAGTACCCGCACCTGGGTGAGCCGGGCCCCGCCATCGGCTATCTCCAGGAAGTGGTCCGCTGGTGGGACCACTGGCTCAAGGGCGAGGACAACGACGTCATGGAGGGCCCCATGCTGCGGGCCTGGATGCAGGACAGCGTGCCGCCCTCGACCTCCTACGAGGAGCGCCCCGGCCGCTGGGTCGGCGAACCGGAGTGGCCCTCGCCGCACATCCAGGACATCTCCCACCCCCTGCTGCGCCACCGCATCACCCGGCAGGGCGAGGTGCCGCAACCTGCGGAGTCCGGCGATGCCCTGACCGTGCAGTCACCACTGTCGGTCGGCCAGTTCGCCGGCAAGTGGGCCTCCTACAACGCGCCGCCCGACCTCCCCTACGACCAGCGGGAGGAGGACGGCGGCTCGCTGGTCTTCGACTCCCCCCAGCTGACCGAGGCGCTGGAGATCCTCGGCTCGCCCTCCGTCGACCTCGACCTGTCCGTCAGCGAGCCGGTGGCCACCGTCGCCGCCCGCCTCTCGGATGTCGCCCCCGACGGCCGGGCCACCCGCGTGACGTACGGCGTGCTCAACCTGACCCGCAGGGACGGCACCGGCGAGCCGCAACCACTGGAGCCCGGCAAGCGTTACCGCGCGACCCTTCAGCTCAACGGCGTGGCGCAGTCGTTCCCGCCCGGCCACCGCATCCGGCTCTCCCTCTCCACGTCGTACTGGCCGCTCGCCTGGCCGCCGCCCTGCCCCGTCCTGCTCAGCGTGTACGAGGGCACCAGCGCGCTGCGGCTGCCGGTGCGTCCCGTGGCGGAGCCGGACAACGCGCCGCACCGCCCCTTCGAGGAGCCCGAGGGCACCGAGCCGCTGGCCACCACCCGGCTGACACCGCCGGACCAGCGCTGGGAGGTCCGGCGTGACCTGGTCAACTACGACTCGGCACTGGAGATCGTCAAGGACCGGGGCGTCGTGCGCTTCGAGGAGATCGGCCTGGACGTCGGCTGCCGCGCCTTCGAGCGGTACACCTCCACCGGGGAGGACTTCACGTCGGTGAGCGGTGAGTCGGCCTGGACGGTGACCTTCCGGCGGGGCGACTGGGACGTGCGCGTGGAGACCCGCACGGTGCTGCGGTGCGACAAGGAGAACTTCCTCGTCGACGCCACGCTCGACGGCTACGAGGGCGCGCGGCGCGTCTTCTCCCGTACGTGGAACGAGACAGTGCCCCGCGACTGGCTCTGACGGAGCCCCCCGAGAACCCCCGATACCAAGGAGATCCCCATGTCTGGCTCGCCCCCCACTCCCGCCGGTCCGCTGCCCGGCCGCCCCGAGTCGTACTGGATGGACACCGCCCCGGCGACGTCCCACGCGCCTCTGGCCGAGGACATCGAGGTGGACGTCGCCGTGGTCGGCGGCGGCGTCGCGGGGCTCAGCACGGCGTGGGAGGCGGCCCGCCGGGGCCGGACCGTGGCCGTCCTGGAAGCCGACCGCATCGCCGCCGGGGTGACCGGCTACACCACCGCGAAGCTGTCCTCGCTGCACTCCCTCGTCTACGAGCGGCTCCGCGGCACCCGCGGGCCCGAGGCCGCCCGCCTGTACGCGAGCTCGCAGCAGGCAGCCGTGGAGCGGGTGGCCGCCGTCAGCGCCGAACTCGGCGTGGACTGCCAGCTGGAGCGGGCGCCCGCCTACACGTACACCATCCGCCCCGAAGGGACCGACGAGCTGCGGGCCGAGGCGGCCGCGGCCGCGGAGGCCGGTCTCTCGGCGGAGTACACGGAGGTCACCGGCCTGCCCTTCGAGGTGGCGGGCGCGGTGCGCGTGGCGGACCAGGCGCAGTTCCATCCTCGTAAGTACCTGCTCGCGCTCGCCGACGACCTGCGCGCGCGGGGCGGTGTCATCCACGAGCGCACGCGGGTGACCGGCCTGAAGGAGGGCGCCCCCTGCCGGGTGACGACCGAGTCGGGGCACACGGTCACCGCGAAGGCCGTCGTCGTCGCGACCCATTACCCCGTGTTCGACCGGGCGCTGCTCTTCGCCCGCCTCTCGGCCAACCGGGAGCTCGTCGTCGCCGCGCCGCTGGCCACCGCCGGACAGGACCCGCAGGGCATGTACATCACCCAGGACGAGGGTAAGCGTTCGGTGCGCACCGCTCCGTACGGGGACGGCGGGCGGCTGCTGATCGTCACGGGCGAGGGCTTCACCCCGGGCACCGGCGACGCCGCGGCCGGGTTCCGGGCCCTCGACACGTGGATGCGGGAGCGCTTCGACGTCGGGGAGACTGTCTACCGCTGGGCCGCCCAGGACAACTCCGCGACCGACGGCGTCCCCATGGTCGGCCCCTTCCACCCCGGCGCCCGCAACACGTACGTGGCCGCGGGGTTCGGCGGCTGGGGCATGAGCAACGGCGTCATGGCGGGCATGCTGCTCGCCCGGCTGATCGACGGGGAGAAGTCCCCCTGGTCGGACCTGTACGACCCGCGCCGGCTGCTGAGCACCGTGCGGGAGGCTCCTGCGCTGCTCGGCCAGCAGGCCGAGGTGGCCAAGCACTTCGTGGGCGACCGCCTCAAGTCCTCGCATGTGGACTCCGTGGACGAGATCCCCGCAGGTTCGGGAGCGGTGGTGCGGGTCGAGGGGAGCCGCTGCGCGGTCCACCGTGACGAGGGCGGCGCGCTGCACGCCGTCTCCGCCCGCTGCACCCACCTCGGCTGCCTGGTCGCCTTCAACGAGGCGGAGACCACGTGGGAGTGCCCCTGCCACGGCTCCCGCTTCGCCACCGACGGTTCGGTGCTCCAGGGGCCGGCGACCCGTCCCCTGGAGCGCCGGGAGCTGCCCGGCTCATAGAGACACGCCGCTCCAGGAGGCCTCAGCGGCGGAAGTGCAGCCGCAGGACCGCTCCCTCGCCGTCGAAGTCCTCGGTGACCAGGTCACTCAACTGCCGTACGACCCACAAGCCGTGGCCCTTCGGGGCGTGCGGGTCGGGCGGGACATGGCCGAGGAAGCCCGTGCCCCGCAGGGAGGGGGCGGTGCGTCCGCCGCCGCTGTCGGCGACCTCGCAGACCACCCAGTCGGAGTCGCTGAGCAGCCGCAGCACTCCGCCGCCGCCCCCGAAGCGGACGGCGTTGACCACCGCCTCGTGGACGGCCGCGACCATGTCCCGCGCGCGGTCCTCCGCGATGCCGCAGCGCCGGGCGTACTCGGCGACGGCCAGACGGGCGGCGACCGACTCCCCGCGGGTGAAGGTGACCGCGCGCGGTGTGGCGGAGGAGGCGAGCGGGTCCGCCGACGCGCGGGCGAGTTCGGAGCACTCGGCGTAGAAGTCGGCCGGGTCCGCGTACCGGCCGCTCGGCTCCGGCGCGGCGGCCCCCGACGTCACCTCCGGGTGGGTGCGCCCGACGGTGTCGAGCACGTCGGCGGGGAGCACCCGGGCGTCGTAGGGGCAGACGATCCAGTGGCCCGAGTCGGCGAACGCGGCGTTGACCACCGACTCGTAGCGGATCCACTCGCGGGTCTCGACGGCCGTGCGGCCGGTCCACACCGGTTCCCCGATGACGCGGATCCGGCGGGCGCCGCCCTCCTCCCGCGCGGTGCAGTAGTCGTGGTACTTGCCGAGGGTGCGGGAGGGATAGTGGTACCAGTCCAGGGCGTCGAAGAAGTCCACGTCCCGCGCGGCGCCGCCGAGGGCGTCCCGCAGCAGCGTGATGTTGCGGGACGCGACGACGGCAAGCACCACGTCGTCCGCCGCGAGGCCGTCCCTGACGAAGCCTGCCGTGCCGGAGAGGAACGCGTCGTCCGAGGCGTAGGACAGTGCCTGGTGGACGAAGCCGAGGCTCGTCATGCCCCCTCACGCCCCTTTCCCGTGAAGAGGCCGGGCACGCGGTCCCAGCCGGTGACGCGCAGGACTCTGCGCACATGGGGGGCCACGCCGTCGAGGACCATGCCGCCGCCCAGCGCGTGGAGGCTCAGCCCGGTGAAGACGAACAGGCGCAGCGCGCAGACGTCGATGAAGGTCAGCTCGCGCAGGTCGACGCGGGTGCGGTGTGGTGCCTCCGCCCGCCCCGCGGCCCGCTCGGTCTCGGCGCGCAGGGCGCGGGCCACCGCGATGAGGTTGCTGTCGTCCACCTCGCCGCGCAGGGCGAGGCCCGGCGGGGTGAACGTGCGGGTGATGCGCAGCAGTTCGTCCTGCCAGACGTCGTCGGCGACCGCCCTGCCGTGGTGCAGGGCGTCGAGTGCGGCCAGTTCGGGCGGGTCGAAGGCGCGGCGGTCGTACTGGCACAGGCCGACCACCGGCAGCACCTGGAAGACGGGGTCGAGGAGCTTCTCGGCGTCGCCGAGCCCTCCGGGCGCCCGCGCGTCCCGCCGCGGGGATGCCTCCATGACGACGCGCAGGCCGAGGAGACCGCCGGAGACCGCGCTCTCGGCCTCGCGGCACACCAGCTCGCCGAGGTCGTCCGGGTCCGCTTCCGCTTCCGCGCTCCGCAGGGACTTCGTCCGCAGCCTGCCGCGGGCGAGTGCGTCGGGCACGTCGTGGCCCTGGCGCCGCAACCGTTCCCGCAGGTCGGGGGGCGCCTGGGCCGAGGTCAGGAGCAGTCCGCCCTGGCCGCTCGCGAGGCCGTCCACGAGGAAGGCGGCGAGCACCGCCTCGCGTTCCTCTTCCGTTTCGTAGCCGTGGAAGAGATGGTCCCCCGGCCGCATCTCCCCCACCGCAAGCAGGGCGGGAGCGGTGTCCATCCCCATGCACCCCCTCCGGTGCGCGCCACTGCCGCACCGCTACCCGGTGTGGCCGAACGATTACACCGTACGCATTCAGGGCCTCTCGCGGGACGGGCTTCGGTGATCCGCCGCCAAGACCATCTCGGGGTGGATCGGTGTCCGCGAGCCGGTCAGTGGACGCCCGGTGCCTCCCTGGCGGGCCGCGACGATCTCCGCGGCGATGGACAGCGCGGTCTCCTCGGGCGTGCGGGCGCCGAGGTCGAGGCCGATGGGCGAGTGAAGGCGCGTCAGTTCCCGCTCGGTGACGCCGACTTCGCGGAGCCTGCGGTTGCGGTCCTCGTGGGTGCGGCGGGAGCCCATGGCCCCGACGAACGCCACGGGCAGCCGCAGCGCGGCTTCGAGCAGGGGCACGTCGAACTTGGCGTCGTGGGTGAGCACGCACAACACCGTGCGGTCGTCCGTCTCGGTGCCTTCGAGGTAGCGGTGGGGCCAGTCGACGACGACGTCGTCCGCCTCGGGGAAGCGGGCTGGCGTGGCGAAGACGGGGCGGGCGTCGCACACGGTCACGTGGTAGCCGAGGAACTTCCCCGTGCGGACCAGGGCCGCCGCGAAGTCGACGGCCCCGAAGACGATCATCCGGGGCGGCGGCACGCTCGACTCGGCAAGGACCGTCACGGCGCTCCCGCAGCGCGATCCGCTCTCCGAGACGACGAACTGCCCGGTGCGGCCGGCCGCGAGCAGCGCCCGGCTCTCCCCCGCCGCCGTGCGGTCCAGGTCCGGGTGCCCGCCGAGGCTCCCTTCGTGCGCCGCGTCGGGGCGCACCACGAGGGGCCTGCCGAGCAGTTCGGCCGGCCCCTCGATGACGCGGGCCAGTGCGGTGGTCTCCCCGCGGGCGGCGGCGCGGAGGGCGGTGGCGAACACCGCCCTGTCGGGAGAGTCCGCGCGGACCGGTGTGACCAGGACGTCGATGACGCCGCCGCAGGTCAGGCCCACCGCGAAGGCGTCCTCGTCGCTGTAGCCGAACCGCTCGGCCACGGTCTCGCCCTCGTGCAGGGCGGTGACGCACAGGTCGTACACCGCCCCTTCCACGCAGCCGCCCGATACCGAGCCGATGGCCGTGCCGTGACCGTCCACGGCCATGGCGGCGCCGGGACCCCGCGGTGCGCTGCCGCCGACGCTCACGACGGTGGCGACCGCGAAGTCCCGGCCCTCCGCGACCCAGCGGTTCAGGTCGTCGGCGATGTCAAGCACGCGGGCTGCCCGCCTGGAGCACACGGTCGGGGCGGATGGGCAGGTTCCGGTGGCGGACGCCGGTCGCGTGCCAGACGGCGTTGGCGATGGCCGCTGCGGCGCCCACGATGCCGATCTCGCCGATGCCCTTGATCCCGATCGGGTCGTCGGGGTCGGGGTCGTCGACCCAGTCCGCCTCGATGTGCGGCACGTCGGCGTTGGCGGCGAAGTGGTAGCCCGCGAGGTCCGCGCCGACGTGGGCGCCGGTGAGCTGGTCCCTGACCGCCTCTTCGTGCAGGGCCATGGACAGGCCCCACGTCATGCCGCCGACGAGCTGGCTGCGCGCCGTCAGGGGGTTGATGATCCGGCCGGCCGCGAAGATGCCGAGCATGCGCCGCACCCGCACCTCACCGGTGCCGACGTCCACGGCGACCTCGGCGAACTGGGCGCCGTAGGAGTGCCGTTCCTTCTGGGCGAGCGCGCCGATGGCGGCACTCGTGTCCGCCCTGGTGGTGAGCCCCTGCGGCGGGATGTCGCCGCCGAGCGCCAGTTGCTCGCGCAGCTCGGTCGCCGCGTCCCGTACCGCCCAGGCCCAGGAGCGGGTGCCCATCGAACCGCCGGCGATCGTCGCGGGCCCGAAGTCGCTGTCGGCGATGCGCACGCGGATACGGGCGGGCTCCACCTCCAGGGCGTCCGCGGCGACCAGGGTCAGCGCGGTGCGGGCCCCGGTGCCGATGTCGGAGGCGGTGATCCGCACCGTGAAGGTGCCGTCGGGCTCGGCGGTGGCGGAGGCCGTGGAGGGGGCGACGATCACGGGGAAAGTCGCCGACGCCATTCCGGTGCCGAGCAGCCAGCGTCCGTCGCGGCGCGTCCCGGGGCGCGGGTCGCGCTCGGCCCAGCCGAACCTGCGGGCCCCTTCCTCGAAGCAGGTCTTGAGGTTGCGGCCGGCGAACGGCAGGCCCGAGATGGGGCCCACCTCCGGTTCGTTGCGGACGCGCAGCGCGATGGGGTCCACGCCGCTCTTCTCCGCCAGCTCGTCGAGCGCGGACTCCAGCGCGAAGGAGCCGGGAGCCTCGCCCGGCGCCCGCATGTAGGTGGGCGTCGGCACGTTGAGGCGTACGACGCGGTTGACGCTGTGGTGGGCGTCGGCGGCGTACATCGGGCGCCCGAACGAGGCGCTCGGCTCGACGAACTCGTGGACGGTCGACGTCAGGTTCAGCCCCTGGTGGTCGACGGCCCGCAGCCGCCCGTCGGGGCCGGCGCCGAGCCGCACGCGCTGGACGGTGGGGCTGCGGTAGCCGACGAGGGAGAACATCTGGCGGCGGGTCATGACGACGCGCACCGGCCGGTCCAGGACGGTCGCCGCCATCACGGCGAGGACCTGGTGGACCCGCAGGCCCTTGGAGCCGAAGGCGCCGCCGACGTGTTCGGAGCGCACACGGACCGCGGCCGGGTCGAGGGAGAACAGCTTCGACAGCTCGTCCGCGATCCAGGTGCTGCCCTGGTTGGAGTCGACGACCTCCAGGCGGCCGCTGTCCCACCGGGCGGTAGCCGCGTGCGGCTCCATCGCGCTGTGGTGTTCCTCGGGCGTGCTGTACTCGGCGTCCACCACGTGTGTGGACGCGGCGAGTTCGGCCTCCACGTCGCCCTTCTCGACGCGCATGCCGTCGCCGTCCGGCGTGTAGGTGCCGGGTCGTCCGGCGTGGAAGTCGACGTCGTGCGGCTCCTCGGCGTAGTGGACGACGAGCGCCTCGGCGGCCTCCCTCGCCTGTTCCGGGGTCTCGGCGACGATCAGCGCCACGGGCCAGCCCGCGCAGGGGATCTCGTCGGTCTGGAAGACCGCGACGGTGGGGTCGGGGCGTCCGAGCATGCCCTCGTAACTGGCGTCCACCCTCGGCGCGTTGCCGTGGTGCAGGACGTCAAGGACTCCTGGCATCCGCCGGACGGGCTCGGCCTCGACGGAGAGGATGCGGCCGCGGGTGACGGTGGAGAGCACCAGCCAGCCGTGGGCGAGGTTCGTGAAGGGCATCTCCGCCGCGTAGCGGGCCGCTCCGGTGACCTTGTCGAAGCCCTCGACGCGGGTGTGCGCGGAGCCAACGGCGCCGGTGACCGCGGTGGGTCCGGTGGTCGTGGTCATCGGGCGGCCTCCTCGGTGAGTTCGGTGAGCACGGCCACGGTGAGGTTGCGCAGGAGCGTGACCTTGTAGCCGTTGCGGGCGAGCGGGCTCGCGGCGGCCAGTTCCGCGTCGGCGGCGGCGGCGAACGCCTCCGCGGTCGCGGGGCCGCCGGTGAGCGCGCGTTCGGCGGCGTGGGCCCGCCACGGCCGGGACGCGACCGCGCCGTAGGCGAGGCGCGCCTCGCGTACGACACCGTCATGGACGTCCAGGGCCGCGGCGATCGAGCCGATGGCGAACGCGTACGAGGCACGCTCGCGCACCTTGCGGTAGCGGGAGGCGGCGGCGACCGGGGCCGGCGGCAGGGTGATGCCGGTGATCAGCGCGCCGGAGGGCAGCGCGGTCTCCAGGTGCGGGGTGTGACCCACCGGCAGGTAGAAGTCGGCCAGCGGCAGTTCGCCGGGCCCTTCGGCGGTTTCGTAGCCGACCACGGCGTCGAAGGCGGCCAGGGCCACGCCCATGTCGGAGGGGTGGACGGCGACGCAGTGCTCGGTGGCGCCGAGGATCGCGTGGTTGTGGTGCTCGCCCTCGACGGCGGGGCAGCCGCTGCCCGGGTTCCGCTTGTTGCACGGCTTGCTCACGTCGGTGAAGTAGCCGCAGCGGGTGCGCTGGAGGAGGTTGCCGCCGACGGTGGCCATGTTGCGGAGCTGGCCTGACGCGCCCGCGAGGACGGCCTGGGCGAGCGCGGGGTAGCGGCGCCGGACCTCGGGGTGGGCGGCGAGGTCGCTGTTGGTGACCGTCGCGCCGATGCGCAGGCCGCCGTCTTCGGTGGACTCGACGCTGTCCAGGGGCAGTTCGCGTACGTCGACGAGGCGCGCGGGCCGCTCGACGCCGGTCTTCATCAGGTCGACGAGGTTGGTGCCGCCGCCGAGGTAGCGGGCGTCGGGGTCGGCGCCGAGCAGGGCGACGGCCCCGGAGACGTCGTGGACGCGCTGGTATCCGAAGTCCTTCATACCGTCTCCTCCTCGGCGCGCGCGGCGCGCGCGACCGCCTGCACGATCGACACGTAGGCCCCGCAGCGGCACAGGTTGCCGCTCATCCGTTCCCGTATCTCCTCGGCGGTCAGTTCGGGCACGCCCGCTTCTGGCCGTACGTCGGTGGTCGCGGCGCTCGGCCAGCCGGCCGCGTGCTCCTCGATGACGCCGAGGGCCGAGCAGATCTGGCCCGGCGTGCAGTAACCGCACTGGAAGCCGTCGAGGTCGAGGAAGGCCTGCTGCACGGGGTGCAGCCGGTCCCCGTCGGCGACGCCCTCGATGGTGGTGATCTCGCGCCCCTCGGCGGCGACCGCGAGCTGAAGGCAGGAGACGGCGCGGCGGCCGTCAATCAGGACCGTGCAGGCACCGCACTGGCCCTGGTCGCACCCCTTTTTGGTGCCGGTCAGGTCGAGCCGCTCGCGCAGCGCGTCGAGCAGGGTGGTCCGGTGGTCGACGGACAGCGTGTGCTTCTCACCGTTGACGTTGAGGGTGAGGGCACTGGACGTCGATGGAGCCATGAGCAGCCTTCTTTCGCGGATCGCGGAGAACGAGGCGGTCCCGGCGGTGGTTCGGGAGGCGGTGGCGCTGTACAGAGGGGGAACAGGGGCGGCACGAAGGCGCGGACCGTCCCCGGTGGCTGTTTCTGCCGCTATGGTGGGCCCAAGCGGACAGTTGTCCGTTAGCTTCAGAACTTAGTGGACACCTGTCCGGTTAGCAAGGTCCAACCGGACACGGCGCGCGAGAGGAGACGCAGTGGGCCAGCATCGGGACGGTCCCCTGCGCTCCGACGCCCAGCGGAACCGCGACCGCATCCTCGAGGTCGCCCTCGCCGAGCTGACGCGGGCGAGCGACGCGCCGCTGAGCGTGATCGCGAAGAAGGCGGGCGTCGGCCAGGGGACCTTCTACCGCAACTTCCCCAGCCGCGAGGCGCTGATCCTTGAGGTCTACCGCTACGAAGTGCGGCAGGTCTCCGAAGCCGCCTGCCAGTTGCTGCACACCCGCGCCCCCGACCAGGCCCTGCGGGAGTGGATGGACCGCCTCGTCCAGTACGCGATGGCCAAGGCCGGCCTCGCCGACGCCATCCGCAAGGCGACCAGCGCGCTCGGCAGCCTGGCCGGAGTGGGGTACGGCCCGCTGACCGAGGCCGTGGCGCTGCTCCTGGAGGCGAACGAGGAGGCGGGCACCATCCGCCCCGGCGTGACCCCGGACGACTTCCTGCTCGCCATCGCCGGACTGTGGCAGATCGACCCGCACGGCGACTGGCAGGCGCGCGCCGGACGCCTGATGGACCTGGTCATGGACGGCCTGCGGGCCGGTGCCCCCGGACGCTGAGCCCGTTCGGCGGTACGCCGCCGCGCCGGTATGCGGTTCGTATTCCCGGCTCCCCCATCGGTTTCCCGATACCTCCCATTGGTTTCCGCATTGGATACCTATGTCCGATCGGTCTACCTTCGAGATGTCGACGCACTGACGTTCTGCACACGGAATGTCAGTCGGAATGTCAGTGCCCGGCGACCCCCACCCTCGTCGTCACCTCGGAGAGCACACCATGTCGAAGATCCTTTTCGTTGTCACCGGCGCCGACCAGTGGACGCTGGCGGACGGCAGCAAGCACCCGACCGGCTTCTGGGCCGAGGAGGCCGTCGCCCCCTACAAGGCGTTCAAGGCCGCGGGCCACGAGATCGTCGTCGCCACCCCCGGCGGTGTCGTCCCGACCGTCGACCGCGGCTCGCTCGCCCCCGAGGCCAACGGCGGGCAGGAGGCCGCCGACGAGGTGGCCGCAGCCCTCGACGGCTTCACCGAGCTCAAGCACCCGGTCAAGCTCGCCGAAGTGGACCTCGCGGACTACGCCGCCGTCTTCTACCCCGGCGGCCACGGCCCCATGGAGGACCTCGCCGTCGACGCCGACTCCGGCAGGCTCCTCACCACGGCCCTGGAGATCGGCATGCCGCTCGGCGTGGTCTGCCACGCCCCCGCGGCCATGCTCGCCGCCACCAGGGACGACGGCACCAACGTCTTCGCGGGGTACCGCCTGACCGGCTTCACCAACGCCGAGGAGACCCAAGCGGGCCTCGCCGACAAGGCCAAGTGGCTGCTCCAGGACCGCCTCGTCGAGGCCGGCGCCGACTTCCAGGAGGGCGAGCCCTGGGCGCCGAAGGTGGTCGTCGACCGCAACCTCGTCACGGGCCAGAACCCCGCGTCCTCCGCCCCGCTCGCCGCCGAGCTCCTGAAGAAGCTGGCCTGAGCGATGGCCACCGACCGGCTCGACGAGGTCCTCGACGCCGCCTACGACTGCCTGACGCGGTACGGCGTGCGACGCACCACGATGGACGACATCGCCACCTCCATGGGCGTGTCCCGGTCAGCGGTCTACCAGTACGTACGCGGCAAGGACGACGCCTTCCGCAGGCTCGCCGGACGCCTCCACGAACAGGCGCTCCGGCGGGCCGGGGAAGCGGCCCGCGCCGATGCGCCCGCCGAGGAGCGGCTGCACGGCATCCTGGCCGCCAAGCTCGACCTGGTCCTGCGCCTCGGCCAGGACTCCCCGCACGCCGCCGAACTCCTCGACGGCAGGGCCCGTCTGTTCGGCGCCATCTGTACGTCGTTCACCACGGACCTACGTGATCTCCTGACGGCCCTGTTCGACGAGGCGGGCACCGCCGACGGCGTCGAGCCGCCGCAGGCCGCCGACATCTGCGTCGCGCTCGTCGTCGGCCTCGAATCCGTGCCCGGCGCCCACGATCTGCTGCGCCCGGCGTCCGCCGCCCTCGCGGCCGGACTACTCGGCACGGGCCCCTCGCACCCCCGCACCCCCACCCCCCAAGGAACGTAACGATGAGCACCACCACCCCCACCCAGAACGCCCAGGACACCGAGGACATCCCCGCCCTCGTCGCCCGGCTCCGCGCCGCCTTCGCCACCGGCCGCACCCGGCCGCTGGCCTGGCGCGAGGAACAGCTCACCCGGCTGCGCGCGCTCCTGACCGAGAACCGCGACGCCGTCACCGACGCCCTCTACAGCGATCTGCGCAAGCCCCGCCCCGAGGCTTCCGCCGCCGAGGTCGACTTCCCCGTACGCGAGATCGACCACACGCTGGCCCATCTCAAGGCGTGGCTCGAACCGCAGGCCCTCGACCAGGCCGCTCTCGCCGGGCTGCCCCCGGGGTCCACGGCCGGCACGCTCTACGAGCCGCTGGGCACCGTCCTGGTCATCGCGCCCTGGAACTACCCGGTCCAGCTCTCCCTGGTACCGGTCGCGGGCGCGCTCGCGGCGGGCAACGCCGTCGTCCTCAAGCCCAGCGAGGTCGCCCCTGCCACCTCGGCGCTGATGGCCCGCCTGCTGCCCCGGTACCTGGACCGCGAGGCGGTCGCCGTCGTCGAGGGTGACGTGCCGCGCACCACGGAGCTGCTCGCCCAGCGCTTCGACCACATCTTCTACACCGGCAACGGCACGGTCGGCCGCATCGTGATGCGCGCCGCCGCCGAACACCTCACCCCCGTCACCCTGGAGCTCGGCGGCAAGTCACCGGTGTTCGTCGACCGGGACACGGACGTCACCGCCGTGGCGGCCCGCCTCGCGGACACCAAGTTCCGCAACTCCGGGCAAACCTGCGTCGCCCCGGACTACGTCCTGACCGACCCGGCCACCGCCCGCGCCCTGGAGAGCGCCCTCGCCGAAGCGGTGGAGAACCTGTTCGGCCCCGACCCGCAGTCCTCGGCCGCGTACGGGCGCATGGTCAACCAGCGGCACTTCGACCGCGTGGCCGCGCTGCTCGACTCCGGGACCACGGCGTTCGGCGGGCAGACCGACCGTGACGACGTCTACATCGCGCCGACCGTCCTGACCGGCGTGAAGGGCGACGACCCCGTGATGCGCGAGGAGATCTTCGGCCCGGTCCTGCCCATCGTGGAGGTCACGGACCTGGACGAGGCCATCGCCTTCATCAACGACCGCGACAAGCCGCTGGCCCTCTACGGTTTCACGGACAACGAGACCACCCGGCACCGCCTCGCCACGGAGACCTCGTCCGGCGGGCTCGGCTTCGGCCTCCCGATGGCCCACCTCCGCGTGCCGGAGCTGCCGTTCGGCGGCGTCGGCGAGAGCGGCATGGGCAACTACCACGGCCCGCACTCCATCGCCACCTTCAGCCACCGCCGCGCACGGCTCGACGTGCCGGTGAGCTAGGTAGTGCGGGCTCTGCCGGGTCGCTTACGCGCCGCTCGCGTCCAGCATGTCCTCGCGCTCGACGAGCTTCACGCGCTCGCGGCCCTGCGGCTCGCCCAGCGCCTTCTCGGCGGCGTCGAGGCGGTACCAGCCCTCCCAGGTGGTGAAGCGGACGTTCCGCTCGGCGAGGAAGGCGTCCACGGCCTCGGGGGCGGGCGCCTCCGGGGTGAGCAGGCGGCCGTTCTCGTGGTCGTCGATGAGGCTGGCGACCGTCTCGTTGGCGTCACCCTTGGTGTGCCCGATGAGGCCTACGGGTCCGCGCCGGATCCAGCCGGTGACGTACGTCGACGGCAGGTGCTCGCCGGACTCCTCGATCACCCGGCCAGCCCGGTCGGGGACGGTTCCGGACGCCACGTCCCAGGGCAGCTTCGGCAGCTCGTCGGAGAGGTAGCCGACGGCACGGTAGACCGCGCCGAGGTCCCAGTCCTTGAACTCGCCGGTGCCCTTGACGTTGCCGGTGCCGTCGAGGGCGGTGCGCTCGGTGCGCAGGCCGACGACCTCGCCGTTCTCGCCGAGGATCTCCACGGGCGACTCGAAGAAGTGCAGGAACAGCTTGTGCGGGCGGTCGCCGACGTCACGCATCGCCCAGTTCTCCAGCGTCTTCGCGACCATGTCGGCCTGCTTGTTGCCGCGCCGCGTGGCGATCGAGCCGTCGTCGTAGTCGATGTCCTCGGGGTCGACGATGACCTCGATGTTCGGGGAGTGGTCGAGCTCCCGCAGCTCCATCGGGCTGAACTTGGCCTGCGCGGGTCCGCGGCGGCCGAAGACGTGCACCTCCAGGGCCTTGTTGGCCTTGAGGCCCTCGTGGACGTTCGGCGGGATCTCGGTCGGCAGCAGTTCCTCGGCGGTCTTGGCGAGGATGCGCGCCACGTCCAGCGCGACATTGCCGACGCCCAGAACGGCGACCTTCTCGGCCTCGAGCGGCCAGGTGCGCGGCACGTCGGGGTGCCCGTCGTACCAGGAGACGAAGTCGGCGGCCCCGTACGAACCGTCGAGGTCGATGCCGGGTATGTCGAGGGCGCGGTCGGCCGTGGCTCCGGTGGAGAAGATCACGCCGTCGTAGAAGCTGCGCAGATCGTCCAGGCTGATGTCGTTCGGGTAGTCGACGTTGCCGAAGAGGCGGATCTGGGGCTTGTCGAGCACCTGGTGCAGGGCCGTGATGATGCCCTTGATGCGCGGGTGATCGGGGGCGACGCCGTACCGGATGAGACCGAACGGCGCAGGCATCCGCTCGAAGAGGTCGATCGACACACCGGGATCGACGGCCACTGCGGACTTCAGCAGCGCGTCGGCAGCGTAGATCCCGGCGGGGCCGGCTCCGACAATGGCTACCCGCAGAGGGCGAGGCATGTTCAGGTTTCCCTTCGAGCGGTGGCGGGGGGGCACGCACCTGGAAGCCTAAACTAAGGCAAACCTAAGTCAGTAGCCGGGTCGAATTTATGACCTCATAAGGCCAGCTTATGGGATCATCCAGGGCTGGCTTATGGGTGTGTGGTCGGCTCACGGGCAAGGGCGAGGTCGCCGCCGTGGTGGCCGGCGTGGTTGCCGAGGGGATGCGGCCGCTTGGGCGAGCCCATCCCCTCGGCCACCGGTCACACGCCCGGCCGGTACCTCCGCTCGATGTGCCCGTCGAGCTCGTCGGGGTAAAAGTAGACGGGCCGCAGGTCGCCGCTCGAGTAGCGTTCCACCTGGTCGTCGAAGTGCGGCGAGTCCGGATGCCCGCTCACGCCGCCCGCCGTCACTGCCCAGGCCCGCAGCCGGGGCCCGAACTCCACCACTGCCACGAAGCTGTTGCCGCTGGTGCCGTAGTAGCGCTTCGTCCCGGGGTAGCTCTTCGCGCCGAACGACGCGAGCGAGCCCCAGCGCGCAGAGGTGAAGGGGACCGGACTGCTCGGCTTGTCGTCGCTGAACTGCTGCACGATCGCACCGTCGTTGCGCTGGTAGCGGTTGATGTCGCCCCACGGCACCCGCCAGCCGCCGAAGTCCCGGCCAAGGCGCGCCACCGCTGTGCCGAGCGCGTCGAGCCGCTGGGTGTCGGTGGCACGCTCCGCCATGTAGTCCCACACCGAGAGGCCGGCTTCCGCGGCGGCCCGGAACGTGAGTTCCCACAGGTCCTCGCCCCAGAACACGGCCACCGACGTGGCGGTCGACTCGGCGGACCAGCGGGTGTCCCAGTCGCGCAGCAGGGCGACGGGCCCGGCCAGCCGCCTCTTCTGCTTGTCTGCCCTCGGCAGCGCGTCCCACGCGGAGACGAGGCCGGGGAGCAGCCGGGCAAAGGCGGTGAGGTACGGGTCGAAGGCGGCCTCGATCAGCGTCCGCGGGGTGAAGTCGTCGCGCGCGCTCAGCACTCGGACCGCCTGCGGCCCACGCGGGTTCTCGCCGAACCGGTCGAAGTAGCGCGGGTAGTCGGCCGCGTCGGGACTGTCGTCGCCGGCGGCGGTCCAGGGCCAGTTGTTCGTGTTGAACGCCCAGCCGTTCTTCGGGTTCACGGCCTGCGGCATGCTCGCCAGTCTGTGCAGTCCGTTCCAGTCGGTGGCCGGGTCGCTGCCGTCGACGGTCTTGAGGTAGTCGAAGCGGTCGTCCCGCCTGGGCATGAACTGCGGCATCAGGAAGGCGATGTCACCCTTGGAGTCCGCGAAGAGGGTGTTGTTCGAGCTGTTGGCCTTGAGTTCCGCGACCTGGATGTACTCCTCGTAGTCCTGGGTCGTGGTGCGCAGGAAGCTCTGCTTGAGCGCGTCGACGGGCTTGTTCATCAGCGCACACGCAATCCATCTGCCGCCCTCCTCCCGGACGATGGGGCCGTGGTGCGTGGCGTACGTGGTGAAGTCGCGCTCCTTCTGTCCGCCGTCCTCGGTACGGACGGACAGCGTGACCTTTTTCGCGGTCACGGGGCGCAGCCTTTCGCCGTAGCGGTAGGAGAGCTTGCCGTCCTTGCGGGTCACGATCGTCTCGGCGAAGTTGTCGATGTTGTCGACGCCGCTCGACGTGTGCATCCAGCCGGTGTCGGCGTTGAAGCCCTGGTAGATGAAGAACTGTCCCCAGGTGGCGGCGCCGTAGGCGTTGAGTCCCTCCTTGCTGGTCACGTGCTGTTCCGCGCGGAAGAAGAAGCTGGTGTGCGGGTTGATGAGGAGCAGCGCGTGGCCGTTGCGGGTGCGGCTCGGGGCGATCGCCATACCGTTGGAGCCGGTGGGTTCGCGGAGCGTCAGGCCGCGCTCCTCGTCGGTCAGCGGGATCTCGCGCTTGCTGTAGAAGGCTTCGAGCTGGCTGAGCGGGATGGATTCGATGTCGCCGCCGATGCTGCCTTCGGAGAAACTGAGCGGCATCCACGGCTCGAAGTGGTCGATGACGCGCGGGCGTACGTCAGGGTGGGTGGCGAGGTAGAAGTTCAGGCCGTCCGCCCAGGCCCGCGTCAACTTTCGCAGCCAGGCGGGACACTTTGCGTAGCTCTTCTTCAGTTGCTCGTGGTCGAGGTAGAGCCGCTGGCGCAGGTCCTGCCATATCGCGCTCTCGCCCTCGGCCTCGGCGAGACGCCCCAAGGCCACCAGGTAGTTGGTCTCGACCCGGTTGAAGTCGTCCTCGGCCTGGGCGTACATCATCCCGAACACCGCGTCGGCATCGGTGTCGCCCATGATGTGGGCGACGCCCCAGTCGTCACGGGTGATCGTCACGTGCGCGGCATGTGTGGCCCAGCGACCTTCGGCGGGCCGGGTCGCTGCGGCGAACGCGGCACCGGACGGCAGGCCCGCCGCGACTACGGCCAGTCCGGCGGCGCCGCCCAGGACGCGGCGCCGGCTCGGACCGGCGTTCTGGCCCGTGCTCCGTGCATGGCTCATCAGTGCCTCCACCTTCGTTCGAGACGTTCGAGATATTCCGGACGTTCGAGACGTTCGAGACGTTCGGGGATCAAGGAATCATGCGACTTCGGGCGGTCCCGGTGACGTTGGCAGCTCCCTGCCAGGGAAGCCTTGAGTCTCCCGGCGCCCGGTCCGCCCTCGGGACGCAGGCGACGGCCGGTCACCACGCTCGCGAACGGAGCCGGATCGCAGACATCCGCACAGTCGCTCGCCACGTTCCGCACTACCGAGATCATGCGCGGGAGCCTTCCTGATCTTCCCGCCGGGCGCTACCGCTTGGCGCTCACTTCTTCGTGCGCAGAGCTTCCGGAAGTCGATCACGGCCTGTGGCTGGCGCGAGCCCGGCCGTACGACGGCCGGGGACCTCACGTCGCCGGTGCTCGCCCTGGGCAGTGCCCTGCACTCGACCGGCTGCCCGTCATCGAGTGCAGGGAAGACCGACGGCGGATGAGGTGCGCATCGCCACCGTGCGCACGCTCAGCGCTGCGGCCATGGCGTCCAGGGCCGCGCGGGGCTCGTACCTCCGACGGCTCAGGGCCGAACGCCGTCACCGCACCTCCGACCCGCGGTGGGATACGACAACCCACCGCGAGCCGTACCCGGACCGACTACGGAGCCGTCCCGCGAAGGAGGGGCTCGCAGAGATCAGGCGGGGTCCGCGTCGTCCATCGCGATCTGGATGAGACTGTCGACGTCCATCTCGTCAATCGCCTCCGCCTTGTTGTCCCAGCGCGGGGTGGACCGCTGCCCCTCCGGCTGGGCCAACCGCAACAACGCGTCCAGCAGACCCGCCTGTCGCAGCCTCGCCACCGGAATGGCGGCCACCACCTCGCGGATCTCCCGCTCCTCCCGCCCACCGCCGCACTCAGCCGCGGCGACCACGCCCGCTCCCGTGCTTTCGGTACGCGAGCCATTCGCCGCGGCACCGACATGAGCCTGGAAGGCCTCGCACAGGTGGTGGGCGAGGGCGGAGGGTGTGGGGTAGTCGAACACCACGGTGGTGGACAGTGCGAGTCCCGTGGCCGTACGCAGCCGATTACGCAACTCGACAGCCGTCAGCGAGTCAAACCCCGCCTCAAGGAACCCGCGGTCGGCCACCACGTCTTCGGTGGCGAGATGTCCGAGGGTGGTTGCGGCGTGGGTGCGTACGAGGTCGAGGAGGGTCTCGGCCTGTTCCGCAAGGGTGAGTTCGCCCAGTCGTTGCCGCAGCCCCGCCGTGGTGTCCCGCTCCGCGTCCGCTGCCTCACCCCGCTCCCCCGGCCCCTCACCCACAGCCATGACTTCAGGAAGATCACTGATCAACGGGGAAGGACGCACCGAGGTGAACGCCCGGGCAAACCGCGGCCAGTCCATGTCCGTGACCGTCACACACCCCTCACCCCGCTCCACCGCATCCCACAACGCCGCCACAGCCAACCCGGGCTCCATGAC